>NZ_JAHDTG010000078.1 GCF_018531475.1 Pseudonocardia mahuensis
TACACCCGCGGTGCAGACACGTACCGCCGAGCTTGTCCTTCTCGATCAGCACCACCGACAGGCCCAACTCCGCCGCACGCAACGCGCAGGCGTACCCACCCGACCCGCCACCGAGAATCACCAGGTCAGCGTTGTGCTCGGGCACGTCGGTACTCCTTGTCCTTCTCGCCGCCGCGGGTCTCGCGCAGTCTCGGCGCCCATCTTGTCACCCTGCAACGCCGCACGCGGGGCTGGGCCGATCGGGAGCGGGATCGGGAGAAAATCGGACGCCGCGGACGTTGAAACCGGCAACAGCATGTGCCGCACGGTTGCGGCACCGGGCGGGAGGTGGGGGACGTGGGCCTGTTCAGCCGGTTTCGTGGGGGCAGACCGGGCAGGTTGCGCCGCGCCGACGGCGCCGACGAGGAGCACCTGCGGTCGTGGGCCGCAGCCCGTGAGGGCGTCGAGGCCTTTGTGGAACCGCGCACGACCGTGACGGAGACGACGATGGTGCTGGTGGCCAAGGACGGCGAGTGGACCCGCCGGCGCGTGTCGGGTCCGGACGGGGCGAGGAAGCTCGCCCGCTCGCTCAAGATCCCGGTGTACGACGTGCAGCTGGTCGGCTATCCGCAGCGCATGCGCGACCACGACGCCCGGCAGAAGGTGCTGCGCGAACGGCAGCGCCGGCGCGACCTCGGGGCCTGAGCGCACCCGTCCGGGGCTCGGCGACGGTGGTCGGACGGGCCGGCGGCCGGGGCTCAGCGCAGCGAGCGCGCCCGCCGCCGACCCCACGCCCGCATGACGGGCTCCAGGCGCAGCATCGGCCCGGGGGCGAGGGCGGTCGAGCGCATGATGGCGCCACGCCAGCCGGGCAGCGTCCGGTAGACGCGCTGCGTGCCGAACATGTCGGCGAGCGCCCGGGCGACCTGCTCCGGTGCGACCAGGACTCCGCTGCGGACCAGCGCCTTGGCCTGGCCGTCGTCGGCCATCGAGCGCAGCAGCTCGGTGTTGACGCCGTCGGGGCAGATGGCGTGCACCCTGATCCCCTCCGCGCGCAGCTCGGAGTGCTGCGCCGCCGCGAGCGACAGCACCGCGGCCTTCGTGGCGGCGTAGAGCGACAGACCCGGGACCGGGCCGAGGGCGCTGAGCGACGCGGTGATCCCGATGTCGCCGCCGACGGTACCCGCTGCCGCCTGCTCGCGGAACGCGGCCACCGCGGCCCGGCAACCCCAGACGACACCCATCACGTTGACGTCGACCAGGGCTCGCACGTGCTCGGACGACAGCTCCGACAGCGTCCCGTCGAACCCGACCCCGGCGTTGTTGACCCAGGCGCCCAGCGGGGCCAGTTCGCGGGCCTGCTTCGCGACGTCATGGGCGGCGTGCTCGTCGGTGACGTCGTAGCCGACGCCCCCCGCCGCGCCGATCCGCTGCGCCGTCGCGGCCGCGGTGGCCCCGTCGACGTCGGTGACCAGCACCCGGTACCCGCGGCGCACGAGTTCGGTCGCGATGGCCTCACCGATCCCGCGGCCGCCGCCGGTGACGACGGCGGAGCGCGGGGCGCCCGGGCTCGACGAGGCGGGGCCGGTGCGGGAGCGGTGGGGAGACATGACGGGCAGTATGCCTCGGGTTACCGCTCAGTAGATAGAGCGGGGATCAGCCGTTCTCGGCGATGTCGGACAGCACCGCGAACATCGTCCGGACCGGCACGCCGGTGCCGCCCTTGCCGGTGTAGCCCCACGGCCCGCCCGCATTGAACGCCGGCCCGGCGACGTCGATGTGCACCCACGGCGTGTCGGCCGGCACGAACTCGCGCAGGAAGATGCCCGCGGCGAGCATCCCGCCGAAGCGGTGGCTGGTGACGTTGGCCAGATCGGCCACCCGCGAGTCCAGGTCGGGGCGCAGGTGGTCGGGCAGCGGCATCGGCCAGCCGCCCTCGCCGGTGGTCTGCGCGTGCGCGGCGACCCGGTCCCGGAACTCGTCGCTGCCCATGATCCCGGCGGTGCGGGTGCCGAGGGCCACCACCTGGGCGCCGGTCAGAGTGGAGGTCTCGATCAGGTAGTCGGGAGCGTCCTCGCCGGCCCGGACGATCGCGTCGGCCAGGATCAGCCGGCCCTCGGCGTCGGTGTTGAGCACCTCGACGGTCTTGCCGCCGTACATCTTCAGCACGTCGCCGGGACGGTAGGCGGTGTCCGACGGCATGTTCTCGGCCATCGGCACGGTCGCGGTCACCGCGACCGGGAGTCCCAGCTGCGCGGCGAGCACCGTCGTGGCGATCACCGCGGCGGCCCCGGACATGTCCGAGGTCATGTGGTCCATGTTGGCCGCCGGCTTGATCGAGATCCCGCCGGTGTCGAACGTGATGCCCTTGCCGACCAGGGCCACCTTCGCCCGTGGGGAGTCCCCGCCCGACCACGTCAGCCGGACCAGCCGCGGCTTGCGCGACGAGCCCTGGCCGACGCCGAGCACGCCGCCGTACCCGCCTTCGGCGAGTGCCGCGTCGTCGAGCACCTCGACCTGCAGCCCGGCAGCCTCGCCCAGCTCCCGGGCGCGGGCGGCAAACGTCTCGGGGTAGAGGTCGTTGGGCGGGGTGTTGATCAGGTCGCGGGCGGTGCGGACGGCGTTCGCGACGGCCGTCGCGCGACGCAGCGTCTCCTCGGCCGTGTCGTCGCCGGTCAGCAGGTCGACCTGCCCGACCGGGGTCTTGCCGTTCGCGCCGTTCGCGCCGTTGCTCTTGTAGGCGTTGAAGGTGTACGCGCCGAGCAGCGTGCCCTCGGCGGCCGCCGCCAGATCGAGCCGGCCCAGCGTGCTGACGGCGCGCCCCGTCCCGGAGAGCGCTCGGGCGGCGGCACCCGACGCCCGCCGGACCTGCTCGGGCTCGCTCGCCCCCTCGGAGCCGGGCTTGCCCAGCCCGACCGCGACGACGAGTGGCGCCGTGATCGCGCCCCGGGTGGGCAGCTTCACGATCTCCTCGGCCTTGCCGGTCGCACCGGCCAGCTCCAGTTCCTTCGTCAGCCGGCCGTCGAACGCCGCGTCCACCTCCTCGGTGCCGGGGGTCAACCGGAGGCCGTCCCCGTCCGCCTCGGCGGGCAGGACGCCCACGACGACCGCATCGCCCTCCGCGGTCGCGGCCGATTCGTTCCGAATGCGCAGCTCGGTGGACACGTCTCTCCTCGAAAGCCGGGTTTCCTGGCGGATGTGATGGATGGTGAGACCGCTTCGAGATGCTAATGACACCGGCACGGCGCCGTTTCGGGCAGCCCCGGATGCAAGGGTGGGAATCGTGCCCCCGCCCCTGCCTCGACGACTGGGAACCGCCGACGCCGTGGTCCTCGGGCTGGCGGCCATGCTCGGCACCGGGGTGTTCGCCGTGTTCTCCCCGGCGGCCGCCGCGGCCGGACCGTGGCTCCTGGCCGCGGTCGCGCTGGCGGGCGTCGTGGCGATGTGCAACGCCGCGTCGACGGCCGATCTCGCCGTCTCGCACCCGGAGAGCGGCGGCGGCTACGTCTACGGCCGGGAGCGGCTGTGCCCCGCCGCGGGCCGGCTCGCCGGGGTGGCGTTCCTGGTCGGGAAGATCGCCTCGGCCGCGGCGGCCGCCGGCGTGTTCGGCAGCTACGTCCTGCCCGCGCAGCCGCTGCCGACGGCGATCGTGGTCATCGTGGCCGTCACGGCGCTGAACATCGCCGGGGTGCGATGGACCGCGCGGTCGGCCTGGCTGCTGGTCGGCGGCACGCTGGCGGTGCTGCTGGTCGTGGTCGTGGTCGGGTTGCTCGGCCCCGGCGGGGCGAGTTCCTGGTCGGCGTCGGCCAGCACCGAACCGCTGATGCCGACCGAGCCGATGACGGGCGGCGGGCTGGGCGTGTTCACCGCGGCCGGGCTCATCTTCTTCGCGTTCGCCGGCTACGCGCGCATCGCGACGCTGGGCGAGGAGGTGCGCGACCCCGATCGGACGCTGCGCCGGGCCATTGCGATCGCGCTGGGCATCACCCTGGTCGTCTACCTCGCCGTCGCGGGTGCGCTGCTGGTCGGCCTCGGCCTGGAGCGGCTGGCCACCGAGCGGTCCCCGCTGGTCGCGCTGGTCGACACCGGGCAGGCGCCGGCGTTGGGCGTGCTGGTCCGTATCGGGGCAGCGGTGGCCGCCGGGTCGGCGCTGCTCTCGGTGCTCGTCGGCGTCAGCCGGACGTCGCTGGCGATGGCCCGGCGCCGGGAGCTGCCGCACGCCCTGGCCGCGATCGGCCCGAAGGGCACGCCGTGGCGGGCCGACCTCGCGGGCGGGGCGCTCGCGGTCGTGGTCGCGGTACTCGCCGGCCCGGTGGCGGCGATCGCGCTGTCCGCGTGCTCGGTGCTCGTGTACTACGCCGTCATCAACCTCGCGGCGCTGCGGCTGCCGGCCGGGCACCGCCGGTGGCCGGCGTGGACCTCGGTGGTCGGTCTGCTGCTGTGCCTGGGGCTGGCCGTGCTGCTCCCGCTCGGGTCCGTGCTCGCGACGGCGATCGCCGTCGCCGTCGGATGGGTGGTGTGCACGCTGCTCGGCCGGTGGGCGACCGCCCGCGGCGCGCGCGCCCGCTGAACCGCCGCGCGCCGGTACGGTGCGCGCCGTGAGCACCACCGACGGCACCGACCTGCTGACCAGTCCGCTGCACGACCGGCACACCGCCCTCGGAGCCACCATGGGCGCGTTCGGCGGCTGGTCGATGCCGCTGTCCTACCCCGGCGGGACCGTCGCCGAGCACATGAGCGTGCGCGAAGCCGTGGGGATCTTCGACGTCAGCCATCTCGGCAAGCTGTCGGTCACCGGCCCGGGCGCCGCGGACTTCGTCAACGCGTGCCTCACCGCCGACCTCGGCAGGATCGGCCCCGGGCAGGCGCAGTACACGCTGTGCTGCACGGAGTCCGGCGGCGTCGTCGACGACCTGATCGTCTACCTGATCGGCCCGGACGAGGTGCTCGCCGTGCCGAACGCGGCGAACGCCGCCGAGGTCGCCGACCGGTTGCGCGCCGCCGCGCCCGCCGGCGTCACGGTCACCGACCGGCACCGCGAGCTCGCCGTCCTCGCCGCTCAGGGCCCGCGCTCGACCGAGCTGCTGGGCGCGGCCCTGCCCGGCGCCGACGGCCTCGCACAGCTCGACTACATGGCGTTCACCGACGCGGGCGAGATCCGCGTCTGCCGGACCGGGTACACCGGTGAGCACGGCTACGAGCTGCTGGTCCCCGCCGCGGACGCGCCCGCGGTCTGGGATGCGCTGCTGGCCGCGGCGGCGGGGCTGGGCGGGCGCCCGGCCGGGCTCGGGGCGCGGGACACGCTGCGCACGGAGATGGGCTACCCGCTGCACGGGCAGGACCTATTGCCGGAGATCAGCCCGGTTCAGGCCGGCAGCGGTTGGGCGGTCGGCTGGTCCAAGCCCGCCTTCTGGGGCCGCGCCGCGCTGCTCGCGGAGAAGGAGACCGGCCCGGCGCGGCGGCTCCTCGGGCTGCGCGCGACCGGGCGGGGCGTGCCGCGGCCCGGGATGGACGTGCTGCGTGACGGCGAGAATGTCGGGGTGACGACCTCGGGGACGTTCTCTCCGACGCTGCGGTGCGGCATCGCGCTCGCGCTGATCGACACCGCGGCGGGCGTCGGCCTCGACGACACCGTGACCGTCGACGTCCGGGGACGCAGCCTGGACGCCACGGTGGTGCGCCCGCCGTTCGTGCCTTCGCGCGTGCGCTGAGCGACCCCCACCCCGCCAGATCGGTCAGCAGCCGGGTGCAGGCGGCCTGGCGGGAGCGGGCGAGGGCGGGCATGCACGATCGGTCCGACGTGCGGGCCGACAGAGGGGTGGCGGTCACATCGAGGCCGGGGGACCGGCTGTGTCGCGCGGAACGTCGGAGGTCCGACCGTCGGACTTGCCCGACGGGTTACCGTCTGCGTCATGAGCACGCCGTCGTTCTCCCGCACCCCCAACCCCGCTCCGGTGCCGGAGTCCCGGCGCGCGGAGATCGTCGCGGACCCGGGGTTCGGCCGCTACTTCACCGACCACATGGTGACCATCCGCTGGTCGCGGGATGCCGGTTGGCACGACGCCGCCGTGGTGCCCTACGGGCCGCTGACCCTGGATCCGGCCTCGATGGTGCTGCACTACGGCCAGGAGATCTTCGAGGGGCTCAAGGCCTACCAGCAGCCGGACGGCTCGGTCGCCTCCTTCCGCCCCGAGGCCAACGCGGCGCGCTTCCGCTCCTCTGCCACCCGGCTCGGCATGGCCCCGCTGCCCGACGAGCTGTTCCTGGCCTCGCTCGCGGAACTGGTCGACGCCGACCGCGCCTGGGTGCCGCCGGCCGGCGGTGAGGAGTCGCTCTACCTGCGGCCCTTCATGATCGCCACCGAGGTGGGGCTGGGCGTGCGGCCCGCCTCGGAGTACCTCTACGCGCTGATCGCGTCTCCGGCCGGGGCCTACTTCCCGGGCGGGGTGAAGCCGGTCGACGTGTGGCTGTGCACCGACTACACCCGGGCTGCGATCGGCGGGACCGGCGCGGCGAAGTGCGGCGGCAACTACGCGGCCTCACTGCTCCCGCAGGCGCAGGCGGCCGAGCACGGTTGCGCGCAGGTCGCCTACCTCGACGCGGCGGAACGCAAGTGGGTCGAGGAGATGGGCGGGATGAACCTGTTCTACGTCTTCGGCTCGGGTGACGGCGACGGCCCCGTGGAGGTCGTCACCCCGGAGCTGTCCGGCTCGATCCTGCCCGGGATCACCCGCGACTCGCTGCTGGTGCTGGCCAAGGAACTGGGCTGCCAGGTCACCGAGCGCAAGATCTCCGCGCAGGAGTGGCTCGAGGGCGCGGCCGACGGCCGGATCAGCGAGGTGTTCGCCTGCGGAACCGCCGCGGTGATCACCCCGGTGGGGCGGGTCAAGTACAACGACGGCGAGGTGACGGTGGGCAACGGCGAGCCCGGCCCGGTCACCACCCGGCTGCGCGAGCTGCTCACCGCGATCCAGCGCGGCGGCGCCCCGGACACCCACTCCTGGATGCGCACCCTGGTCCCGGCCCCTGCCGGCGCCTGACCGCCCGACCCTGCGCCAACCCCCACAACGCGCCCCAACCCCCCGCCCGAAGCGCGTCACAGCTCCACAACGCGCGCCCGGGCGCCCCCCCCGGACCGCGCTATGGCTCCACAACGTGGTCGTGGGGCGGGGGGTGTGGCGCGTCGGGGCTACCCAATGCGGGTTCAGCGGGTGGTGAGGACGATCAGGGTCACCGTCGTGCCGAGCTCGGCGGCGGCGCCCAGGACGTCGCCGGTCATCCCGCCGAACCGGCGCCGGGTGTGCGCCGACAGCGCGACGACCACCAGCGCGGCGAGCAGCACCGCGAGCGGACCCTGCCACGGCCGGCCGGGCACCACGAATGCGCCGGTCCCGGCGAGCACCGCCCACCACAGCGCCGCGACCCACCACGGCTGTGAGCCCGCCACCGTCGAGCCGAGCCCACCCGGCCGCGCCGCCGTCACCCCGCGGCGGGCGCACCAGGCGAACCCGGCGCGACCGACCGCGGCGGCCAGCACCGTCGCCGCGAGCACACCGACCGCGGGACCCGCGGCCAGCGCGGCGAGCGCGGCGGCCTGCGTGCCGACGGTCACCAGCAGGGTGACGACGGCGAACGGTCCGGCCCCGCCGTCGCGCATGACCGCGAGCGCCCGCTCGGGCGGGCCGTAACAGCCGAGCCCGTCAGCGGTGTCGGCGAGCCCGTCGAGGTGCATGCCGCGGGTGGCCAGCGCCGCGAACCCGACGGTCAGCAGGCCGCCCACCAGCGGTGGCACCCCGAGCGCGGTCAGGCCGAGGAACACCGCCCCGGACGCGGCCCCGAGCAGCGCCCCGACCAGCGGCGCCCACCGGATCGCCGCCGCCGCCACCCGCGGGTCCAGCGGCGCCCCGGGGTCGGCGGGCCCGGCACGGACCGGCAGCACGGTCAGCCAGCTCACGGCCAGGGCCAGGCCGCGCATCGCGGTGCTCAGCTCGCGGCGCGGGACGGCGCGATCCCGCTGCCCGCCTCGGTGGCCGTCTCGGCGAGCAGCCGGGCCGACATCTGCAGCAGCGGCACCACGGCCAGCGCGCCGGTGCCGTCGCCGAGGCGCACGTTCAGGTCGACCAGCGGGGTCAGCTGCAACTGGTCGAGCACGAGCGCCATCGCCGGCTCGGGGGACCGCTGCGCGGCGAGCCACCAGTCCCGCGCGCCCGGGGCGAGCTCCTCGGCGACCAGCGCCGCCGCGCCGACGACCAGCCCGTCGAGCAGCGCCGGTGTCCGGCGGAGCGCGGCCTGGGCGAGGAACCCGGTGAGCACGGCGAGATCGGCGCCCCCGGCGACCCGCAGCAGCGCCAGCGGGTCGCGCGCGTGCGGGCGGGCCCGGCGCAGCCCGTCCCGGATCGCGACGGCCTTGCGCATCCAGGTGACGTCGTCGATCCCGCTGCCCCGCCCGACGACGGCGACCGGCTCGATCCCAGTGAGCGCGGCGACCAGCACCGACGCCGGGGTGGTCGCCCCGACACCGAGCGACGCCGGGACGAGCAGGTCGGCGCCGGCGTCGACCTCCTCGTCGGCCAGCGTGCGGCCGATGCTCAGCGCGGCGGTGGTCTCCTCCTCGGTCAGAGCGTCGGCCCGGTCGATGCGCCCGCTGGAACGCCGGACCCGGTAGCGGCCCGCAGTCGTGGCGACGTCCGGGACGGCATCACCGTCGTCCCCGTCGTCCACGGCCACGTCGACCACCCGGACCGACGCGCCGGACACAGGGGCGAGCACCGACGCCGGCAGGCTCTGCTCGCGGGCCGCGGCGAGCTGCCGGGCCGTCACCTCCGGCGGGTAGGCGGACACGCCCGCCTCGGCGATGCCGTGGTCCGCGGCGACGACCACCACCCGCGGCCGGGCCGGTGGGCGGGGCGGGCAGGTGCCCTGGCACGCGGCGAGCCAGCAGCCCAGCTCGGCCAGCAGACCGAGGCCACCGGTCGGGACCGCGAGCTCGTCGTGCCGGGCGACGGCGGCCCGGCGGGCGTCGGCGTCGGGGGCGGTGACGCTGGGGAGATCCACGGCGCCTTCCTACCGCGCGGCTACTTCAGTTGCACGGGCAGCCCGGCCACGAGCAGCAGCACCTCGTCGCACACCTGCGCGAGGGCGGTGTTGGCGGCGCCCAGCTCGTCGCGGAACAGCCGTCCGGCCCGAGTCCCCGGCACCACGCCCAGCCCGACCTCCGCTGAGACCAGCACGACCCGGCCTGCGCATCCGGCGACGGCGTCCACGAGCTCGGCCACCCGCTCGCCGACCGCGGCCGGGACGTCCGCCCGCTCCCACGCCCCGGCGTCGTCGAGCACGCCGGTGAGCCAGGTGGCCAGGTCGTCGACCAGCAGCGGGTCGTCGCCGGGGCCCGTGCCGCGGAGCAGCGCGACGAGGTCGGGTTCTTCGACGGTCGTCCAGCCCGGGGGGCGGCGGGCCCGGTGCGCCTCGATCCGCGCGGCCCACTCGGCGTCGTCGTCACGGCGGCGCGCGGTGGCGCAGTAGCGGACGGGGCCGTCGGCTGGCAGCAGGTCCTCGGCGTACCGGGACTTCCCGGACCGGGTCCCGCCCAGCACGAGCGTGCGGCGGGCGGCGACGATCACGGCGTCACGCTAACTTCTGCGCCATGGCATTCCGGTGGCGGTACCTGGACCCGGCGGGCGATCCCGTGGATGGTCCCGAGGAGACATTCGACGACCAGACGCAGGCCGAGCAGTGGTTCGGCGGCGTCTGGGAGGAGTTGCGTGCCGACGGCATCGACGCGGTGGTGCTGATCGGGAACGACGGCACGGGTGACACCGAGGTCTACGGGCCGATGAGCCTGCAGGAGGGTTAGGGGTTCGCCCCGCGTTCGACCCGCGGCTTCGGGATCCGCAGCCGGCGCAGCTGGCTGCCGCGGGTGAACGCGTACCACCCGGTGCCGAGGCCGCTGATCTTCTCGTCCGGGAACTTCGCGCGGGCCTTGCGGGTGACCTGGATGCCCAGGACGACACCCTCCACGACCATTGTCACGAGCGCCAGCAGGCTGAACAGGCTCAGGTACTGCTGAGCCGCCGGGATCGGGAGCAGCACAGAGAGCAGCACCAGGCCCGCGAGGGGCATGAACAGGCCCATCAGGTGCGGCCGGGAGTCGATGAGGTCGCGGACGTAGGCCCGCACCGGACCGCGGTCGCGGGGCATCAGGAACCGGTCGTCGCCGGCGGCCATCCGCTCCCGACGCTCGGCCGCGGCGCGGCGGCGCTGCTCCTTGGCCGGACGGTTGGCGCGCGCCAGGCGGGCGGCCTCGCGCTGGGTGCGCGGCGGGGGCGGGGCCGGGCCCCGGCGCTTGGACTCCGCTTCGCGGCGCTTCGGTGTCGGACGGCCCTTACCCGCTGTGCGGGTGCCGTCGGTGGCCGGACCGGAGTCCGGATTCTGCGCCGTGTCGGACCCGCCGGAGCTCACGGTGGCAGCGGTCTGGTCGGAGCGGCGCAGGAACCTCACGCGTCCCAGCGTACGGGCGATAGCCTCCGATGTGTGCAGGTGGTGGTGGCTCCGGACTCCTTCGGTGGGACGCTCAGCGCGCCCGCGGCCGCCGCCGCGATCGCCGAGGGGTGGCGCCGGGCCGCTCCGGGGGACGAGCTGCACCTGCTTCCGCTGGCCGACGGCGGCACCGGTTTCGTCGAGGTGCTGCAGGCGGCGCTGGGCGGGGAGTTCCGCGAACGCGCCGTGACCGGTCCGTTCGGCGACCCGGTGCCGGCCGGATGGTTGCAGGTCGGGGACACCGCCTATCTGGAGTCGGCCGCGGCGTGCGGGCTGCATCTGGTGTCGAGCGAGCAGCGCACCCCGGCGACCGCCCGGCGAGTGACGACCCGCGGGGTCGGTGAACTGATCATCGCCGCCCGCGACGCCGGGGCGGCGGAGATCGTCGTCGGGCTGGGTGGCTCGGCGACCACCGACGGCGGCGCCGGGATGCTGGCCGCGCTCGGAGCCGAGCCGGTCGACGGTTCCGGGGTCCCGCTCCCGGACGGCGGCGCCGCGCTGGCCCGGTGCGCCCGGCTCGACGGTCTGCTGAAGCTGGACGGGGTGCACCTGGTCGCCGCCGTCGACGTGGACAACCCGCTGCTCGGGCGGCACGGCGCCGCTGCGGTCTTCGGGCCGCAGAAGGGCGCGGACGACGCCGCCGTCGCCGAACTGGACGCCGCCCTCGCGGTGTTCGCCGACGTGCTGGCCGCGGCGGACCTGCCCGCGGGCACCGACGTGCGCGACGAACCGGGTGCGGGCGCGGCCGGTGGCCTGGGCGCTGCGCTGCTGGCGTGCGGGGCCCGCCGGGAATCGGGCGCGGGAATGGTCCGCCGACTGGTCGGCCTGGACGCCGCGCTGGACCGGGTCGCTGCGGGGTCCGGGCTGGCCGTGACGGGCGAGGGCAGCTTCGACTGGCAGTCGCTGCGCGGGAAGCTGATCACCGCGGTGGCCCGGGCGGCGGCCGACCGCGGGATCCCGTGCGTGGTCCTGGCCGGCCAGGTGTTGGTCGGGCGCCGGGAGGCGGCCGCGGTCGGGGTGGACACGGCCTACGCGGTGGCCGACGAGGCCGGCGGCGTCGACGCGTCGATGGCCGATCCGGCCGGGACGCTCGCCGCGCTGGCCGAGCGGGTCGCCGCGCGCTGGAGTCGTTGGACGCCACCGGCGGCCGGTGGTGCGGATCACCCCCGGAGGTGACGTCGGGCCCTCAGGTGAGGGACCGGTGTCGGTCGGAGGGCCTACTATGGCAACAGCACGTGGGGCTCCCGAGCGCTGCGGTCGACGCGTGCGCCCGGGAATCAGTCCACGGCATCTGGGAACAGCACTGCCCCGCCCGTTGTTGGGAGAGCCATGACCGTCGAGAACACCGTCCAGACCGACGCAGCGACCGAGACGCACGGCGTCGAGCTGACCGACGCTGCCGCACTCAAGGCCCGCGCGCTGCTGGACCAGGAGGGCCGCGACGACATGCACCTGCGCATCGCAGTTCAGCCGGGCGGTTGCGCCGGCCTGCGCTACCAGCTCTTCTTCGACGACCGTTCGCTGGACGGCGACCTGTTCCGCGACTTCCACGGCCTCAAGGTCGGTGTCGACCGGATGAGCGCGCCGTACCTGCAGGGCGCGGTCATCGACTTCGTGGACACGATCGAGAAGCAGGGCTTCACGATCGACAACCCGAACGCCGGTGGCTCCTGCGCCTGCGGGGACTCGTTCAACTGATCGGTGTTCCGCCGGTCTCCCGGCGGTCGTAGATCATCGCTCCGGACCCCCGGACCTGAGGCGTGCGCGCCTTCGGTCCGGGGGTCCGCCGCGTGTTGCGGGTAGGGTGATGTTCCGTGCCTATCGCCGTCACCGGTTCCATCGCCACCGATCACCTGATGCACTTCCCCGGGAAGTTCAACGACCAGCTGGTGGCCGAGCAGCTGCAGCGGGTGTCGCTGAGCTTCCTCGTCGACGACCTGGTGCTCCGCCGTGGCGGCGTGGCCGGCAACATCGCCTACGCCCTGGGGGTGCTGGGACAGGCCCCGTTGCTGGTGGGCGCCGTCGGGGCCGACTTCGCCGACTACCGCTCCTGGCTGGAGCGCCACGGGGTCGACTGCTCGGGAGTGCACGTGTTCGACGACGTGCACACCGCCCGTTTCGTGTGCACCACCGACGACGACATGTGCCAGATCGCGTCCTTCTACGCCGGCGCGATGGCGCGGGCCCGCGAGATCGAGCTGGGTCCGGTGGCCGAGCGGGCCGGTGGCCTCGACCTGGTGCTGATCGGGGCCAACGATCCCGAGGCGATGCTCAGGCACACCGACGAGTGCCGCCAGCGTGGGTTCTCGTTCGCCGCCGACCCGTCCCAGCAGCTCGCGCGAATGGAGGGCCCGCAGATCCGCCGGCTCGTCGAGGGTGCGACGTACCTGCTCACGAACGACTACGAGTGGGAGCTGCTGCTCCGCAAGACCGGCTGGACCGCCGAGCAGGTCGGCGAACTCGTCGACATCCGGATCACCACGCTCGGTGAGAACGGCGTGCACATCGTCGGGCGCGACGGCGTCGAGCTGAAGGTCGGGGTCGTGCCGGAGACCGGCAAGGTCGACCCGACCGGTGTCGGCGACGCGTTCCGGGCCGGTTTTCTGGCCGGGGCCGCGGGCGGGTTGAACTTGGAGCGCGCCGCGCAGCTCGGGTCGCTGATCGCGGTCAACGTGCTCGAGACCGACGGCCCGCAGGAGTGGACCTGGGACCGGGAGCGTGGTCTCGAGCGCCTGCGCGACGCGTACGGTCCCGGCGCCGCCACCGAGATCGCCACCGTCCTGCCCGCCTGACCTGCGAGTCGGCACTTTCCCACCCGCGAGTCGCGGTTTCCCCGCGCGTGAGTCGCGGTGTCTCCGCGCGTGAGTCGTGGTGATCGTGCGCGCGAGTCGCGGTCATTCCGTGTGTGTCGCTGTGTGTCGCTCCGTCTCCGTGCGCGAGCCACGGCCCCGGCGAGGGCCGGGTGGTCCGGGGGGAGGCGAGGCTCACCCTGGACCACCGGTCGTTCAGCTGCTCGGGCGCGAGTTCAATCGACGGGTGAGGTCGGCGATGTGCGCTTCGGCCTCGCGCAGGTCGCTACGGGTCTGCGCGAGCTCGTCGCTGCGGTCGTCGAGATCGCTCTGCGCCGCGCGCAGCTCTCGCCCGGCCCCGGCCAGCTCGTCCTCCAAGGTGACGATCCGGTGTGCGGAGGTCAGCGTGTGCCCCTCGTCGAACAGCGTTCGCAGCCGTGCGGCGATGGAGAGCTGGCGGCGCGAGTAGCGCCGGTGCCCGCCGCTGGTGCGGTGTGGACGGAGCACGTCGCCGGCGTCCAGACTGCGCAGGAAAGCAGGCTGGACGCCGAGGAGCTCCGCGGCCTGGCCCATCGTCACGGCCGGGTAGTCCTCGTCGTCCAGCCTGTCGAGGTTTATCGGTGTCATGTGATCTGTGTTGTGTCCTGTGCTGTCATCTGCCTCCCGATCGTCGACGGACCATGTCGGCTCGATCGTCCGGTATCAGGAGTGTTCGGTCAGTGCCTGCTGCTCGCCCTCGTGGGAGATCGCGATGCGCCGGGGCTTGGCTCGCTCGGCCACGGGGATCGTGACGGTCAGGACGCCGTCGCGGTAGGTCGCCGCCAGCTGGTCGGTGTCCAGTCCACGCCCAAGCATCAACTGGCGGCTGAAGGTGCCGCGGGGTCGCTCGGCGACCAGCCAGTCACCGGCCTCGTGCGGGGCGCTGCGCTCGGCGCGAACGGCCAAGTTGTTGCCCTCGACGGTGACGTCGATCGATCCCGGGTCGACGCCCGGCAGATCGAAGGTGGCGACGAAGTGGTCGTCGAGCCGGTAGACGTCCATCGGCATGCCGGTGCGTGCCGGACGCGCGGCCGAGCCGACCAGCCGGTCCAGCAGGCGGAACGTGTCAGCGCTCGCGAACGGCTCGTAGTTGAGCAGCATGGGGTCTCTCCTCTCCTGAGTGCTGCCAACCTGGCAGTGATCTGACGAAAAAAGTTATAGCCCGGACTGCAGATTGAGTCAAGCCTCGAACTGAGATCGTGCGCAGTGAGCACCCTGACGGCGGATAACCCCCGCCGATCACGGCCAGAACGCGGCTCCGGCCTGCCGATCTCTGTCAGAACGTGGCGATCCATGATCACGAAGCAACGGCCGTGACCGGCGGATATGGTCGACGAGCGGCCCGTGATCGCGTTGCCGATGAGCCGCGCAACCTACTCCGACTCGCACGCGGGCGCACCGCGACTCGCGCGCGGGTTGACCCCGACTCGCGGGCAGAACTACCCCGACTCGCGCGCGGGCGTACCGCGACTCGCGGGGTGTGGGCGGGGGTCAGAGCCGGACGGGGTAGGCGGGCTCGGGGATCTCCGGGCGGATCCGCTGCTCCACGAAGATCCCGTGCCAGAGCAGGAACACCAGCAGGGTCCAGATCCGGCGGCTGTGGTCGACGGGGCCGTCCCGGTGGGCGTCGAGCATCCGCTGCACCGCCATCAGGTCCACCAGATGGTCGGCCTGCGAGTCACGGATGATGTCGCGCGCCCAGGCGTACATCTCGTCGCGCAGCCAGTGCCGGATCGGTACCGGGAAGCCCAGCTTGCGCCGGTTCAGCACGTGTGTGGGCACGATCCCGTCCAGCGCCCGGCGCAGTGCGTACTTCGTCGTGTTCTCGGTGATCTTCTGGGACAGGGGTATCCCGGACGCGACGCCGAACACCTCGGGGTCGAGGAACGGCACCCGCAGCTCGAGCGAGTTGGCCATCGTCATCTTGTCGGCCTTGACCAGGATGTCGCCGCGTAGCCAGGTGAACAGATCGACGTGCTGCATGCGGGCGACCGGGTCCCAGGCGGCCGAGTCGCGGTAGTGCGCAGCGGTGACGTCGGTGTGCGAGCGGCGCGGGTCGTAGCGACGGAGCACGCCGGCCAGCTGGTCGTCGCGGAAGATCCGCGCATTGCCGTAGTAGCGCTCCTCCAGTGACAGCGCCCCGCGTCGCAGCAGGTCCTTGCCGCGCATACCCTCCGGCAGCCGGGTCGACGCCCGCCCGATCAGGCCGCGCAACGCGCCCGGCACCTTCTCGAACGGCGCGAGCGAGAGCGGCTCGCGGTAGATCGTGTAGCCGCCGAACAGCTCGTCGGCGCCCTCCCCGGACAGCACGACCTTGACGTGCTGGCGCGCCTCGCGGGCGATGAACCAGAGCGGGACGAGCGCCGGGTCGGCCACCGGGTCGTCGAGGTACCAGACGATGAGCGGCAGCGCGTCCATCATCTCGTCGGGCTTGACCGTACGGACGACGTGGCGGACCCCGATCGCGGCGGCCGACTCGGCGGCCACGTCGACCTCGGAGTAGCCCTCGCGCTCGAACCCGGTGGTGAAGGTGATCAGGTCCGGATCGTGTTCCTTGGCGATCGCGGCGATCGCGGTGGAGTCGATGCCCCCGGACAGGAACGCGCCGACCGTGACGTCCGCGCGCATGTGCTTGGCGACGGAGTCGCGCAGCACGTCGGCGATCCGCCCGTGCAGCGCGGCCACCGCATGGGGGTTGGTGGACGTGCCGGACGTGGGCGCAGCGAACGTCGGGACG
The DNA here is from genome assembly GCF_018531475.1 of Pseudonocardia mahuensis. Taxonomy (GTDB): domain Bacteria; phylum Actinomycetota; class Actinomycetes; order Mycobacteriales; family Pseudonocardiaceae; genus Pseudonocardia. Next base: position 16,081 of record NZ_JAHDTG010000078.1, read on the forward strand.
AAGTACCGCTCGTGGTCGACCTCACCGCCGGGGCGCACGGTGACGTGCGTGCCGGACTCGACCCGGCGGATCGCGCGGTGCAGCGTCGCCGGCTCGGGGACGTACTGCAGCAGCAGGTAGTGCTGCAGGGCGGCGGCGTCGAGGTCGCCGAGGGTCCCCTCGCCGAGCCCGAGGGCCGGGGCGAGCGCGAGCAGGCTCTTCTTCTCGCTGGCGAACGCGACGCCCGCCGGGCCCGTCGCGAAGAACAGCGGCTTGATGCCGAACGGGTCGCGGGCACCGAACAGCACCCGCTCGTGGCTGTCCCAGATCAGGAACGCGAACATCCCGCGCAGCCGGCGCACGGCGTCCGGGCCCCAGTGGTGGTAGGCCGCGACGATCGCCTCGGTGTCGCCGTCCGTGGCGAACGTCGCACCGTGCCGGTCCGCGAGCTCCGCCCGCAGCTCCAGGTAGTTGTAGATCTCGCCGTTGAAGACGATGGTGTAGCGCCCGTCCGCGTAGTGCAGCGGCTGGTGCGAGTTCTCGACGTCGATGATCGACAACCGGTTGAACCCGAACACGACGTCGGCGTCGTTCCAGGTACCGCTCTCGTCCGGCCCGCGGTGGCGCTGGCAGCGCAGTGCGCCCGCCATCGGCTCGGTCCGGTCGGCTGCGTCAGCCCCGGCGGTCAGCAGTCCCAGCAGTCCGCACACAGCGAGTCAGTATGCCCAGGGGGCGAGGGGAGACCGACCCATACCCGAGAGGCGATTGGGGGATCAGCTCGGCTAGGCTCTACGCCGGGTCGAAGACGTGTGCGCACGAGGCCGACCTCGGCCCGTCCGGCGGCTACCGCCGCCGGGGCCGTGACGGGCGCACCACCACCACACGCATGAGGTCAGGGAGGCGGCGAGCAGTGGGCCGAGCACAGCGCGGGGGAGACCGGCGCCGCACGGGTTTCGGGCGGGCGGCCAAGCTGGCCGGGTTGTCCGCCCTGGTCATCCCGCTGACCACCGGTTGCTCGGTGGAGGAGGTCCTCCGCTTCGGCTGGCCCGTCGGCGTCACGCCGCAGGCCGAGGCCATGCGCGAGCTGTGGACCTGGTCGGCCGTGGCGGCACTGATCGTGGGCGCCGTCACCTGGGGCGCGATGTTCTGGGCGGTGGCCTTCCACCGCAAGCGCAAGGGTGACGACGAGAGCCCGCCGCGCCAGACCCAGTACAACCTGCCGGTCGAGATCGTCTTCACGGTCGTGCCGACCATCATCGTGGCCGTGCTGTTCGGGTTCACGGTGAACGTGCAGAACTACGTGGACGTCGACGACCCCGACCCCGACGTCCGGGTCGCGGTGACCGGCTTCCAGTGGAACTGGCAGTTCGACTACACCGGCACGCGCACCCCCGAGGGCGGGCCGATCGAGACGCTGGGCACGAGCTCCACCATCCCGATCCTGGTGCTGCCGACCGACCGCAGCATCGAGTTCACGATCGCGTCGAAGGATGTCATCCACAGCTTCTGGGTGCCGGAGTTCCTGTTCAAGCGTGACGTCTTCCCGATGCCGGAGAAGAACGACACCGACAACGTCTTCGTGATCGACCGCATCGACCGCGAGGGTGCTTTCGTCGGCCGATGCGCCGAGCTGTGCGGCGCGTACCACGCGGCGATGAACTTCGAGGTCCGCGCGCTGCAGCCGGCTCTCTACGACCGGTACATCGCGCTGCGCAGCCAGAACAACCCGCAGACGGGTGTCCCGTACACCGCGGGCGAGGCCCTGCAGGCGCTGAACTGCGGTGAGTGGTGCGCGCCGGAGGCCATCACCACGTACCCGTTCGCCACCGATCGCACCCAGCGTGCGGCCACCCTGCCGACCAGCGGCTGACCGGGCGTAGAGGAGCATTCACCGATGAAGGTCGAGTCCCGGATCTTCGAGATCTGCACCGCTTTCTTCTTCGTGGCGGCGATCGTCTACACGGTCCTGGCCCAGGAGCCGGTCGGCATCGCCGCGCTGTTCCTCACCGGCGGCCTGTCGCTGATCGTCGGCACATACTTCCGGTTCGTCTCGCGGCGGCTGGAGGAGCGACCGGAGGACAACCCGGAGGCCGAGGTCTCCGACGGTGCGGGCGAGATCGGCTTCTTCTCGCCCGGCAGCTACTGGCCGGTCGCCGTCGCCGCTTCCGCGGCGCTGGTCGGCATCGGGCTGGCGTTCTTCTACGTCTGGCTGATCGTCATCGCTGTCGTGATCCTGCTGATCACGGTGGGTGGCCTGGTCTTCGAGTACCACATCCGGCCCGCCGACCACTGAGTTTCACCACCGAACGCCGGGTCCGCGCCACGTGCGCGGGCCCGGCGTTCTGCTGTCCGGGGTGACTGCTCAGAGTTCGCGGTGCATGATGTGCAGCCCGACGGTCCCCGCGGTCGGATGCCGGAACGCTCGGGGCACCGTGCCGATCACCTCGAACCCCAGCGACCGCCACAGCCCGACGGCGCGGGTGTTGACCTCGACCACGGCGTTGAACTGCATCGCCCGGTAGCCGCTGCGGCGGGCCTCGTCGAGCACGTGCTCGGCGAGGCGCCGCCCGACGCCGCCACCGGCGGCGTCCGGGTCGACCATGAACCCGGCGTTGGCGACGTGAGCACCGAGACCCGGCTGGACGGGCTTGAGCAGTGCGGTCCCGACGACCCGTGGCCCGGACGGTGGATCGGTGCGCTCGGCGACGAACACCACGGCCGGGTGCGGCGCCATCCAGAGGGAACGTGCGGTCGGCTCGTCGGTCGCCGGATCCCACACGTACGTCTCGCCCGCGCCGACCACCCGGCGCCAGATGGGCCAGATGGCGGGCCAGTCGGCGATCGTCGCCGTCCGTATCCGGAGATCGGTGCTCGTCGTGGTCACCCGTCCATCCTGCCGCCCGGTGCAGGAGAGCCACTTCCTGCCGTCTGCCGGCGAGAAATGGCCTTCCTGACGTCCGGGGCGGTGGGCGTCAGCCGCGGGCGGCCTTGCCCAGGGCGTTGCGGGCGATGATGACCTGCTGGATCTGGCTCGTGCCCTCGTAGATGCGGAACAGCCGGGCGTCGCGGTAGAACCGTTCGACGGCCACCCCACGCATGTAGCCCGCGCCGCCGTGCACCTGCACGGCCCGGTCGGCCACCCGGCCGACCATTTCCGAGCAGAAGTACTTGGCTGCCGACGGCCCGGCGACCTTGTCGGTGCCGGCGTCGAAAGCCCGCGCGGTCTCCATCACCAGCGCGCGCCCGGCGTAGTAGTCGGTCACCGAGTCCGCGATCAGGCCCTGCACCAGCTGGAATGTGGCGATCGGCTTGCCGCCGGCCTGCCGGGTCTGGGCGAAGCTCACCGACTCCTCGACGAGCCGGTTCGCCATGCCGACGCAGAGCGCGGCGATGTGCACGCGGCCGTGGGCCAGGCACTTGGCGGCGGTGAGGAACCCCTTGTCGATGCCGTCCTCGCCGCCGATCACGGCGTCGGCGGGGACACGTACGTCGTCGAGGTGGACATCCGCGGTCCAGGCGCCGAACTGGCCCATCTTGTGGTCCTTGGGGCCGATCGAGACGCCGGGGGCGCGGGCCGGGACCAGGAAGGTGGAGATGCCGCGGTTGCCGGGGGCGTCGGGGTTGGTGCGGGCGAACACCATGATGACGTCGGCGATCGGGGCGTTGGTGATGTAGCGCTTGGAGCCGTTGAGCACCCAGTCCGCGCCGTCGCGGCGGGCGGTGGTGGTGAGGGTGGAGGGGTCGGAGCCGGCGTCGGCCTCGGTCAGCCCGAACGATGCGGTGACCTCGCCGCCGGCCAGCCGGGGCAGCCAGGCCTTCTTCTGCTCCTCGGTGCCGCCCTCGAGCAGCACGTGCCCGGCGATGCCGTTGTTCGTGCCGAACAGCGACCGCAGCGCCGGGGTGGTGTAGCCGAGCTCGAAGACGAGCTGGACCTCTTCGGTCGTGGTCAGCCCCAGGCCGCCGTACTGCTCGGGGATGGTGAAGCCGTAGAGCCCCATCGCCTTGCACGCCTCGACGAGCGATGCCGGGATCTCGTTCTGCTCGTCGATCCGCTCCTCGAGCGGCACGACCTCGGAGCGGATGAACTCACGCACCGAGGACAGCACGTCGGCCAGGTCAGCGGGATCCACGTCGTCGTCTCACTCTCGTCGGGAGGTCGGGGCCGGTGGCGACGCTAGTCGGCAGCGCGCGATGTCGATAACTGCGATGCGCCGCCGCGTCGGTGTCATCGGTCGACCACCGTCGCGTCTGCAGCCGCCCGCCGCGCTGCGGAGGCGATCTCGTGCAGCAGCCCGTGCAGGCGCACCAGCGGGCGGGTGGCGGGATGCGCGGCGTCGCGGCCGCGGGCCCGGTGGCGGCCCGAGCGCTCGGTTCAGGCCTCGAGCACCACGGCGAGGGCGAAGCCGTCGTGACCCTTGCTGCCGACGGTCTGGATCTCGGTCGCGCTGACCCGGGTCTCCGCCGCGAGCACCTCGTTGAACCGGCGGGTGCCCTGTACCGCGGCGTCGTCGCTGTCCGCCTCGAGCACCCGTCCGCCGCGCACCACGTTGTCCACGATGATGACGCTCCCCGGCCGGGTCAGGCGCAGCGCCCACGTGAAGTAATCGGCGTTCGACGGCTTGTCGGCGTCGATGAAGACCAGGTCGAAAGGCTCGTCGATGTCGTCGGCGACGCCGGGCAGCGCGTCGAGCGCGCGGCCCTGCCGGATCTCGACGACCTTGTCGAGATCGGCACGCGCGATGTTCGACGCGGCGACCTCGGCGTGCACGGGCGAGTACTCGAGGGTGATCAGCCGCCCGTCCACGGGCAGTGCCCGGGCCAGCCAGATCGTGCTGTAACCACCGAGCGTCCCGATCTCCAGGATGCGGCGCGCACCGATGGACCGGGCGAGCAGATGCAGCAGCTTGCCCTGCGCGGGGGAGACGTCGATGGCCGGTAGGCCGGCCCGTGCGTTGACCTCCAGCGCGGCGTCGAGGGCGGGATCAGGCCCGACGAGAAGGCCGGTGATGTAGTCGTCGACGGCGCTCCACCGCGCCTGCCCGTCACTCATGGCCTCCACCTTGTCACCGCCGGGCCCAGCGGTGACAAGGTGACGGGCGGCACGCACGCGGAGGGCTCGCCGGCCAATCCGTTATCGAGGTCAACGGTTAGGGTGCGATTCATGTCGGATGCATACGCCAGGTTCTCCGCGCTGCGCTTCGAACGTCCGGAGAACGGGATCCTGCGGATCGTCCTCGACGGGCCGAACCTCAACGCGGTCGGGCCGGCCGAGCACGAGCAACTGGCGGACGTCTGGCCCGTGATCGACCGTGACGACACGGTGCGCGTGGTCGTCGTGCAGGGTGCGGGCAAGGCGTTCTCCGCCGGTGGCTCGTTCGACCTGGTCACCGAGATGGCCAACGACCCGGTGGTGCGGACCCGCGCGATGCGCGAGGCCCGCGACCTGGTCTACAACGTGATCAACTGCTCGAAGCCGATCGTGTCGGCCATCCACGGCCCCGCCGTCGGCGCCGGGCTCGCGGTCGCGCTGCTCGCCGACATCTCCATCGCCGGCCGCAAGGCCAAGATCGTCGACGGGCACACCCGGCTCGGCGTCGCCGCCGGTGACCACGCGGTGATCAACTGGCCGCTGCTGTGCGGGATGGCCAAGGCCAAGTACTACCTGCTCACCTGCGACGCGCTGTCGGGCGAGGAGGCCGAGCGGATCGGGCTCGTCTCGCTGTGCGTCGACGACGCCGAGGTGCACGACAAGGCCATGGAGGTCGCCCGCAAGCTCGTCGCCGGCGCGCCGAGCGCGATCAGCTGGACCAAGTACGCGCTGAACAACTGGTACCGCGCCGCCGGCCCGTCGTTCGACGCGTCGCTGGCGCTGGAGTTCTACGGTTTCGGGCTACCCGACGTGCAGGAGGGCATCGCCGCGCACCGGGAGAAGCGCGCCCCGAAGTTCACCGGGCCTACCGCATGAGCGAGCCGCCCGTGGCCGGTGAGAAGGTCGCGTTCGACGGCGCCGGCGTCCGGCTCATCGGCGACCGCTGGCCGGCCGTGGGTGGGGGACCGCAGGGCACCGCGCTGCTGCTGCACGGGGGCGGCCAGACTCGGCATTCCTGGTTCCGCACCGCGGCGACGCTCGCCTCCCGGGGATGGAACGCGATCGCGATCGACGCCCGGGGGCACGGGGACAGCGACTGGGCCCCCGACGGCGACTACTCGATCGGCGCACTGGTCGCCGACCTCGCCGCGGTCGTGACCGCGCTTGGGGAGCGCCCGGTGCTGGTCGGTGCCTCGATGGGCGGCATGACCTCGCTCGTCGGGCAGGGCGAGCGGGGCGATCTGGCCCGGGCGCTGGTGCTCGTCGACATCGCGCCGAAGATCGAAGCGGCCGGCGTCGCCCGCATCACGGCGTTCATGGGGGCCAACCGCGACGGGTTCGGCTCCCTCGAGGAGGTCGCCGAGGCGGTCCGCGCCTACAACCCGCACCGCAGCCGGCCGCCGAGCCCGGAGGGCCTCCGCAAGAACGTGCGGCTGCGCGAGGACGGCCGCTGGTACTGGCACTGGGACCCGGCGTTCTTGCGAATCAGTGCCGAGCCCACCCGGGAGGCGTCCTACGAGCGGGCGCGCGGGGCCGCTGCTCGGGTCCGGGTGCCGACCATGCTCGTCCGTGGTGAGCAGTCCGACATCGTCAGCGACGACGGGGTCGCCGAACTGATGGACCTGATCCCGGGTTGCCGGCACGTCGACGTGTCCGCGACCGGTCACATGGTCGCCGGTGACGACAACGACGTGTTCACCCGGCGCGTCCTGGAGTTCCTGACCGTGGTGGCGCACGACTGAGCCGCACGCCCCGGCGGGGTGAACCCGTCGACCCAGGTCCGACCCGGCAGGACCAGGCCCGTCGCCGACAGCGGATGGGACGGTCGCCTCCGAGCGGAGGGGTGGGCGATGCGTCGCACCGGTGTGGTCGTCGGGCACGCGGTCCTGGCGATGACGCTGGTGGCCGGGCTCGCCTCCGCATGCACCAGCAGCCCAGCCGGCCAGATACCCGCAGACCAGACCGTCGGCGGTTCGCTCGAGCGGCAGTACGCCGACGTCGTCAACAAGGTGCTGCCGTCGGTCGCGGAGATCCAGAGCCCGACGGGCACCGGGTCCGGTGTGGTCTTCGACTCCGACGGGCACATCGTGACCAACGCGCATGTGGTGGGCAGGGAGACAAGGTTCAACGTCCGGCTCTCCACAGGGACCGAGCAACTGCCGGCCACCCTGGTGTCCAGCTACCCGCCCGACGACCTCGCCGTCATCAAGATCGAGGGCGGCCCGAACCTGCGCCCGGCCCGGTTCGGCCGTTCCGCCGACCTGCGGCCCGGCGACATCGTGATGGCCATGGGCAGCCCACTCGGCCTGGAGGCGAGCGTCACCGAGGGCATCGTCTCGGCGGTGGGCCGCACGGTGCCCGAGCCGCCGAGCGAGAACTCGCCCGGCACCGTCCTGCGCCAGGCCATCCAGACCAGTGCCCCCATCAACCCCGGGAACAGCGGCGGCGCGCTCGTCGATCTGAACGGCCAGGTGGTCGGCATCCCGACACTGGCCGCGACGCTGCCGCAGCTCGGCGGTACCGCACCGGGCATCGGGTTCGCGCTGCCCAGCGACCTCGTCACCGACCTGGCCACCCAGATCGTCGCCAACGGCCGGGTCGTGAACTCGCGCCGCGCGTCGCTCGGGGCGAGCGTGCAGACGGTCACCGATCCCGAGGGCAAACCGGTCGGTGTGGGGATCGTCGCCGTGCAACCGGGTGGGCCGGCGGCCACGGCAGGCCTGCGACCCGGCGATGTCATCACCGCGATCGGCGGCAACCCGGTCACCGACGTCATCACGTTGCAGGCCGTGCTCGCCGAGCACGTACCGGGCGACACGGTGCAGGTCACCGTCCTGCGCAACGGTGCGACCGTGACCGTCCCGGTCGTCCTCGGCCAGCAGCCCGCGACCTGAACGGAAGGATTGCCCGCCCCATGATCTCCGAGATCGCGCTGGACACGGTGGAGTTCCGGTGTCCGTGGGCCCATCCCGGGTCGTCCGGCGAGTACCACGTCGTGCACTACGAGGACGCCGAGGGCGGTGACTACGAGTTCTTCTCGGTCCGAGGGGTGCCGGTGCCCTCGCCCTACACCCTGGACGGTGCCCCGGTCTGCCCCGACTGCGGCGTGCTCGTACCGGGACGGCTGATCGCCCGACGCTATCTCGAGATGCCGGACGACGGCCGTCGACCGGATCGGGACCACGCAGCCGACGGACGCATCGGGCGCTCCACTCCCGTCCCGGTCGATCGGTTCGGGACCTCGGAACCGCCGCCGTACTGGCCGGGCCGGCCCAGCTGAGGCGTCGGCTCAGAGCCGGCTCAGCGCCACCTTCGCGATGGCGATGGCGGCGTCGCGGGTCCGGGCCTCGTCGCCGACGCCCTGCAGGGTGATGTCGATGGTGGTGCCGCCACCGTTCACCAGCACGCCGCCGACGCCGTCGGGCAGGTCCGCGTCGCTGTAGAAGAACAGCGCACGGTCCCCGACGTCCGGGACCTCGGTTCCGGGGACGCCGACCGAGTTGCGCGACGCCTCGGCCTTCGCGTCGAACCGGCTCGCCGGCTCGACGCCGACGCTCAGCCCGACGCTGCCGGAGGCCGTCGCGCTGTACGCGCACACGCTGCGCCGCTCGGTCCCGGTGGGCGACGGTTCGGCCAGCGCGAGCCCGGTCGCGGAGTTGATCTCGTCCGGCGGGACGAGGGAGCAGGCCTGCGGCAACGCGCCGGTGCCGGCCGATCCCGTCGGCGCGGCCGCGTCCTGCGTCGCCGGCGCCGGCGCCGGCGCCGGGCCCGGGGCGGCCGCGGTGTCCCCGCGCCCACCGGCGGGGGCGACGACCCGCCACGCGGGGGCCAGCGCGAGACCGGCGAGCACACGGACCGGAAGACGGGCGAATCGGGCTGGCACGCGGGGGACAGTAGCGTCGTGTCCGAACGACGCCCGCGGCGGGGCCCGACCGGCTCGGTTCCACACCGGGACCGCCGCCGGGTGCTCGCGGACCCGCGCACGACCGGTCCGGAGGGGGCGGGTCGGGCCCGCGGCGGTGGGGTGGTTCTCACCGGCCGGTGTCCCAGAACGCGGCACCGCGGACCGATCTCGACTGGCTAGCGTCGAGCGCGGTGTCGGTGTCGGCGTTCCAGGCACCGCGGCGACGAGGAGGTCGGCAGTGGGTGGTGACCCGTCCGGGACGGACCGTGTGGTCGCCCCGAGCCGGTTGACGCCGCAGATCATCGCCGCTGCCACCGGGCCGGCCGGGTGGCGCGATCACCTGATCGATGCCGACCTCGCGGAGCACGCCCGCCGGGGTCCCGGCCGGCTCGCGGTCGTCGACCGGCAGCGCAGCATCACCTACGGCGAGCTCGACGCGCTGGTGGAGGCGACCGCGCGGGCGCTGCGGGCCCGTGGGATCGGCCCCGGCGACGTCGTCGCCTGGCAGCTGCCCAACTGGATCGAGGCGTTCGCGGTGCACCACGGCGCCCTGCGACTCGGCGCGGTCAGCAACCCGATCATCCCGATCTACCGGCACCGCGAGGTCGGCTTCATCCTGCGCCAGTCGCGCGCGTCGATCGTGGTGGTACCCGGGGTGTTCCGCGGCTTCGACCATCCGGCCATGATCGCCGAGCTGCGCGGCGAGCTGCCGGACCTGCGTGACGTGGTCGTGGTGGCGGGGGCAGCAGGGCCCGGTGAGCTCCGGTTCGACGCGTTCGTCGCGGACGCACCCGACGACTCACCACCGGAGGTGGAGCGCGACCCGAACGACGTGGCGCTGCTGCTCTACACCTCCGGCACCACATCGGATCCGAAGGGCGCGCTGCACACGCACAACACGCTCGACTACGAGAACCGCAGCATCGTCGACCTGTTCGGGCTCACGGGCGAGGACGTGGTGTTCATGCCGTCCCCGGTCACCCACATTACCGGCGTGCTCTACGGGTTGCACCTGCCGTTCCTGCTCGGCTCGGCGGTCGTGTTGCAGGACGTCTGGGAACCCGGCCGGGCCCTCGCACTGCTGGAGCGTCATCGCGGCAGCTTCGTCGTGGGCGCGACCCCGTTCCTGCACGGGCTCGCCCACCATCCGGACCGGGCGGCCCACGATCTGGGCGCGCTGCGGGTGTTCGGTTGCGGTGGTGCCGACGTGCCCCCGGAGCTGATCCGCCGCGCCGAGCGCGAGCTGGGCTGCCTGGCAACCCGGATCTACGGCTCGACGGAGTTCCCGACGCTGTCCGGCGCGAACGACACCGACCCGCTCGAGGCCCGGGCCACCACCGACGGCCGGCCGATCGGGGCCGCCCAGGCCCGCGTCGTCGACGAGGAGGGGATGCCGGTGCCCGCGGGAGCCGGCGGGGAACTGCTGGTGCGCGGACCGGACCTGTTCGTGGGCTACCTCGATCCGGCGCTCAACGACGCGGCGTTCGACGCCGAGGGCTGGTTCCACACCGGTGACCTCGCTGTCCTGGACGCCGCGGGCTACGTGACGATCACCGGCCGGCGCAAGGACGTCATCGTCCGCGGCGGGGAGAACATCTCCGCCAAGGAGATCGAGGACCTGCTGTTCAACCACCCCCGGGTGGCCGACGTTGCGGTGGTCGGGATGCCGGATCCGGTGATGGTGGAGCGGATCTGCGCCTACGTGGTGCCGGCGGACGGCCCGGTGGCCCTCGACGACCTCGTGGAGTTCCTGCGCGGGCACCGGATCGCCAACCAGAAGCTGCCCGAGCGCCTCGAGATCGTCGATGCGCTGCCCCGCACGGCGAGCGGGAAGATCCAGAAGTTCAAGCTGCGGGAGGACATCCGGGTCCGGCTCGCCGCGACCTGAACCGTGTTGCATGCCTGTGTCTGAATATGGGACGTCGTGCGGGTGGGCTGTGTCACTAGCGTCCGACATGCGATCAAGACGGCCCATTGATCAGTCCACTGTGATGAGAGGCGTTGTCGCCGTCCGGGCCGTCACCCCGTCTTTCTGGAGAGAGGACGCCTCACGATGACAACCGGCACAGCAACGAAGCTGTGGGCGCTCGACGGCGCGAAGTTCACATTGGACCGCGGCCTGCTGGTGGTCGGCGGCACCGGGAACATCTACATCCCGGTCCCGACCTACGTCATCCAGCACCCCCGCGGGCTGGTTCTGGTCGACACCGGCATCGCCCCGGAGGCCGTCGACGACCCGGTGGGCACCTACGGCGAACTCGCCGCCCACCTCGGCCTCGAGTACACCTCCGACCTGCGGGTGGACAAGCAGCTGGAGGCCGTCGGCTTCAAGGCCGACGACATCACCCACGTGATCATCACGCACTCGCACTTCGACCACACCGGCGCGATCAAGCTGTTCCCGAACGCCCGGTTCTACATCGGGGCGCAGGACCTGCCCTACGCCTACTGGCCGATGCCCGCGGCGTCGGTGTTCTTCCGCACCGCCGACATCGAGCCCGCCCGCGGCTTCGACTGGAATCCGCTGACCGCCGACCACGACCTGTTCGGCGACGGCAGCATCCAGATCCTGAGCCTGCCCGGGCACACCCCCGGCAACAGCAGCGTGCTCGTCCGGCTTCCGAACCAGAACGTCATGCTCACCGGCGACACCGTGCACGTGCCGGAGGCGCTGTCCGACGACCTGCCGATGCCTTCGGACTACAGCACCCTCGACGCCGTGCACTCGATCCGCCGGCTCAAGCATGTCGCGCACGCCAACGACGCCACGATCATCATCCAGCACGACCCGGACGACTGGGCGAAGCTGAAGGCGATCGGCGAGGCGATCGGCTGATGGGTGTCCTCGTCGACTACCGCTGCCGCGATTGCGGGGTGCGCACCGAGCACTGGGTCGCGCGCCCGGTGCCGGACGAGGCCGCATGCGGCCGGTGCGGGGCGCCGGCCCGCCGGCAGTTCGGCGGGGCACTGCTCACCGGTGCGCCGGAGCCCAAGCCGGTCGAGCCGCGGATCAGCGGGGCCAGCGGATGCGGGCACGGGGCCGGCGTCCCGGGAACCTGCACGCTGACCCCGACGGCCGCCCGGATGCTCACGGCGCGGGCGCGTGGCGACAACCGTGCGCTGGAACGGGAGATCGCCTACCAGGAGAAGGCGATCAAGGCCGGGACGCTGGACCCGAACGCGTCGCCGGTCACCATGTTCGCCGGCGGTCCGGTCGCGTCGGCGCCGGCGGCGCCCGCCGCGGTACCCCCGGCCGCCTCGTCCTGAGCCGGCGCTGGCAGAAGGAGATCGGATGTCGTTGTTCGCCGTCGCCTGGCGATACACCGACGACACGGTGATCGGGCCGCCGGCGGCCTGACGCGACAGGAGACTCCGTGGCCGGCCGGCGCATGCGGCCGGCCACGGTGCCGGCGCTCACGTGAAGCGTGCCGGCCGCTTCTCGAAGAACGCCGTCCGGCCCTCCGCGAAGTCCGGTCCGGCCAGCAACCGCATTTGGGCCTGTGTCTCCTCGGCGAGCAGGGCGGGCAGGTCGGGGTGCGCGCCGCTGAGCGCGGACTTGTTCGCGATCAGCGCGTCGCGCGAGCGGGCGGCCAGCAGCGCCGCGCGTTCCCGCGCCACCTGCAGCGCGGTGCCCGGCGACGACAGGCGCTCGACGAGGCCGATGCGCTGCGCGTCGGCCGCGCCGACCACCTCCCCGAACATGATCATCTCGGTGGCCCGGCCACGCCCGATCCTCCGCGGCAGCGTCCACGCGAGGCCGCCGTCGGTACCCAGACCGATCGTGCCGAACGACGCGCAGAACCGGGCGTCATCGGCCGCGACCACGTGATCGGCTGCCGCGGCCAACGACAGCCCGGCGCCGAACGCGCCGCCCTCGACGGCGGCGACCACCGGTGTCCCACCTGCCGTGATCAGCTCGACGACCTCGCCGAGCAGCCGCAGCCGGTACTCACCCGCCTCGGGGTCGGCGCTCATCGAGCTGATGTCACCGCCGGCGCAGAAGAACCCGGCCGCTCCGGTGAGGACGATCACCCGGCAGCCCGCATCGTCCATTGCGGCCCGCAGGCCGTCCCGCAGCTCCGCCCGCATCTGCAGCGACAAGGCGTTGCGCCGCTTCGGATCGGAGAGGGTCAGTGTGCGCACGCCGTCGGCATCGGCCACGTCGACGAATTCCATGCCGTCAGCCAAACACGTCGCCGCGCGTGCCGGGTGTCCGTCCTCGGCACAGCACGCACCCCCTGGCCACTGTGGTCGCGACCTGGCCGGCTTCCTGACCCGGCCGGTTCACCTGACCTGCGAGATTTCGCCCGACCGCGTGGTGACGACTACCGCCCGCGCCCGGCATGCTCGCCCTGAGGTCGAAAGTGGACCGTTTCGGGGGGAGCGGGCATGACGGTGTGCAACGACCCGGATCTCGCGATCCGGCCGGCCACGCGGCCCCAGGACAGCCGGGGTGGCCGCCGTCGTGGCGACCGCCCGGGCCCCGTGCCGCCGCCGTACGACAACCCCCGGCCCGACTCGGGCCGGTTCACCGCGACCTGGGTGCTGGCCGCGCTGCTCGGCATGGTGACGGTCGGGACACTCCCGTCGGCGGCGCCGATCACGTCGGTGCCGGCACGAACCAGCCGGGACGTCCCGCCGCTCACCGACGATGCCCGGCCGCGTGCGCTTCCGACGGGTCCCGGGCTGAGCGTGATCGCCGGGTCGGTGCCGTCGCCACGGCCCGTGCCCGCTCGGGAGCTGCGGCCGGCCGACTTCACGACCAGCCTTCCCGACGGCCGGGCGCGGATCGCGGTGGAGACCGCGATGGCGCAGCTCGGCCTGCCCTACCAGTGGGGCGGGGACGGGCCCGCGGCCGGCGACCGTGGCTTCGACTGCTCCGGCCTCACGACGTTCTCCTACGCCGCGGCCGGGATCACCCTGCCGCGGACCGCGCACACCCAATACCACGCCGGACCGCACGTGCCCGCCGGGGCGGCGCTGCAACCAGGGGACCTGGTCTTCTACGGCACCGCGGCCAAGGTCCACCACGTGGGGATGTACATCGGCGAGGGCCGGATGGTCAACGCCCCCACCTTCGGCACGCCGGTCCGGACCTCGTACTACCGCTGGCGCGGGGACGACTACCTCGGTGCGACCCGGCCCGCCGCGACCGGAGAGTCGAGCCCCGGCCTGCTGCCTCATGCGCCCCCGCCGGCCCCACCCCTGATCTCGGAGTCGCCCCGGGAATTCGATGCGCCACCGGCGCCGCTTCCGCCGGGCCCACTGCCGCTGCCGAGCGACTCGCTGCCGCCGGAGCCGACCACCGCGGCGTCGGCCATCGCCGCGTCGGATCTGGTTGCCGGACCGTCGACGACGAACGCCGAACCGTCGACGACGAACGCCGAACCGTCGGCCGGCATCGAGACACCCGGGCTCGTGGATCCAGTCTCCATCGGCCGGCCGCCCGGTGCAGTCGCCCCGTCCGCGCCAGGTGGGACGGTGCCGCCGGGCGGAGCCGGTCCGGCGGCGATGGGCCCGGTGGGCCAGGACGCGGGGACGGAGGAGCCGCAGGGCGCCGGCGCATCGGGGATGCCCGAGCCGGGGGCGCCGGCCGTCCCGGGTACGGCCACCGGCGCGGCGTCCACGGCGGAGCCTCCGCTGGTCAAGGGTTCTGCACCGGCTGCGGGCTCCGGAGCTGCTGCAGACCCCGCGCTCCCGCAGGCTCCAGCGAACCCGCCGGCCCCGGCAGGCGCGCCTGCGGCACCGGCGGCGACGACCCCGCGGGAGGTGATGCTGCCCGGCGGCACCGTCGCCCTCACCCCGGTCGAGCAGCAGGCCTCGGGGCTGCCGGCGGTACCTCCGGCCGGCGGGGGATCCTGGTCCGGCGACGGGCACACCACGATCACCCTGAGCTCGCCCGAGCCGGCCGAGGCGGCTGGACCGGGGACCCCGATCACGGTGAGCTACCGGGACGGGACCACTCGGTCCTTCACCGTGCGGGACCGCACCATCGCGGCGACCTCGGTGGCCGCACGGTTGCCGGCCGACGCACCGGCGGGTCAGCTGCTCGTACTGGCCCCGGTGGGTCCGGACGACTGGGTCGTGCTCGTCGCGAGCTGACCGCGTCCGCGCAGCCGTCAGACCGCCCGCAGCACGTCACCGGTCCGCGCAGACCCCGGGCGAGCGTGGTGCCCTCACGCGTCTGCGGACGGTGGCGACGGATTGCGCCGTTGTAGGTGTCGGCGACGGCGATCCGGTGCTGTTCCGGTGATCGGTTCGCCGCGCGGCGCGGGCGCCCCGGCGTGAGACTGGAACCGTGCCCGAACTTCCCGAGGTGGAGAGTGCGCGCCAGGTCCTGCTGGGCGCGCTGAACCGTGAGATCACCGGCGTCGACGACACCGACGAGTGGGTCTGCCGCCCGCACCGGCGCGGTGAGATCGCGAAGGCCCTGGTCGGCGGCCGGCTCACCGAGGCGCACCGGCGTGGCAAGGCACTGTGGTGCGAGACCGGGACCGGC
The DNA here is from genome assembly GCF_018531475.1 of Pseudonocardia mahuensis. Taxonomy (GTDB): domain Bacteria; phylum Actinomycetota; class Actinomycetes; order Mycobacteriales; family Pseudonocardiaceae; genus Pseudonocardia. Next base: position 31,552 of record NZ_JAHDTG010000078.1, read on the forward strand.
GACGGCACCGCGGGCCCCCGGCTCGGCATCCACCTCGGCATGGGTGGGCGTTTGATCGTCTCCGGCGATGACGGCGAGCGGGCCGGGGGCGAGCCCGACCGCCCCGACCGCTCACCGCGAAAGCCCGAGTGGGACCGGTTCACCGTGACCTTCGCCGACGGCGGGCAGCTGCGGCTGTTCGACAAGCGCCGGCTCGGCCGGGTCCGGCTCGAACCCGATATCGACGCGCTCGGCCCGGACGCCGAGGACATCACCCCGGCCCAGTTCCGCGAACGCGTCGCCCGCGGGCGTTCCGCGGTCAAGGCCCGGCTGCTCGATCAGAGCGTGCTGGCCGGGGTGGGCAATCTGCTGGCCGACGAGACGCTGTGGCAGGCGAGGATCCGGCCGTCCGTTCCGGCCGACGAGCTGACCCGCACCGAGCTGGACCGGCTCCACCGCGCCCTGGAGCGCTCGCTGCGGGCGGCCGTCGAGAAGGGCGGGGTGCACACCGGCGAGGTGATCGGCGAGCGCAACCCGGATGGGGCGGGCCCGCGCTGCGGGGCGCCGATGGCCCACGGCACCGTAGGCGGCCGCTCGACGTGGTGGTGCTCCGCGGAGCAGCAGCAGTAGTAGCCCCGCGCCCCCCGGGTTTCGCCACGAACGGCACTCTTGTTCAAACCTATTGACCGAAAGTGCCGTTCGTGGCACGTGGGGTGGCGGAGCGGGCGGTCGAGGGGCGGCGGCGCCACCATGCCCAGACCGTCACGCACACCACGAGCCAGGCGGCGCCCACCAGCCAGCCGGCCAGCACGTCGCTGAACCAGTGCACGCCGAGGTAGAGCCGGGTGACGCCGACCGCGCCGACCCACAAGGCGGCCGCGACGACCAGTCCGATCCGGGTCGCGAGCCTGCGCCCGGCCCACGCGAGCGCCACGAGCGCCCCGATCACCACGATCGACATGGTCGCGTGCCCGGACGGCAGCGACTCGTTGGTCTCGGCCACCAGCCGATCGACCGGGGGCGGCCGGGGCCGGTCGAAGGCCAGCTTGAGCAGCCGGAACACCACGCTCGCTCCGGCCATCGCCACCGCCAGGAACACGGCGTCGGGCCGCCGGTCCCGGATCCACAGCCACCCGCCCACCAGCACCGCGAGGAGCGCCATGGCCGCCGTGCTGCCGATCGTGGTGACGGCCACGGCGAGCATCGTGGCGTCGACGGAGCGCACCTCGCGGAACTCGGTGAGCACCGCCCCGTCCGCGGTGCCCGGCCCGGTTCCGGTGGCGCCGGCGTACAGCAGGAAACCGGCGGCAGCGGCGAGCACCACTGTCGCCCCCAGCCCCACCGCCACGACAGCACGCACACCCGATGGCTCCTCGTCCACCCGTCCCATCCTCGTTCGGTGCAGGGGGGCCCGTACTCAGTCCCTGTCGATGGCGCGGCCCCGCAGCTGCCGGTACCGGCGGACCAGCGCGGCCGTCGAGGCGTCGAGCCCACTGACGTCCGGCTGGTCGGCACTGAGCACCGGCACCAACTGCTGTGCCAGCACCTTGCCCAGCTCCACGCCCCACTGGTCGAACGAGTCGATGCGCCAGATCGTGCCCTCCACGAACGTGACGTGCTCGTAGAACGCGATGATCTGGCCGAGCGTCGACGGGGTCAGCTTCGGCGCGAGGATCGTCGAGCTCGGCCGGTTGCCCGGCATCACCTTGTGCGGCACGAGGTCCGGCGGGGTGCCCTCCGCCGCGATCTCCTCGGCGGTCTTGCCGAAGGCGAGTGCGGCGGTCTGGGCGAACAGGTTGGCCGCGAACAGGTCGTGCATGTCGGCGGCGCCCTCGCCGGGCAGCGTGTGGACCGGTTCGGCGAACCCGATGAAGTCGCACGGCACGAGCCGGGTTCCCTGGTGCAGCAGCTGGTAGAACGCGTGCTGGCCATTGGTGCCGGGCTCGCCCCAGTAGATCTCGCCGGTGTCGGTGGCGACCGGGGTCCCGTCCTCGCGGACCGACTTGCCGTTGCTCTCCATCGTCAGCTGCTGCAGGTAGGCGGGCAGCCGGTGCAGGTACTGCGCGTAGGGCAGCACGGCGTGGGTCTCCGCGCCGAAGAAGTCGTCGTACCAGATCCCGAGCAGGCCGGCGATGACCGGCAGGTTGCGCTCCAGCGGTGTGGTGCGGAAGTGCACATCCATCGCGTGCATGCCGTCGAGCATCTCGCGGAAGCGCTCCTTGCCGATGGCGACCATGACCGACAGCCCGATCGCGGAGGGCAGCGAGTAGCGCCCACCGACCCAGTCCCAGAAGCCGAACATGTTGGCCTCGTCGATGCCGAACTCGCGCACCTTCTCGGCGTTCGTGGACACCGCGACGAAGTGCTGCGCGACCGCCTTCTCGTCGCCGCCGAGCCCGCCGAGCAGCCACTGCCGCGCGTTGCGGGCGTTGGTCAGCGTCTCCAGCGTCGTGAACGTCTTGGACGCGACGATGAACAGCGTGGTCGCCGGGTCCAGGTCGCGCAGCGTCTCGGCCAGGTCGGTGGGATCGATGTTGGACACGAACCGGAAGGCGAGCTCGCGGTCGGAGTAGGCCTTCAGTGCCTCGTAGGCCATCACCGGGCCGAGGTCGGAGCCGCCGATCCCGATGTTGACCACCGTCCGGATCCGCTGGCCGGTGTGGCCGGTCCACTCACCGGAGCGGACCCTGTCGGAGAACTCGCCCATCCGGTCCAGGACCGCGTGCACGTCGGCGACGACGTCCTGACCGTCGACGACGAGCGTGGCGTCGCGGGGCAGCCGCAGCGCGGTGTGCAGCACGGCACGGTCCTCGCTGGTGTTGATGTGCTCGCCGCGGAACATCGCCTCGGTCCGCTCCGGCAGTCCGGCCCGGCGCGCCAGCGCCACGAGCAGCGGCAGCGTCTCGCGGGTGATGCGGTGCTTGGCGTGGTCCAGCGTGAGGTCGGCACCCGTGGCGGTCAGCGCCTCGACCCGGCCCGGGTCGTCGGCGAACAACTCCCGCAGATGCCTCGGCGCGACGGCGTCGTGGTGCGCGACCAGCGCGGCCCACTCGGGGGTCGCGGTGATGTCGGCGTGCTCGGTCGGGGTGTTGCTCGCTCTGCTCTCGGACACGGGACTCATCATGCCCAGTCCGCGGGCGTGCCATGTGGTTCGGCACGGCGGGTTGCCGCAGATCGGCATCCGACGCCACGGCCGGCCGGGCTCCTCAGACGGATGGCCGTGGCGCCGGGTGCAGCCGGCGGTCCCCCAGAACCCGCCGGCTGCCGGAAACGATGCCGCGCTCGGGTGGGCCGCCGATCGACCCGTGATCAGCAAAATCGGGACATCAGCGGCACTGGCGCAGGCGATGTCCCGAATCCGGTGATCACCGGGCTCCGGGGCCCCTTCCTGATCATGGGCGCGGGCAGGTACGGAGATCCACGGTGGATCCGTGCGTCGAGGTGCGCATTGCTGTTCGTGGGTGGCGGGACATGCCGGGTGGCGCCCGGCCCAGGAGGCCGCCCGCCCCGCGCGCCTGGGAACGCGGGGCCAGGACCGCGCCTGCGCTCGAGCCGATCCGTGCTGTCGTGCCGGCGTCAACCTTCGTGGGAGTCGCGGCCGCACGGTCACGCTGACGAGTCGAGCGTCACTCCGAAGGGACGCATGCGTTAACCGTTCGAGTGATTGATGGTGTCGTTCGTCGCTCAGGAATGGCTTGTCGTCGAATGATGCGCCGATCGGCATAGATCATCACGCCCTTCGGGCTAGCGTTCGTTCACCCACTGAGGTACTTCCATCACAGACTGTTCGGAGGTCTGCATGACCCGCTCCCTTCCCGAGCTCTCTCGCGACGTCGCGTTGCTCATCGCCCGCGTGGTGCTCGGCGTGGTGCTGATCGCCCACGGATGGCAGAAGTTCGCCCTCAACGGGATCTCCGAGACCGCGGTGGTGTTCCACAACTTCGGGATCCCGCTCGCCATCGTCGCCACGTCGTTCACGGTCGTGGTCGAACTCGTCGGCGGCGCGATGCTGATCTTCGGCGCCCTGGTCCCGGTGGCCGGCGCCTTCATCATGGTGGTCATGGTCGGAGCCATCGGCTTCGTGCACGCCCCGCACGGGATCTTCGCGAGCAACGGCGGCTGGGAGCTCGTCGCGGTCATCGCAGCCGGCGTCATGGCACTCTCGGCGACAGGTCCCGGTCGGTACAGCGTCGAGCACCTCCTGCGGTCGCGGAAGCCGGAGGTCCCGGCTCCCGTCGTGGTCCCCGAGCAGACCGACACGTCGCCGTTCCTCGTTCAGGGGCGCTGACCCGGGATCGGTCGACCCGTCCGGTGGCGCGGCGACGGCCCGGTTAACGTGAACGTTCAACATTCCGCTACCGGAGGTCCTGTCGCATGTCCCGCTCCCTGCCCGGTTCCGCCCGCGACGTCGCGCTGCTCGTCGCACGCATAGTGCTCGGCGTCGTCCTGATCGCCCATGGCTGGCAGAAACTCGCGACGAACGGGATCGCCGCGACCATCGACGCGTTCGCCGGGATCGGGGTCCCGCTCGCACCGGTGGCCGCCGTCGTCGCCACGGCCGTCGAGCTGGTCGGCGGGGTCCTGCTGGTGGCCGGAGCGGCGACGGCGGTGGTCGGCGGCCTCGTCGTGCTCACCATGCTCGGCGCCGGACTCTTCGTGCATACCGGCAACGGCATCTTCGCCGCGGACGGCGGGTGGGAGCTGGTCGGCGTCATCGCGGCGGCGGCCCTCGCGCTCGCGGCGACCGGAGCCGGCCGGTTCAGCGTCGACCACGCGGTGGCGTCCCGGGGTGCGGCGGCCCCGGCCGAGTCGTCGCGGGCGGCGGCCTGACGAGTCCCGGCTGCTGCGGATGGCGAGGGTCCGTTCCCGCTTGGAGCCGCGTCGAGGGGTACCCGAGTGGGCCGGCGACCGCGCGTGTGGGTCGCGGCCCAACTCGGTGGAGGCGCAACAATGCTCAGCTCGCTGCCTGCTCCCGCGCGCGACATCGCGCTCCTCGTCGCCCGCATCGTGCTGGGGGTGATCCTGATCGCGCACGGTGCGCAGAAGTTCTTCGGCTTCGGCATCGGGGGGACGGCCACCGCCTTCGCGGGCATGGGCGTCCCGTTGCCCGCGGTCTCCGCCACGATCGTGGCCACCATCGAGCTGGTCGGTGGGGCGTTGCTGCTCCTGGGCGTCGCGACGGCCGTCGTCGGCCTGCTCGTCGTGCTCGTGATGCTCGGCGCCGCGCTCTTCGTGCACGTCGGCAACGGCATCTTCGTCGCGAACGGGGGCTGGGAGCTCGTCGGGGCGATCGGCGCGGCCGCGCTGACGCTGGCCGCCGTGGGGCCCGGCCGGTACAGCATCGACCACACGCTCGGCGCCCGGCGGGACCGGGCCAGGGCCCGCTAGCGCCGGGCCCGCCCTTTCGTCGGAGTTGGGCGCATACGAACCGATCTCGGCGCTTTCTCCTGATCGATCCGAAATAGTATTCTTCGGCAGCGTCGCAGAACGAGATGTTTGCCTTGCCGACCCGTAGGAAATGCTAACGTCCATTCGCCCGGATTCCGGACGGCAGCGGGAGGGTAACCATTCAGGTCTCGGGCCGGTGATCTTGCGGCGTGTCGGTGCGTGACCGGCCAGTCGTGGTGTGCTGATCATGTGCGGTGTCCGGGTCGGAGCCGCTGTCGCGTGAGGAGCTCCTCGCGTTGATCGAGTCGCAGGCCCGG
>NZ_JAHDTG010000079.1 GCF_018531475.1 Pseudonocardia mahuensis
TGCGCCTGTTCGGCGCGCTCCTCGGCAGCCCGGCGTGCGAGGGCCGCCTCCTCGGCGGCCTGCCGGGCCGCGCCGAGGGCCTCGGTCGCCTCCAGGGCCTGCCGCGCCGCGGCGGTCGCGCGCTTGACCGCCTCGGCGCGCTCCTCCCCCGCCTGATCGGCGAGCTCCTTGCTCCGGGCCGCCTGCCGCTCTGCCTGTTCCCGGGCCACGTCGGCCGCGGCGCGGGTGCTGTCGGCCTCGGCGACCCGCCGGTTCGCCGCCTCGACGGCGGTCACCGCGTCGCGCTGGACCTCGTCGAGCCGGTCGGACACCGCCGCGAGCGCCTCGGCCAGAGCTTGCACCGGACCCCGGACCGCGTCGACGTGCTCCCGGAGCCGGTCGGCGTCGAGCTGGAACGTCGTCCCGCCCGCGTCGAGGCCCAGCGCGTCCAGCGCGTCGCGCTCGGCCCGGGCCATCTGGGCGCAGGTCCGCCCACCCGGCCACCGGGTGTCGCGGCAGAACGAGCGCCGCCGTCCGCCCTGGGGCCCCGGCGGGGGCAACTCGGCCCGGCACTTGCTGTACCCGCATCTCACGGCGCTGTCGATCACCGTTCGAGCGTATCAGTTCAATGGTTTCGAACGAACTTACTGGGTTTCAGTTCGTTCTGTCGAACTACACCACCAACGAAACCCATGTTTTGTTGGTGGGTGCGGCGTGGCGTCGTGACCGGACGCGAGGGGACGACGAGGATCGGGTTATGACAGCCGACGCGGACGCGCCCCTTGCCGTACTGGAGGCGTTGAACGCGCCGGAGCACGCCTCCGTCGCCGTCGCCGACCCGATCGGCGACGGCGGGTCGGGGTGGCCCGGTGTGCAGGACCCGGACGCCCTGCGCGCGCAGCTGGTGGACTGGCTGAGCCAGTACGACAACGGCGGCACCCGACGGACCTACGCGTACGCGCTCGGCCTGCCGATCGGCTGGGTGGACGCGATCGGCGGGGTGGCTCCGCAGCCGAGCGATCCGGGTACGCGCCGCCCTCCCCCGGCCCCGACCGGTCCGCTGCACGGGCTCGCCTGGTTCCGCTGGTGCGCCGCGCAGGGACTCGACCCGCGGGCGGCCACCGGCGTGCACGTCAAGTCCTGGTTGCACGCGTTGTCCGCCGCGGGGGCCCAGCGGCGGACCCGGCAGCGGATGCTCTCGACCCTGTCGGCGCTCTACGGGCATCTGGCCGAGACGGGCGCGGTCGCGGCCAACCCGGCGGCGCTGAACCGCGCACGGCTCGGACTGTCGAGCTCGGCGCGCGACGCGTCCCCGACGGTGCGGCTCACCGCCAGCCAGCTCAAGGCGATGCTGGTGGCCGCGGGGCGGCTGCACTACACCTCCGACGCGCGCTATCAGCGGCTCTACGCGCTGCGGGCGGTGGCCGTGGTCGCGGTGCTGACGCTCGGCCTGCGGATCTCCGAACTCGTCGGGCTCGACCGCGACGACCTCTACCGCACCGGCGGCGAGGAGGTGCTGCGGGTGCTCGGCAAGGGGGGTCTGCGCCGGGAGGTCTACCTCACCGACCTCACTCGCGTCGCGCTCGCGGAGTACCTGACAGAGCGCGACCGGGTGGCCGGTGCCGCGCTCCCGGCCCGCCGAGGTCGCACGACCGCGGGCGCCGCCCCACTGATCGCCACCCGGACCGGCGGGCGGTGCTCGCGCGTCGACCTGTACACGCTGCTGCGGCGCATCGCCGCCGGCGGCGGCCCCGCGCTGGCCGACGTCGCCGACCGGGTGCACCCACACGCGCTGCGGCACGCCTACGTGACGATCGCGCTGGAGCAGGACGCCCGCATCCAGCACGTGCAGGCCGACGTCGGGCACGCGACGATCGCGACCACTCAGCACTACGACCGGGGCAGGCGCACCCGCGACACCAGCGCCGCCGACCTGGTGGCCGCCGCGATAGCCGCGGCCCCCGCGCCCGCCGGGAACTGATCGCCGGCGGACGCGCGCGACGTGGTCCGCGCCTCCAGCTCGGCCCACCTCGCCGGGCGCCGCCCTCGGGGAGCCGGGCCCCTCGTCCTGGCGGAGCCGGGCCGCTTCCGCCCCGACGCCCGGTCAGGGACCTTCGGCTCAGGGACGTTCGGCTCAGAGATACGGGTCCGCAGCCACGTCACGGCGGAGCCCTCGCAGGCCTAGGTTGGCCCGGCGCCGCAGACGCAGGAGGTCGAGGGCAGAGCCATGACCGCTACCGCACCCGCACCGACTCCGACCACCGAGGACTGGGCCCGGGCGTTCACCGAGGCCACCGATAAGGACCCGGAGATCCAGGCCCACGGCAAGTACTTCACCTGCAGCTACCTGCTCGACATGACCGACCACCGGTTCGTCGTGCGGATGGTCTCGGGGAAGGTCGCCGGGGTGGCCGTCGACCCGGGCCCGCTCGACGTCCCCTACCACTTCACGATCCGGGCCGGCGTGCAGACCTGGCGCGGCTTCGGGGTGCCCGTACCGCCACCCATGTTCCACGGCATCTGGGCCGCCTCGTTCCAGCGGGACATGAGCCTCGAGGGCGACCTGCTCGTCCTCATGCAGAACCTGCGCTGCCTGACCCGGCAGCTCGAACTGCTCCGCACCGTCGGCGTGCCCGTCTAGGCCGAGGAGAGTCCCATGGCACGCATCTCACCCGCGACCGGGCACTACGTGACCGTCGACGTCGGCGACGTCCGGTACAAGGTGTTCTACCTCGAGAACGGCACCGGGCAGCCGCTGGTCTGCCAGCACACCGCGGGCTGCCACAACCACCAGTACCGCGGGCTGGTCGAGGACGAGGAGGTGACGAAGGACTACCGGGTCATCGCCTACGACCTGCCCCGGCACGGCAAGTCCGATCCGCCGGAGAACCGGGAGTGGTGGAAGGAGGAGTACCGGCTCACCGCGGACCACTACACCAGCTTCATCGTGGCCCTGTGCGACGAACTCGAGCTCGAGCAACCGATCTTCCTGGGCTCCTCGTTCGGCGGGAACGTCGCCCTGCAGTTGGCGCTGCACCACCCGGACCGGTTCGCGGCGGTCATCCCGGTCGAGGCCGCCGACTACTCACCGGGCTTCTACCTGGACTGGTGGCAGCACCCACAGGCCAACGCCGCGCAGGTGTGCGCGAGCGGCGTGTGGGACCTGATGGCGCCGCAGTCACCGGAGACCGACCGGTGGAAGACCTGGTTCTACTACAGCCAGGGCTCCGAGGCTTTCAAAGGCGACCTGTACTTCTACTCCGTCGACCACGACCTGCGCGACAAGCTCGACCAGATCGACGGCGACCGGTGCCCGGTGTTCATGCTGACCGGCGAGTACGACTACCTCACGACCCCGGAGGACGGCCGCCGTACCGCGAGCCGGATCAAGAACGCCGAGTTCCTGGAGATGAAGGAGATCGGTCACTTCCCGATGAGCGAGAACTATCCGGTGTTCCGCAAGTACCTCCTGCAGGCCCTCGAGACGCTCGCCACGCGCCGCGCCAAGCAGGCCTGAGGACCCCCCTCCCGAGGTCAGCCCACCTTCTCGACCTCGCGGACCTCACCGGTGCGCAGCTTCTCCCGGTAGGCGATGAGTTCCCGCTTGACGACCGGGGCCAGCAGGTACAGGCCGACGATGTTGAACAGGGCCAGCAGGAACAGTACCGCGTCGGCGAAGTCGAGCACGCTGCCCAGCGTCAGCACCGAGCCGATCACGATGAACAGGCAGAACACGGTCTGGTAGACCCGCTCGCTGAAGGCGTTGCGGCCGAACAGGTATGTCCACGCCTTCTGCCCGTAGTAGCCCCAGGTGATGATCGTCGACACGGCGAACAGCACCACCGCGACGGCGAGCGCGTAGGGGAACCAGGGCAGCACCGTGGCGAACGCGTCGGAGGTGACCAGCACGCCGTCCGGGGTGATGTCGCCCCCGCTGGCGAAGGCCGTGGCCTGGGCGTCCCGCCAGAACGGCGTCGCGGCGATCACGATGGTCAGCGCGGTCATCGTGCAGATCACGACGGTGTCGATGAACGGCTCGAGCAGAGCGACGTAGCCCTCGGTGATCGGGTGCTCGGTGCGCACCGCGGAGTGCGCGATCGGCGCCGAGCCGAGCCCCGCCTCGTTCGAGAACGCGGCGCGCTGGAACCCGACGATGAGCGCGCCGATCGCGCCACCGGCCACGCCCTCGGGGGTGAAGGCGCCGGACACGATCTGCGCGATCGCGCCGGGCACCGCCGGGAGATTCACCCCGATCACCATGAGGCAGGCCCCGATGTAGAGGATCGCCATGGACGGGACGAGCCGGCTGGTGACCCGGCCGATCGCCGTGATCCCACCGAAGATCACCGCGCCGACGACCGCGGCGAGCACGATGCCGAAGATCAGTGCCGCCCCGTCCCCACCGAGGAAGCCCTCATCCCCGCCGGTCACGCTCTGCAGCTGCGCGAAGGTCTGGTTGGCCTGGAACATGTTCCCGCCGGCGACGCCGAAGAACAGGATCATGGCCGCGGCCAGCACGGCGAGGGCGCGGCCGAGTACCCGGCCGCCGGCACCGGGCACCCGCTCGGCGACCCCCTTGCGCAGGTAGTGCATCGGACCGCCGGAGACCGTGCCGTCGGCGTGGACCTCGCGGTACTTCACGCCCAGGGTGCACTCGACGAACTTGGTGCACATCCCGAGCAGCCCGGCGACGATCATCCAGAACGTCGCACCGGCGCCGCCGACGGTCACCGCGACGCCGACGCCCGCGATGTTGCCCAGGCCGACCGTGCCCGAGACCGCCGAGCTCAGCGCCTGGAAGTGGCTGATCTCCCCCGGCTCGTCGTCACGGGTGTAGTGCCCGCGCGCGATGCGGGTGGCCAGCCGGAAGCCGCGGACCTGGATGAACCCGAAGTAGATCGTGAACACCGTCGCCGCGACGACGAGCCAGGCCACGATCCACGGGAACTCGACCCCGACGACGGTGACCTCGGCGAACACGAACCCGGCCACGGCCTCCGAGATCGGGGTGAACACGCCGTTGACGGCGTCCTCGATCCCGGATAGCGCGCCACCGGCGGCCGGTGACTGATCCTCGCCGCCCGGTGGTGGGCTCGTGGCGATGGCACCGGCGCTGTGGTCCGTCATGGGTCGGTAGTCGACAGCAGAATCGGACAGAGGGCAAACAGGACCCCCGACAGGATGAACGGGACGTCACGCCGCCCGTGGCCGGTCCGGGGCGCCGGCCGGGGTGCGCGGCGGGTGGCCGGTCAGACCGGGCGGGCCGGGCGCCGCGCGGGCAGGCAGCAGTTCACCGCGCACGGCTCGCCGTTCACGGTGCATCCGGCCCGGGTCACCTCGCCGATCCCCCGCTCCGGGGCACCGGAGGTGTGTTCGGCGATCAGCTCGACGACCATGTCCGCGAACCGGGGATCCGGCCCGGCCGTCGCCGCGCGGGCGAAGCCCATGCCCAGCTCGGCGGCCCGCCCGGCGGCCTCGTTGTCCAGGTCCCACACCACCTCGACATGGTCGGACACGAACCCCACCGGCGCCACCACCACGGCGGGCACGCCCGCGGCGTGCAGCGCCTCGATGTGGTCGACGACGTCCGGCTCGAGCCACGGCACCCGCGGGGGGCCGGAGCGCGACTGCCAGACCACGTCGTGCTCGCCCGCCCCCAGCTCGGCCGCGACCAGCCGGGCGGCCTCGGCGACCTGCTCGGAGTACCGGTGCCCGCCCTCCTCCGGCGGCCCTGCGGCGGCGTCGGCCGCGGTCGGGATCGAGTGCGCGGTGAACACGACCCGGGCGGAGTCCCGCATCTCGGCGGGCAGGGTGGCCAGCGCGGCCCGCACGGCGTCGGCGTTGGCCGCCACGAACTCCGGGTGATCGAAGAAGTGCCGCAGCTTCACCAGCTCCGGCGCGTCGTCACCGACCGCCTTACGGGCCCGCGCGATGTCCTCGTGGTACTGCCGGCAGGCCGAGTAGCCGCCGTAGGCGCTGGTCGCGAAGACCAGAGCGCGGCGCACCCCGTCGCGGGCCATCTGCGCGACCGTGTCCTCGGCCATCGGATGCCAGTTGCGGTTCCCGAAGTACACCGGCAGGTCGCTACGCTCCCGGATCGCCGCGATCAGCTCCCGGTTGCGTGCGTTGATCGGCGAGACCCCACCGAAATGCCGGTAGTGCTCCTCGACGGCGTCGAGCCGCTCGGGTGGCACCCCGCGGCCGCGGACCACGTTCTCCAGGAACGGGCGTACCTCGTCGGGGCCCTCGGGGCCGCCGAACGACAGCACCAGAAGCGCGTCGAACTCACTCACTCCTCCATTAGACCCCGATCGCGTGGAACCCGCCGTCCGCCCACACCATCGAGCCGGTGGTGGCCGGCATCCAGTCCGACAGCAGCGCGCACACCGTCTTGGCCACCGGGACCGGGTCGTTGACGTCCCAGCCCAGCGGGGCCCGGCCGTCCCAGGAGTCCTCGAACGCGGCGAACCCGGGGATCGACTTGGCCGCCATCGTCTTCACCGGCCCGGCGGCGACGAGGTTGACCCGGATACCCTTGGGCCCCAGGTCACGCGCCAGGTAGCGGGTCACCGACTCCAGCGTGGACTTCGCCACACCCATCCAGTCGTAGGCCGGCCAGGCCTGCCGGTTGTCGAAGTCCATCCCGACGATCGAGGCGCCCGGCCCGAGCAGCGGCAGCAGCGCCGTCGACAGCGACTTGAACGAGTACGCGCTGACCTGGATGGTCGTGGCGACGTCCTCCCAGGGCGCGGTCATGAACGCGTCCTCGCCGAGACAGCTCGCGGGCGCGAACCCGATGGAGTGCAGCACGCCGTCGAGCCGGGGGTTCTCACCGAGGTGCTCGGAGACCCGCTCGGCGAGGCTGTCGAGCTGCTCCTGGTTGGAGACGTCGAGTTCGACGACCGGCGCCGGCTTCGGCAGCCGCTGCGCGATCCGCTCGACCAGGCGCATCCGGCCGAACCCGGTGAGCACGACGTCGGCGCCCTCGTCCTGGGCCACCTTGGCGACGTGGAACGCGAGCGACGCGTCGGTGATGACGCCGGTGATGAGCAGGCGCTTGCCGTCGAGCAGTCCCATGTGGTGCCTTCCTGGTGAGGAGATGGAGGTCGGGGCCGCGGGGCCCTCGGTAGGCCCCGGTGCCGGGGCTTCGGCACCGCGGCCGCGGGCCTCAGCGCCGGGGCTTCGGCACCGCGGCCGCGGGCCTCAGCGTCGATGCCTCGGCACCGCGGCCGCGGGCCTCAGTGGCCCATGCCGAGGCCGCCGTCGACCGGGATGACGGCGCCGGTGACGTACCCCGCCGCGTCGGAGCCGAGCCACGTCACGGCGGCCGCGATCTCCTCGGGCGAGGCGTAGCGGCCCAGCGGGACCTGGCCGAGGATCTCGGTGCGCCGCGCGTCGGGCAGCGCGCGGGTCATGTCGGTGTCGACGAACCCGGGGGCGACGACGTTGGCGGTGATGCCGCGCGACCCGAGCTCCCGGGCGACCGAGCGGGCCAGCCCGACGAGGCCCGCCTTCGAGGCGGCATAGTTGACCTGGCCGGCGGAACCGGTGAGCCCGACGACCGACGACACGAAGATCATCCGGCCGCTCTTGGCCCGCAGCATGCCGCGGGACGCGCGCTTGGCGACCCGGTACGCGGCCGTGAGGTTCGCATCGACGACACGGGTGAACTGGTCCTCGCTCATTCGCATGAGCAGGGTGTCGTCGGTGATCCCGGCGTTGGAGACGAGCACCTGGACCGGCCCGTGCTTCTCCTCCACCGTGGTGAACGCGGCGTCGACCGCGTCGGCATCGGTGACATCGCACTGCACGGGCAGCAGCTCGCCCGGCAGGCCGTCGGCGCCGCTGCGGTGCGTCACCGCCACCTGGTCGCCCTGGGCCGCGAACGCCTGCGCGATCGCGAGCCCGATTCCGCGGTTTCCTCCGGTCACCAGCACGCTGCGTCCCACGGCGGCCACCCTATTGCACGCGGCGCGCTGTGCGGTCCAGGTCGGCCACGGTCACACCGCCACGCGTCCGGCGTGCATCGACGGCCACCCGACAGGGCAGCGAACGCACACCGTCCTTGACCACCTCCCATCCCAGGAGCACCCGGAAACGTCCGCACGCACAACCCTGGCGCTCGGCTCGACGAGCTGAGAGCGTGGTCCCCGAGGCTGTGGGCGGCCTTCGCCGCACCACGACCGCGGACCGGATCGGTCATGTCAACGAACTGCTGGCGCAAGCCGCAGCCCGGCCCGTCATCTCCACGCACGACGGGCAGCCGCCTCACTTGCACTACGCCGACGAGAACGCCGACGTGGTCACCCGCGTTCAAGCCACCACCGCGGCCGGTCTCGCGATGGTGCTGGCCGGGGCCGGCCCGGACCGATTGGGGCGCTGCGCAGCACCGGGGTGCCGGACGGTGTTCGTCGACGTCTCGCGGGGCGGGCGCCGAACCTACTGCTCACCGGCGTGCGCCACGCGCGTCGACGTCGCCGCGCACCGTACCCGCTCGCGCTCACGGACGTTGCCGGCCGGCGGCCCGGAGGGCACCGGTTCTCCGTGATCCCCGGCCCGCGAGGCTAGGGGAGGCGGCGGCCCAGCGCGAGGCCCGACCCGACCCCGGCCACGAGCAGCAGCGCACCGCCCGCGAGCCAGGGGCGGCTGGTGTCGACCCGGCGCACCTCGTAGCCGATCTGCTCGCCCAGCTCGGCGTAGACCTGCCGCAGCTCGTCCTCGGTGGCCGCGGTGAAGAACTGCCCGCCGGACAGCGTCGCGATCTCGCGCATCGACGCGTCATCCACCGCCACACGGGTCCGCCCGCCCTCGATCTCGATCGTGCCGTACTCGGTGCCGAACGAGATCGTCGAGACCGGGACCTTCGCCTCGGCCGCCGACCGCGCCGCGGTGAACGCCCCGCGGGGCTCGTTCTCCCCGTCCGGACCGGGCACGGTCTGCTTGCCGTCGCTCATCAGCACGATGCGCGCCGGCGGCGGGCCCTCGGCCCCGGAACCGACGAAGGCCTGCGAGAACATCTCCACCGACTGCATCGCGGCGAAGATCGCCTCCCCGGTCGCGGTCGACTCCGACAGCTTCAGCCCGTCGACCGCCCGCTTCACCGCGTCCCGGTCCGTGGTGGGCGAGACGAGCACCGCCGCGGTGCCGGCGAACGACACCAGGCCCAGGTTGATGCCCGGGGTGAGCTGGTCGGCGAAGGACTTGGCGGCGGCTTGGGCGGCTGCGAGCCGGTTCGGCTCCACGTCGGTGGCCTGCATCGACAGCGACACGTCGATGACCAGCACGACCGTCGCCCGGTTGCGCGGGACCTTCGCCTCGGCCTCGGGCCCGGCGAGTGCGACGGTGAGCACGGCCAGCGCGGCGATCAGCGCGGCCGCCGGCAGGTGCCGCTGCCAGCCGAGCCGCTTCGGCGCGACCCGATCGAGCAGCTCCAGGTTGGTGAACCGGATGACGTCGTTGCGGCGCCGGCGCAGCAGCAGCACGTAGGCCGCGACCAGCCCGGCGACGACGAGGAGCCCGAGCAGCCACCACGGCGAGGAGAACGTCACCGGGCCACCTCACTGCATCCGATCGTTCGCGTGCGGCGCTCGCTCACCGCCCACCCCCCGACCACACCCGCTTGCGGGCCAGCGCGAACCGGACCACGTCGGCGATCCAGTCGGAGTCAGTGCGCAACGTCAGGTGCGCGGCTCCGCAGCGGCGCAGCGTCGCGGCCACCCGGTCGCGGTGCTCCGCGGCCGCCGCGGCGAACTCCCGACACAGCAGCGGCGTGGTCACGACCTCGCGCTGTCGCCCGGTCTCCGGGTCGGCCAGCACGACCGTGCCCACGTCGGGCAGGTCGAGCTCACGCGGGTCGAGCACCTCGACGGCGAGCAGGTCGTGCCGGGTGGACAGCGCGCGCAGCGGGCGCTCCCAGTCGGGCTCGCCGAGGAAGTCCGAGATCACCACGGCCAGCCCGCGCCGCCGCGGCGGACGGCGCAGCTGCTCGATGGCGGCGGTGACGTCACCGCGGGTGCCCTCCGGCGCGCGCGGGGTCTCGGCGACCCGTCGGATCAGCCCGCGGGCGTGCGCGAGACCGCCGCGGGCCGGGATGCGCACGGTCCGCTCGCCGGTGGCGACGAGCGCGCCGATGCGGTTGCCACCTCCGCGCGTCAGGTGGGTGATCGCGGCGAGGGCGGCCACCGCCAGGTCACGCTTCTCACAGGCCGCGGTCCCGAAGTCCAGGCTGGGCGACAGGTCCAGCACGACCCACGTCTCCAGCTCCCGGTCGGCG
Organism: Pseudonocardia mahuensis; assembly: GCF_018531475.1. Taxonomy (GTDB): domain Bacteria; phylum Actinomycetota; class Actinomycetes; order Mycobacteriales; family Pseudonocardiaceae; genus Pseudonocardia. Next base: position 10,253 of record NZ_JAHDTG010000079.1, read on the forward strand.
ACGGTCTCCCGGACGTGCGCCTCGGTGGTCCGGGCGGTGACGGCCCAGTCCATCCGCCGGACGTCGTCGCCGGGCTGGTATGTGCGGGCCTCCCCCGGCTCGCTGCCCGGACCGGGGACGAGACCGAGGTGGTTGCCCTGCAGCAGGCCGTCGAGGCGGCGGCGCACCGACAGTTCCAGGGTCCGCAGCGCCACCTCCAACCGACCGTCGCGCAACGACGGCGGGGCCGTCGCGGGCCGCCGCACGCCGGGCCCCGACGCAGCGAAACCACCGTCACGCCGTGCGGTGGCGGGAACGCGGCTTTCCTGCAGCTCGGGAGACGGCCCGGAACTCACGTCGGCGTGCCCGCCCGGGTGTAGGACACCGGGTTCTGCTGGGGCCGCGCGCTGACCTGCGGCAGCGGCACGGTCTGCAGCACCCGGGAGATGATGTGGTCCATCGGCACCTGGTCGGCCACGGCGTCGTAGGACAGCACCAGGCGGTGCCGCAGCACGTCGGGGGCGACATCGAGCACGTCCTGCGGGAGCACGTAGTCGCGGCCGCGGACCAGCGCGAGCGCCCGCGCGCCGGCGACGATGCCGAGCGTGGCCCGCGGCGAGGCGCCGTAGGACACCCAGCCCGCGATGTCGGACAGGCCGTGCTCGGCCGGGGTGCGGGTGGCGACGACAAGGCGCACCACGTAGTCGACCAGCGCGTGGTGCACGAACACCCGCGACGCCACCTGCTGCAGCCGGGACAGCTCGGCCGGGTCGATCACCTGCTGCGCGACGGGTGGCTCCGCGCCCATCCGGTAGACGATCTCGCGCTCCTCCTCCACCCCCGGGTACTCCACGATGATCTTGAAGAGGAACCGGTCACGCTGCGCCTCGGGCAGCGGGTAGACGCCCTCGTTCTCGATCGGGTTCTGGGTGGCGAGCACCAGGAACGGGTCGGGCATCGGGAAGGTCTTGCCACCGATCGACAGGTGCCGCTCGGCCATCACCTCGAGCATCGCCGACTGCACCTTCGCCGGCGCGCGGTTGATCTCGTCGGCGAGCACGAAGTTCGCGACAACCGGGCCGAGCTCGACGTCGAACTCCTCGCGGCCCTGGCGGTAGATCCGGGTGCCGAGGATGTCGGCGGGCACGAGGTCGGGGGTGAACTGCAGGCGCGCGAACGTCCCGCCGACGACCTTCGCCACGGTCTCCACCGCGAGGGTCTTCGCGACCCCGGGCACGCCCTCCAGCAGCAGGTGCCCCTTCGCCAGCAGGCCGACGAGCATCCGCTCGACGAGCCGGTCCTGCCCGACGATCACCCGCTTGATCTCGAACACGACGCGCTCGAGCTTCTCGCCCTCCCGGGCGGGGCTGGGCACGGCACCGTCCGCGCCGCTGGGTCGATCCTGAGACTCCGGCACGCTCACCTCCCCATCCCACCGCGATCACCGTGTGACGGCGGTGAAACACCGCGGGTTTGCTCCGATCGGCCCGATCCGGCGCCGTCGTTGCATCGTCCCCTTCCCGCCGATCGCGTCGCGAGGCGCCCCGTGGGCAGACGCGCCCGGTCCCCTCGGCGCGGGTCCGCCCGGGTACCCGGCGCACCTGGGGAGGAGCCTCAGGCCACCGGGCCCAGGAGGGGCCTGCTGGACGGCGAGCGGGTTAGACGGGTCAGAGCATCCGGGTGGCCTGCGGGAGCAGACCCTTCGTGCGCAGCGGGACGACGCGCACGTTGGCCCCCGTGTACGGCGCCTCGATCATCTTGCCGTTGCCGATGAACATCGCGACGTGGTGGATCGGGGCGTTGCCGTTCTTGTAGAAGACCATGTCGCCCGGTCGCAGGTCCGAGATCGGCACCTTGCGGCCGGCGTCGAACTGGTTGCGGCTCACCCGCGGCAGCGAGACGCCCACGCCGTTGTAGGCGTAGAGCATCAGGCCGGAGCAGTCGAACCCGATCCGGTCGAGCGGCGAGCCCAGCCCGTCCGGGATGCCCGTACTGGGGCCGCGCCCGTTGCCCCCGCCCCACACGTACTGGACGCCGATCTGCGACATCGCCCGGTCGATCACCCGCTGGACCGCACCGGAGCCCGCTCGCACAGCCGGGGCGCTGCCGCCCCCGCCGCCGTCCGAACCGAGCCGGGCCGTCGCGGCCTGCCGCGCGGCGCGTTCCTCGGCGGCGCGCTGGGCGGCCTGCTGCCGCTGCCAGCCCTCGTAACGATCCCGCTGCGCCCGCAGGCCGGCGTCGGAGGAGGCGGCGGCGTCAAGTTGGCGTTGCACGTCGGCGCGCTGCGCGCTGACCTGCGCGAGCTGTACGGCCTGCGCGCGCGCCGCCTCCTCGGCCTGCGCGACGGCGTCATCGGCGACCGCCTTGGCGGCCGCCGCCTCCGCCTCCCGGGCGCGGGCCTCGTCGAGCGCGGCGCGGGCCCGGGAGTCGGCGTTCGCCTTGTCGACGCGCGCGCGTTCCAGCCCGTCCTGGGCCGCCAGCTGGGACTGGGCGACGACGTCGCGCAGCTCGGCCCGCGCGATCAGATCCTCGGGGCTGGTCGCCGCGGTGAGCAGGCCGAGCGCGCCGGCGTCGAGCCCCTGCTGGTAGGTCGACGCGGCGAACTCGTCGAGCTGGCGGCGGGCCTCGTCGATGGCGACCGTCGCGGCCTGGGTCTCCACCCGGGCGGCGTCGGCCCGACGGGACGCGTCCGCGGCCGCAGCCTGCGCCGTGTCCAGGTCGGCCAGCGCAGCGCTCGCGGTCTCCCGCTGCGCCGCGAGGGCGGCCTGCAGGTCGTCGGCCTGACTGTCGAGGTCGGCGAGCTGGGCGGTGAGCCGGCCGACCGTGCCCGCCCGCTGGTTGACGGCGTCGCGGCTGGCCTGCAGTTCCCGATCGCTCGGGTTGGGCGGGGGCGGCGGCGGGGGCTGGGCGAGCGCCGTGGAGGTACCACCGAGCAGCGCGATCAGCACGAGCACGACAACCGCGCGTCCGGACCGCACGACACCTCCATCCGTTGCCGGCCGGGCCGGGGCCTGCCGGTGATCGACGCCGAGCGCGCTGACTGTGCCAGTCGGGGGATGCCACGCCCGTCACCACACGCGCAACACGGCGCAACTTCCACCACATGGCGTAATGGCAGACCGGCGTCCCGTCAATGAGGACAGTGCTCGAATCCCACCGCAGGATGATTCGTACTCAGTTGCTTCAAGCTCCCATTCCGCCCCACGAGGATCGACCTGACGGCGACCGGAAGCGGCCGCCCGCGGTATCCGGGGAGGACATCGGTGACGAACGACGACACGGTGCCAGGCCGGGTGACCCCACCGCAGCCGGGCGGACCACCGCCGGGGTACGGGACCCCCGTACGCCCCTCGATGTCCGGGTTCGCAGGCCTACGGCCAGCAGGGTTACGGCCGTCCGGGTTGCATCCCGCCGAGGCCGGCCTGGCCCGCGACCTCCATCGGCGCGCGGGGCGACGTCACCACGTCCGACGGAATCGGCGCAGTGGCTGTGCTCGGCCGAGATCCTCCAGCAGGCCGGTGCCGACGCCGACCGGCCCGCGCTCCGGCGGGTGCTGCCCCGGTTGGCACGGGCGGCCGTCGACGTCAAGGTCGTGGTGGTCGAGGAGGACGGGGTCTGGTTCGTCAGCCCGGCGCGCACCCTGGTGCAGGTCTACGCCGACCTGCTCGGCGCCTGCAGCCCCAGGGCCTCACCGACCTACTGGGCACAGCACGCTGATCACGCCGGATCGGCGCACCCTCGCCCGGCTCCACCTCGCACACGACCGGACGTCTGCGAGGACCCCACGGCGTGTGCGAGGTCGCCCGGAGTGGCGGCCCTGCCTCGACTCGTTAATAGGACAGGCGTACTGTTTGGGGTGCGAGGGGTCCCGCTGCTGCGCCGGGCGCTGTGCGCGAGACTCCGGGGACCGAACAGACGCGCCCACCACCGCCTAGGAGGAGAGCCACGTGGCCAGCACCGACAGCTTCAGAGCCAGAGGAACGATCGAGGCCGGTGGCGCCGAGTACGAGATCTTCCGGCTTTCCGCCGTGGAGGGCGCGGACAAGCTGCCCTTCAGCCTCAAGGTCCTGCTGGAGAACCTGCTCCGCACCGAGGACGGCGCCAACGTCACCGCCGACCACGTCCGGGCGCTCGCGTCCTGGGACCCGACGGCCGAGCCGGACACCGAGATCCAGTTCACCCCCGCCCGGGTGATCATGCAGGACTTCACCGGCGTGCCCTGTGTCGTCGACCTCGCCACCATGCGCGAGGCCGTCACCGAGCTCGGCGGCGACCCGGCGAAGGTCAACCCGCTGGCCCCGGCCGAACTGGTCATCGACCACTCGGTGGTCATCGACATCTTCGGCCGCCCGGACGCCTTCGAGCGCAACGTCGACTTCGAGTACCAGCGCAACAAGGAGCGCTACCAGTTCCTGCGCTGGGGCCAGGGCGCCTTCGACGAGTTCAAGGTCGTCCCGCCGGGCACCGGTATCGTGCACCAGGTCAACATCGAGCACCTGGCCCGCGTCGTGATGGCCCGGAACGGCCAGGCCTACCCCGACACCCTCGTCGGCACCGACAGCCACACCACCATGGTCAACGGCCTGGGCGTGCTCGGCTGGGGCGTCGGCGGCATCGAGGCCGAGGCGGCCATGCTCGGGCAGCCCGTCTCGATGCTCATCCCGAAGGTGGTCGGCTTCAAGCTGACCGGCGAGATCCCGGCCGGCGCGACCGCCACCGACGTGGTGCTGACGATCACCGAGATGCTGCGCCGGCAGGGTGTGGTCGGCAAGTTCGTGGAGTTCTACGGCGAGGGCGTCGGCGCCGTGCCGCTGGCCAACCGCGCCACCATCGGCAACATGAGCCCCGAGTTCGGCTCCACCGCGGCGATCTTCCCGATCGACGACGAGACCGTCCGCTACCTCAAGCTCACCGGCCGGTCCGCCGAGCAGATCGCGCTCGTCGAGGCCTACGCCAAGGAGCAGGGCCTGTGGCACGACCCGTCCCGCGAGGCCGTCTACTCCGAGACCCTCGAGCTGGACCTGTCGACGGTCGTCCCGTCCATCGCCGGCCCCAAGCGCCCGCAGGACCGCATCGAGCTGGTCCAGGCCAAGGACGCGTTCCGCTCCGCGCTGGGCGACTACGCCTCCGACGACGGCAAGCGCTCCACCGTGGACGAGGCGGGCGACGAGTCGTTCCCGGCCAGTGATCCGCCCGCCGTCGACGGCGGCAACGGTGACGGCACCCCGCACGCACCGATCTCCGCCGCCGTCGGGGCGCAGGGCCGGACCAGCAACCCCGCCCGGGTCACGACGGAGAGCGGCGCCTCCTTCGAGCTCGACCACGGCGCGGTCGTGATCGCCTCGATCACCTCGTGCACCAACACGTCGAACCCGTCGGTGATGCTCGGCGCCGCGCTGCTGGCCAAGAACGCGGTCGACCGCGGCCTCGCGGTCAAGCCGTGGGTGAAGACGTCGATGGCGCCGGGTTCGAAGGTCGTCACCGACTACTACGAGAAGGCCGGCCTCTGGCCGTACCTGGAGAAGCTGGGCTACCACCTGGTCGGCTACGGCTGCACCACCTGCATCGGCAACTCCGGCCCGCTGGCCGAGGAGATCTCGGCGGCGGTCAACGAGGCCGACCTCGCCGTCGTCTCGGTGCTCTCGGGCAACCGGAACTTCGAGGGTCGGATCAACCCCGACGTCAAGATGAACTACCTGGCGTCGCCGCCGCTGGTCATCGCCTACGCGCTGGCCGGGACGATGGACTTCGACTTCGAGAACCAGCCGCTGGGCCAGGACACGCAGGGCAACGACGTGTTCCTGCGCGACATCTGGCCCTCGGCGGCCGACGTCCAGACCACGATCGACAACTCGATCAGCCAGGAGATGTTCACCAAGGACTACGCCGACGTCTTCGCCGGTGACGAGCGCTGGCAGTCGCTGCCCACCCCGGAGGGCAAGATCTTCGAGTGGGACGCGAACTCGACCTACGTCCGCAAGCCCCCGTACTTCGAGGGCATGCAGACCGAGCCGTCCCCGGTCGAGGACATCAGCGGCGCCCGGGTGCTGGCGCTGCTGGGTGACTCGGTGACCACCGACCACATCTCCCCCGCCGGCTCGATCAAGGCCGACACCCCGGCCGGGCAGTACCTGACCGAGCACGGCGTGGACAAGAAGGACTTCAACTCCTACGGCTCCCGGCGCGGGAACCACGAGGTGATGATCCGCGGCACGTTCGCCAACATCCGGCTGCGCAACCAGCTGCTCGACGACGTGCAGGGCGGCTACACCCGCGACTTCACCCAGGAGGGCGCCCCGCAGGCGTTCATCTACGACGCCGCGCAGAACTACGCCGCCCAGGGCACGCCCCTGGTGGTGCTGGGCGGCAAGGAGTACGGCTCGGGCTCGTCGCGCGACTGGGCGGCCAAGGGCACCGCGCTGCTCGGCGTGAAGGCCGTGATCGTGGAGTCCTACGAGCGCATCCACCGGTCGAACCTGATCGGCATGGGCGTGCTGCCGCTGCAGTTCCCGAACGGCGAGTCGGCCGCGTCGCTGGGCCTGGACGGCACGGAGACCTTTGACATCTCCGGGGTCACCGCGCTCAACGACGGCTCGACGCCGCGGACCGTGCACGTGACCGCGACCAAGGACAACGGCGAGACCGTCGAGTTCGACGCCGTGGTCCGGATCGACACCCCCGGCGAGGCGGACTACTACCGCAACGGCGGGATCATGCAGTACGTGCTGCGCGGGATGCTCGCGCGCAGCTGAGCCCGATCCTCCGACGGCGGGCGGCCCACCGGGGCGCCCGCCGCCGGCGTTCTCGCACGGTGATCCGTGCCGGGACGCGGATCACCATCCCGGCGCGGTGCCCGGTGCACCGTGGGCGCCTACCGTGAGCCGGTGGTGATGGTCCTCGCCGGCGTCGTGGTCGCCGTCGGCGCACTGGTCCAGGGAGCCGTCGGCTTCGGGCTCGCCCTCGTGGCCGCCCCGTTGCTGGCCCTGGTCGACCCGGTGCTCGTGCCGGTGCCGCTGCTCATGGTGGTTACCGTGCACGCGCTGCTGGCCCTCTACCGCGAGCACTCCGACACCGACTGGCGCGGCGTCGGCTGGGCGCTGCTCGGCCGGCTCCCGGGCATCGCGATCGGCGTACTCGCCGTGGCCGCACTGCCCCCGCGCGGGTTCGCCGTCGTCCTGGCGCTGTCGGTGCTGGGCTGCTCGCTGGTCTCGGTGCTGAGCTGACGGCCGCGGCCGACCGCTCCGGCGCTCGTCGCGGCCGGGGTGTTCAGCGGCGCCGCCGGAACCGCGACGTCCATCGGCGGCCCCCCGGTGGCGCTGCTCTACCAGGACGCCACGGGGCCGCGGGTGCGCGCGACCCTGGCCGCCTACTTCACCGCCGGAGCCCTGCTGTCGCTCGCCGCGCTCGCCGTGGCGGGCCAGGTCACCGCGCCGTCGGTGACAGCCGGGCTGTACCTCCTGCCCTTCATGATCACCGGATTCGCCGTCTCCTCTCCCCTGCGCCGGTTCCTGGACCGGGGCCGGACCCGGCCGGTCGTGGTCGGGCTCGCTGCGGCGGGCGCGGTGGTCCTTCTCGTGCGGGCGTTCGTCGGCTGATTCCGCCGGCTCGGGGCCGGCCGCGGCATCGCGGGATCCGGTTTCGATGTCGTGGCCGGGGTCCATTTGTCAACGAATGGTTGACGATATGTAGCGTCAATGATTGATTGACCTTAATGGAGAGAGCTGGCGGTCCGGGCGTAGGATTCGAGCCCTGCGATCTGCCTGACGCACCTCGACGCTGCGCGGGCGTGAAATGGGTCAGGCAGGCCGCCTGCCGTGCGACGCCGGCCCCTCGTCGCGCTCGCCGTCGTCAATGCGGCCGCACTCCCCCGGCAGCCCCTCGCGCCCATCATCTCGACCTGAGCCGCGGATCTGCTGTTGGCCGTCCATCCCCGAGTTCGACATCAGACTGGTCGAAATCATGATCGAACCAGTCTGATGTCGAACTCGCCATGGAGCGACGTGTCCGATGAGCGTCGCCAGCCGTCGTGTCAATGAATGCTTGACGTTAGTGGGTGGCGTCCGGTTCCCCGGCCGCTGCGAGGGGTGCGGGATATGAGGTGCGTCAATGATTCCTTGACGCTATGAGCACCGCCGCACGAGGCCCGGACCCGGTTCCGTGCCGGAGGTCAGGGCGGAGTCAGCCGGCCGCGGCCGGATGTGCCGGGTCCACCCACGGCACGTGCTCGGGGTCGGCCACTCCCTCGATGTCCAGGTTCACCACGATCGGCTCCTGGCCGCTGCGGGTGAGCACGCACTCCAGGGGCTCGTCGTCCAGCGCGTTGATCTCCTGGTGCGGCACGAACGGTGGCACGAAGATGAACCCACCGGGTCCGGCCTCCGCGGTGAACTCCAGGTTGTCGCCCCACCGCATCCGGGCGCGTCCGCGCACCACGTAGATCACGCTCTCCAGCTCGCCGTGGTGGTGCGCACCGGTCCGGGCGCCGGGATGGATGGTGACGGTGCCGGCCCACAGCTTCTCCGCGCCCGTGCGGGCGTGGGTCACCGCGGCGGCCCGGTGCATCCCCGGGGTCTGCGGGGTGTTGGTCTCCAGCGCGTCGCCGGGGATGACGCGCACGCCGTCGGTACGCCAGTCCGGGGTCCCGCCCGTTTCGCCCGTGCCCATGGCCGGAGGCTAGCCGGACCGCCCGGTGCGCGGAACCACAGGACCGGCAGGCCGCCGGATGCCGATCCCCGGGCCTCCCCGGCCCGGCTGCCGAACATCCGACCCGGCGCTGCCGGAACCGCGGCGCGCTCCCGACCACCCCGACTCGCGCTCCCGACCACCCCGACTCGCGCACCGGGGCACCCCGACTCGCGGGATCACATGGCCGTGGCGAGGCTCAGCCCGAACCGCTGCTCGGTGTCCGACCACCACCGGTTCAGCTCGAACCCGGCTTCGGTGAGCATCTCCCGCACCCCGCCCGGGCGGAACTTCGCCGACACCTCGGTGCGCATCTCCTCCCCCGCCGCGAACGGCACGGTCAGACCGAGCTCCGCGACCCTCACGGTCATCGCCCGCTCGGCGCGCAGCCGCATCTCGATCCACTCGTTCTCCGCGTCCCACACCGCGACGTGGGCGAACGCCTCCTCCTCGAAGTCGGCGCCGAGCTCACGGTTGAGCACCCGCAGCACGTTGCGGTTGAACTCCGCGGTGACGCCCGCGGCATCGTCGTAGGCCGGCACCAGGACGGCCGGGTCGATGACCAGCCCGGTACCGAGCAGCAGCTGCTCCCCCGGTTCGAGCACGGAGCGGACGTGGGTGAGGAACCAGGCCCGCTCGTCGGGCAACAGGTTGCCGATGGTCCCGCCGAGGAACGCGATCATCCGCCGGCCGCCCTTCGGCAGGCGGTCGAGGTCGTGGGTGAAGTCACCGACCACGCCGTGCAGCTCGAGGTCCGGATACTCCTCCTCCAGCGCGTCCATCGCACCACGCAACGCGGACTCGCTGACGTCCTGCGGCACGTACCGGCGCAGCGTCCCGGCCCGGGTGAACGCGTCCAGCAGCACCCGGGTCTTGTACGACGACCCCGATCCCAGCTCGACGACGGTGTCCGCACCGGATGCCGACGCGATCTCGTCGACGCTGTCGAGCAGCAGCGCCCGCTCGGTGCGGGTCGGGAAGTACTCCGGCAGCTCGGTGATCTTCTCGAACAGCTCGCTTCCCCGGGCGTCGTAGAACCACTTGGGGGGCAGCTGTTTGGGCTCGGCGGTGAGCCCCGCGCGCGCGTCGGCACGCAGGGCGGCGTCGGCGCCGGTCAGGTGGACGTCGAGCAGTGCTGTGCTGATGGCTCTCATCGGGCTCCCTGCTGGTTCGCGAACCGGGCTGTCGTGAGCGCGTAGGTGCTGCAGTGACCCGGGTGGGCCACCACCAGGTGCCGGTCGGGCACCGGGGTCCATCCGGGGAGCGGATCGACGGGTTCGGAGGCGACGATGACCGCGTCCGGCTCGGTGCGGACCGCGAGGGCATGGTCCCAGGCCGTGGCCCAGATCCGTGTCCCGTCGCCGAGCAGCAGGTTGAGCCGCGAGCCCGGTGCGGCCGTGTCGACCGCGAGGACGGTCTCGGCCAGCACCCGCGCCGGGTCGTCGCCCGCCCGCAACCGGTGCCGGACCAGCGCCCACAGCAGCGCCGCGTCGGTCGGGGCGTCCAGGGTGAGCAGGTCGGTCACCGGCAGCGCGGCGGCGAGCCGGGCGACCGAGTCCGGCCAGCCGCGCACGACGCCGTTGTGGCTGAACAGCCACCGCCCCTCCCCGAACGGCGCTGCGGCCGTCGACGTGACCGGCATGCCGGCGGTGGCCGAGCGGACCGCGGCGAGCACGGCGGTGCTGCTCGTAACGCCCGCCAGCGCGGCGAACGCAGTGTCGGACCAGATCGGCTTGTCGCTGCGGTACCGGACCGCGTCGGTCCCGGCGTGCGGATACCAGCCCACGCCGAACCCGTCGGCGTTGACCGTTCCCCCACCTCGCATGTCGGACGGGGCATAGGACTGGCGGAGCAGCCCGTGTGGAGGGTCGAGCACGACCACCGACAGCGTCGTCGGCGGCCCGAGGTAGGCCAGGTGCCGGCACACTCCCTAGTGCCGGCCCACGGTGCTCTCGCCAATCTCCCCTGGTGTCGCGTCCCGGGCGCAGCGGAAACCGGAGAAGATCTGCCGGCGGATCGGATGGTCCCAGTTGCGGAACGTGGCCCGGATCGCCGATGCGTCGGTGCCGAACGAGCCGCCGCGCAGCACCCGGTAGTCGCCGCCGAAGAACACCTGGGAGTACTCCGGGTACGGGAACACCTCGAACCCCGGGTAGGGCTCCCAGCCCGAGGACGTCCACTCCCACACCTCGCCCAGCATCTGGTGCACGCCGTAGGCAGACGCGCCGCGCGGGTAGGCGCCGACAGGCGCGGGCTGCAGGTGACGCTGGCCGAGGTTGGCGTGCACCGCAGTCGGTTCCTCGTCGCCCCACGGGTAGCGCCGGGAGCGCCCGGTGGCCGGATCGTGCCGGGCGGCCTTCTCCCACTCCGGCTCGGTGGGCAGCCGCTTGCCGACCCAGGCCGCGTAGGCGGCGGCCTCGTGGAAGCACACGTGCACCACCGGCTCGTCGGCCGGGACCCGCTCCAGCACACCGAAACGGCGCCGCCACCACGAACCGGAGCCGTCCCGCTCCCAGAACTGCGGGGCGACCAGCCCGGCCTCGGTGCGGTGCTTCCAGCCGGCCTCGCTCCACCAGCGGCGGTCGTCGTAGCCGCCGGCCGCGATGAACTCCGCGTACTCGCCGTTCGTGACCGGGTAGGCGTCGATCACGAACGCCGGCAGCGCGACCGGATGCGCGGGCCGTTCGTTGTCCAGTGCCCACGGCTCGGTCGAGGTGCCCTGGACGAATCGGCCGGCCGGGATGAGGACCTCGCGCGGGCCGCGCGGCCCGGCGGCCGGGGGCGGGTCGGCGTGCAGCACCTGCGCGCCCGCGCGCAGCTGGTGCGTGGCCAGCATGGTCTCGTCGTGCTGCTGCTCGTGCTGGACGATCATGCCGAAGGCGAAGGCCTGGTCGACGAGCCGGCGGCCGGCCAGGGGGCTGCGCTCCAGGGCGTCGAGGGCCTTGTCCCGGACCTCCGCGACATAGGAGCGGGTCTGCGGCGGGGTGAGCAGCGGCAGATCGACCCGGCTGGCCCGGGAGTGCTGGAACGCGTCGTAGAGCCCGTCGATCTCAGGACGTAGCGGCTCGCGACCGCCCACGTCGCGGACCAGCCACAGCTCCTCCTGGCTGCCGATGTGCGCGAGGTCCCAGACCAGCGGGGACATCAACGGCGAGTGCTGGGCCACCAGGTCGGCCTCGTCCACGGCCTCGGTCAGCGCGGTGCTGCGGGCCCGGGACCGCTCCAGCAGGCCGGCGACATGGACGCGCAGCTCCTCCACCCCGAGGCCGGCGGGCGGCTGCGCGGGGACGGTCGGGGCCGCAGCGGTGATCTCGGTCATGATCGTTCTCCCTCCGGGGTGCCCGGCCGGTCGGTCGGATCGAACGGGAAGGCCCGGTCGGTGCAGGCCACGGGTTGACCGGGCGCCGCGCCGCCGGCCGGATCGTCGAGTGGGGGCGGGTCATCGGCCGGACATCGTCCACGCAGGACACGACGCTCGATGACATCGGCCAGGGCCGCGACGAGCTCCGGCGGGGCCCCGGCCGCGGGCAGCGCAGCGCATGCGAGCGGGAACACCGTGGCGGCCGCGCGGGCCAGCACCCGGTCGGCCAACCCGTGCCGGGCCGCCGAGATCCACCGGTCGCGCGCGGGCTCGCAGGCCTCCAGAACACGGTCGATCACGACCGGGTCGGACAACAGCGCCACGAGCACCGCCGTCGGCAGCGCCCACTCCCGGCCGGACTGGCCGTCGATGTAGCGCACCTCGAGGTGTCCCCGCGGGCGGACCGGGGGGAACAGCGTGGACACGTGATAGTCGAGATCGGCGGTGGTCGGGGCGGTCGGCAGTGCCCCGCGCACCCAATCGGCGAAGGTGACCCGCTCGGGGACCGACCAGGTGCCCTCCCGGCGCACGCACAGCAGCGGCGACTGCACCACGCGCGCCGCCCAGGCGGCGGCCGGGTCACCGTTGACGGAGGCCGGCGGCGCGGTCCGGGCCGGGTCCAGCGAGAGCCAGGTGGCCATCCGCGACGACTTCCAGCCGGTGGGCCGCCCGTGCAGCACCGGGGAGTTCGCGAACGCCGCGACCAGTACCGGTCCGAGCGCGTGTAACACGTTCCAGCGGGTCGCGATGGCCGGGCCCTCGCCCGCGTCGAGACAGACCTGGACGGCGGCCGTGGAGCACATCCCGGTGCGGCCGTAGGGGCCGATCCGATCGAACGACTGCTCCATCGCGCGGTAGCGCGGCAGCTCGAGGACGCGGCGCGGCGGCCGGATCGGATCGGCGGCGCGGGGCTGGGGGCGCATGCCGTGGGAGGCGAGGAGGCGGTGGAGTTCGTCGGCGTCGCTCTGAGCAGCCGGGACGAGGGCGCCGAGGCCGGGCATCGGCGGGCTGGCCAGTTCCACCTGGCCGCCGGGCTCGACGGTGACGGTGGAACCGGCGGGGAGCGGGAGAGCGGGGGAGGACGGATCGAGGGCTGTCGGGATGTGCGGGCCGAGGGCGGCGATCAGGGCGGGCAGGTCGACCGGCGCGGCGGGGGCGTCGACGCGGTGCAGGACCCATTCGAGCTCCACGCCGGCCAACCGCGGTGGCCCGTGCTTGAAGCAGACCGACGCCACGTAGGCCTCGGCCTCGGCGCAACTGCGCAGCACCTGCGGGACAGGACCGGTGGCCGTCCGGTCCATCACCGAAGTGCCCACCGCGTCACCCGTCGTCCGCACGGTCCCCGAGTCCTGCGCCACGCCGAACGACGCTACCCTCGGCCTCCGACAATCGCAGGTCTTGACAACGCATCGTCGCTGCAGGTCAGCCACCTCGCGTTCGGTCCCGACCGCGTGACCCGGTAATCCGTACGTACGGGATACTGGACGGGTGCCTCGCGTGAGTACCGATCAGCTCGCCGCGCGGCGCCAGCAGATCCTGGATGGCGCCCGCACCTGCTTCGCCCGCTACGGCTACGAAGGCGCCACCGTCCGCCGGCTCGAGCAGACCACCGGGCTGTCCCGCGGAGCGATCTTCCACTACTTCCGGGACAAGGAGGCGCTGTTCCTGGCCCTCGCCGAGCAGGACGCGCGCCGGATGGCCGACGTCGTCGCCAGGCAGGGGCTGGTCCAGGTGATGCGCGAGCTGCTCGTCAGCGGCAGAGACAGCGGAGATGGCGGGGACGGCAGGGACGCCACGGCGGTCGACGACCGCAGCTGGTTGGGCACCCGGCTGGAGGTCTCCCGGCGGTTGCGCACCGATCCCGAGTTCCGCGAGCGCTGGCAGGCACATTCCGCCGCGCTCACCAAGGCCACCCGGAACCGCCTGGAGCGGCAGGCCGCGGCAGGCGCGCTGCGCGACGACGTTCCGGTCCCGGTTCTGGCCCAGTATCTGGAACTCGTGCTCGAAGGCCTCGTCTCACACCTGGCCATGGGCCTGCCGGCCGACGAGCTCGACGGGGTCCTCGACCTCGTCGAGCACGCCGTCCGCCGCCCCTGATCCGCGGTCAGGCGCGAGGTCGCCGTTGCGTGGAACTCCGGCCAGGTTCGGTCGGTAACGGGCGGCACAGGTGTGTCGACAATCGGTCGTGATCCATTCGAGTGCAACGCCCCCCTCGCTGCAGCCCTCCCCGCACTACCCGCCGACCCTGCCCGCGCTCGACCCGGCGACTCTGCCCGCACACCTGCCCGTCACACAGCCGCACACGGAGCCGTTCCCGGCCGCCTACCCGAAGCCCATGCGGTCGGTCACCCGACGCCGCGCAGGCACCGGACTCACGATCAGATGGCGTGGCCTGCTGCGACTCGCTTCTCGTTCGTGATCGGCCTCGGGGTCGTGGCCTGGGCCACGGCGGCGCGGCGCCGGGCACGGGTCGGGCATCGAGCTCGTGACGGTCGCCCGCCCAGGGGGATCAACCGACCAGGTGCGGGTGCCCGCGGTCGCTCGCGTGGTCGTCCTGGCAGCCGAGCACGGCGCACTCGCTGATCTCGCGCGCGGCCTGGGCGGCGAACTGCGTGCGGTGCAGCACGGCGTAGCGCCCGCCGGCCGCGAGCAGCTCGTCGTGGGTACCGCGTTCGACGATCCGGCCGTCCTCGACCACCGCGATCTGGTCGGCGGCCCGGATCGTGGACAACCGGTGCGCGATCACGATCGCGGTCCGGCCGTCGAGGGCCTCGGCCAGCGCGGCCTGCACCGCCGCCTCGGACTCGGAGTCCAGGTGCGCGGTGGCCTCGTCGAGGATGACGACGCGCGGCTTGGCCAGCAGCAGCCGGGCGATGGTCAGCCGCTGCCGCTCGCCACCGGAGAGCCGGTACCCCCGCTCCCCCACCACGGTGTCCAGGCCGTCGGGCAGGGCGGCGACGAGCCGGCTCAGCCGGGCACGCTCCAGTGCGGCGTGCAGCTCGTCGTCGGAGGCCTCGGGCGCTGCGTAGCGCAGGTTGGCGCGGATGGTGTCGTGGAACAGGTGGCCGTCCTGGGTCACGACGCCGACGGCACCGCGCACGGCCGCGAAGGACAGGTCGCGCACGTCGATCCCGGACAGCTCCACCGCGCCCGAGTCGACGTCGTAGAGCCGTGGGACCAGCGACGCGATCGTCGACTTCCCGGCCCCGGACGAGCCGACCAGCGCGACCAGCTGCCCACCGCCGACGTCCAGGTCGATGCCGTGCAGGACCTCCTCGCCGGCGCGGTTGTCGAGCACCGCGACCTCCTCGAGCGAGGCGAGCGAGACCCGGTCGGCGCCGGGGTAGCCGAACCGCACGTCGCGCAACCGCGCCGTCACCGGCCCGTCGGGGAGTTCCCGGGCGTCCGGCTTCTCGGTGATCATCGGCTTGAGGTCGAGCACCTCGAAGACGCGCTCGAACGACACCAGCGCGCTCATCACGTCCACGCGCGCGTTCGCGAGCGCGGTCATCGGCGTGTAGAGGCGCGTGAGCAGCAGCGCCAGGGTGACGACGGTCCCGGCCGCGATCTGCCCGGTCACCGCCAGGTAGCCGCCCAGGCCGTAGACAAGGGCTTGGGCCAGCGCGGAGACCAGCGACAGCGCGGTCACGAACACCCGCGAGACCATCGCGGTCCGCACCCCGATGTCGCGCACCCGCTCGGCCCGTTCGCCGAACTCGCGCGACTCCTCCTCGGGACGGCCGAAGAGCTTCACCAGGGTCGCCCCAGGGGCGGAGAACCGCTCGGTCATCTGGGTGCTCATGCCGGCGTTCAGGTTGGCCGACTCGCGGCGCAGGTCGGCGATGGTGCGGCCCATCCGGCGGGCGGGCAGCACGAAGATCGGCAGCAGGATCAGGGCGAGGAGCGTGACCTGCCAGGCCAGGGTGATCATGACGACCAGCGCCAGTGCCAGTTGGATGACGTTGCTGAGCAGGCTGGCGAGCGTCGTGGTGATCGCCGACTGGGCGCCGATGACGTCGTTGTTGAGCCTGCTGACGAGCGCGCCGGTGCGGGTGCGGGTGAAGAACGCGATGGGCATCTTCTGGACGTGCTCGAAGACCGCGCGCCGCAGGTCGACGATCAGACTCTCGCCGATGCGCGAGGAGTACCAGCGCGAGACCAGCCCGATCGCGGCGTCGAGGACCGCCAGCGCCGCGATCCCACCGGCGAGCCCGATGACGGTCGCGGCCGCGGCCGAGGCCGCGCCGCCCGCGACGATCGCGTTGACGACGCGCCCGGCCAGGACCGGGGTGAGCACCCCGATCACCGCGGAGCCCACCGTGAGCAGCAGGAAGGCGAGCAGGCCGCGGCGGTACGGGCGGGCGAACGCCCAGATCCGCCGGACCGTGCCCTTGGCGACCTTGGTCGGCGCGTCCGCGCCGCGGGCGACGCCCTTCATCAACCGCCAACTGTTGTCCATCGGCAGCTCCCTTGTGATTACAGCGTTGCAACACAGGGACAACGCCGGTGGACGGCCGCTTCTTCCCGCCCCCCTTCGACGATGGGCTCCCCGGGCGGGCGGCGCCAGTCGGCGGGCCGCTCAGCCGGTGCCGGCGGCGAGTGACTTCAGACGGCGCAACTGGGCGGCCCGCTCGGCGGCCAGCGCACCGGCCGCGTCGATCCCGCCGGCCACCCCGGCGAGCAGCCCGAGGGTCTCCCGGGCGGCGCCGGGGGACGCCGAGGTCAGGGCCGCGACGAGCGAGTCGACGGCGCCGTCAAGATCCGCGAGCGGGACGGCCTGCTGGGCCAGCCCGATCGCGACGGCCTCGTCGGCACCGACCCGGCGCCCGGTCAGGCAGATGTCGACCGCGCGCGCGTAGCCGACGGCCTGCACGAGCGGGTGCGTGCCGCCCAGGTCGGGCACGATGCCCAGGCTCGGCTCGGCCATGCAGAACTGCACGTCGTCGGCCACGATCCGCAGGTCGCACGCCAGGGCGAGCTGGAAACCGCCACCGATGGCATGCCCCTGCACCGCGGCGACCGTCACGCGCGCCGGGTCCCGCAGCCACGAGAAGCCGCTCTGGAAGGAAGCGATGGCGGCGTCGGCCTCGGCCTCGGGCAGCTGGGCGAGCCGCGTGATCCCCGGCATGCCATCGACCTCGGTGGCGGTGAAGAGCCTGCGGTCGAGGCCGGCCGAGAACGCGCGGCCGGCCCCACGGACCACGACCACCCGGACGTCGTCGGGCAACGACCCACCGATGACGCGCAGCGCGTCCCAGGTGAGTGGTGTCTGGGCGTTCAGCACGTCCGGTCGGGCGAGCGTGATCGTCGCGCGGACGCCGTCGACGTCGAGCTCCACCCCGCCCCGGTTCAACAGCTCCGCGTCCACCACCGCTGTGCCCACTCCGGCCCGCCTTTCGCGTACGACGGGCCTCCGTACGAGCGCCCGGCGAGCGCACGCTACCCCGGGGCCGTCCACGCAGGACGGCTCGGGGCTGTCGCGTTGATGACGACCGCGGTAACTGCTACTTCTTCTTCGCCCGTGTGGCGCCACCACGCCCGCGCAGCGTGACACCCGTCTCGCTGAGCACCCGGTGGACGAACCCGTAGGAGCGTCCGGTCTGCTCGGCGAGGGCGCGGATGCTGGCGCCCTTCTCGTACTTCTTCTTCAGATCGGTGGCGAGTTTGTCACGCTGGGTGCCGGTGATCCGAGCGCCCTTCTTCAGGTCGGCCACGTCTGTTGACCTCCTCTGCCCCACCGCGGGAGCCCGCGGACCGGAGCCGGTCGGCTCGTCGGTTCGGCAATGATCGTCCACGCCCGGCTCTGATGCCAGGAGATCGACTCGATGATCGGTGAACGGTTCGGCCGAATGGATCACGCGGACGGGTGATCATGGTCGCACGGAGTGCGCCATACCGACATCCGGCCGCCACCTCGCTGTCACCGGCTCGTGAACTGGCACCCCTGATCGGCGCCTTCGAACCCGACAGATGTCGCTCTCGACAGATCGTTCGGATCCGACTTCTACGCGCGTTCGGGTCCGCATGTCCGCCCGCCGGTCCCGGCCGGCGGGTCACCCGGCCGGCGCCCACATCGTTGCACCTGAGCAATCGTCATATCCTGGTTCCGGCGGGCCCACTCGCACGGCAGACGCCCTCGATCGGACGCCTGCGCGATCGGGGCGATGGTTCTGCGCCGTGCACTGCCGGCGATCATCATCGCCGCCGCGGCGGTCCCCGCGTCCTGGTGGGCGGCGTTCGCGGTGCTCACCACCGTCCTGGCCGTGCCCTGGGTACTGCTGTGCGCCATTGAGTGGGGCGAGCACGGGAACCCGGTGGCCATCCGTCCCGCCGGTAGAGGCGGTTCGGTCTGCAGCACCCCCAAGGCGTGTCCGCGACCTCGTCGAGCGTCCGGCGCGCGGCCGCTGCAGCGCGGATCGGGAGCGCGTAGCGTTGGTCGCTCGTCGGTCCGCTGGAGGAGTAGCCCGTGGCCGCGACCCCTGGTGGCGTGACGACATCACGCGATGACCTCCGGCACCGTGCGCTGCCGGTGGACTGGCAGGGGTGGACCGCCTGCGCCGCAGCGGCCGCCGGGTTCTGCCTGTGTCTGGTCGGCTGGCTGATGGGGGGCGGCGCGGTCTCGCTGCCCTGGGCGCCGACGCTGGGTCTGCACCTGAGCTTCTCGCTCGACGGTCTCGGTGCGCTCTACGCGCTGCTGGCCACCGGGGTCGGCGTGCTCGTCTTCGCCTACGGCACCAGCTACCTGTCGCTGCACCTGGAGCACGGGCACCGCCGAGCGGCGGAACGGTGGCGGTTCTGGCCCTGGATGGCGCTGTTCGCGGTGGCGATGGTGGGCTTGGCCACGGCGCAGGACCTCGTCCTGCTCTTCGTCTTCTTCGACGTGACGGCGATCTGCTCGTACTACCTCATCGGCTTCGACCGCGCGGAGCGGGAGGCCCGCGCCGCCGCGCTGATGGCCCTGCTGGTCACGGTGGTCAGCGCCGTCGCGCTGCTCGTCGCCGCGGCGCTGCTCTACGCGGCGTACGGCACCTTCTCGATCCCACAGCTGGTGGCGCGCGCCCCGGCCGGGACGACCACGACGGTCGCCGCTGCGCTGCTGGCCGTGGCCGCGCTGGCCAAGAGCGCGCAGGTCCCGCTGCACTTCTGGCTGCCCCGAGCGATGGCGGCACCCACGCCGGTCTCGGCGTACCTGCACTCGGCGGCGATGGTCGCGGCCGGTGTGCTCGTCCTCGGCCGGGTGCACCCGCTGCTGGCCCGCAGCGAGGCCGTGCTGTCCGGGCTGCTGGTCGTGGGGCTGGTGTCGATCGCCGTGGGTGGGATGCTCGCGCTCCGCCAGGACCGGCTCAAGCAGCTGCTCGCCTACTCCACGATCTCCCAGTACGGCTACGTGGTGACGCTGTACGGGATCGGAGGTGCGACCGGCAACGGTGCGGCGGCGTTCTACGTACTGGCCCACGGCGTGGCCAAGAGCGCGCTGTTCATGACCGCGGGGGCGGTGGTGATGGCCACCGGGCAGGACCGGTTGTCCCAGCTGGGTGGGCTCCGGCGCCGCATGCCGGTGCTGGCGGTGGCCGCTGGTGTGGCGGCCGCGACCCTGGCCGCATTGCCGTTCACCGTCGGGTTCTTCAAGGACGAGCTGTTCTTCACCGCGGCGCTGGACGCGGGTTTACTGGTGGCCGGGCTGGCGGTGGCCGCGGCAGCCTTGACCTTCGCCTACATCGGGCGTTTCTGGATGCTGCTGTTCCTGGGGCCGGCACGCGGCGAGCCGGGCCCCGCGCCCCGTCTACTCGTCGCGCCGGTCGTCGTCCTGGCCGTCGTCGCCGTGACCGGGGGCATCGTCGTGCAGCCGTTCGAGCGCCTGGCCGAGGACGCGGGAAGCATCTCGAACGCCTCGCCGGTGAGCCTCTCACTGGCTTACCACCTGGACGCCCGACCCGAGAACCTGATGGCGCTGGCCGCTTGGGGGCTCGGCGGGCTGCTGCTCGCCGTCCCGCGTGTGGCGGACCGGGTGTCGCGGGGTCTGGCCGTGGCCGGTGAGCGGCTGGGGCCGGAGCGGGCCTACACCGCATCGCTGCGCGCGCTGTCTCGTGTCTCCGCCGCGCTGCACGACCGGGAGGTGCGCGACCTGCGCAACAGCGTCGCCGCGGTCCTCGTCCCCGCCGGAGGGCTGGTCGGCCTCGCCTTCGCCACCAGCCCGACGATCGGCGCCTACACCGTCGGCAGGGTATCCGGCAGCGACTGGCTGATCCTGCCGCTCCTGGGGCTGGTCGCCATCGCGGCGCTGACGATCACCCGAGCCGGTGCACGGGTGGCTCTGGTGCTCGCGCTGTCGGTGGTCGGCTTCGCGCTGGCCGCGGTCTACGCCCTGACCAGCGCACCCGACGTCGCGCTCGTGGCCGTCCTGGTCGAGACCATGCTCACGCTGGTGTTCCTCGCAGCGCTGGCCCGGCTACCGCGCGACGGGCCGGGACGTGGTCGAGACAGCCGGACGGTGGCCGCCGCGGCTGTCACCGGCCGCCCGACCCACCGCTGGCGCGACCCGCTCGCCGGCGGCATCGCAGGGCTCGCCGCGTTCGCCGCCGTGTGGGGGTTCCTGTCGCAACCCGCTCAGGTTCCCGGCGTCGCCGCCGAGCACATCCGGCTCACACCGGCCGCCCACGGCGGCGACGTCGTGACCGTGATCGTCGCCGACTTCCGCGGCCTGGACACGCTCGGCGAGATCACCGTGCTGATCGTCGCGGTCATCGGTGTGGCGATCCTGCTGCATCGCGGGAGGCTGTGGTGAGGCCGCCCGACGCGGATCGGGTCCCGGACGTCGTCGTGTGGGTCGTGGCCCGGCTGCTGCTGGGTCCGAGCCTCCTCGTAGCGGCCGGCCTGATCGTCAAGGGCTACGCAGAGGTCGGCGACGGCTTCGCCGCCGGAGTGGTCGTCGCATTGGCGATCGCCCTGTTCTACATCGCGCTGGGAGCAGCGGCGGCCGAGACGGCCCTGCCGGTGCTGCGACACGCCCCGAAGGTCGCCCTCGGCGGGCTGCTTCTCGCGCTCGCGAGCGGCTTCTTCCCCCTGGCGCTCGGTGAACCGCCGCTCCGCCATCGCCCGGCGCCAGGCGAGAACGTGGTCACCGTCGGCACGCTGGAGCTGGCCACCCCGCTGATACTCGACGTCGGGGTCTTCCTACTCGTCGTCGGCGTGCTGACGGTGCTGCTGCACCAGCTCGCCCGGCCCGAGGAGGAGCCTCAGTGATCCTCGCCTTCGCCCTCGCCGCCGCCGTCCTGTTCGGTACCGGGGGCTATCTGCTGCTCAAGCCCGACCTCATCCGGGTCGTCGCCGGCATCATGCTCATTTCGCAAGCCGCCGTTGTGACGATCATCGGATCGAGCCTGTCCCGCGGGAAGGCGCCCATCTCGGTACAGCCCGGCGAGCCGGTGAGCGACCCGCTCCCACAGGCACTGGCGCTGACCGCACTGGTCATCGGGCTGGCCACGGCGGCGCTGCTGCTCGCCCTGGTGCACCGCGTCGTCGTGGTCTTCCGGTCCGTGGAGCGTGGCGAGCTGGCCGCGAGCGAGGCGGAGTACGAGGCCGGCCTGGAGCGCGAGCGTCAGGCCGACCGGGACGAGGCCCCCTGATGCTGTCGACAGCCCTGGTGCTGCCTTGGGCATGGGGCGCACTGCTCGTCGCCTTCGACGGGCGCAGGCCCGTGATCGCCTGGCTCGCCGTGGCGACGCTCGCGGCGAACCTCGCCATGCTGGTCGTGCTCACCGTCGACGTGCTGAGGAACGGCAGCCAGCAGATCGTCACGGGCGGCTGGCCAGCCGGAGTGGGCATCGTGCTGCGCGCCGACACGCTGGGCGTCACGTTCGCGCTGCTGTCCGTCCTCGTGCTGCTGGCCGCGGCCGCCGCCGAGGCGATCATCGGTGTGCGGGAACGGACGTTGCCCGGACTCGTGCTCCTGCTCGCCGGCGGGCTGACCGGACTGTTCCTCACCGCGGACGTGTTCAACTTCTACGTCTTCTTCGAGCTGGCCATGACCGCCTCGTACGCGCTCACCACCTATGGGGGGCAGCGGCGCCAACTGCGGGCGGCGCTGGTCTTCACCGCGGTCAACCTGCTGGGCTCGTTCATCTTCCTGCTCTCCGTAGCCGGCACCTACCGGGTCACCGGCACGCTGGCGATGGCTGACGTCGCCGAACGGATCGTCGACGTCAGCGCCAACGCGGCAATGCTCGTCGCGGTCGGCTTCTTCATCGCGTTCAGCGTCAAACTCGGGCTGTTCCCCTTCCACTTCTGGCTGCCGACGGTCTACGCCGGCACCCGTCCCGCCGTCGCGGCCATCCTGAGCGGCGCCGTGGCGAACATCGGCGCCTACGGCCTGCTGCGTTTCGGCGCCGGGATCTTCCCCGACGAGCTACGGCGCGGTGCCACCGTGCTCGTCCTCCTCGGCGCCGCCTCGATCATCTACGGCGCGGTGCTGGCGGTGTCTCGCGGCGATGCCGCCGAGATGCTCGCCTACTCCGCGATCGGGCAGGTCGGGTACGTGCTGGTGGCCGTGGGCGTCGGAGGGCCGGTGGGCCTGGCCGCCGCGGTGCTCTACAGCGTGGTCAACTCACTGAACAAGACTCTGCTGTTCCTGGCCTCCGGTCTCCGTGGCGCGCTGGTCGCCGGCACGTTCGCGGTGGGGGCGCTCAGCGTGGCCGGGGTACCGCCGGCGGCGGGGTTCGTCGGCAAGCTGGAGATGTTCCGCACCGCGATCGCCGCCGGAAGCCCCGCCCTCGTCCTCCTCCTGGTCATCGGCAGCGCGCTCTCGCTCGTCTACCTGTTCCAGGTCTACCAACACCGCTTCTGGCATACGGCCCCTTCCGGGGCCGGCCCGATCAGTCCGCTGCCGCTGCGGGCGCTGACCGCGGGCTTGGCGCTGCTCGTCCTCGCCGTCGGGCTATGGCCCGAGCCGCTGCTGACACTCAGTGGCAGCGCCGCCCAGGCACTGCTGACCCGGAGGTCCGGATGACCGCCCCGCTGCTCCATGTCGCCGCGCTCACCTCCGTCTACCTGCTGACCTTGACGAGCCTGCACCCCGGCGACGTCATCACCGGGTTGGCCGTGTCGGCGCTGCTCGTCGCCGCCGGTCGGCGGGTCCGCCCGGTCGGGCCACCGCCGAACATCCCTCTGGCCGACCGGCTGGCCGGCGTACCGGCCCTGGTCGCCGGGACACTCGTCGACATCGCCCGGGGCGCCTGGGACGTCGCCGGCTACTGCCTCGGCCTGCGCCCTCCGACGCCCGGGATCGTCACCATCCCCATCACCCCCTGCGTACCATCCTCGGCCGCCGCCTGGGGGATCCGGGTCGGGCTCGCACCGGACACCGTCGTCGTCGAGGTCGACAACGAGCAGGGCCGGCTGCTGCTGCACGTGCTCGATGCCCGTGACGCGGACGCGGTCCGCGCCGCCCAGCGCGACTCCTACGAGCGGCGTCAGCGCCGGGTCTTCCCCTGACCGCCGTGCCTCCCGTCGTCATCGTCCCAGCCCTGATCTGGGTCACGCTGCTCCTCGTGGCCGGGGGGCTGATGCTGGTCCGCGCCCGCGACGTGCTCCAGCGCGTCGTCGCCCTCGACCTCCTGGCGGTGCTCGTCATGGCGCTGCTGGCCCTCCTGTCCTACCTGCAGGGCCAGGCCTACTACCTGGACGCCGCGGTGGCACTCGCCCTGCTGTCCTTCGTCGCCACCGTGGCGGCCGCGCGGTACCTCGGCTCCGGAGGTCCATTCGGATGATCTCGGTTCTGCTCGATGTCATCGGCGGCGCCTTGCTGCTGCTCGGCCTGGCGCTCATGACGATCAGCCTCTACGGCGTCCTGCGCATGCCCGACACCTACAGCCAACTGCACGCCCAGGGCCTGGCGACCGGACCCGGAGTGATCGCCGTCCTCGCCTCTTCGGTCGCGACCGAGGACGCCGCGACCATCACCTTCGCCGTGCTCGGCATCGCCTTCATCGCGCTCACCTCGCCGGTGTCCAGCCACGCGATCGCCCGCGCCGCCCACCGGCGCGGCCGAGGCTCGAGCTGAGCGGCAGTCTGCGGGACACCGATGCCGACGTGGCCGACGTGGCCGCCGTGCGCGGGGCTGTCGGGCACCGGGTGCCACCGCCCGCCCGGCCGTCGGTCGTGATCACCGTCTGGGCAGCGAAACGCCCGATCTGCGCAACTTCTCCTGCCCCGACGACGATCACTGCGACGGAGCCGCTCGTCGTCCCCGAATGGTCGGGCCGGGCAGGTAGCTGCGCGGGGGGACCCGCGAGCTCGACAAGACCTGGGGCCCTCCGCGAGGGCCCATGCCCATATACCTCTACCCAGGCCCACGCCGCGGTAGCCGAGCTGGCGACTCTCGCCGACCAGTGCAGGGCCACCAGTCCGGACCAGGGGCTGACGCCGGCCTGGACGAGCCGCCGACAAGCCGGCAAGCGATAGCCGCCGCGGCCGCGCGGCCGCTGCGCGGGCGCAGGCCGCGTCCTGTCAGCCCTGCCCGACGGACTGCCGCACCGTGAGGAGGAATTGCCCTCCTGGAGGTGCTTGATCAGCACCGTCCGCAGGCTGGGCCGGGCTCCCGCAGCACA
This sequence comes from Pseudonocardia mahuensis, assembly GCF_018531475.1. Lineage (GTDB taxonomy): Bacteria > Actinomycetota > Actinomycetes > Mycobacteriales > Pseudonocardiaceae > Pseudonocardia. Next base: position 34,880 of record NZ_JAHDTG010000079.1, read on the forward strand.
CCCGCCGCCGCCTCGATCGCGTCGACGATCCCGGAGTAGCCGGTGCAGCGGCAGATGTTGCCCGACATCTCCTCACGGATCTTGTCCCGGCCGGGTTCCGGGTCGGTGTCGAGCAGGTGCAGCGCGCTGATCAGCATGCCGGGGGTGCAGAAACCGCACTGCAGGCCGTGGTGGGCGACGAAGGCCTCCTGCAGCGGGTGCAGTTCGCCGTCCTCGCCGGCCAGGCCCTCGACGGTCGTGACCGTGGCGCCGTCGGCCTGCACCGCGAACATCAGGCAGGCCCGTGCGGGCTGCCCGTCGACCAGCACGGTGCAGGCACCGCACACCCCGTGCTCACAACCCAGGTGCGTTCCGGTCAGGCCGCATTCCTCGCGCAGCGCGTCGGCCAGGGTGTGCCGGGGTTCGACGTCGAGGTGCACCCGCTCGCCGTTGACGCTGAAGGTGACATCCATTCCGAAGTCCTTCCTGATCAGGAGAGCCCGGCCCGGGTCAGCGCGCGCCGAATCATCTCGGCGGCGATGGCCCGCCGGAAGTCGGCCGAGCCGTGCAGGTCGGCGGTGGGCGTGAGCTGCTCCGCGGCGGCGGCCGCGGCCTCGCGCAGGGACCCGCCGTCGGCGAGCACCCGTTCCCCGGCCTCGGCACGGACCGGGACGGCCCCGATGCCGCCGAGCGCGATCCGGATGGCGCCCTCGACCTCGGCGGCGACCGCCATGACCAGCGCGAAGTCGCCGTGTCGGCGGGCGAACTCGGCGAAGCCCCAGCGGGTGGGCAGTGGGAAGCGGACCTCGGTGAGCATCTCGTCCTCGGCCAGGTCGGTCATCAGCGCGCCGACGAAGAGGTCCTCGGCGGCGACCTGCCGGGTCCCGCCGGGGCCGGCGACGGACACGGTCGCGCCGGTGCCGACGGCGACGACGGGCAGCTCGGCCGACGGGTCGGCGTGTGCAATGCTGCCGCCCGCGGTGCCCCGCGCCCGGATCGCGGTATGGCCGATCCAGCGGGCCGCGTCGGCGAGCAGCGGGTGGTGGGTCTGCTCGACGAGCGCGCTGTGCCGGGTCAGCGCGCCGACCCGCACCGCGTCCCCGTCAGGGGTGACAGCGGCCAGGCCCGGGATCCGGTTGACGTCCACCAGCACCGACGGCCGCGCCATCCGCAGCGCGAGCACCGGCACCAGGCTCTGCCCACCGGCGAGGATCTTGGCGTCACCGTCCGCCTGGGACAGCGTCGTGACGGCCTCGTCCACGCTGGCCGCGCGGACGTAGTCGAACGGAGCGCACTTCATCGGGTCATCTCCCCTCGAACCGCGGTGCGCGCTTCTCGGCGCGGGCGCGGCGCCCCTCGGCGAAGTCGTCGCTGGCCCAGCAGCCCTCGAAGGCCGCGTCCAGCTCCTTCGCCTCCGCCGGGCTGAGCTCCGGCTCGAACACCTCGTTGAGCACGCGCTTGGAGTAGGCGACGGTCAGCGGGGCGAGCTCCGCCATCTCCGCCGCCCAGGCCAGCGCGTCGGCCACCTCGCCGGCGCGCTCGACGAGCCCGCACTCCCGGGCCCGCTCCGCGTCGAGCTGCTCGCACGCCAGCAGCACCGCGCGGGCGGTGCCGTTGCCGGCGAGCAGGGCGAGCCGGCGGATGGTCCACGGGTCGACGGCGAGCCCGATCTTGGCGGTGGGCACCCCGAACAGCGCGGTCGGCGCGGCGACCCGCAGGTCGGCGGCCAGCGCGAGCTGGGTGCCGGCCCCGATCGCCGGGCCGTTGATCGCCGCGACCACGGGGACCGGGGCGTCGGTCACGGCGTGCAGCATCGCGTAGAGGGCATCGCGGAAGTCGGCGGTGTAGACCTCGCCGAGGTCGGCGCCGGAGCAGAAGCTGGTGCCGTTCCCGGTGATCACCAGCGCCCGGGCGCCGCCGGCGACCGCCGAGCCCACGGCCTCGCGCAGCCGGTGGCACAGCTCGATGTCCAGCGCGTTGCGCTTCTCCGGCCGGTCCAGCGTGATCACCCCGACCCGGTCGTGCAGGGTCTTCTCGATCATTGGAGCTCCTTCCACACGGTGGCCGGGGTGATCGGCAGGGTGTCGATGCTGATGCCCAGGGCGTCGCCGAGCGCGCCGGCGAGCACCGCGTTGGGGCCGAGGGTGCCGCCCTCGCCGACGCCGCGGACACCGAGCGGGTTCGCC
>NZ_JAHDTG010000080.1 GCF_018531475.1 Pseudonocardia mahuensis
CGGCCCGAGGCTGTTGCGGGGCCACGGGGGCGGGGGCGGTCGCGGGGGCGGTCGCGGGAGCCGTCGCGGGAAGGGGGGCGGTCGCGGGAACGGGGGCGGTCGCGGGAGCCGGGGCAGTGACCCGGAGCCGTTGCGGCGCCGCGGGCGCAGCGGCCGGCGGGGCGTCCTGTGCCGCCGCGGGGGCGTCGCCATTCGGACCGGACCGGACCGGCGGGGCAGGGATCGCCGACGCCTGCGCCACCGACACCACCTGCGCGGCCGTCGCGGGGTCGAAGCGCTGACCCGCGTCGACCGAGGCCAGAACCGTGTCCTCCGGAAGGCCGGGCGGGGCGACCCCGGAGTCGGCGCGGGTGCCCGGGCCGACGGCCGAGCCCTCCCCCGCAGCCTGGACGTCGTCACCGCCCGAGATGATCGGCTCCGCCGGGCCGGCCCGCAGCGCCGCCACGGGAGCGGCCACACCGAGCGTCACCGCGACGCTCCACCGCACGAACCGCGGGATCTCCGTGGATGAGGAGCTCATCGTTCTCCTTGCTCAGACCATGTCGAACTGCTCGGTGTGCACGCGCTGCGCCGGGACCGCCAGCTCGTCGAGCGCGGCGACCGCACCCCCGACGAGGCCGGGTGAGCCGCACAGGAAGTAGTCGAGCTGGTTGCGCCGGAACGGCCCGGGCAGCACCGCCTCCAGCAACTGCCGGTCCACCCGCCCGGTGGGCCCGGTCCACCCGTCGGGCGGCTGGGTGACCGTCTGCACGACGACGAGGTTCAACCGGCCGGTCAGCTCGTCGATCTCGTCGGAGAACAGCAGCTCCGCCGGCGTCCGCGCACAGACCACCAGCCGGTGCGGACGCCGGTCACCCCGGTCGGCGAGCGTGCGCAGCATGCTCATCATCGGCGTGATCCCGACACCGCCCGCGATGAGCACCAGCCCCGTCGCCTGGACGTGGTCGACCGTGAAAGTGCCGTGCGGACCGTCGAGATACACCGTCCGGCCGGGGCGCAGGTTCGACAGCAGCCGGGTGTAGTCGCCGACGTGGCGGATCGTGAACTCGACGCGACCTTCGGGGGAGGTCCCCGACGCGATGCTGAACGGGTGCTCCTCGGCGACCAGCACGGACCGGCGCAGCCGCAGCCAGGCGAACTGGCCGGGCGCGAACGTCATCCGGTCGCGTCGACCGTGCAGGCGGCGCCGGGCCGGGACCAGCACGAGCGTGCTCACGACCTCGCTCTCCCGGCGGATCTCCTCGATCCGGAACTCGTCACGGCTCGCGAGCAGCGGGCGCACCACCCAGCGGTTGACCACCACCGCCAGCACTCCCAGCAGCATCACGACGAACACGGCGCGCATCAGGGGGTTGCGGACGAGGTGGTCGAGCAGGAACACGTGCAGGGCCCCGCCGACGACGACCGTGGCGGCGAGCAGCACGTGCAGCGCCCGCCACACCTCGTAGCGCATCGTCATCCGGCGGCGCAGCACGGCGAGCGCCACCAGGACCACCATGGCCAGGGCGGCGACGGTCCCGGCGCGCGCCCGCCCCGGGGCGCTGGTCAGGTCCAGCAGCGCGACGTTGCGCGGATCGGCCACCAGGACCATCGCGAGGTGCACCAGGACGAGGACCAGGGCGAGCAGGCCGAGCCAGCGATGCAAGCGCATGAGCCGCTCGATGCCGAACGTCGTGGTCAGCGACCGCACCCGCGACGCGATCACGACGACGACGGCGATCGCGGAGGTCGGCACCAGTCCCAGGACCAGCGCGAGTTCCATGATCATTCCGGACGAGCCACCCGCCCCCGTGACGAGCAGTAGCGGGGCCAGCAGGACCGTCACGAAGGACATGGCCCACAAGGCGCGAGAGGCCAGTCGGATCACGAGCGGGAACGCTAGCCACGCGCGCCCCACAGTCCCGGGAATCCTGAGAACAGGGGTTGCGCGACGTCAGCCGTCCGGTCGGCGGGCGTCGGCGAGCGGCGTCACGACCGCCGCATGCGCGCGCACGGTTGCACCGAACGGCGGTCCGGCTCTCAGGCGCCGGGCGGCTCGGCCGTTCGGCGCGGCGCCCGGCCACCCACCATCCCGCCGCGGCCGCCCACCGGATCACCGATCCGCCCGCGCCGGGCCGCCACCGCCGCACGGAGCAGGCCGGGCGCCGTCCGGCGGTGGGGACTGGACGTCGCGGCTACCACCCCTCCGGCGGGTCGAGGAAGGTCTGCCCGAGCTCCCGGCTGAGGGTCATCGCCCGGCGTGCCCACTCCTGCGTCGCCCCGGCGAGCCCGCAGGCCGGGGTCGGCACGGCGAGCTCGGCGAGCCGGGACCGGTCGAAGCCGAGCCGGTCGGCGAGGTCGAACGCGCGGCGGGCCAGCGCCCGCAGCTCGACCGGCTGGGGTGGATCGACGGCCGGCACCAGGCCGAGGAACAGCGGCGTCCCTGCGTCCCAGACCTCGCCGAGCGCGTCCAGCGCGGCCGGGGACGCCGTGTCCCCCGACAACGACGGCACCGTCGCGTCCAGCCCGATCGCCGCGGCCCCGGTCGCGGCCAACAGCCGCACCGGCGGGTCGTCCGCGCAGCAGTGCATGAGGACCGGCGCCGGCAGCCCGTCGACGAGATCGCGCAGCAGGTCGGTCGCCTCCGGCTCCGGCACCGCGGGGAGCCTCCCGTAGCCCGACGCCGTCGGGAGCGACCCGCGCAGCACCGCCGGCAGCGACGGCTCGTCGAGCTGGACGAGCACCCGGGCGCCGGTCCGCGACGCCACGTCGGCGACGTGCCCGCGCAATCCCTCGGCCAGGCTCTCGGTGAACTCGCGGACGGCGCCGTGGTCGGTGAGCACCCGGTTCCCCGACCGCAGCTCGACGCCCGCCGCGAGCGTCCACGGCCCGGCGGCCTGCACCTTCACCCAAGCCGGACGCGCGGGCTCGCAGGCCTCCTCGAACGCGTCGACGTCGGTGCGCAGCAGGTCGACGGCGCGGCGGTGATCCCGGCCGGGTCGTGCGGTCACCCGGTAGCCGGTCGGCATCACCTCGACCGCGATGTCGACCAGCAGCGCCGCCGTGCGCCCGATCATGTCCGCACCGACGCCGCGGGCCGGCAGCTCCGGGATGTGCGGGAGCAGGGGGAGCTCGCCGACGACGGTCGCGGCCGCCTCCCGCGGGTCCGTGCCGGGCAGCGAGCCGGCGCCGGTCGCCGCGCCGGCGGACCAGCGTTGCGGCGACTCGGCCGACTCGGCCGCGACCTCACCGGTCTCGGACACGACGAATCCCGCGGCGTCGCCGGTCGGACCGGGCGGCGGGCCGCCGGGTACCGCATCGGACAGACCGGCGGCGGCGAGGGCGGTGGCGAGCGGATCGTCGGGAGAACTCATGCCGCGCTGTGTACCCGATCTGCTCAGGACTTGCGGTGGCGGGCGTCGAACAGACAGTAGACCCCGAAGACCGCCAGCCCGAGCGCGAGGACCAGCAGCAGCACCTGCCCGTACGGCTGCGCACCGAGGGTCTTGAGTCCGGCGTCGAGGCCGACCGGCTGGTCCGGGTTGTACCGGACGGCGGCAAGCACCAGCAGCACCCCGGTCGTCCCGTATGCGACGCCCAGGGCGGGCCAGCCGACCTGGCCGAGCCGGACGGCGAGCCGGGCGGCGCGCGGATCGGCGCGGCTGAGGTCGAGATCGCGACGGAAGCCCTTGCTGAGCCCTCGGTAGACCGCATACCCGGCGAGGACCAGCACCCCGATCCCGATCAGCGCGACGAGGACCTGCCCAGCCGGCAGCTCGAACAGCACCACCGCCACGGAGCGCTTCGGTGTGTCCGTCCCACCGGCCGTGGCCATCGAGCCCGCGGAGTAGGCCAGCACACCGAAGATCACCGCCTCGACGAGGTTGATCGCGGTGCGCAACACGCGCCGGCCCCCCGTCACACCGCGGTGCCCCCAGATCGCCTCGGCGAGCTGCCAGATCACGAGGGCGCCGAGGCCGACCGCGATCACCCACAGCAGCACGACTCCGAACCCGCTCGCCGCGATGGCCTGCAACGCGCCGGACTTGTCGGCCTTCTCGGAGTCACCGAGCGCCACCTGCACCGCGAGCCCCGCGATGAGCAGATGCACCGCGCCGTAGGCGACCAGGCCGATCCGGCCCAGCGCGTGCACGGCGGGGTTGTCGACCACGTCCTCGGCGGTGTCGGCCGCCTGCTCGGCGACATCGTCCAGATCGCTCCCGCCGTCACGGTCGGGATCGGCGTCGTGGGGGTCGACGGTCTGCTGTGCGTCCGGCAACGCGGGCACCTCCTCGGGGCGCCGCGAAGCGTGACCCATTCGAGCGGTTCTCGCCAGCCCGGCGAGGAGTCCGGCGCGCACCGCACCCGTAGGGCCGGCACCCTGCCCCGCCCGGCGCGCGCCAGCATCACCGGGCCCGGTGGCCGGCACCCGCAGCGGCGCCGACCTGACCGGGCCGCGCGCGGGCGTGCCCGGCGTACGGTTCGTGCGCACCGCACGCACCGCCATCGTCACGTCGGACCCCGGTCGCCGGATCGCAGTGCTGACCTTCGACGACACCTCGCCCGGCACCGACCCCGCTGTCGACGGTGTGCTGCTCAGGCACCTGAGCCGTCCCGTGCCTCACGAACGGCACTTTCGTTCAATAGGTTTGAACGAAAGTGCCGTTCGCCGGGTTCGGGGTGGTGCGCGGGTCAGCGCGCGGCGGTGATCGTGGCACTGCCGAGCACCACGTCGCCGAAGGCGTCGGGGCGGTACAGCGCCACCGCCTGCCCCGGTGCGACGCCGCGCAACGGCTGCGCCAGCGCGACGCGCAGCCCGCCGTCGACGGTCGGCCAGGCCTGGGCCGGGGCCAGCCCACCGTGCGCCCGGACCTGCGCGACACAGCTCAGCGGCCCGTCGGGCGCCCGTCCCGAGCTCCACACCGGCCGAACGGCGTCGATCTCGCGGACGTCCAGCGCGGCGGCCGGGCCGACGGTCACGGTGCCGCTGACCGGCTCGATGCCCAGCACGTAGCGGGGCCGGCCGTCGGCCGCCGGTCGGTCCACCCCGAGGCCCTTGCGCTGACCGACGGTGAACCCGTGCACCCCGCCATGACGGGCCAGCTCCTCGCCGCTCTCGGCGTCGACGATCGCGCCGGGCCGCACGCCGATCCGCTCGGCGAGGAATGCCCGGGTGTCCCCGGACGGGATGAAGCAGATGTCGTGGCTGTCCGGCTTGTCGGCCACGCGCAACCCGCGCGCCGACGCCTCGGCCCGGACGTCCGGCTTGGGCGTGTCTCCGATGGGGAACAACGCGTGCGCGAGCTGGCGCGCGGTGAGCACCGCGAGCACGTAGGACTGGTCCTTGTCGTCGTCGACCGCCCGGCGGAGCATGCCGTCGTCGAGGCGTGCGTAGTGCCCGGTGCAGACCGCGTCGAAGCCCAGACCGAGCGCCTTGTCCAGCAGCGCCGCGAACTTGATCTTCTCGTTGCAGCGCAGACACGGGTTCGGGGTCTCCCCCGCGGCGTAGGCGGCGACGAAGTCGTCGACCACGCTCTCGGTGAACTGCGCCGCGAAGTCCCAGACGTAGAACGGGATGTCGAGCACGTCGGCGGCCCGCCGGGCGTCCGTGGCGTCCTCCCGGGAGCAGCAGCCGCGCGACCCGGCCCGCAGCGCGGCCGGCGTCTCGGACAGCGCCAGGTGCACCCCGACGACGTCGTGGCCCGCCTCGACCGCGCGCGCCGCCGCGACCGCGGAGTCGACCCCACCGCTCATCGCGGCCAAGACCCTCATCCGACCCGCCCCACCGTCATCGATCGCCGGCGGCGACCGCCCGCCCGTCGTGGGGCGCGCCGTTGCGGCCGGCGCGGCGGGCCCGCTCGACGACCTGCCCGATGACCGACGCCACGGCGTCGACGTCCTCCGGGGTCGAGGTGTGCCCGAGGGAGAAGCGCAGCGAGCCGCGCGCGGTGGCCTCGTCGGCACCCATCGCGAGCAGCACGTGGCTGGGCTGCGCGACGCCCGCGGTGCAAGCCGAGCCGGTGGAGCACTCGATGCCGTGCGCGTCGAGCAGCATCAGCAGGCTGTCGCCCTCACAGCCCGGGAACGACAGGTGCGCGTTGCCCGGCAGCCGCGAGGGGCCGCCGTCGATCACCCCGGTGCCGGGGTCGCCGTTGAGGCGCGCGTCCGGGACCGCGGCCAGCACCTTGCCCACGAGGTCGTCGCGCAGGCCCGCGAGCGTCGCGGCCCGCCGGGGCGCGTCGGCGACGGCCAGGTCGACGGCCGTGGCCAGCCCGATGATCGACGGGGTGTCCAGCGTCCCCGAGCGCACGTCGCGCTCCTGGCCGCCGCCGTGCAGCAGCGGGGTGAGCGCGACCTCGCGCCCCAGCAGCAGCACGCCGGCCCCGTAGGGGCCACCCAGCTTGTGCCCGGTGAGGGTGAGCGCGTCGACCCCGGAGGCGGCGAAGTCGATCGGCAGGATTCCGACGGCCTGGACGGCGTCGGTGTGCACGGGGACGTCGAACTCGTGGGCGATGGCGGCCAGCTCCCGGATCGGGTTGACCGTGCCGACCTCGTTGTTCGCCCACATGACCGAGACCAGCGCGACCCGCTCCGGGTCGGCCGCGAGTGCTGCACGCAACGTCTCGGGCCGGACCCGGCCCGCGTCGTCGACCTCGAGCAGCTCGACCTCGGCGCCCTCGTGCTCGCCGAGCCACTCCGCGGCCTCCAGCACCGCGTGGTGCTCGATCTCGGAGACGAGCACCCGGGTACGGCGCGGGTCGGCGTGCCGTCGCGCCCAGTACAGGCCCTTGACCGCGAGGTTGTCGCTCTCGGTGCCTCCGGTGGTCAGCACGACCTCCGACGGGCGGGCGCCGACAGCCGCCGCGATCCGCTCGCGGGCCTCCTCGACGTGCCGCCGCGACCGGCGGCCCGAGGAATGCAGCGACGAGGCGTTGCCGGTCGTCGACAAAGCCTCGGTCATCGCCGCCACCGCCTGCGGAAGCATCGGTGTGGTGGCGGCGTGGTCCAGATACGTCCCCACGGAGGTCACTGTCCGTCCTGGTCGGTCATCGCGTGACCAGGGTAGTCGCCGGTCTGACGATCGGCTGCCCGAGTCCCCTCACGCGGGACGGCTCGACCGCCCCAGTCACGGCGGGCCGGGTCGATCAGGCAGCCACCGGACGGGTACGCGGGCTGGCGGCCTCGGCGCTCCCGGGCCGGACGCCCGTCACTGCGACCACGACACGCTCGGCCCGCAGCGCCAGCGCGCGGCGGTCCTCCCCGGGCAGCGCGACGATCTCCCGATGCACGGTGACCTCGCAGACCAGTGCGGGCAGGCACAGCACCCGCAGCATCGAGTCGAAAAGTGTCTGGTCGCCGACGAACGCCCCCTCGGTCGTCGGGCGCCCGTCCGGCAAGCGCAGAGCGATCGACACCGGCCGGACCGGCACGCCGGCGTCGATCGCGGCCTGGAACGCGGCCCGCCGGAACGGCCCGGACGCCGACCCGCACCACGTCGTGCCCTCCGGGAAGACACCGACCGCCGCACCGTCCCGCAGGGCAGCCGCGGTATCCGCGATCACCGCGGGTAGCCCACGCAGGCCGGAACGGTCGACGAACAACGCGCCGTTGCGCCGGGCGAGCCACCCGATCACCGGCCAGTCACGCACCTCACGCTTGGCCAGCATCCGCACGGGCTGCACGGCACCGAGCGCGAGCACGTCGATCCAGGACAGGTGGTTGGCGACCACGAGCACTCCCGACGGGCCGTCGCCGTAGGACGCCGCTCCGGTGACACGCAGCTGAACCGCGGCGGCGCCGAGGACGCCCCGGAACAGCGTGCTCGTCGCGCGGCGATGCACACGCCCGCCGCACAGCGGCGAGACCGCCACGATCGGGACCGCCGCGAGGACCCAGCAGGACAGCGCGACCAGACGCCGCAGCACCCGCAGCCGCGCCACGAACCCGAGCCGGGTAGGCGGCGCGAGGCAGTCAGGCCCGCACGGGGAGCAGGGCGTCCACGGCCCGCGGGGCCGATCCGCAAGAGCGGGCACCCCGGGATGGGTGGGGTGCCCGATCCCGGCCGGGCGAGCGGCGGGGGCGTCCGGGCGATGAGTTCCGCGCCGTCCCCGTTCCGGCCCGCCGGGTGCGCACGGACGCCGGCTCTCCGGGGGCGCCGGCGCCCGGTCGGCGCTCACCGCCCGCTCCCGAGGAAGAACCGCAGGTAGCGCTCGTCCATCTGGTCCAGGCCCAGGAGCACGAGGAAGTCGGCGACGCCGAAGTCCGGATCGTGTGCGGGCGGCCCGCAGACCCGGGCGCCGAGCCGCAGGTAGCCGCGCAGCAACGGTGGCACGGTGGTGCGGCGGTGCCGGCCGGCCGTGGCCGGGTCCCACGGGTTCAGCGGCCGGACCCGGTACTTCTCCGGCGAGAGGTGCCGGGCGCGCACCCGGTCCCAGACCCCGGCGGCCAGCGCTCCGCCGTCGTCGAGCGCGACGCTGGCACACCCGGCCAGCCAGCGGTTGCCGGTCAGCAACATGTACCGGGCGATGCCGGCCCATACCAGGCGACGACCGCGCCGTCGCGGTGGTCGGGGTGCACGCACGACCGGCCCGTCTCCACCAGCGACGACCGCAGCGGGCCGAGTGCGGTCACCTCGAACTCGCTCTCGGCGTAGAGCCCGCCCGCGGCCCGGGCCCGCTCCGGCGGGAGCATGCGGTACGTCCCGACGATCTCGCCGGCATGGTCGTCGCGGACGACGAGGTGGTCGCAGAACTCGTCGAAGCGGTCGGCGTCGAGCCCGGCGATCGGGCTGTGCAGGGTGGCGCCGAGCTCGTCGGCGAAGACGCGGTGGCGCAGCCGCTGGGCGGCCTGCACCTCGTCGGAGTCGGTGGTCAGCAACAGGGAGTACCGGGACGCGGCTGCTTCCGGGGTCCGGACCAGTACCTGTGAGGAGGTCACACCCGCAGTTGGTACGGGGTGCGGGGAACGCGCTGAGGGGACGGCGACGACGGGGGGATGGCAGGTCGGTGAACGCGTCCGGACGTCACGGGGTGTGCCCGCCGCGTCACCCGTGCGGGCACTGGGGATGCTCGGCCCGTGACCGGCGAGTCGCAGGCGCTTGTGCCCGTGATCGGCGAGGAGCTCCAGGAAACGCCGGCGCCCCCGGACGACCACGAGGGCCGCGCCGGGGGCACCGGGGTACTACATCGCGCAGGTCAGGACTTGCGCTTGGCGATCTCGTCGGTGAGCTGCGGGGCGACCTTGAACAGGTCCCCGACGACACCGAAGTCGGCGATCTCGAAGATCGGCGCCTCGGCGTCCTTGTTCACCGCGATGATCGTCTTGCTGGTCTGCATCCCGGCCCGGTGCTGGATCGCACCCGAGATCCCCAGCGCGATGTAGAGCTGCGGCGACACCGTCTTCCCGGTCTGCCCGACCTGGAACTGGTGCGGGTAGTAGCCGGAGTCGACCGCGGCACGCGACGCGCCCACGGCCGCACCCAGCGAGTCGGCCAGGCCCTCGACCAGCGCGAAGTCATCGGCCGACCCGACACCACGACCACCGGAGACCACGACCGAGGCCTCGGTCAGCTCCGGGCGGTCCCCACCGGTGATCGGCTCCCGGCTGGTCACCGTGGCCGACCGGCCCGCGGCGCCGACCTGCACCGACTCCTCGACACCGGCACCGTCGGCCGGGGAGATCTCCACCGAGCCCGGGCGCACCGTGATCACCGGGTGCTCGGTGTTCGCCTTCGCCTCGGCGATGTAGGCACCACCGAACACCGAGTGCGTCACCCCGTCGGCGCTCACGCCGACGACGTCACCCAGCAGCGCCGAGTTCGTCCGCACCGCCACCCGCCCGGCGATCTCCTTGCCGTCGGCCGACACGCCGATCAGCACCGCCGCCGGGTTCACCGACCCGATCAGCGACTCCAGCACCGACACCTCGGGGCTCAGGAAGTCGGTCGAGTCCGTCTCCGCGACATAGATCTTCGCCGCGCCGTGCGCCTTCAGCCCGTCGGCCAGCTTCGCGGCCGTCCCGGCGGGCCCGACCACGACCGCGGACGGCTCACCCAGCGCGCGGGCCGCGGTCAGCAGCTCGTAGCTGACCTTCTTGATCTCACCCTCGACGTGGTCGACGAGGACCAGCACCTCTGCCATTGCCGTCTCTCCTTGAACTTCGTCGGGGGTTGGTCAGATCAGCTTCTGGGACACCAGGAACGCGGCGATCTTCGCGCCGGCGTCGCCCTCGTCCTCGATCTTCTCGCCCGCGCTCTTCGGCGGCTTGGGCTGCGACGCCGTCACGGAAGTCAGCGCGTTCGCGATCCCGACCTCGGAGGCATCGATCCCGGCGTCGCCCAGCGACAGCGTGGTCACCGGCTTCTTCTTCGCCGCCATGATCCCCTTGAACGACGGGTACCGCGGCTCGTTGATCTTCTCGCCGACCGACACCACGGCCGGCAGCTCCGCCGTCAGGTGCGTCACCCCGTCGTCGGTCTCGCGCTTCACCGTGACCGTCGACCCGTCCACGGTGATCTCCCGGGCGTGGGTCAGGGCCGGCAGCCCGAGCACGTCGGCCACCATCGCCGGCACCGCACCCGCGCGCCCGTCCGACGCCTCGTTGCCGGCCAGCACCAGGTCGAACCCATCACCCGGAGCGCCGATCGCGGTGTTGATCAGCGAGGCCAGCGCCTTCGCGGTCTGCACCGCGCACGACCCGTGGATCGCCTCGTCCGACAGGTGCACGGCCTTGTCCGCGCCCATCGACAGCGCCTTGCGGATCGCGTCCGTGGCCCGGTCCGGGCCGATCGTCACGACGGTCACCTCGCCGCCGCCTGCTTCCTTGAGCTGCAGCGCCGCCTCGACCGCGCGCTCGTTGATCTCATCCAGGACCGCGTCGGTGGCGTCCCGATCGAGTGTGTGGTCGGAGTCGGACAGCTTGCGCTCGGAGTAGGTGTCCGGCACCTGCTTGACCAGCACGACGATGTTCATCGGACCTCTTCGACCTCCTGCCGGTGCCGGCGACGCCCGGGGCGGGCGTGCCGCTCTCGTCTGTCGGACCTTGTCGCACGGGTGCCGGGGGTCGCGGCCCGACCCCCGGTTGCCCGGGGACGTGTCGCACGGTGCCCGTATCGATGTGTCGACTCTGCCAGCCACGGCCGCGGAGCGGCGGGGCGGGCGACCTCTTGAGCATTGTTACCGGCGGGTATCGGCACGGCAAACGTGGTGGAGGTGACAGTCCTCACCGTATCCGTCAGATTATGCGACGGTCTGTGGGCGGCATGCGTTCCGAACGTGGAATGTGCTTCACCCTGCGGTCGTCACGGGCGCGTGTTTGGGTGGCCGGTCACCGCCAGTGCGGACACATCACCCGGAGGACGTCGTGCCATTTCTCGACCGGATCAAACGCTTCCTGAGCAGCCCGCAGGGTCGCCGGCTCACCGAGCAGGGCCGCCGGCTCGCGAGCGCCCCGCGCAACCAGCAGCGCGCCCGCGGCCTGCTGGCCCGGCTCCGGGGCCGCCGCTGACCCTCCTGAACGGGGCCGGGCGTCGTTGCGAGCAGGAACCGACGCACGCCCGACATCACTGGACACCGCCGGCGGCTGGATAGGGTCGCCGCAATGGCATGAGCCCGCGGCACGACCCGGGCGGGCCCGGGATGCAGCAGCAGTGGCGCCGTTGCCGGACAGGAGGCGACCGTGCTGGTGACCGGATACGACGACCGGCAGGGCTGCGGCTACGTGGTGCGCACCGGCCCGCACGCCGAGGCGGATACGCCGGGCACGCAGACCGTCAGCCACGACGGGCTCCGCGTGGTGGCCACTCCGGAACTGGCCGCGATGTTGCGCGACGCACTGGCCCACCGGCCGGTCGCGCTGCTCGGCTGGTCGGGCCCGGAGGTGCCGTTGACGCTGCAGGAGCAGACGATGCTGGGCTGGTTGCGTTACAACGTCGGCGGCGTCATCACGGTCGAGGGCGCGCCCGAGCCCGGATAGCGCGGTCGGCGTCACCCGACCCCGAACCGATCCGGCCGTACGACCCTCCGGCCCACCGCGCACCACCGGCGCCGAGCGGCCCGCAGCGGAGCGGGAGCGGCGGCGGCCGCCGGGCCGGTCGGACGAGCCGCATACGGTGGCGCCGTGATGAGCGCTGGTGCCGGCCCCGCGGACGTCCTGCCCTTGACGGGTGAACGCACCGTCCCGGGGATCCCGGAGGAGAACTACTGGTTCCGACGCCACGAGGTCGTCTACGACGCCCTCGCGCCACGGTGCACCGGAGCGACCGTGCTCGAGGCCGGCTGCGGTGAGGGATACGGCGCCGACCTGCTCGCCGGCGTCGCGCGCCGGGTCCTCGGGCTGGACTACGACGCGCTCACCGCCGGCCATGTCACCCGCCGCTACCCCAGGGTCGCGGTGGCCCGGGCCAACCTGGTCGCGCTGCCGGTCAGCACCGGTTCGGTCGACGCCGTGGTGTCCCTGCAGGTCATCGAGCACCTCTGGGAACAGGACCGGTTCCTGCGCGAGTGCGCGCGAGTGCTGCGGCCCGGCGGCGCGCTGCTGATCAGCACCCCGAACCGGATCACCTTCTCCCCCGGCCGGGACACACCGCTGAACCCGTTCCACACCCGCGAGCTCGACCCGGCCGAGCTCGCCGAGCTGGTGCGCGAGGCCGGGTTCGCGGGGGTCGAACTGCTGGGGCTGCACCACGGGCCGCGGCTGCGTGAGCTCGACGCCCGGCACGGCGGCTCGCTGATCGACGCCCAGGTGCAGCTGGCCGTGGCCGGTACGCCGTGGCCGGAGGCGCTGTGCCGCGATGTCGCGTCGGTGCGGTGTGCCGACTTCGAACTGCGCACCGACGATCTCGACGCGAGTCTTGACCTGGTGGCGCTGGCCGTGCGGCCCTGATCGGCCTACCGGTCGGTCTGGGTCCGCGGCCCCGGCTCGGACCGCCGCCCGGCCTCGGCCGCCCCGGCCTCGGACCGGCGCGGCGCCTCCCGGGCCGGCCGCGACGCCGTCTCCCCGGGTCGGCGCGGCGCCGGAATCGCGACCGCGACCGGTTCCACGGCGCCGCTGTCCAGCCGGAACGGCGGATACTCGTCGGTCATCAGCGCGAGGTAGACGAGCACCCGGAACGTCCACCTGTCCAACCCGACGTTCAGGTCGAACAGATCCCGCGGGTAGCGGCCGCGCACCGTCAGCGCGACACCGGCCACCAGCGTCAGCAGGACGACAAGGCCTCCGACCCCGAACGGCGGGACTCCGCCGCTCAACGGCCCCCACAGACCCACCAGGAGCACCACGACCAGGACATGCGGGGCGGCCAGCAGCCAGACGAAGATCACCAGCGCGCGCGTGAGCCGCGGCGGGTGGGCGACCGTCAGGGTCGCCGGGTAGTCGGCCGGAGCGAGCGTGAACGGCGGGTACCGGTCGGTGCCCAGGGCCCAGTAGCCGTAGTAGGCGACCCGCCATGTCCAGCGCAGCACGCCGACGTTGACGTCGAAGATCGGCTTCGGGTAGCGCTCGGTGGCCAGGATCGCGACCGCTGCCACCAGCGTCAACACGACGAAGACGGTCCAGAGCACGGCGAGCACGACCAGGTGCGGGATCAGCAGCGCCCACTTGACCAGCCACAGCCACCGGCTCAGCGGCTCGTCCAACCGTGCCTCGATACGGGCCGGGTAGGCCCAGTCTGCCGCTTCCGGCGGTCGCCCGGCGGGCTGCACGATGGGGTGCCCGGTCCATGCACTGATGCCCAGCAGAAGGGCGCCACCGAGCAGGAGCACCCCGATGAACATCAGTACGACCGCGATCGGAGTGAGGTACGGAATCCGCCTCGCGGCGATCGCGTCGACGCTCACCGATCGCTCGCCGTCGGCGTTCATGATCACGAGCGAGTGGTCGCCCGCGGCCACCGGCCAGAGGACGGTCTGCGTCCCCAGGCCCTCGGCCGCGGCCACCCAGAACAATTGGCGACCCGGTGGCGGAACGACCGTCATACCGTCGTATCGGCGGGTGACGGCCGAGTTCGGTTCCGGGCCGATCTCGACGATCTCGTCCCGGCTCGCGCCCCGCAGATAGTCGGCGACGTCCTCCCGGGGGCCGATGCCGACGAAGACGGGGTCACCGAGCAACGTGGTGACCCGCACCCGCACGGTGCCGGCCTCGCCCGCCAGGTCGGCGATCCCGAACGGCACGGCGCCCAGTTCCGGTCTCAGCTCGCCGCCGGTCACGGCGACGCCGTCGCTGCCCAGCCGCTGGACGGGGGTACTGAAGAACCCGTCGTCGTCGCGCAGGTTCTGCGCCCACATCAGCAGGGCACCCGCGCCGAGCAGGCCGATCGCGAGCAGCCCGACGAGTGCAGCAGCCAGGCCGGCCAGCCACCGGGCCGTGGGGTCCATGCCCACATCCGGACCGCTCATCGTGCTCCTCCCGGGCCTACTGCATCGGCGGACCGCTGAGAGTGGCCAGGGCCACAGCGGCGAAACATCGCCGTGGCGGGTGCCTGCTCGGGTCCGGTGGCGCGCAGCTAGCGTGGACGCGGTTCGGTTCGGGTGACGAGGGGACGGCAGCGGTGAGGATCGACGCCGTTCCGGTGGTGGGCGCGCGCACGCTCCCGGGGGCGCCCGGTGCGACGACCGGGTCGGCTGCGACCGGATCCGAGCCGGTCGGCACGTTCTGCCTGGTCCTGCACAGTCACCTACCGTGGCTGGCCCACCACGGGCGCTGGCCGGTCGGTGAGGAATGGCTCTACCAGTCGTGGGCGCACTCGTACCTGCCGGTGCTCGACGTCGTGCGCAGGCTGGCCGCGGAGGGCCGGCGCGACCTGCTCACCCTCGGCGTCACCCCGGTCCTCGCGGCGCAGCTCGACGACCCACACTGCCTGCGGGGCATGCACGACTGGCTGGGCGGCTGGCTGCTGCGGGCACACGGGGTGGCGTCGCGGCTGCCCGACCTGGCCGCGCACGAACACCGGCTCGCCTCCGCCGCGCTGGGTGAGTTCGAGGGCCGCTGGCGGCACGGTGGGTCCCCGGTGCTGCGGGAGCTCACCGACGCCGGTGCGCTGGAGTTGATCGGTGGTCCGGCGACGCATCCGTTCGGCCCGCTGCTCGACGAGCGGGTGCGCGCGTTCGCGCTGGAGACCGGGCTGGCCGACGCGGGCGTGCGGCTCGGCGCGCGGCCGGCCGGGATCTGGGCTCCCGAGTGCGGGTACGCGCCGGGCATGGAGCGCGGGTACGCGGCGGCCGGAGTGCGGCGTTTCCTGGTGGACGGTCCCGCGCTGCGCGGCGAGACCGGGCTGGGCCGGACCGTCGGGGACTCCGACGTGGTGTGCTTCGGCCGCGACCTCGACGTCACCTACCGGGTGTGGTCGCCCCGCAAGGGCTACCCGGGCGGCCGCGACTACCGGGATTTCCACACCTACGACCATCCATCGGGACTCAAGCCGGCCCGGGTCACCGGGCGCACGGTGCCCCCGGAGCACAAGCGGCCCTATGACCCGGTCCGGGCGGCGGCGGCTGTCGAGCGTGACGCCGCGGACTTCGTGGCGACGGTCCGCGACCGGCTGCTGGCCCTGCGCGAGCGGTTGGGCCGCCCCGGGCTCACGGTCGCCGCGTTCGACACAGAGCTGTTCGGGCACTGGTGGCACGAGGGCCCGGCCTGGCTGGAGGCGGTGCTGCGGACGCTGCCGGACGCCGGGGTGCGGGTGACGACGCTGGCCGGGGCGGTCGACGCGGGGCTGGTCGGCGGGCCGGTCGAGCTGCCGGCGTCGTCGTGGGGGTCGGGCAAGGACTGGCGGGTCTGGGCCGGCGCGCAGGTGGCCGACCTGGTGGAGCTGAACGCCGAGGTGCAGCGGGTGCTGCTCGCGGCGGTCGACCACACTCCCCCGGCGCCCGTCCGGGACCCGCTTCTCGACGCGCTCGCCGGGCAGGCGCTGCTCGCGCTGTCCAGCGACTGGGCGTTCATGGTCAGCAAGCACTCCGCGGCCGACTACGCCCGCGGCCGGGCCCAGCAGCACGCCGGGCGGGTCACCGAGCTCGCCGGGCTACTGACCGCCGACCGGCGCACCGCCGCCGCGCGACGGGTGGCGTGCTGGGGAGATGGCGATTCCGTCTTCGGCCACCTCGACGCCCGCGGCCTGCGCTGCTGAGGAGCGCGGTGTCTCGAGCCCGACTCGCCGCGTTGGGGCGGCCCGTAAAAGTTCGGGTGCCGGGCTGTCGTGGGGCAACCGGAAGACCGAGGTCCGGCACACCCTCGGCGCCGAAACGGTCTCCGCTCGCTCTGACCGGGCCTGCCTGTACACCCCCGGCCAGCTCGCGGGCCTGGCCCGGCAGTTGATCACTACCCTGGACGAAGACGGTCCCGGCGAGGATGAGGACCCGCCCGAGAAACCGAACGAACTGCTGCTCACGCCCTTCCGGGACGGCTCCGGCGGACGGATCCGCGGCGAGCTCGACGCGGTGGCGTTCGCCACCATCGCCAGCGCCCCCGACGCACTGTCGACACCACCCACCGGCGAGGACACCCGGCCCCTGCCCGAACGGAAGGCGCACGCGCTGGCCGAGATCTGCCGGTTCGCCCTCGACCACGGCGACGACGGACCGCTGCCCGAGGCCGGCGGGGAACGCCCGCACCTGAACGTGCTCGTCCGCCGCGACGACCTGCGACACCGGGCCCGCGCCGCCGTACTCGACTTCGGCGGCGCCATCACCGCCGAACAACTGCGGCTGCTGTGCTGCGACGCCCGGGTGGTGCCGATCGTGATGAACGGCGCCGGGCAACCGCTCGACGTCGGGCGCCTCAAGCGCACCGTCCCGGACGGGTTACGCCGCGCGGTCGCCGCGCGCGACCGGCTCCCGGAAATTTCATCCCACCGAAATGGATCGACCCCGAACAACGACCCCGACGAAAACCGGCACTACTCGGGGTGTGAAACGACGCCACTCAGCGGGCGGGCCATGCCCCTGGCTCGGCGGCCGTAGTTGCGAACCGCGGCGAGGTCGGCCACTGCGGCCTCGATCAGGCCACGTCGATTCAGTCCTGGCCGCACCGCGCCGCGGCGATCCCGAGGCTGCCACCCGGGTTGTCGATAACGGTATCGCCGCAAGTGACCCCCAAATCGTCCCGGTGCGCCGGGCAGCGCCGAAGACGTTGGCGACAACGAAGATCAGGGACTACCCGCGAGTAACCGGTCTGGACAGGTTTGCCAGGATGGCTGGGATGCGGGTTCTGCTGGTGTCGTGGGAGTACCCCCCGGTCGTGGTCGGTGGGCTCGGTCGGCACGTCCACGAACTGGCCCGCGAGCTGGCGGCGGCGGGCCACGAGGTCGTCGTGCTGTCCCGGCGGCCGGCCGGGTCCGACGCCGCGACGCACCCCACCGTCGACGAACGGGTGGACGGGATCCGGGTGCTGCGCGCGGCCGAGGACCCGGCGCACCTCGATTTCGAGCGGGACATGATCGGCTGGACGCTCGCGATGGGCCACGCGATGGTGCGCGCCGCGCTGACCCGGCTCGGGGACTGGCGTCCTGACGTCGTGCACGCCCATGACTGGCTCGTGGCGCACGCGACGATCGCGCTGGCCGACGTGCTGGGCGCCCCGCTGGTGGCCACGCTGCACGCCACCGAGGCCGGCCGGCACGCCGGTTGGTTGTCCGCCCCACTGAACCGGCAGGTGCACTCGGTGGAGTGGTGGCTGGCCCACCGGGCGGACAGCGTAATCACCTGCTCGCGGTCGATGCGCGACGAGGTGGCCACGCTGTTCGAGCTGGACCCCGACGCGATCGCGGTGGTGCACAACGGGATCACCCCGCGCGGCTGGCGGGTGGGCGCGGACCGGGTGGCCGCCACCCGCGAGCGGTACGCACCCGCCGGCGAGCCGCTGCTGCTCTACTTCGGGCGCCTGGAATACGAGAAGGGCGTCCAGGACCTGATCGCGGCGCTCCCGCGGATCCGGCGCCACCACCCGGGCACCCGGCTGGTCGTGGCCGGGCGGGGCACGCAGGAGGAGTTCCTGGTCGGCGAGGCCCGGCGGCACCGCGTGCGGCGCAGCGTCGACTTCGTGGGTCACCTGCCCGACACCGAGCTCGCCGCGCTGCTGGCCGCCGCTCGTGCGGTCGTGCTGCCGAGCCGCTACGAGCCGTTCGGCATCGTGGCGCTCGAGGCGGCCGCGGCCGGGGCACCGCTGGTCGCGTCGTCAGCGGGCGGGCTGGGTGAGGTGGTCCTGGACGGGATCACGGGGGTGTCGTTCGCGCCGGGCGATGTGCCGAGCCTGGCCCGGGCGGTCGGCACCGTACTCGGCGATCCGGCCTCGGCGACAGCGCGGGCGCGGGCGGCCCGATCCCGGCTGAGCAGCGAATTCGACTGGTCGGTCATCGCCGCCGAGACCGCCGCGGTCTATGCGGGCACGCCGAACGGTGGCCCGCTCGAACTGGAGCGGCCCAAGATCCCGACGGGCAACGTGTTCGGCCCTGCGGACTGACCACAGCCGCGGCCGTCGGCCTCGTCGTCGGCCCGGCCGCGTGTCCGGCCGCGATCAGCGACCCGGTCGCCGTCCGGCTCCGCGGAACGGCGGGTCGGTCAGGCGGCCTCGGTCAGCACGCGCAGCGCGGCGTCGGGGTACTCGGCTGCGAGCCGCTCCACGAGGTCCTCGCGGTCCTCGGCGATGGCCCTGTTGACGGCCTCGGTGTAGTCGTCGGCGAGCATCCGCAGCCGCATCTCGGTCTCCTGCGACACGGTCGGTCCCTTCCGTCGTCGGTTCGTGGACGGCCGCGCCGATCGCGGCCCTCCACCTGTTCGAACGCGAACGGGATCATCGGTGTTACCGATGCGGGGCCGGGTCACACCGGTCAGGCGCGTTCCAGCCGCTCCGCGACCGCGGTCTCGGTCTTGCGGGCGATGTCGGCCAGCGCGGCGCGGCGCTCGGCGTCCGCCTCGTAGTCGGCCAGTCGGCTGCGCACCACCCGCGCCGGGGCACCGACGGCGATGGAGAACTCGGGAATGTCGCCCCGCGCCACGGCGTGCGCACCGAGCACGCTGCCCCGCCCCACGCGGGTGCCCCGCAGTACCGTGACCTTGGTCCCGATCCAGCAGTCGGGTCCGATCCGCACCGGTGTCTTCACGATGCCCTGGTCCTTGATCGGCCGGTGCACGTCGCTGGTCACGTGGTCGAAATCGGTCACGTAGACCCAGTCCGCGACGATCGATGCGGCCCCGATCTCGACGTCGAGGTAGCAGTTGACCGTGTTGTCCTTGCCGAAGACGACCTTGTCGCCGATCCGCAGCGAGCCCTCGTGGCAACGGATCGAGTTGCCGTCCCCGATGTGCACCCAGCGGCCGATCTCGAGGCGCCCGTAACCCGGCCGGGCGTGCAGCTCCACCCGCTTGCCCAGGAACACCATGCCCCGCAGGACGACGTGCGGGTTGGCGAGCCGGAATCGCAGTAACCGCGCGTAGCGGACCAGATACCAGGGCGTGTAGGCCCGGTTGCGCAGCATCCAGCGCAGCGACGCGAGGGTGAGGAAACGGGCCTGCCGCGGGTCCCGGCGGGCCCGGCGACCCCAGCGCTGCCGCAGCGGAGCGCCCCACATGCTGGTCATGGACAGGCACCTTATGCCGGGCCGGATCGAGCACGTTTCCCCGGCAGACGTGCTGGGCAAGCACCGGAGTCCGAGCCCGTCCGTCCGCGGCGGCACCGCACCACCGGAGGGACCCGATGACGACCGAGAGCTCTCGCACCGACAACATCGACGAGGAGGACCGGGTCGTCTCCCGGAGGGTCGACCACGGCACCACCGCCGATGCGGCGGACCGGCGCGCCTACCGGGCGGCGGATCCCGCGGCCGGCACCGGCCCGGCCGAGCCCGGGGATGCGGCCGCACCCGGCGACCGGGCGGCGGCCCCGGACCGGCCGGACGACGAGCAGAGCGGCGGCACCAGCCAACGCGCCAGTCGCGAGCTCGCGTCCGACGACGACAGCGAACCCGACCGCTCGGAGTGAGTCCGGGCCCGTGGGGACTCCACGACCGGCGCCGGGCCCCGCGCCGGCGCACTCTCCTGGTCGTGTCCCCGCCGTTCACCCTCGCCTGGTCAGCACACGCTTGACAGCTCACGTCGATAAGACTTGCCTCACTTGTGTGAAGCATCCCTTCACGCTGCCGAGGCGTCGGGTCGCTGCCGCGGGTTCTGCTGCGCCCCGACCGGTGGGCGCTGCGACCGCCGGTCTGGGCATGCGCCGCGTCCGCCTCGTCCGCATCACCATCACCGGCGTCACCGTCGAGTGCGAAGCCTGCGGCCTCGGCCACCGCGTCCCCTGCGCGCGGGTGATCCCGCTGCACACGGCCCTGGCCCTGCGCGCGGCGGGCGTGCCGACCGTCGTCTGCTCCCGCCCGGCGGGGCGGCGCCGGGGAGGTCGCTGACCGCACCGCTGCGCCGAGGAGCCCGATGGACGGTGACCGGGCCCCTCGAACGGGGTGTCGCGGGTGCCGTTCAGCCCCGGAAGGCCGCGAGCCCGGTCAGCGCCTGGCCGATGACGAGCGAGTGCATCTCGCTGGTGCCCTCGTAGGTGAGCACCGACTCGAGGTTGTTGGCGTGCCGCAGCACCGGATACTCCAGCGTGATCCCGCTGCCGCCCAGGATCGTGCGGCACTCCCGGGCGATCGCGATGGCCTCGCGGACGTTGTTCAGCTTGCCCAGGCTCACCTGCTCGGGACGGATCTGTCCGGCGTCCTTGAGCCGGCCCAGGTGCAGCGCGAGCAGGAAGCCCTTGCCCAGCTCGAGGGTCATGTCGGCGAGCTTCTGCTGGGTGAGCTGGAACCCGGCGATCGGACGGTCGAACTGCACCCGGCTCGTCGCATAGTCCAGGGCGGTCTCCACGCAGTCGCGGGCCGCGCCGAGCGCGCCGAAGACGATGCCGAAGCGGGCTTCGTTGAGACAGGCCAGCGGGGCGCCGAGGCTGGTGGCGTGCGGCAGCCGCGCCGAGTCCGGCAGCCGGACGTCCTCCAGCACCAGCTCCGACGTGACCGACGCGCGCAGCGACAGCTTCTTGTGGATGTCGTGCGCGGTGAACCCGGGGGTGCCGGTGGGGACGACGAACCCGCGGATCCCCTCGTCGGTGCGGGCCCAGACCGTGGCCACGTCGGCGATGCCGCCGTTGGTGATCCACATCTTGGTGCCGTTGAGGATCCAGTCGCCGCCGTCGCGACGGGCGGTGGTGCGCATGCCGGCGGGGTTGCTGCCGAAGTCGGGCTCGGTCAGGCCGAAGCAGCCGATCGCCTCGCCCGCGGCCAGCCGCGGCAACCACTCCTGCTTCTGCTCCTCGGAGCCGAACCGGTGGATGGAGAACATCGACAGCGAGCCCTGCACCGAGACGAAGCTGCGGAAACCGCTGTCGGCC
Organism: Pseudonocardia mahuensis; assembly: GCF_018531475.1. GTDB lineage: Bacteria > Actinomycetota > Actinomycetes > Mycobacteriales > Pseudonocardiaceae > Pseudonocardia. The sequence continues at coordinate 21,346 of NZ_JAHDTG010000080.1, forward strand.
GCCTCCAGCTCCGCGCAAGCCAGGCCGTAGCTGACCGCGTTGGTGCCCGCGCAGCCGTAGCCCTCCAGGTGCATGCCGAGCACGCCGAGCGCGCCGAACTCCTTGGCCAGCTCGCGGGGCAGGGTGGCCGACTCGAACCAGTCGCCCACCTCGGGCCGCAGCCGGTCGTCGGCGAAACGCCGCACGGTCGCCTGGATGTCGCGTTCGTCCTCGGTGAGCAGCCCGTCGACACCGAACAGCTCGAGGGGCCGCCGGGTGGCGGTCGTCGCGGTCACGTCTTCTTCTCTCCTGTCGGGGTCAGGCGGTGGCACCGGCCGCGGCGGCGGACACGGTGTGGTCGGCCCGCTCGCGCAGCGCGGGCAGCACGTCGCTGGTGAACTGCTCGAGGAAGCGCCGCTGGTCGCCGCTGGGGCCGTGGATGACGAGGTCGTCGAAGCCGAGGTCGAGGTACCCCCCGATGCGGTCGACGACGTCGGCCGGGTCGTTCGAGACGATGAACCGGGTGTGCGCCTTGTCCGCGTTGGCGTCGGCGAGCCGTTCCATCTCGATCGGGTCCTCGACACCGGTCTTCTGCTCCGAGCTCAGCGCGAGCGCGGCCCACCAGTGGCAGGCCTGGTAGGCGTGGTCGAGGTCGCGGTCGTAGGAGACCTTGATCTCGATCATCCGGCGCAGCTGCGCGGGATCGCGGCCGGCCGCCGCCGCGCCTTCGGCCACATTGGCCAGCAGCGTCGTGTACAGCTCGGGGTTCTTGCCGCTGGTGCAGATGAAGCCGTCCCCCACCCGGCCGGCGAGCTTCGCCGCGAGCGGGCCGGACGCCGCGACGTAGATCGGCACCGGCTGCTCGGGGCGGTCGTAGATGGTCGCTTTGGAGGTCGTGTAGTACTCGCCCTCGAAGTCGACCCGCTCCTCGGCCCACAGTCGACGGATGAGCTGGATCGACTCGGCCATGCGTAGCCGGCGTTCCTTGGGACCGGGGAACTCCTCCCCCGTCGCCGGCGTCTCGTTCATCGCCTCGCCGGAGCCGACGCCGAGGATGACCCGGCCCGGGTTCAGCGCGCCGAGCGTGCCGAACGCCTGCGCGACGATCGACGGGTGGTAGCGCAGCGTCGGGGTCAGCACGCTGGTGGCGAGCACGGCGCGGCTGGTGGCCTGCCCGACCGCACCGAGCCAGGTCAGCGCCGACGGGGCGTGCCCGCCGTGGTGGCGCCAGGGCTGGAAGTGGTCGGACACAGCGACGATGTCGAGCCCGCGGTCCTCCGCTTCGACGGAGAACTCCAGCAGCTCGCGCGGGGCGAACTGCTCCGCCGACGCCTTGTAGCCGATCCTGACGGTCACTGATGAGTCCTCTCTGGACTGGTACGTGATCAGAACAGGTGGTTCTTGCCGCCGAAGACCTCGCTCACCGAGTCGTCGGTGAAGATCCGGCGGATGGAGTCGGTGAGCAGGTCGGCGCAGGACACGACCCGGACGTTGCCGGGTGCGCCGGGGCGCAGCGGGATCGTGTCGGTCACGACGATCTGCTCGAACGGCGAGTCACCGAGGTTCTGGTAACAGCGGCCGCTGAACACGGCATGGGTGGCCGCGGCGAAGATGCGGCGCGCGCCGGCCTTGGCGACGGCCTCACCGGCCGCCCGCAGCGTGCCCGCGGTGTCGATGATGTCGTCGACGATGATCGCCGTCTTGTCCCGCACGTCGCCGATCACGTGCCCGATCTCGGCGACCTGCTGCTGCGGGCGCTCCTTGTCCAGGATTGCGAGGTCGGCGCCCATCCGGTCGGCGAACTGCTTGTTGAGCTTGACCCGCCCGGCGTCCGGCGCGACGACGACGATGTCGCCGAGGTCGCCGTCACGGCGCAGGTCGGTGAAGTGCTGCGCGAGCATCATCAACGCGGTCATGTGGTCGACCGGGATCTGAAAGAAGCCCTGCAGCTGGCCGGCGTGCAGGTCCATCGTGAGGACCCGGTCGACGCCCGCCGACTCCAGCATCCGCGCCACCAGCCGGGCGGAGATCGGTTCGCGTGGCGCGCTCTTCTTGTCCTGCCGGGAGTAGCCGTACCAGGGCGTCACCGCGATCACGCGGTGCGCGCTGGCACCGACCGCCGCGTCGACCATCACCAGCAGTTCGAGCAGCGCGTCGTTGGCGTTGACCCCGGTGTCCGGGTTGCCGCACATCGGCTGCACGAGGAACACGTCCGCGCCCCGGATGGACTCCTCGAACCGGCAGTACACCTCGTCGTTGGAGAACGTCTTCAGCGTGACGGGGCCGAGGCCGACGCCGAGCCGGTCGCCGATCGCGCGGGCCAGCGCGGGATTGGCCCGGCCACTGAAGAGCATCAGGCGCTTGTCGTAGTGCAGGGGCAGGCTGGTCGGGCCGTCCGCCGGCACAGCCGCCGCGGCCGTCATGAGCGGGCCTGCCGTTGTCGCGCCGGGGATCCGCCCGCGCCGGCCCCGTTCACCGACCCGAGCAGTGCCCGTCCGGCCGCGTACGCGTCGCGGAGGTCCGTGCCCTCGTAGGACACGGCAGCGAGCTCGCGGATCGTCGCGTTGCCGTTGACCGCGACAGTGTGGTGCAGCCGCTGGAACAGCGCGACGTCGGACGTGGAGTCGCCGTAGGCGACGCAGTCGGCCGCGGTGAGCCCGTAGTCGGCCATCAGGGCGTCGGCGATGGTCACCTTGTCCTGCACGGTGAGCAACAGATCGGGGCCGGACCGTCCACCCGGCTCCACGCCGGCTCCGTGGGCCGATCCCACGCCCCAGTTCATCAGGCGCTTCACGAAGAACCGGGGCGACTGCGAGATCACCGTGCTGTACTCGCCGCGGTCGGCGATGTCGGCGAACACGTCGGCCACCCCGTCGATCCACGGTGCGGCCTCGAAGGCCCGGTCGATCTCCTCCTCGCTGATCCCCTTCCAGAGCGGCAGCACCCGCTCCCAGAACTCGATGTCGCTGATCTCGCCGCGCAGCCACGCCTGCTCCACGGCGTCAGCGGCCTCGAACATGCCGAGGTAACGGGACAGCTCGACGGACGCGGCCCCGCGCAGCAGCGTGCCGTCCATGTCGAAGATGTGCAGTCTGGTCATGTCCGCGGGACCCGCCCCCGGCCGTCGGTGATCAGCAGCTGCGTCATCTCGCGGTGCACTCCTCGCGTCGGGGCTGTTCTGGCGGGACGGGTCGGCGGCGCCCGCCTGCCGCACCCGGTTGGTCCGGGTGCGGCGGGGCGCGCCGTCACCGCATCGTCTACACGGCGGCAGCGACGGCTCCGTTGTTCGCCGCGCGCATCGGTCCGACGATGTCGATGTAGTAGGACTCCGGAACCTCGCGCTCGCTGTTCGCGATGACCTCGGTGAAGTCCCACTTCTTGAGCAGCTTGCCGTTGCGGAAGACCGGCTTGAGCACGTTCTGCTCCGGCGGGATCGAGTCGCGCGGAACGGTCGAGTACTCGCCGCCCTCGTACTTCAGCGCGAGCCGGCCCTTCTTGGACAGCTTGAACGTGGATCCGGTCGGCGACTTGGCGATGTCGCGCCACTGGCCGTCGACGCAGACCGCGTTGGCCTTCTGCCCGAAGTTCATCGTGTCGCGGTTCCAGTGCTGCAGCAGCCCGCCGCCCATGCCGAACACGGCGTTCTCGGCGGACAGGCCGCGGCGCTCCATCTCCATGAAGATCTCGCGCAGGCTGGCGAAGGTCACGCCGTCGCCCTGGACGGTCCGGATGAACGGGGGCAGCACCTTGAAGCCCTTGCTGTTCGTCTCGTAACCGAACGCGTCCATCAGCCACTCGGTGGTGTCCGCGGTGACCTGGACCGGATCGCCGGAGTCCGGACGGATGCCGACCAGGCCCGGGAAGTTCCGGATCTGGGAGTTGAGCTGCTTGCCGATGATGTTCTTGACCGCGTTCTCGTGGTCGTAGGTGTCGGTCAGCAGCAGCGCGCAGCCGTCGGGCGCCATGGTCTCCAGCATGTTGCGCATCGCGGCGGCCTCGCCGTCACGGCCCCAGGCGCAGAACCCGGCGTGCTCGGAGTTCGGCCCGGAGTTGGAGACCTTGCCCGCGTTGTAGAAGCGCTTCGCCGCGAGGATGCCGGGGACCGTGTCGCTCTGGTCGAAGTTCACCAGGTGCGCGAGCCCGCCCAGCGCGGCGGACTGCTGCGAGCTGACGCCGCGGGCGCCGTAGTCGTGCAGCATGAACCGGAGTAGCTCCGGGTGGTCGGAGGTGCGGTGCAGCGCCTCCCTGATGACCTGCTTGGACAGCCAGCTGACGGTGCCGATGGTTGTCGGGTACCAGACAGCGCGCAGCAGGGCGGTCTCGAAGAAGCTGGTAACCCACCAGTACTTCGGGTCGGTGTTGATGAGCTGGACCAGAACGTTGCTGGCCGGCAGCACCGTGCCCTCGGGCACGGCTTCGATCTCGACGGGCAGGTAGCCGTCGTAGTCGTTGAGGATGCCCATCCAGTTCTCGCGGTTGAAGTGCATCCCCTGCTCGCGGACGACGAACTCGGCCTCGTCGATGTCCTCGAGGGTGATCGGCCGCATCAGGTACTCGCGCAGGTAGGCCTGCAGACCCACGAACATCGTCACCGGGAACGCACCGCCACGGGACTCGATGTAGCTCGACACGTACTCCGTGCCCGGCGGGTACAGCGGGTAGTGACAGTGCTTGTAGTTGTCCGTGTTGATGATCAGGTTGTCGAGATACCCCATGAAGAGCCCGCCCTTGTCTCGAGAGTCGTTTCTAACGGGGGGAAGTGCTGCGCCCGAGGTCTTTCGTCCTGTGTGACCCGTGTCCGTGAAACCCGACGTTCCGCGCTACGAGCACCCTGGCCTACCCGGGCGACCGGCCACCAGAGGTCGCACAGTGGAGCAACACGATTGTAACGATTCTAGTGTGACGGTCAACGCATTCGACCGAGTGATTCGCTCCCCGAACGGCGCAACCGGCCACCCGCCGGCGGTCGATCCCGGGAACTGGGCCACGGCGTCCGAATGCAGGCGTCCAGGCCCATTCGTGCAGGTTTCGGACAATCCCACGCGGTCCTCGACATGGCAGGAAAAGGCCAGGCCACAGCGTTGTCATTCGACACAACGCCGGTTGACGGCGACGAGTGGGGAACACCGTGCCAGCACAGCGCCCACCCGCGCCGGGGCCGTGTGTCATCTCCGGACACGGCACCCGATGGGAGGGCGCCCGGCGGTGCCGCGACTCGTGAGGTGAAAACCATTCTGGTCGGGCTGCTCGATCCGCCTCTGGTACGGCAGGGAAGGGGAGCAGCCGGTCGGACTCAGCCCTGCAGTGCGGCGTCGATCGCCGCGACGGTGGGCATGCCGGCACGCGCGCCGACCCGGGACACCGACAGCGACGCCGCGACGGTCGCGATGCGGACGGCGCCGGTGAGATCGTCCCCGGCGGCCAGACGGGCCGCGAGCACCCCGTTGAAGGTGTCGCCGGCCCCGGTCGTGTCCCGCACCGTCGTCTTCCCGGGCGGCACGTGGTCGGCCTGCCCGTCGGCGGTCACCGCCAGCACGCCGTCCCCGCCCAGGGTGACGACCACCGGAGCACCGGTCCGGGCAGCGAGCCCGCGGGCCCGCTCGATCACCCGGGCCGGCACCGCCGGCGACGCCGCGGACGAGTCCGTGCCTCCGGGCGGTGGCTCCCGGTCGGATACCGGCCCGGGTGCGCCTGCATCCGGTGGCGGGCCGCCTGCCCTCGCGAGGATCTCAGCGGCCGCGTGGCCCGCCTCGAACGCCTGCGCGAGGTCGCCGAGCTCGGTCGTGTTCGGTGTGAGCAGCGGTCCGAGCCCGAGCAGGTCGGCGACCACCGGGATCGCCGGAGCCGGGTTGAGCACACACCGCACCCCCGCCGCGGTGGCGGCCTCGACCGCGGCCGCGACCGCCTCGGGCGGGATCTCCGTGCTGACCAGCACGCAGCCGGCCTCCGGCAGCGCCGCACGCAGGGCCGCCCGCACCCGGCCGGGATCGACCGCCATGTTGGCACCCGCACCGACGGCGATCTGGTTCTCACCCTCGGCGTCCACCACGATCAGGGCCACCCCGGTCGCGGCGTCGTCGAGCACGGCGACGTCGTCGATCAGGACTCCCTCCGAGCGCAGCTCGTCCAGCGCAGCGGTGCCGGTGTCGTCGGCCCCGACCGCACCGACCAGCCGGACGGTCGCACCGGCCCGGGCGGCCGCGACCGCCGCGTTGGCGCCCTTACCGCCACCGTGGCGCACCAGGTCGGCACCGACGACCGTCTCCCCCGGCCCGGGGAGCCGGTCCGTGGCGACCACGAAGTCGACGTTGATCGCGCCGACCACGACGACGGTGCCGTTCGCCGGGCCGCTCACTCCGACCCCGCCGACGGCGGGGCCACCGAGTCGCGCAACTGCACGGTGGTGGGCAACAGCCCGAGCGACTCGCTCTCCTTGTTCTCCAGCAGATCGAACAACGCCGTCACCGCCTTGTAGCCCATGTCGTGCGCCGGCTGGCGCACCGTGGTGAGTCGCGGCGTGATCAGCGCGGAGAGCGGAAGATCGTCGAAGCCGACGATGCTCACGTCCTCCGGCACCCGGATCCCCGCCGACTTGCAGTACTCCAGTGCGCCGATGGCCATCAGGTCGTTGGCGCACAGCAGCGCCGTCGGCCGCTCCGCCACCGGCCCCGAGAGCGCTTGCTCGGCCAGCGCCGTACCCGAGTCCTGGCGGTAGTCCCCCACCAGAACCGGCACCTCGTCGGGATCCATCCCGGCGCCCGCCACCGCCTCGCGGTAGCCCGCCAGACGTTGCTGCGCCGTCCACAGCGCCGACGGGCCCCCGACCACCGCGATCCGCCGGTGGCCCTGGTCGAGCACGTGGCGAGCCACCTCCCGGGCGCCCCGGCGCGAATCGCACGCCACCGCGGGCAGGTCGAATCCCGGGATCTGCTCGTCGACGAGCACGACCGGACCGAACCGGGAGAGCTCGAGGATCGAGGCCGGCAGCGTCCCGGTGCCCGACAGGAAGACCACCCCGTCGAGACGCTGGCTGCGCAGCAGCTTCGCGTGGTTCTCCTCGGGTTGGCCGGTCGCGTCGGGCACACAGAGCACGACGAGCACGTCGCGCGTCGACGCCGCCTTCTGCACGCCCTCGGCCACCATCGCGAAGAACTGGTTGGTCAGCTCGGGGACCACCAGCCCGATCGTCGACGCCGAGCGGCGCTTGAGGCTGCGCGCCGACTCGTTGGGCGAGTACTCGAGCACCCGGACGGCGTCGAGCACCCGGTTGCGCCGCTCGGGCGCGACCGGGCCGCTGTCGTTCAGCACGTAGCTGACCGTGCTGACCGAGACACGGGCGTGCTCCGCGACGTCCTTCATGGTGGGCCGACGGCGCGCCGTCATGGCGACGACCTCCTAGGGGCGGGCATTGGCCGCCCACGAGAGGATGGACGCCCACAGTTCCCGGTAGTGCGCCCATCCGACGAACTCCGGCGGCGCCCAGTGCGGTGCAAGATCGGATGTGAACGCTACCGCACGACCGGCTCCGAACTCCCCGACCACGAGCAGCGGGTCGTCCTCCGCGCTGACGATGACGGTGGCGTCCGGCTTCGCGACGACCCGGTTGTAGCCGAGCAGCAGCGGCCACTCCGGCGGTGTCCCGCCCAGCACCGGGTGCTGGGGTTCGGCAAAGGCCGCCTTTAGCCCCTCGGGGACCTCGATGCGGTCGTCGTGGTCGAGCATCGTCACCGGCAGCACGGACGCCAGCGGGCTCATCCCGTAGCGCGCCCGGCCGTCGATGCCGCTGAACGACATGTAGCCGCCGATCATGGCCAGGCCGCCGCCCCCGCGTACCCAATCGGCGAGCACCGAGAGCTTGTTGGCGGTGCGCTCGGAGCGCAGGAACGTCTCGTCGGAGAGCAGGAACGAGTTCGAGCCGATGTCGCTGAGCACGACGACGTCGTACGCGTCGAGTTCCTCGACCGTCTTCGGGAACCTGCCGGAGATCTCATGGGCCCGGATGTAGGTGACCTGGAAGCCGGAGGCGTCGAGCGCGTCGAGGAAGACCCCGGCGCCCTCTTCGTACTCCGTGGTGTGGAACTGGTCGAAGCCCTTGAGGTGGATCGTGTGCTTGATCCACGACTCGCCGGCGACGAGGATCCGCAGCGTGCCGTTCTCGGTACTCATACGAGACGGTCTCCCACGTGGTCGGGCAGCACGCGCGACTCGGCCATCGCCAGGGTGGTGCCCTCGCGCATGTCCCAGCCGATCAACTTGTCGGGCACCAGTTCGTAGAACGTGCGGCCCGCGACCTCGCCGAACTCCAGGTAGCTCTCGCCGTACGGGTGGCCGACGTAGAAGTACTTCTCGAAGACGAGACCCTGCAGCTTCTCGACGAGCGCGGGGTCGTCGACCTTCCGCATGCTGCCGATGATGCGCACACCGTGGACCGTGGCGTACTCGTCGCCCGAGTCGACCAGGGCCGACAGTGCGCGGCCCGCCTCGAAGTTGGCGCCGTGCCGGCTGGCGGCGTCGACCGGGATGTAGATCTTCTTGTCGTCCACCACGTGCCACAACGGGGACAGGTAGATCGAGCCGTCCTCGTTCGCGGTGGCGAAGCGGATGGTCTTGGCCCGGGTCAGGTAGGCCCAGCGCTTGTCGCCGCGCAGGGGCATCAGCTTGCTCGCGGTGATCGGGGAGACGGCCATGGTCAGCTCCTCAGCGACTTGAGCTCGGCGGCGTAGTCGGCGGCCTCGACGAGGCCGGCGCGCGGGGACGGGCCGGAGGTCCAGAAGAAGACGGTCTGCACGCCGCTCGCGGTGAGCGTGTAGCTGTAGCCCGCGGGGAGGTAGATGTGCTCGCCTTCGGCCGCCTCGAGCACGATGCGGCGTCCGCTCGCATCCTCGACCTCGAGGTGCACCTTGCCCTTCAGGCAGTAGTGCGTCTCGTCGAAGTCCTTCTGGTCCCAGTGGTAGGGCTGGTGGTCGGGCTCCATGTAGCAGTAGCCCTGCCGGAAGTAGCGCGCGTCGTCGCGCTCGCGGGACAGGAAGATCGCGGTGTCGATGCCGGTGTTGAACTCCAGGCGCGGCATCTTGTCGATCTCGTCGGGCGTGATCACCCGGGGGTACCGTCGGGCGTTCGGAGCTGACGGGTCGTAGTCGGGCATGTACCTCTCCCCTTCGTGGGCTGGGTGCGAGCGGCGCCGCCGGCGGGCGGTTGGCGTCGACGTGCGAGGGGTTGTGCGGCCGGGTGGACGGGGCCGGGCCCGGCGGGAGGTTCTAAACGTTTCTCTCCTGAGCCGTTCCGATCCGCAGAACCGCTGTTCAGAGGGATGTAGATTCGTTTCGAACGATAACGAGCTGCCGCTCGCACCGTCAAGAGTGGCGCAGTTACAGCGCGATGACGACGGTCTTGGTCTGGGTGTAGAGGTCGAGCGCGTCGGGGCCGAGCTCGCGGCCCCATCCCGACTGCTTGTACCCGCCGAAGGGCAGGGCGGCGTCGATCGCACCGTAGGTGTTCACGAAGACCATCCCGGCCTGCAGCTCCGCGGCCGCCCGGTGCGCCTTGGACAGGTCCTTGGTCCAGACCCCGGCGGCGAGCCCGTACGGCGAGTCGTTGGCCTCCCGGGCGAGGTCGGCCGGGTCGTCGAAGGAGCGGGCGACGAGCACCGGGCCGAAGATCTCCTCGCGCACGACGCGGGCGTCCGCCTCGACGTCCACCATCACCGTGGGCTCGACGAAGTAGCCCCGGTCGCCGTGGCGCACACCGCCGGTCAGGACCCGACCGCCGCCCTGCACCCCGTCGTCGATGTAGCCGGTGACGCGGCGCAGCTGGTCGTCGGACACGAGCGGGCCGAGCTGGGTGTCCGGGTGCGTCCCGGCGCCGATCCGCAGGCTCCGCGCCTTCTCCGCGACGCCGCTGACCACGTCGTCGAACACGTCGGACTGCACGTACAACCGCGAACCCGCGATGCAGACCTCGCCCATGTGGGCGAAGATCGCGCCGGCGGCGCCCGCCGTGGCCGCCTCCAGGTCGGCGTCGGAGAACACGACGTTGGGCGACTTGCCGCCCAGCTCCAGGCTCACCTTCTTGAGGTTCCCCTTGGCCGCGTCGATGATCGCCCGCCCGGTCTCGGTGGAGCCGGTGAAGGCGACCTTGTCCACTCCGTCATGGGCCGCGATCGCCGCGCCGGTCACCCGGCCGAGGCCGTTGAGCACGTTGAGCACGCCGTCGGGCAGCCCCGCCTCCGCGAACAGCTCGGCGAGGCGCAGGGCCGAGAGCGGGGTCTGCTCCGCGGGCTTGAGCAGCACGGTGTTGCCCGCCGCCAGCGCCGGGGCGAGCTTCCAGGAAGCCATCATCAGCGGGAAGTTCCATGGGATGATCTGCCCGACGACACCGAGCGGCTCGCGGCGGGTATAGGCGTGCCACGCCCCCGGCGCCGACGGCGTGACGGTGCGGCCGTCGATCTTGGTTGCCGCGCCGGCGTAGTAGCGGAACACCTCGGCGGCGAAGCCGTGGTCGCCGCGGGCCTCGGCCAGCGGCTTGCCGTTGTCCAGGCTCTCGATCAGGGCCAGCTCGTCGGCGTGCTGCTCGATCAGATCGGCCACCCGCCACAGGATCTTGCCCCGCGCGGACGGCGAGAAGCTCCGCCACGGGCCCTCGGCGAAGGCGCGCCGGGCGGCGCGCACCGCCCGGTCGACGTCCTCGGGGCCGGCGACGGCGACGTGCGTCATCACCTCACCGGTCGCCGGGTCGTGGACGGGCATGGTGGCGCCGTCCGCGGCGTCGACGAACGTGCCGTCGATCAGCAGCCCACGGGGGCCGTCGGGAAGGCGTGGGGTCTCGGTCGTGTCGAGGGTGGTGCTGCTCATGGGCGCGGCCTCCGTGAGGACGACGGGGATGGACGGGGATGACGGATACGTGCGGATGTGCGGGCGATCGGCGCGTGGCACCGACGGCCGGGCGGTCCCGGTCCCACCTGAGGAGGGGCGTCACGTGGGACTGGCGAGTAGAAACGTATCAGGTTTGGCAAGAGATACAACGTCGATCGCTCGTCCGATGAACCTCAGACGGTGCTTGACCACCCTGAACGCGCCCACCTAAGGTCATCGAAACGTTTATTGGATGACCTGGAGCGGCGACACGACATGGCCTCTGCCCTCGGCCCCCTGCGGGTCCTCGACTTCTCGCGGGTGCTGGCCGGCCCGTTCGCCACGATGATGCTCGCCGACCTCGGCGCCACGGTCACCAAGATCGAGCGCCCAGGGGTCGGCGACGACACCCGGGCCTGGGGCCCACCCCACGACGCCGCGGGTGAGGCCACCTACTTCCAGTCGGTCAACCGCAACAAGACGAGCCTCTCACTGGACCTCGCCGACCCGGTCGACCTCGCCCGCGCCCGGGAGCTCGCCGCCGCCGCGGACGTGGTGGTGGAGAACTTCCGACCCGGTGTGATGGACCGCCTCGGTCTCGGCTTCGACGACCTGAGCGCCACGAATCCCGGCCTCGTGTACTGCTCCGTCACCGGCTTCGGCCGCGGTGCCGGTGCCGCGCTGCCCGGTTACGACCTGCTCATACAGGCCCTCGGCGGGCTGATGAGCATCACCGGCGAGCCGGACGGCGACCCGCAGAAGGTCGGCGTGGCGCTCGTCGACGTCCTGGCCGGGCTGTTCTCGACCGTCGGGATCCTCGCCGCGCTGGCACACCGCACCGACACGGGCCGGGGCCAGCGCGTCGAGGTCGACCTGCTGTCGTCGCTGCTCGCCGCCCTGGTCAACCAGGGGTCCGGGTACACCTCCGGCGGCTCGGTGCCGGGGCGGATGGGCAACCAGCACCCGAGCATCGCTCCCTACGAGCTGCTGCGCTGCGCCGATGGGGACCTGGTCCTGGCGGTCGGCAACGACCGGCAGTTCGTCGCGCTGTGCGCCGTTCTCGGCAGGCCCGACCTGGCCCTCGACCCCCGGTTCGCCACCAACACCGACCGGGTGGGTCACCGGGCGGAGCTGCGGACCGAACTCGAGCGGTTGCTCGCGGCCCGGCCCGCAGCGGCGTGGGCGGCGGACCTGACCGCGGCGCGGGTGCCCGCCGGGGTCGTCAACGACGTGGCGGGCGCCTTCCGGCTGGCCACCGAGCTCGGCTTGCGGCCCGTGATCGACATCCCGCGCGAGGACGGCAGTACGGTGTCACTGACCCGCAACCCGATCGGACTGTCGCTGACGCCGCCGAGCTATCGGTCGGCGCCACCGCGCCTCGCCGACCGGGAGGCCGCCGACACCGCGACCTGATCCGCACCCCACCTCGACCGACGGGAGCCCCGCCGTGCCCACCCCGCTGATCATCGACACCGACCCCGGGGTGGACGACGCCGTCGCGCTGGTGCTGGCGCTGCAGAGTCCCGAGGTCGACGTCCGGGCGGTGACGGTGCCGTTCGGCAACGTCGGCGTCGAGAAGACCTTCGCCAACGCCCGCCGCGTGCTCGCGCTGGCCGGCCGGACCGACATCCCTGTGGCCGCGGGGGCCGCCCGGCCGCTGGTGCATCTGCAGGAGGAGTGGGCGCCGGAATGGCACGGTGCCGACGGGCTGGGCGGTCGGGCCGCCGAGTTCCCCGAGCCGATTGCGGCGGACCCCCGGTTCGCCGTCGCGCTGATGGCCGACGTGCTGCGGGAGGCGACCGAGCCGGTCACCATCGTGTCGATCGGCCCGCTGACCAACAGCGCGCTGCTGCTGGGTGCGCATCCCGACCTGGTGCCGAAGATCGGCCGGATCGTGGCGATGGCCGGTTCGCTCGGGGCGGGCAACACCCGGGGCGTGGCCGAGTTCAACGTGTATGCCGATCCCGAGGCCGCGCACCGGGTGCTGAACCAGGCCGACGTGCCGGTGACCATGGTGCCGCTGGACATCACGATGCGCTGCCTGGCCGACGGCGCCTGGATCTCCGAGCTCACCGCCGGCGGGCCGCGCTGCGCCGCCCTGGCCGGGGTGATCGCGCTCTACCGCCTGGCGTTCAACGAGCGCTACGGCATCGACGCGGTGGCCCTGCACGACGCGCTCGCGGTGCTCGAGGCGATCCTGCCCGGGACCCTGCGCACCACGGCACTGCCGATCCGGGTGGCCTGCGACCTCGGTCCGGCCCGCGGCGCCACCGTCGCGGACCGCCGCCCCGAGGCGCAGGGCCCGCCCGTACACGTCGCGCTGGACGCCGACACCGATGCGGTCCTGGCCGAGGTGCTGCACCGCCTGCTCTCGTTCGGCTGACGCCTCGTGAGTGGCTGGTCGCGCCCGGGCACGACCCGCCACTGACGAGGCCGTCAGGCCAACCCGTGCTCGATCGCGTAGCGGACGAGTGCCGCACGCCCGTGGAGCTGGAACTTCCGCAGAGTGCGCTGGATGTGGTTCTCCACCGTGCGCGGCGAGAGCACGAGCCGGACCGCGATCTGGCGTGCGGTGAGTCCCGCCACGACCAGCCGCAACACGTCGGCTTCCCGTTCGGTGAGCCGCGGCGTCGCGCCTGCCTGCGCGCCCGATCGGCCGTAGTCCTCCAGGACCACCTCGGCCAGACCCGGGCTGAACACCGCCTTCCCCGCCACGGCACGACGCACCGCGTCGGCGAGCGCGGCCCCGTCGCCGTCGCGGATCAGGACACCGGCGGCCCCGGCCCGCACCGCGGCGAGCACGCCCCCGTGATCATCGCCCGTCGCGAGGACCAGCACCGCGATCGCGGGGTCCGCCGAGGTGACCGCGTCGACGACGGTCGCGGCGTCCGGGCCACCCGGATCCACCACGACGACCTGCGGTCGGTGGGCCGCGATCAGGGTGGCCGCGTCGCCCACGTCGGAGGCGGTACCGACGACCTCGACCCCCGCCGCGACCAGGAGCGCCGCGGCGCCGGCCGCACCCGCAGCGCTGCCGGCCACGGGCGCCAGCACGACCACGGACGGCCCTGATCCGATCCGCTCTGGCCCGCCCATTCCGGCGACCTCCTGGTACCGCCCACGGCCGGCCCGTGCCGACACCCGAGGGGGAGTGTCCCATCGATGATCACCGGTGGGCTGCGGCGGCGCCGCTACCACCTGGAAGGGGGAGCAGTCCCGGCCCGGGGAACGACGCGTGGCGACCGCGGCGGGCCTGTCGGCTGCCTAACGCTCGTTCCGGGGCGACGGTACGACCAGCTCGGGCAATGTCCGGTCGATCAGCATCCGGCTCCGGGTGAGCTGCTGCACGAGCTGCGCCCGCACCGAGTGCAGGTCGTCGACCTCTCGCTGGGCCTCCTCGACGATGCCGCGTGCGGTGGCGTTCGTCTCGGCGAGCAGGCGCTGCGCGATGCGCAGGCTCTCGGCCTGCAGAGCGGTGAGCTGAGCCAGCACCTCGCGGCAACGCAGCGCGAGGGCGATGCGGAACTCCTCGTCCTCCGCGGCGCGTCTGGCCACCGCCGCCTCGTGCAGCCGGGCCCGCTCCTGTGCCGCTTCCCGGCGCAGCCTGCGCACGGTCCGCTCGACGTCCGCGACGCCCGCACGAGACTCGCCCTGACCGGCCTCGGGCGCGGCCGGCGGCTCCTCGGCAGGCCCGGAGTCGCTCTCGCGGTCCCGGTCGCGGTCCGGCTCCACCGCCGGGATCGTCGACGCGTCGGCGGCGTGCGCCATGGTTGCCGGGCCACCCGCCGCGGCGGTCACCGGCGTCTCGGCGGTAGCGGTCGCGGGCACCTCGGGCGCGGCAGCCGTGGTCGGCGCCCCGGCTGCAGCAGCGGTCGGCACCTCGGGCGCGGCAGCGCCGGTCGGCGCCGCGGATGCCGGCGTGGGCGTCGGCGTGGC
>NZ_JAHDTG010000081.1 GCF_018531475.1 Pseudonocardia mahuensis
GGGGCGGTCAGTGCTTGTGGTGAGAACTGCCTACCTGGGGACCCCACGTCCATCGTGGACTGTCCCGATCATCCGAATTGTGCGTGTCGCAGCAACCGCCGCGCCCCTTCTCGTTGAGATCACCTCAGTGTCAACAGCCGCAACGCCGGCAGTTCGTGGTCGGCACGGGGCCGGCTGCACCGAGAGGCCACATTTCACGGCCCGTCCCAGGCGGGGCACAACGAGGGACTGGCCCCGGTCTGCATCGGCTCGCACTACGCGGTGCGGACACAGGCGCTGCGCCAGATCGGGGGCGTCGGCCCGGAGCTCGCCGAGGACTTCTCCACCGCCTACCTGTTGAACTCTGCCGGCTGGCAGGGCGCGTTCGCGCTGCGCGCCCGAGCCGTCGGCGACGGGCCGCCGACGTTCGCGGCGATGCTCACGCAGGAGTTCCAGTGGTCGCGAAGCCTGACCACGCTGCTCTACGACCTGGTGCCCAGGCATCTGGGCCGGCTGACGTGGGCGCGGCGCATCCGGTTCGGCTACTCGCTGCTGTACTACACGCTCACCGCGGTCGCGACGGTCGGAGGAATCGCGCTCCCGCCCATCGCCGCCGTCACCGGGGCGCCGTGGGTCAACGTCAACTACCTGAGCTTCCTCGCGCACTGGTGGCCCATGTCGGTCTTGTTGTTGCTGCTCACGCTGCTGCTCCGCCGCCGCGGCCTGTTGCGGCCGGCCGACGCTCCGATCGTGAGCTGGGAGAACTGGTTGTACGCCCTGGCCCGCTGGCCGTTCATCGCCTGGGGAGTGCTGGCCGCAGTGGTCCAGAAGGTTCGCCCGAAGCCGATCACCTTCAAGGTCACCCCGAAGTCGAGTGGCGGTCTCACGCCACTGCCGGCTCGGCTGGTGCTGCCGTACGTGGCGATCACCCTGGTGATGTCGACGGCGGCCCTGATCGGCGAATACACGACGGCCGCCGTGGGTTACGTCGGGCTCTGCCTGCTCGGTGGCCTGACCTACGCCGTGGTCGGTCTGCTGGTGTGCGTGCTGCATGCGATCGAGGCGGCCCGGGCTGCGGGCTCGCGGCTCCCGGCTGCTCTGGCCGCCACCGTGCAGCGGCCGTTGTCCATCGCCGTCGCCGCTCTCGTTCCGCTCGGGACCGCCATCGCCCTCTACCCGAGCTACGCGTTCGCGGTCTTCGGCTGGTGAGCCCCGCTCCGTTCCCGTCCGACCCGGTCCTCGCACAGACAAAGGCCCACACATGAACAACCGACCGACCGTCCTGGTGACCGGTGGTGCCGGCTTCATCGGCAGCCACACCTGCCTGGAACTCCTCGAGCACGACCACGACGTCGTTGTGATCGACAACCACTCCAACAGCTCGCCGGGGGCACTGGACCGGGTGCGGAAGCTCGCCGGCCGGCCCCTCCCCGCCTACGAGGTGGACATCAGGGACCGGGACGCCCTCGGCGAGGTGTTCGCGGCCCACCGGATCGACGCGGTGATCCACTTCGCGGCGAAGAAGGCGGTCGGGGAGTCGATGCAGATCCCGCTCTCCTACTACGACACCAACGTCGGGGGCACCGCGACGCTCCTGCGGGTCATGCAGGCGCACGACGTGCAGCAGCTGGTGTTCTCGTCGTCCTGCTCGATCTACGGAGAGGCCGAACAGCTCCCGCTCGACGAACAGTCGCCGGCGAACCCCACCAATCCCTACGCCCGCTCCAAGTGGATCTGCGAGCAGATGATGGCCGACGCCTGCACCCGCTACCCCGACCTGGGCATCATCGCGCTGCGCTACTTCAACCCGGTCGGTGCCCACCCCAGTGGTGAGCTGGGCGAGGACCCCAGCGGTGTCCCCAACAACCTGATGCCCTACATGGCGCAGGTCGCCGTCGGCCGCCTCGACGAGGTCGCAGTGTTCGGCGCCGACTACCCGACACCGGACGGCACTTGCATCCGCGACTACATCCACGTGGTGGACGTCGCGGACGGGCATCGCCTCGCCGTCGAGCACCTCGGCGACGAGACCGGGATGCGCGTCCTCAACCTCGGTACCGGAGTGGGCGTGTCGGTTCTCGAGTTGGTCACGGCGTTCAGCGCGGCGAGCGGGACGCCGCTGCCGCACCGGATCGCCGGGCGCCGGCCCGGGGATGTGGCCGAGCTGGTCGCCGACCCGAGTCGCGTGGAGCAGGCCTGGGGCTGGCGCACGACCCGTGATCTCACCGCCATGTGCGCCGACGCCTGGCGGTTCCAGCAGCTCAACCCCGCCGGCTACGGCGGCTGACCCGATCTTCCGATCTCTGCGAGGAGACCAGCAATGCGCATCACTGTGATCGGCACCGGTTATCTGGGTGCGGTGCACGCGGCCTGTATGGCCGAGTCCGGGCACGAGGTGCTCGGGGTGGACGTCGACGTGTCCAAGTTGGCGGCGTTGTCGGAGGGTCGGCCGCCGTTCTTCGAGCCGGGTCTGCCGGAGCTGCTGCGGCGGGCCGTCGATGCCGGGAGTCTGCGGTTCACCGATTCCCTGCAGGAGGCGGGGGAGTTCGGGCAGGTGCATTTCGTGTGCGTGGGCACCCCGCAGTTGCCGGGCTCGTATGCCGCGGACCTGCGCTTCGTCGACGCGGTCGTGGACGGTCTGGCGCCGCATCTGCGGCCGGGCAGCCTGGTGGTGGGTAAGTCGACCGTGCCGGTCGGCACCGCGGCCCGCCTCGCGGCTCGTGTCGCGGAGCTGGCCCCGGCCGTCACGGACGGCGAGGCCGACCCCGAGCTGGCCTGGAACCCGGAGTTCCTTCGGGAGGGCTTCGCCGTGCAGGACACCCTGACGCCGGACCGCCTGGTGGTGGGCGTGACGTCCGAGCGGGCGGATGCGCTGTTGCGTGAGGTCTACGCGCCGATGCTGGCGGCCGGCACCCCGTACATCGGTACGGACCTGGCGACCGCGGAGCTGGTGAAGGTGGCGGCGAACTCGTTCCTGGCCACGAAGATCTCGTTCATCAACGCGATGGCCGAGGTATGCGACGCGGCGGGCGGCGACGTCGTCACCCTGGCCGATGCGATCGGGCACGATCCCCGGATCGGCCGTCGGTTCCTCTCGGCCGGTCTGGGGTTCGGGGGCGGCTGTCTGCCCAAGGACATCCGGGCGTTCATGGCCCGCGCCGGCGAACTCGGTGTCGACGAGGCACTCAGCTTCCTCTCCGACATCGACGAGATCAACATGGGTCGGCGCCGGCGGACCGTGGACCTCGCGCGGGAGCTGATCGGCGGATCGTTCCTGGGCAGGAACATCGCCGTGCTGGGGGCGGCCTTCAAGCCCGACAGCGACGACGTGCGCGACTCGCCGGCGCTGAACGTGGCCGCGACCCTGCAACTGCAGGGTGCGCAGGTGCGGGTGCACGACCCCGAGGCCATCGACAACGCGCGTGCCCTCTTCCCCACGCTGGACTACGCGCTGGACGTGGAGAAGGCCTGCGAGCGCGCGGACCTGGTGCTGCACCTCACCGAGTGGCGCGAGTACCGCGAGCTGGATCCGACCGTGCTGGCGAAGGTGGTCCGGGTGCCCCGGGTTCTCGACGGGCGCAACGCCCTCGACGTCGACCGGTGGCGTGACGCCGGCTGGACCGTGCGTGCCCTCGGCCGCGCCCACCACTGACCGCCGGACCGGGGCGCCCGTCGATCCTCACCCGAGGGCGGGGCGGTGCGCGCCCACGGCCGGCGACGCATCGGCGAGCGGGGTCCCGAAGTAGTCCATCGGGCCCTGCTCGACCCCGGCCAGCGCTGACAGGTCCAACCCTGCTCCGACCAGCGGTGATGCCGGATCCAGACGGAGCCCCGAAGCCGCCGCAGGCAGGTCGGACCCCGCTGGGGCGGTGTCGAGGGAAGCGTCGAAGTCGACGAACCGCGGGTCCACCGACAGCCCGCTGGGCTGCCCGTCGATCCGTTCCTGATCCGTCGCCGTGCGCCACGAATCGAGCGAGGCGTGGACGGTGTCGCCCCACCGGACCAGCCACCCACCCGCCTGTGCGTGGTAGTCGTTGCCTTGCAGCGCCACGGCGGACGAGGGCAGCGCCGCCGCCGAGACCAGCGGCCCCGCACCGTCGGTGACGACGATGTTGTTGCGCAGCGAGACCGCGGAGACCTCCGGGCCGATGAGGACCACGGGTGGCCGCTCCCGGGCAGTTGCGGCGGTGAGCACGACCGTGTTCTGGTAGACGTCGCTGCGGTTGACCCGGCCGAGGACGGTCAGCGCCCCGTAGATCGTCCGGCGCGCGTCGTCCCGGCTGATGTTGAACCGGACGGTGTTACCGGTGTGTGCGTCGTTCGCCTCCCAGGTGTAGAGCTGGTACCCGGGTCCGTCGTTGTCGTAGGACAGGTTGTACTGCAGGACGGAGTCGGACACGTTGATGTCCAGTCCGAAGCCGCCGCCGTCCGTCGCCGCCGTCCGGTTGCGGTAGGACATGCTCTGCTGGATGACGACGCCGGTCGAGTCGTAGGCCCACACGCCCAACGGTCCCTCCGAGGCCACCGACGCCGCCCCGTTGTCGAAGAACCGCGAGCGCTCGACCAAGCCGCCGCGCACGCTGCCGAGCACCGCCCCACTGCCGGTGTTGCGGGTGGTGTTGTGCGGGTCGCCGACGTTGCCGAAGGCCGCCACGTCCCGCAGCACGATCCCGGAGTGGGCGTAGCCGGGGGAGCCGGCCACGAAATCGGAGCCGTGGCTGGCGAAGCCCGCCTCCATGTTCCGGTGCAGGGCGGACTCGCTCACCAGTACGTCGTGGAAGCCGGCGGGGCCGGACGCGGTGACCTCGATCCCGCGCTTGAACCCGCTGACGTCGACCCGGCTGACGTGGACGTGCTCCAGCAGACGCCCGTCCGTTCGGTCGTTGACCAGCAGGATCCCGGCCCAGCGGTCGTAGGCCGACCCCTCCCCAACGGCGGTCAGGTCGCGGATCTCGACGCCGGAGGTGCTGATGGACACCGCAGGGGCGTGACTGGCCTCGATGACCGGCCCGCCCGCGCTGTAGGCACCGATCACCACCGGTGCGGCGGGATCACCACCGTCGCGCTGGTCCAGCACGAGCGTCCCGGTGAACCGGGCGCCGCCCTCGAGCAGGAGTGCATCCCCCGGCCGGAACGCGACGGCGTTGGCGCGGTCGAGCGACCGCCACGCGGTGGCCGGCGATCGGCCGTCGGCGTCGTCGTCGCCTGCCGGGCTCAGATAGTAGGTGCGGCCGGTCGCGGCCGGCGGCCCGGCGGCCGAGCACGTCGTGGCCAGGACGCAGACGGAGACCACCCCCACGACGAGCATCCAGCCCCGCAGCCGGCGCACCATCGTGAGGCCTCCCGACGGAGCCGGTCCGGCGCGCTCCGGGCTCGATTGTGGCGGATCCGCCCGTCGGAGGGCGAGCCCGGTGTGGCGCCGAGCGCACCCGGGGCGTCGTGGTGCCCGGGTGCGGACGGGCATGGCAGGCTGATCGGATGAACCGGCAACCGCTGCGGGTCGCCATCCTGGAGGCCGAGCGGATGCTGGCGGCCGCGGGGGTCGAGAGTCCCCGGGTCGACGCCGAGGTCCTCGCCGCGCACGTCCTCGGAGTGGAGCGCGGCCGGTTGATGATGGTGCCGCTGGTCGATCCGCCCGTGGTGGAGGCCTACCGCAAGCTCGTGGTGCGCCGGACCGCCCGGGAGCCGTTGCAGCACCTGCTCGGGACCGCCGCGCTCGGCCCGGCCGTGGTCGCGGTCGGACCCGGCGTGTTCACCCCGCGCCCCGAGACCGAGTTGCTGCTCGAGTGGGGCCTGGAGCGGATCGCCGACGTGCCCGCCCCCCTGGTCGTCGACCTGTGCACCGGGTCGGGGGCGCTCGCGCTGGCCATCGCGGCGAGCCGGCCGGACGCGCGGGTGCACGCCGTCGAGGCCGATCCGGGGGCGCTGAGCTGGGCGCGGCACAACATCGAGTCGCACATCGAGGGCGGCGGCACCCCCGTCACGCTGCACGCCGCCGACGTGCGCTGGCCGGACCTGCTGGTCGAGCTGGAGTCCAA
Organism: Pseudonocardia mahuensis; assembly: GCF_018531475.1. Lineage (GTDB taxonomy): Bacteria > Actinomycetota > Actinomycetes > Mycobacteriales > Pseudonocardiaceae > Pseudonocardia. The sequence goes on from NZ_JAHDTG010000081.1 coordinate 6,018, forward strand.
GGTCGATCTGGTGGTGTGCAACCCGCCCTACGTCCCCGAGGGGACCCCGTTGCCACCCGAGGTGACCGGGTGGGACCCGCCGGGCGCCGTCTTCGGCGGTCCGGACGGGCTGGAGATCATCCGAGCGGTGATCGCCACCGCGGCCGGGCTGCTGCGCTACGGCGGCTGGCTGGGCATCGAGCACGACGACACCCACGGCGATACCGTCCCGGGGCTGCTGCGGCGCCGCCGGGTGCTCACCGACGTCGAGGGACACACGGACCTCGCCGGCCGGCCGCGGTTCGCCACCGCGCGGCGGCGGCCGGCTCCCCCCTGAGCCGCGGACCGGGCCGTCGGGGGCCGGTCGTAGGCTCCCCGGCGTGACCCAGCCCAGCCCGCCGATCTTCGACTGTGCCGACCCGGACGCCCGGCTCGAGGGGCTCGCCGCCGCCGTTCGCGCGGTGCGCACCGGGCAACTCGTCGTGCTCCCCACCGACACCGTCTACGGCGTGGGATGCGACGCGTTCTCCGGCTCGGCCGTCCGATCGCTGCTCGCGGCGAAGGGCCGTGGCCCGGACATGCCGGTGCCGGTCCTCGTCGGCTCCTGGTCGACGATCGACGGCCTGGTGCTGGGTGTGCCGGCCGCCGCGCGCGAGCTGATCGAGGCGTTCTGGCCCGGTGGGCTCTCGCTGGTGCTGCCGCACGCCCCGTCGCTGGCCTGGGACCTCGGTTCGACCAAGGGCACCGTGATGCTGCGCATGCCGCTGCACCCGGTGGCCCTCGAACTGCTGCGCGAGTTCGGGCCGATGGCGGTGTCCAGTGCGAACAAGTCGGGCTCCCCGCCCGCCGCCGACGTCCACGACGCCGCGGCGCAGTTGGGTTCCTCGGTCGCGGTCTACCTCGACGGTGGGCCGTCGGGTGAGCCGGTGGCCTCCACGATCGTCGACCTCACCGCCGACGAGCCGCGTGTCCTCAGGGAGGGCGCGGTCTCCGTGGCCGCGGTCGCCGAGGTCCTGGGCCGCGAGGTGCTGACGGCCTGAGCGGGCCACCGGCTCCCGCTCGGCACCTACGGCAGCCCGATGTCCGTCGCCAGGCGGTCGATCGTGTGGTCGAAGAACGCGGCGTGGTCGGTGACCACGTTGTGGGTGTGGCCGAACAGTTCGAAGCTGATCGCGCCGAACAGCGACGACCACGCGAACACGGCTCGCGCTCCGAGGGACGAGTCGAGGTCGCCGGAGGTCAGCCCGAGGCTCTCCAGGAGTCCGGGGGCGAGCACGGTGTCGGCGCCGGCCGGGCCGGTGGTGGGGTCGACCTGCCCGGTGGCCAGGCCGTCGGCCAGCACCCGGCTCAGCAGCGTCCCGACCCGGGAGGCCGGGGCGATCGTGGCATCGGGAGCGGCATAGCCGGGCACCGGCGAGCCGTAGACCAGTGCGTACTCGTGCGGGTGCGCCAGTGCCCACTCCCGGGCGGCTCGGCAGGCAGCTCGCCATCGCCCGCGCAGGTCCTCCCGCGGCTGCGCGGCCTCGGCCTGTTCGGCCGCCTCGCCCAGCGCGTCGTAGGCCTCCACGATCAAGGCGGTGAGCAGGTCGTCGCGGCTGGGGAAGTAGCGGTAGACCGCCGAGGAGGCCATGCCCAGCTCCCGGGCCACCGCGCGCAGTGAGAGCGCGGCGGCGCCGCCCGCGGCCAGGTGCCGGCGGGCGACCTCGGCGATCTCACCGGTCAACTGGGCGCGGACCCGGGCCCGGGCGTTCGCGGGGGCGGACATTTCGGCAGTCTGGCACGCTTCCGGAGCGGTGCCAACAGAAGAGAGCAGTGCTCCGTCGAGGTCCCGGAGGCGGGCCTCGTCCCCGTGATGAGGTCGCCTCCCTCGGACCGGAACGTCGCAGGTAGCCTGGAGCACCGTGAGCACACCGTTCTGGGGCCCGGACTTCGACGCGTTGCAGCAGCAGGATCCCGAGATCGCGGGAGTCGTGCTGAACGAGCTCGATCGCCTGCGCGGCGGGCTGCAGCTGATCGCGAGCGAGAACCTCACCAGCCCGGCGGTGCTCGCGGCTCTCGGTTCGACGCTGTCGAACAAGTACGCCGAGGGCTACCCCGGCCGCCGCTACTACGGTGGCTGCCAGGTCGTCGACGTCGCCGAGGAGATCGGCATCGCGCGCACCAAGGAGCTGTTCGGCGCGGAGCACGCCAACCTGCAGCCGCACTCCGGGGCGAGCGCGAACCTCGCCGCCTACGCCGCGTTCGCCGAGCCCGGCGACACGGTGCTGGCCATGGACCTCAAGCAGGGTGGCCACCTCACGCACGGAAGCAAGGTCAACTTCTCCGGGCAGTGGTTCAACGCGGTGTCCTACACCGTCCGCGAGGACTCCGAGCTGATCGACTACGACCAGGTCCGTGACCTCGCCCGGGAGAACCGGCCGAAGATCATCATCGCCGGTGCCACCGCCTACCCGCGGCTGATCGACTTCAAGGCGTTCCGGGAGATCGCCGACGAGGTCGGCGCGATCTTCATGGTCGACGCCGCGCACTTCATCGGTCTGGTGGCAGGCAAGGCGATCCCGTCCCCGGTGCCCTATGCCGACGTCGTCACCGCGACCACGCACAAGGTCCTGCGCGGCCCGCGCGGCGGGATGATCCTGTCCCGCGCCGAGCACGCGAAGGCGCTGGACAAGGCCGTCTTCCCGTTCTCGCAGGGCGGTCCGCTGATGCACTCCGTCGCGGCCAAGGCCGTCGCGATGAAGGAGGCGTCGACCCCGGAGTACCAGGCCTACGCCGACCAGGTCATCGCCAACGCCCAGGCACTGTCCAAGAGCCTGGAGGCCGAGGGTATGCGGGCGGTGTCCGGCGGCACCGACACCCACCTGGCGCTCATCGACCTGCGGCCCATCGGCGTCACCGGCAGCGAGGCCGAGGCCCGCAGCGAGGCCGCGCGCATCACGCTGAACAAGAACGCGATCCCCTATGACCCGGCGCCGCCGATGAAGCCGTCGGGCATTCGCGTCGGGTCCCCGAGCGTGACGACGCAGGGCATGGTCGAGACCGACATGGTCGAGATCGGCCGGCTGCTGGCCCGCGCGGTGAAGGCCGAGCAGGGCACCCCGGCCGGGGACGCCGAACTGGCCGACATCGCCGAGGCGGTCTCTGCGCTCGTCGCACGGGCCCCCGCGTACCCGCGGCCCTGACGGCTCGGACGCCGCGGTGCGCACCCAGGCGCCCGTGCTCGGGCTGGGGTTGCCGATCCGGGAGTACCTGCTCGCCGGGTTGACCGCCGCGGTGGTCACGTTCCTGCTCACCGGCCTGGTCCGGGTGCTGGCGTTGAAGATGGGCGCGGTGGCGTGGCCACGGGGCCGTGACGTGCACGTCACCCCGACTCCCCGCTGGGGCGGGCTCGCGATGCTGGCCGGGGTGCTCGGCGGCATCGGCCTGGCCGCCCAGTTGCCGGCGCTGCGCCTCGCGTTCGACTACTCCTACGACGTGCCCGGCGTTGTGCTGGCGGCGATGCTGCTCGTCGCCGTCGGCGTGCTCGACGACCGCTACGAACTCGACGCCATCACCAAACTTGCCGGGCAGATCACCGCGGCCGGCGTGCTCGTGCTGTTCGGTGTGCAGTGGGCGGTGTTATGGGTGCCGTGGGGTGGGGGAGGCGACGGCACCGAGGGCTCCGGGTCGCTGCTGATCCTCGGACAGGAGCAGGGCGTCCTGCTGACGGTGCTGCTCACCGTGGCGCTGGTCAACGCGATGAACTTCGTCGACGGCCTGGACGGCCTGGCCGCCGGTATCGGCCTGATCGCGGCCGCCGCGACCTGCGTCTTCGCGATCGGCCTGGTGAAGCAGAACGGCAACGATCCCTCCGCGTACTCGCCGGCGCTGATCGCCGCCGTGCTGGCGGGGGCGTGCCTGGGTTTCCTGCCGCACAACTTCAACCCGGCCCGCATCTTCATGGGCGACTCCGGCTCGATGCTGATCGGGCTCCTGCTGGCCGCCGCCACGACCAGCGCGTCCGGGCGCATCCCGTTCAGCACGGCCACCGACGGCACCGACATCCTGGCGCTGTTCGCCCCCCTCATCGTGCTGGCGGCGGTGGTGTTCGTGCCGCTGCTGGACCTGTTGATGGCGGTGGTCCGGCGGACGTGGGCGGGGATGAGTCCGTTCTCGCCGGACAAGATGCACCTGCACCACCGCCTGCTCGAGATCGGGCACAGCCACCGGCGCGCGGTGCTGCTGATCTACCTCTGGGCGGGCGTGCTCGCGTTCGGCGCGGTGGCGCTGGCACTGATCGACGACCCGTTCATCGTGTTGTGGGCGGTCGGGGTGGGGCTCATCGTGGCCGTGCTCGCGTCCGCCGTCCCGAGAGCAAGGATCCGATGATGAGTACCGAGCACGAGCCGGCCGAGAACGCCGGCGCTTCCCCTCCACCCACCGAGGCGCCACACGTCGCGACCGTGCTCCGGCTCGCCGCAGCGATGCAGCGCAACGCGCTGATCCTGGGTGCCGCCACGAGCGTGCTGGCGATCATGGTGTCCACCGTCGTCCGCGGCGGAGCCGGCGTGGTGGGCTCCGTGATCGGGGCGGTGCTGGCCCTGGTGGCGGGGGCGGTGGGGACCCTGGTGATGAAGGGGACCGCCCGGACCAGCCCGGCCGGGGTGATGATCGGCGCGATGACCGCCTTCGCGGGGAAGATCATCGTCCTGATGGTGGTCCTGCTGGTCTTCCGGGGCACGACCCTGTTCGACAACGAGACCTTCGCGTTCACCCTGCTGGCCGTGACCGCGGCCTGGATCGCCGGGGAGGTCGTGGGGTTCGTCCGGGCCAAGGTTCCGGCGGTGGACCTGTGACCGCCGGACCACGGCGTCGCGCCGTCGCCCGTTGGGCGGAACCGATTGAGCGGCTGCACGTGTCCGATGCATTCGGAATGTCCGTGACGCCCGTCTCTGTGCGATCTGCGTCACGTCCGGGAACGTCTTCTACGGGCGATAGAGCGACGTCGGCAGCGTATCGAGGTGGCGGACGGTGAGGGCGCGGCGTGTGTCGGGATCATTCGCCGTCGTCCCTGGTAAGCGGTCCCTAACGTGCCTGATATGGTCCCCGTGATGGAGCCGGACCAACCGCGCAACGGGGGTGGTCGAACACCACCGCCCGGCGAGGCTTGGACCGCTCTGTCCTACCTCCTGTCCGGCTTCCTGCTCTTCGGTGGAATCGGCTGGGGGTTGGACAAGCTGCTGGACACGCGGGTCTTCTTCTTGGTCGGACTGCTGGCCGGGGGGGCTGCCTCGTTGTACTTGATTTATCTCAGGTACGTTAAGTCCTGATCGTCTCGATTCTGCCGACCCGGTTTGGCCCGGTCGGCGGAACCGGAAGGAGCATTGGGTGACCACGTTGGCCACCGCCCCAGCCCCGGGCTTCGAAGCTCCGGGAGTCGCGGACTTCGACCTGCCGCCGATCTTCGGCCCGGTCACGAAGCCGGTCGTTCAGCTCGTGCTCGCCGCGATCATTATCTACGTGGCGTTCCGCTACTCGGTCCGCAAGCCCGCGCTGGTGCCGAGCAAGTCCCAGTTCCTGGGCGAGTCGTTCCACGGGATCGTGCGTAACAACATCGCGCGGGACATGATCGGGCCGGAGTTCCTGAAGTACGTCCCGTTCCTGACCGCATTGTTCGCCTTCATCCTGGTGAACAACCTGTTCGGGATCATCCCCCTGTTCCAGTTCCCGACGTTCTCCCACCCGGGCGTGCCATACGCGCTGGCCGCGATGGTCTGGCTGTTGTTCACCTACGTCGGTGTCCGGCACCACGGCTTCCTCGGGTACCTGCGGGTCTCGACGTGGCCACCCGGTGTGCCGTGGTGGGTGCGGATCATCCTCACGCCGATCGAGTTCATCTCGAACATCCTGCTGCGGCCGGTCACGCTGTCGCTGCGGTTGTTCGGCAACATGTTCGCCGGCCACCTGCTGCTGCTGGTGTTCATCCTCGGTGGCGAGTACATGCTCTTCGTCGCCGACTCGATCACCCTGAAGGTGCTGTCCCCGTTCGCCTTCGGGATGGGCATCGTCTTCACGTTCTTCGAGGCCTTCATCCAGGTGGTGCAGGCCTACATCTTCGTCATGCTCACGGCGTCGTACATCGGCACCGTGCTCGCCGACGACCATTAGGTCGTCCCGCCCAAGACCTCCCGAGGGCCGCGGGGACGTACCGCGGACCGGATCGAAAGGAAAAGAACGACAATGACCGGAAGCCTGAACGTCGTCGGGTACGGCCTGTCCGCCATCGGCCCGGGTATCGGCGTGGGCATCGTCTTCGCCGCCTTCATCAACGGCGTCGCCCGCCAGCCGGAGGCCCGTGGCCAGCTTCAGGGCATCGCGTTCATCGGCTTCGCGCTGTCCGAGGCGCTCGCCATTCTGGGCCTGGTGCTCGCGTTCGTCCTCGGCTGATCCAGCCCACCCCCCAGAGTCAGTGGTGAGGCGGAGGAGCACACACCCATGACCACCGTTCTCGCGGCGGAGGAACTGAATCCTCTCCTGCCGCACACGATCGAGATCGTCGTCGGCACGATCGCCTTCCTGCTGCTTTTCTACGTCCTCAAGAAGACGATCTTCCCGCAGTTCGAGAAGATCTACGCCGAGCGCACCGACAAGATCGAGGGCGGACTCAAGCGGGCGGAGGAGACGCAGGAGGAGGCCAACCGCCTGCGCCAGCAGTACGAGGAGCAGCTCGCCGGCCTGCGTGCCGAGGCCGCTCGCATCCGCGACGAGGCCCGCGCCGAGGGGCAGCAGATCAGGGCCGAGCTGCGCGCCCAGGCCGAGGAGGAGTCGGAGCGCATCCGGCAGCGTGGTCTCGAGCAGCTCAACGCCGCGCGCGAGCAGACCGTGCGCGCGCTGCGTGCCGAGGTCGGCGGGCTCGCGGTGCAGCTGGCCGAGCGCATCATCCGCACCGACCTGTCCGACCAGGCGCGGCGGGCCAGCACCATCGACGACTTCCTGTCCGAGCTCGACGGGCTTGCGCAGCGGCGGGAGACCAGCCCGACCGCGGGCGGGTCGAACTGATGGCGGTCGTTTTCGCGGCGACCAGCCGGGAGTCGTTGACCGAGCTGCGCACCCGGCTGAACGCCTACATCGACCGGGCCTCCGTCGCTGACCTGGAGCGGCTGGGCGAAGAGCTGTTCGCCGTCACCCGCCTGCTGCAGGAGACGGCTTCGCTGCGCCGGCACCTGGCCGACCCGGCGGCGCCGGAGGCGGTCCGGACCGGGCTCGTCCAGCAGGTGCTCGGCGGGAAGGTGTCGCCGCAGACGCTGGAGATCGTGTCCGCCGCCGTCACCGCCCGGTGGTCGCGGTCGATCGACATGGTCGACGCGCTCGAGGACCTGGCCCGCCGGGCCACCCTCGCGGTGGCCGAGAAGAGCGGCACCCTCGACGACGTCGAGGACGAGCTGTTCCGTTTCGGTCGCATCATCGACCGTGAGCCCGACCTGGCCATCCTGCTCGCCGACACGACGCAGCCGGCGGACAAGAAAGTCGAGCTGCTCGACCGCCTGCTGGCGGGCAAGGTCTCGCCGGCGACCGCGATGCTGCTGCGCGAGACCGTGCGGTCGCCGCGTGGCCGGCACCTGGAGGTCGCCGCGGAGGAGCTCTCCGAGCTCGCCGCCGAGCTCCGGGACCGTTCGGTCGCCAAGGTCGCCACCCCGGTCGCTCTGCGCTCTGAGCAGGAGCAGCGGCTGACCGACACGCTGAGCCGGCTCTACGGCCGTCCGATGGCGCTGCAGATCGAGCTGGACGAGAGCCTGCTGGGCGGGCTGACGATCCAGGTCGGAAACGAGGTCATCGACGGCAGCGTGGCGGGCAAGCTCGAAGAGGCCCGGCGGCGGCTGCCGAGCTGAGTCATCGTGCCGGTCCCCAGAGACGTAACTGACTGATCGAGAAGAAGGAACAGACGACAGCCATGACAGAGCTGACGATCTCCCCGGAGGAGATCCGGAGTGCGATCTCCAGCTACGTCTCGTCGCTGGAGACCGAGACCTCCCGCGAGGAGGTCGGCGCCGTTTCCGACACCGGTGACGGTATCGCGCACGTCGAGGGTCTGCCCTCGGCGATGACCAACGAACTGCTGGAGTTCGAGGGTGGCGTCCTGGGCGTCGCCCTCAACCTCGACCAGCGTGAGATCGGTGCGGTCGTCCTGGGCGACTACGCCGGCATCGAGGAGGGGCAGCCGGTCAAGCGCACCGGCAACATCCTCTCGGTGCCCGTGGGCGACGCCTTCCTGGGCCGCGTGATCGACCCGCTGGGTGCCCCGATCGACGGGCTCGGCGACATCGAGGCCGAGACCCAGCGCGTGCTCGAGCTGCAGGCCGCCTCGGTGGTCGAGCGGCAGAGCGTGCACGAGCCGCTGCAGACCGGCATCAAGGCCATCGACGCGATGACCCCGATCGGCCGCGGCCAGCGGCAGCTGATCATCGGTGACCGCAAGACCGGCAAGACCGCGGTCTGCGTGGACACGATCATCAACCAGAAGCAGAACTGGGAGTCCGGCGACCCGAAGCAGCAGGTCCGCTGCATCTACGTAGCGATCGGCCAGAAGGGCTCCACGATCGCCGGTGTCCGCCAGGCGCTCGAGGAGAAGGGCGCGCTGGAGTACACGACGATCGTTGCGGCTCCCGCCTCCGACCCGGCCGGCTTCAAGTGGCTCGCGCCCTACACCGGCAGCGCCCTCGGCCAGCACTGGATGTACCAGGGCAAGCACGTCCTGATCGTGTTCGACGACCTGTCCAAGCAGGCCGAGGCGTACCGCGCGATCTCGCTGCTGCTGCGCCGCCCGCCGGGCCGTGAGGCCTACCCGGGCGACGTCTTCTACTTGCACTCGCGGCTGCTGGAGCGTTGCGCGAAGCTGTCCGACGAGCTGGGCGCGGGATCGATGACCGGGCTGCCGATCATCGAGACCAAGGCGAACGACGTGTCGGCCTACATCCCGACCAACGTCATCTCGATCACCGACGGCCAGGTGTTCCTGGAGTCCGACCTGTTCAACCAGGGTGTCCGGCCGGCGATCAACGTCGGTATCTCGGTTTCCCGGGTCGGTGGCGCGGCGCAGGTCAAGGCGATGAAGCAGGTCTCCGGCTCGCTGCGCCTCGACCTGTCGCAGTACCGCGAGCTGGAGGCGTTCGCCGCCTTCGGTTCCGACCTCGACGCCGCGTCGGCGGCGGCCCTGGGCCGCGGCGAGCGCCTGGTCGAGCTGCTCAAGCAGCCGCAGTTCTCGCCGGTGCCGGTCGAGGAGGAGGTCGTCTCGATCTGGCTGGGCACCTCGGGCCAGCTCGACTCGGTCCCGGTGGCCGACGTCGCGCGCTTCGAGAAGGAGTTCCTCGAGCACCTGCGTCGCCAGCACGAGGGTGTCCTCGCGGAGATCCGCGACACCGGCAAGCTGACCGACGAGACCATCGACCGGCTCAAGGGCCTGGTGGACGAGTTCAAGAAGCAGTTTACCGCGTCCGACGGCTCCTCGGTGGTGCCGAAGGAGGCCCAGGCCGAGGCGCTGGACTCCGACGAGGTCGAGCAGGAGACCGTCAAGGTCAACAAGCCTGCCCCGGCCGCGAGCTGAACGGATAGTCACCGATGGCGGCACAGATTCGCGTGCTGCGGCGGCGGATCAGGTCGACGCAGTCCATCAAGAAGATCACCAGGGCGATGGAGCTCATCGCCACCTCCCGGATCGCGAAGGCGCGCGCCCGGGTTGACGAGGCCAAGCCGTACGCCGAGCAGATGACCCGGGTCCTCACGGAGCTGGCGAACAACTCGGCGCTGGACCACCCGCTGCTCGTCGAGCGCGAGCAGCCCAAGCGGGCCGCGGTGCTGGTCGTGACCAGCGACCGCGGCCAGTGCGGCGGCTACAACGCCAACGTGCTCAAGGAGGCCGAGCAGCTCCAGCAGCTGCTCCGTGAGCAGGGCAAGGAGCCGGTGCTCTACGTCATCGGCCGCAAGGGCGTGAACTACTACCGCTTCCGCAGGCGGGAGGTCGCTGCCTCCTGGACCGGGTTCTCCGAACAGCCGCGATACGAGAACGCGGCGGAGGCGGCCCGGGCGCTGGTCGAGGCGTTCATGGCCGGGCAGGACGACGGGCCGGACGGGGCCGCCGGTGACGACGGCATCCAGGGCGTCGACGAGCTGCACCTCGTGTACACGCAGTTCAAGAACATGGTCACCCAGACCCCGCAGGCCCGCCGGATGGCGCCCATGGAGGTCGAGTACGCGGTCGACAACGTGGGAACCCCCGGTGGCGACATCGACGAGCCCTCGAGCGGACCGTCGGACAACCCGCAGCCGCTCTACGCCTTCGAGCCGGACCCGGAGACCCTCTTCGACGCCCTGCTCCCGAAGTACATCGGCGCCCGGCTGTTCGCGGCCCTGCTCGAGTCGGCGGCGTCGGAGTCGGCGAACCGGCAGCGGGCGATGAAGGCCGCGACGGACAACGCGAACGAACTGATCCGTACCCTGACACTGCAGGCCAACCAGGCCCGTCAGGCCCAGATCACCCAGGAGATCAGTGAGATCGTCGGTGGCGCCGACGCTCTCGTGAGCGCAGGAAGTGAGAACTGATGACCGCCACCGCTGATACCCAGACCAGGACCGGCCGGGTCGTCCGGGTCACCGGCCCGGTCGTCGACGTCGAGTTCCCGCGCAACGCCGTCCCGGGGCTGTACAACGCCCTGACGGTCGACGTGACCTTCGGCGAGCTCGCTCGCACGCTGACCCTGGAGATCGCCCAGCACCTCGGCGACAGCGTCGTCCGGGCGATCTCGATGCAGCCGACCGACGGCCTGGTGCGTGGCGCGACCGTCACCGACCTCGGCCACCCGATCTCGGTGCCGGTCGGTGATCAGGTCAAGGGCCACGTGTTCAACGCGCTGGGCGACTGTCTGGACAAGCCCGACCTGGAGATCACCGGCGAGCTGTGGGGCATCCACCGCAAGGCGCCGGCGTTCGACCAGCTCGAGGGCAAGACCGAGATGCTGGAGACCGGCATCAAGGTCATCGACCTGCTGACCCCGTACGTGCAGGGCGGCAAGATCGGCCTGTTCGGCGGTGCCGGTGTCGGCAAGACGGTGCTCATCCAGGAGATGATCACCCGTGTGGCCAAGAACTTCGGTGGTACGTCGGTGTTCGCCGGTGTCGGGGAGCGCACCCGTGAGGGCAACGACCTCATCACGGAGATGACCGAGGCCGACGTCATCAAGGACACCGCGCTGGTGTTCGGCCAGATGGACGAGCCGCCGGGCACTCGTATGCGGGTCGCGCTGTCGGCGCTGACCATGGCCGAGTACTTCCGGGACGAGCAGAACCAGGACGTGCTGCTGTTCATCGACAACATCTTCCGGTTCACCCAGGCCGGCTCCGAGGTCTCCACGCTGCTCGGCCGTATGCCGTCGGCGGTGGGGTACCAGCCGACCCTGGCCGACGAGATGGGCGAGCTGCAGGAGCGGATCACCTCGACGCGGGGCCGGTCCATCACCTCGATGCAGGCCATCTACGTGCCCGCGGACGACTACACCGACCCGGCGCCGGCGACCACGTTCGCGCACCTGGACGCGACCACCGAGCTCTCCCGGCCGATCTCCCAGAAGGGGATCTACCCGGCGGTGGACCCGCTGACCTCGACCTCCCGGATCCTCGACCCGCAGTACGTCGGCGAGGAGCACTTCCGGGTGGCCAACGAGGTCAAGCGGATCCTGCAGAAGTACTCCGACCTGCAGGACATCATCGCGATCCTCGGTATCGACGAGCTGTCGGAGGAGGACAAGCAGCTGGTCGGCCGGGCGCGGCGCATCGAGCGCTTCCTGTCGCAGAACCTGCTGGTCGCCGAGCAGTTCACCGGCCAGCCGGGCTCGACGGTCCCGCTGAAGGAGACCATCGAGGCGTTCGACAAGATCGCCAAGGGTGAGTTCGACGACGTGCCCGAGCAGGCGTTCTTCCTCTGCGGTGGCCTGGAGGACCTCGAGCGCAACCGCAAGAAGCTGATGGGCCAGGGCTGATCGCATGGCGCAGATGACGGTCGAGCTGGTGGCGGTCGAGCGGCGGATCTGGTCGGGAGAGGCCACGTTCGTGCTCGCCCGCACCACGGAGGGCGAGGTCGGTGTGCTGCCCGGCCACGAGCCGACGCTGGCTCAGCTCGAGGAGGCCGGCGTGGTGCGCATCGACACCACGGATGGCTCCTCGATCTCGGTCGCGGTTCACGGTGGCTTCCTGTCGATCACGCCCGACGGTGTCACGCTGCTGGCCGAGTACGCGGAGCTGTCCGAGGAGATCGACGTCGCGCGGGCCCGGCAGGCGCTGAACCGGGCCGACTCCTCGGACCCCCAGGGTGCCGCGGCCATCCGGCGTGCCGAGGCGCGGCTGAGAGCCGCTGACGCGGCAGAGTAGCGAGTCCGCAGTGGGAACCGTGGCCGTTGTCGTCGGGATCCTGCTGCTGCTCGGTTGTCTGCTGCTCGGCTGGTTCGCCGTACGGCGGGTTCGTCTCATGCGGGGCGGCGGTGTGGACGTGTGTCTGCGCCGCCGCTCCGGCGTTTGTAGGGAGTTCCGCGGGTCGCGTGACTCCGTCGCAGGGTGGCATTTCGGCGTCGGGCGCTACAGCGGCGACGAGCTGGCCTGGCACCGGCTGACCAGCTTCCGGTTCGGGCCGACGGTGTCGATCGACCGCAACGAGCTCGAGATCGTCGACCGGCGCGAGCCCACCGGCCCGGAGAGCTACGCGATCCCGCAGGCATCCGTGGTGCTGCGCTGCCGCACGCACGGGGTGGACCTGGAGCTCGCGATGGCCCCCGGGGTACTCACCGGCTTCCTGTCCTGGCTGGAGGCCAGCCCGCCGGGCAGGAGCACGGGCTACCGCCAAGCCTCATAACCCGCGAGTCGCGGTATCCCCGTGCGCGAGTCGCGGTATTCCTGCGCGCGAGTCGGGGTATCGCAGTGCGCGAGTCGGGGTTTGTCTGTGCGCTAGTCGGCGCTGTCGCGTGCGGAGTGGTGCTCCGGCGGCCAGGAGGCTCCAGGATGCGGGCCCTTCAGAAGCCCGGTCGCGTGACCGGACCAGGCCCGACTCGTAGGTGATCACCACGATCTGTGCTCATCGTGCGCCGCGTCCACCTGCGATGACAGCGGCCGGCATTCCCGCGCTCGGGTTGCAGAACCGGGGTGCGGGGGTCGCGTGCACCACGGTGAGCGTCCCGGTGGACCACGGCGCCCCCGACGGGCTGAGTACGCGGTGGACCTGGTCTGCAGACCCATGGGTGGCTCGCCGGGCGGACGGAACCGGACCGCTGGTGTCGGCATCCCGGGGAGCCGGGCGACCCGCCCCGGCGGCTGCGGGTCCCGGAGATGCGCAGGTACCGGTCGCCATCGGCGAGACGAAGGAGAACATGCCGAACCGGGGCGCGGCCCGGTCGTGGAGCAGCTGCTCGAGGCGTAGGCCCTGTCACGGCGATCTTCGCGCGGCGTTCCTGCTGGGCAACGGGTGTCTGGCCGGGCATGTGCAGCAGTACCTGGGGGACGGCACGCTGCAGCCGGACGGGACCACGTGTCCTGCGGAGCTGCTGGGCCGAATCCCGGAGAGGCCCGCGTCCTGACGGCGGAGCCGCGACTTGCGCGCGGGATTACTGCGACTCGCGCGCGGGATTACTGCGACTCGCGCGCGGGATTACTGCGACTCGCGCGCGGGATTACCGCGACTCGCGCGCGGGATTACCGCGACTCGTGCGCGGGATTACCGCGACTCGCGGGTTACTTGGGTTTCGGGCCGCCGGGCTGCCAGAGGACGTCGCCGTCGGGGTTGGCCACGCGACCGAGGATGAACAGCAGGTCCGAGAGGCGATTCAGGTACTTCGCCGTCAGCGGGTTGGTGTGCTCGGCGTCGACCTCGAGCAGCGCCCACACCGAGCGCTCGGCACGGCGGGCGACGGTGCGCGCCACGTGCAGGTAGGCGCCACCGGGGGTGCCGCCGGGCAGGATGAACGAGTCGAGCTTGGGCAGGCCCTCGTTGAACGCGTCGCACCAGCCCTCGAGCCGGGTCACGTAGTCCTCGGTGATCCGCAGCGGTGGGTACTGCGGGTCGGGCACGATCGGCGCGCACAGGTCGGCTCCGACATCGAAGAGATCGTTCTGGATCTGCCGCAGCGGGACCAGCACGTCCTCGGCCAGGCCGCCGACGGTGACGGCCACCCCGATCGCGGCATTGCACTCGTCGGTGTCGGCATAGGCCGCGAGCCGAAGGTCGGTTTTGGGGACCCGGCTGAAGTCACCGAGCGCGGTCGTCCCGTCGTCGCCGGTCTTGGTGTAGATCCTGGTCAGGTGCACGGCCATGGTGCTGACCGTAACCGCGGCGAAGATCGGGGCGCCACCAGGTGGAGGCGGATCGCGGCACTCACCGTAGCGGGACGCGCAACTCCCGGGCGGGGTGCCCCGGCGCTCGACCCCCACCGGGGTGGGGGATGGCCGGGTCGACGGGGGCCGCTAGCGTCGTCGCCCGTGGTGGAGCATTTCGCGGTCCGCGGCGGCGCCCGGCTGGTGGGCGCCGTCGACGTCGTCGGGGCGAAGAACAGCGTGCTGAAGCTCATGGCGGCCGCCCTGCTCGCCGAGGGCACGACGACGATCACGAACTGCCCGGAGATCCTGGACGTACCGCTCATGGCCGACGTGCTGCGCAGCCTCGGTTGCACCGTCGAGGTCGACAGCGGGACCGTCACGATCGACGTGCCGGCCGAGCCGGGAGCGTCGGCCGACTACCGCTCGGTGTCGAAGCTGCGGGCGTCGGTGTGCGTGCTGGGCCCGTTGGTGGCGCGTTGCCGGCGCGCGGTGGTGCCGCTGCCCGGGGGTGACGCCATCGGCTCCCGGCCGCTGGACATGCACGCCTCCGGGCTGCGCAAGCTCGGGGCGACCACCGAGATCGAGCACGGGCGGGTCGTAGCCCACGCCGAGGGGCTGCGGGGTGCGCAGATCTGGCTGGACTTCCCGAGCGTCGGCGCCACCGAGAACATCCTGATGGCCGCGGTGTTGGCCGAGGGCACGACGGTCATCGACAACGCCGCGCGCGAGCCGGAGATCGTCGACCTCTGCACGATGCTGCAGCAGATGGGCGCCAAGATCGAGGGGTCGGGCTCCTCGACGCTGACCGTGCACGGCGTGACCGGGCTGCAACCCACCGAGCACCGCGTCATCGGAGATCGGATCGTGGGCGCGACCTGGGCGTTCGCCGCGGCGATGACGCGCGGTGAGGTGACCGTGCGCGGTGTCGATCCGCATCATCTGGACCTGGTGCTGGACAAGCTGCGCAGCGCCGGCGCGCGGACCGACATCGGCGTGGAGGAGTTCACCGTGACGATGGACGGCCGGCCGCGCGCCGTGGACTTCGTGACGCTGCCCTACCCGGGTTTCGCGACCGACCTGCAGCCGATGGCCATCGCGCTGTCCGCGGTGACGGACGGGACGTCGATGATCACCGAGAACGTGTTCGAGTCCCGGTTCCGGTTCGTCGACGAGATGGTCCGGCTCGGGGCCGATGCGCGGACCGACGGCCACCACGCCGTCGTCCGCGGCGTCGAGCGGCTCTCCAGCGCACCGGTGTGGGCCAGTGACATCCGCGCCGGGGCCGGGCTGGTCCTCGCCGGGCTCTGCGCCGACGGCGTGACCGAGGTCTGGGACGTTGAACACATCGACCGTGGGTATCCCCGGTTCGTGGAGAACCTGCGGGGACTGGGCGCCGACATCTCCCGGGTGAGCGCCGACCCGGAGCGCTGACCCGCCCGACCTGCGCCGACCGATTGCGCCGGACGGAGCAGGCGACCGCGGGCGCAGCCGTTCGGGCCGTTCCTGCCCATCCCGATCGCGCTCGGTCCGGCCTGCTTCGGGGTCTTCTGCTTCTTCGACGCCCGCTACCACCGGGTGTGAGCGTGGCTCAAGACAGCAGTCGGCGCACTACGTTGGTCTTGGCGAGGTCGACGAGCTCGTCGCCGCGTCCGGAAAGCACCGTGCGCGTCGCGTAGAGCGTGAACCCCCGGATCTGCTCGAACGTCACTGTCGGCGGCAGGGTCAGCTCCTGCCGGGCCACCATGGCCTCCACCAGCGCGGGCCCGTCGTGGGCGAACGCGTCGCGGAGCGCACCGGGCAGCTCGCTCGGGCGTTCCACGCGCCGGCTGTACAGCCCGAGGGCGTGCCCGACGGCGGCGAAGTCCGGGTTGTCGAGCTCCGTGCCGAACGTGACGATCCCGGCCGCCTTCATCTCCAGCTCCACGAACGACAGCGCACCGTTGTTGAACACCACGATCTTCACCGGCAGCCCGAGCTGGCGCAGCGTGACCAGGTCGCCGAGCAGCATCGCCAGCCCGCAGTCGCCGGAGAGCGCGACGACCTGACGGCCGGTGTGCGAGGCCTGCGCGCCGATCGCGTGCGGCACCGCGTTCGCCATGGTGCCGTGGGTGAACGAGCCGATCAGCCGCCGTCGCCCGTTCATCGTGAGGTACCGCGCGGCCCAGACGACCGGGGTGCCCACGTCGGGGATGAAGACGGCGTCGTCCGCGGCCAGCTCGTCGACCACCCGGGCGACGTACTGCGGGTGGATCGGGGTCTGGTCGCGGTTCGGGCCGGCCAGCGCGTCGAGACCCTTGCGCGCCTTGGCGTAGTGCCGGCGCATGTCGCCGAGGTGGGTGCTGTCGGTCTTGGGGGTCAGCAGCGGCAGCAGCGCGGCTGCCGTGTCCGCGACGGTGCCGACCAGCCCCAGCTCGACGTGCGTGCGCCGGCCCAGTTGCGCGCCGCGCACGTCGACCTGGATGACGGTCGCGTCCTCGGGATAGAACTGCCGGTAGGGCAGGTCGGAGCCGAGGACGAGCAGCACGTCGCAGCGCTCCATCGCGCGGTAGCCCGAGCTGAAGCCGATCAGCCCGGTCATCCCGACGTCGAACGGGTTGTCGTACTCGACGTGCTCCTTGCCGCGCAGCGCGTGCACGATCGGCGCCTGCAGCGCACCGGCCAGCGCGATCAGCTCGGCGTGCGCGCCCGCGCAGCCGGCACCGGCGAGGATCGTCACCCGCTCCCCGTCGTCGAGCAGCCCGGCGGCCCGGCGCAGTTCCTCGTCGGTGGGACGCATGACCGAGGCGGTGGGCTGCACGGGCGAGGGCGGCGGGCGGCCGCGCGCGTCGTCGGCCAGCACGTCTCCGGGCACGATGACCACCGCGACGCCGCTCTCGGCCACCGCGGTGCGCATCGCGATCTCCAGGATCCGCGGCAGCTGGTCGGCCGAGGCGGCCAGCTCCCGGTACACGCTGCACTCGGCGAAGATCCACTGCGGGTGGGTCTCCTGGAAGTAGTTCGACCCGATCTCGCTGCTCGGGATGTGTGCGGCGATGGCGAGCACCGGGACCCGGCTGCGTGCGGCGTCGTACAGGCCGTTGATCAGGTGCAGGTTCCCCGGCCCGCAACTCGCGGCGCACACCGCCAGCCTGCCGGTCAGCGTGGCCTCGGCTGCCGCGGCGAACGCGGCGCTCTCCTCGTGGCGGACGTGCGCCCAGGCGATCCCGCCGTCGCGGCGCAGTGCGTCGGTCAGGGCGTTGAGGGAGTCTCCGGGCAGTCCGTAGACCCGCCTCACGCCGGATTCCTTGAGTGCCCGGACGAGGACGTCGGCGGTGCTGGTGGCCATCGCCCCGGGTGGGCCGTACGCGGCGCGGCGAAACCTCGCCGGGGCTACTCCAGCGCCCCGCGGCTGAGCACCGTCCGGGCGTCCACGAGATCGGCGCTGAAGACGAGCAGCCGATAATCACCGATGGAGTCCTTGCCGGGCTTCCGGATCGTCGCCCGGATCCCGGCGTCCCGCAGCCGCGAGCGCAGGATCTGCGCGGCGGCCTCGGTCGGCACCCGGGAGACCTCCTGGAGCAGCCCGTCACCGGTCGTGTCGTCGGGGTCGTGGCCCGGCGGCGCCGGTTGCGAGCGGCTGTTGCCATAGGTCCAGCGCAGGATCAGGACGAGGAGCCCGATGGCGAGCAGGGTCCCCAGCAGCTCGACGACACCGACCGGCGCGCTCATGGGACACATTGTCGGCCACGTGACGAACATCTGCGCATGGCTGGATCGATCCGGCCGAGCCCGGTGCGTACTTTTCCATGAGACCTGCGTACTTTCTCATCCACGCGAGTGTGACGAGGTGCGATCGCCGGGGTGCGCGGGGCTACCGGCCAGTACGATCAGGTGATCCACGATGGCGGAGGTGTCCGGTGCCGTACCCGACCGACCGTGAGCGCGACCGACCCTGGGTGATCCGGACCTACGCCGGACATTCCTCGGCCGAGAAGTCGAACGCGCTCTACCGGCGCAACCTGGCCAAGGGCCAGACCGGTCTCTCGGTGGCGTTCGACCTGCCCACCCAGACCGGTTACGACCCCGACGACGAGCTGGCCAAGGGTGAGGTCGGCAAGGTCGGCGTCCCGGTCAGCCACATCGGCGACATGCGCACGCTGTTCGACGGCATCCCGATGGCCGAGGCGAACACGTCGATGACGATCAACGCGCCGGCCATGTGGCTGCTGGCGCTCTACGTCGCGGTGGCCGACGAGCACGGGGCGCCCCGCGCGACGCTGGCCGGCACGACGCAGAACGACATCGTCAAGGAGTACCTGTCGCGGGGGACCTACGTGTTCCCGCCGGCTCCGAGCATGCGGTTGATCACCGACATGGTCTCCTGGTCGGTCTCCGAGATCCCCAAGTGGAACCCGATCAACATCTGCAGCTACCACCTGCAGGAAGCCGGGGCCACGCCCGCGCAGGAACTCGCGTACTCGCTGTCCACCGCGATCGCCGTGCTCGACTCGGTCCGCGACTCCGGGCAGGTGCCGGCGGAGAAGTTCGGTGACGTCGTCGGGCGCATCTCGTTCTTCGTCAACGCCGGGCTGCGCTTCGTCGAGGAGATGTGCAAGATGCGCGCCCTCGGCCAGCTGTGGGACGAGATCACGGCAGAGCGCTACGGAGTGGAGAACCCGAAGCAGCGGCGGCTGCGCTACGGCGTGCAGGTCAACTCGCTCGGGCTCACCGAGGCCCAGCCGGAGAACAACGTCCAGCGCATCGTGCTGGAGATGCTCGCCGTGACGCTGTCGCGCGACGCGCGGGCCCGGGCCATCCAGCTGCCCGCGTGGAACGAGGCGCTCGGCCTGCCGCGGCCGTGGGACCAGCAGTGGGCGCTGCGCATGCAGCAGGTGCTGGCCTTCGAGACCGACCTGCTGGAGTACGAGGACCTGTTCGCCGGGTCGCACGTCGTCGAGGCCAAGGTGGCCGAGCTCGTCGAGGGCGCCCGCGCCGAGATCGACCGGGTGCAGGAGATGGGCGGCGCGGTGGCCGCCGTCGAGTCCGGCTACATGAAGGGCGAGCTCGTCTCGTCGCTGGCCGAGCGGCGGCGCCGGATGGAGTCCGGCGAGGACATCGTCGTCGGCGTCAACAAGTTCGACACCACCGAGCCCAGCCCGCTGCAGGCTGAGGGTGCGCAGGCCATCGAGACCGTCGACCCGGCGGTGGAAGCGGCTGCGATCGAGGCCATCGCGCGGTGGCGCTCCGAGCGGGACAACGCCGCCGTCGAGGCCGCGCTGTCCGAGCTGCGGGACGCGGCCAAGACCGACGCCAACCTCATGGAGGCCTCGATCGCCTGCGCCAAGGCCGGCGTGACGACGGGGGAGTGGGCCGGCGCACTGCGCGAGGTCTTCGGCGAGTTCCGGGCGCCGACCGGGGTCTCCGCCGCCGTCGCGTCGGGTGAGGCGGCCACGGAGATCGCCGCAGTGCGCGAGCGGGTCCGGGCCACCGGTGAGGAGATCGGCTCGCGGCTGCGGATGCTGGTCGGCAAGCCGGGGCTCGACGGGCACTCCAACGGCGCCGAGCAGGTCGCCGTGCGCGCCCGTGACGTCGGTTTCGAGGTCATCTACCAGGGCATCCGGCTCACCCCGGCGCAGATCGTCGCGGCCGCGGTGCAGGAGGGTGTGCATGTCGTCGGCCTGTCGGTGCTCTCGGGCTCGCACCTCGAGGTGGTCCCGGCCGTGGTCGACGGGCTGCGCGCCGCCGGGGCCGACGACGTCCCGGTGATCGTCGGCGGCATCATCCCGCCGGAGGACGAGGTGATCCTGCGCGAGCGCGGGGTCGCCGCGGTCTTCACGCCGAAGAACTACCGGCTCACCGAGATGATGGGCGAGATCGTGACGATGGTCCGGACGGCGCACGGGCTCGACTGATCCACACGGCCGGGCGCGATGTCCCCCGCCGCGTTCGGCCGGGTCAGTTCCCGTTCTCCTCGGCCTCCTCGCGCTCGCCGCGGCGGCGGAACAGCTTGAAGCCGGGGATCCCGTTGATCGCGAGCCGGACCTCCTTGAGCACCTCGAGCAGCTCGTGGACGTCCGGGCCGACCCGGTCCAGCGTGGCCAGGATCGGCAGGATGTCGCTCTCCATGTGCTCGGTGAACACCGGCAGGTGGTCGACCAGCCGGATCGCGGCGTGCACCTCGTGCTCGGACAGCTCGTCGACGAACTTCGCGGCCAGCGGGGCGGCCCGCTGGGCGAGCGGGGTGTAGGTGGCCAGCAGCTCGCTCGCCCCGGTGCTGGCCGCGGCCGCCTCCTCGACGACCATGCCGGCCCGGCCCGCCACCGCGGTCGCCTTCACGATCACGCCCGATGCGTCGCCGGCCACCCCGCCGGCGCTCTGCACCACCAGTTCCGCGTCGGCGGCGACCCGCGCGGCCCCGGCCACCACGTCCGCCGCGCCGGCGGCGACCTGATCGGCACGCGCGACGAGTCCGGCCGCGGAGTCGGCCACGTGGTCGGCCCGCGCCACGATCCCGGCCGCGCTGTCCGCCACCGTGCGCACCGAGCCGATCAGCCGCTCCGCCTCGCCCGCGACGCCGTCGACCCGGGTCAGCAGGTCGTCCACCCGGTCGATGACCAGGTCGACGCGGTCGGCGACCCCGCTGACCCGCCCGAGCAGTCCTTCGACACCGTCGAGCAGGCGCACCGCCCGCTCGGGCAGCGTCGCGGCGACCCCTACCGCCTCGCCGGTCCACCCGACCACCGCCTGGGTCCCCGCGACGAGTTCGGACGGGCCGGGCAGGGCGAGCCCGGCAATGCGCAATGCCATGGGCGGCATCATGGCCTACTCGGGCCGTCGGAGCGCGCTCGCGCCGCATGGTCGCAGATCCGAAGCGCGTCGACGGCATCCCAACCACGAGTAACCCGCAGAAGACGTCCCCATGGCGTCTGAATGGGTGCTCTTCGGGGCTGAATCGGTGGTGTGATTGCCTTTTGGTAACAACACGTCCCGACCAATCGCATTTCCTGATCAGTCACCTACTTTCGGGCGACGTCGCCGGTCACTGCACGTGCGCGTCGCGAGGGCCGGCTGCCAGCGATGTCGACCGTCAGGGGGCCGATCATGACCGATCGAACGTGGAGCCGGCGCGACTTCTTCCGGCGGACAGCGGTGGCCGGGGCAGTGGCCGTGGGGGGCCCGGCGCTGTTGTCGGCGTGCAGTCAGGTCCCCAGCGGTGCCGGCTCCGGTGAGGGTCAGAGCACGCTGCAGCGGGCCCGCGAGGCCGGGACGATCTCCGTCGGCATCGCCAACGAGGCCCCCTACGGCTACACCGACCCGAGCGGCACGGTGACCGGTGAGTCGGTCGAGGTGGGCCGGGCCGTGCTCCGGGCCCTCGGTATCAACGACATCCAGGCCACCACCGTCGAGTTCGGATCCCTCATCCCCGGACTGAACGCGCGCCAGTTCGACATGGTCACCGCGGGCATGTTCATCAACCCGGAGCGGTGTGCGAACGCCGCCTTCTCGACCCCGGACTACACCGCGCCGACCGCGTTCCTGGTGCCCGCCGGCAACCCCCAGGGTGTGAACACCTTCAACGACGTCACCACCAAGAACTTGCGCCTCGCCGTCCTCAGCGGCGCCGTGGAGCAGGGCTACGCCCAGCAGAGCGGAGTGCCCGAGGGCCAGATCCAGGTGTTCGACACGCAGAACACGCTGCTGCAGGCGGTGACCGCGGGGCGGGCCGACGCCGCTGCGCTCACGAACATCTCGCTCAACGACGTCGTCGCCAAGAACCCCGGTGCGGCCGTGGAGGTGACCCCGGGGTTCTTCCCGGTCATCAACGGCGAGGAGACGATCTCGGCGGGCGCGTTCGTGTTCCGGCAGGGTGAGGACGAGCTGCTGAATGCGTTCAACACCGAGCTGAAGCGGTTGCAGGACAGCGGTGAGTGGTTGCGGATCACTGCGCCGTTCGGGTTCAGTCAGGACAACGTTCCCGGGCCGAACGTGACGACCGAGCGGCTCTGCGCGGCCTGACCTGGCGGCCCACATGTTCGACAACCTGCCGACGATTCTGCGAGTCCTTGCCGAAGGGCTTCCGGAGACGGTCAGCGCCACGGTCGGCGGAATCGCGCTGACCATCGTGCTGTCGTTCACCGCCGGGCTGGCGCTGCTCTCGCACAGCCGGATCGTCCGCATCCTCACGCGGATCTACGTCGAGGGTTTCCGGGGCACGTCCGAGGTGGTCCAGCTGTTCTGGATCTTCTTCGTGCTCCCGGTGCTGATCGGTTTTCAGCTGGTGCCGCTGTGGGCCGGTGTGCTGGTGCTGGGGCTCAACCACGGGGCCTACGGTGCGGAGATCGTCCGCGGTGCCGTGCAGTCGGTACCGCGCGCGCAGTACGAGGGCTGTATCGCGCTGAGTCTGTCGCCCGCGCAGCGGATGCGACGGGTGATCCTGCCGCAGGCGGTGGTCGAGATGCTGCCGCCGTTCAACAACCTGTTCATCCAGCTGCTCAAGTCGACCGCGATCCTGTCGTTCATCACGGTGCCGGAGGTGACGCGTCAGGGTGTCCAGGTCCTGGTCCCCAACCTGGGTAGCGACATCGTGCTCATCTTCGTCCTGATGCTGCTGATCTATCTGGTGCTCTCGGTGCTGCTCACCGCGGTGATGCGACTGCTGGAGCGGCTGGCGGCGGCGAAGGTGGGCCGGCGGCCGTCCAGGACCTCCAGGACGGCGGCGAAGGTGGCTGACCCCCTGGTCGGTGCGCCGTGACCCCCGTATGGGACTGGGACTACGCCTGGAGCATCCTGCCCGATCTGCTGCGCGCCCTCGTCGTCACGATCCAGATCACGCTGCTCGGGTCGGTGGTTGCGCTGGTCCTCGGGCTGCTCATCGCGGTGGTGCGCCGGGCCCGCATCCCGGTGGTGGATCGGATCGTGTGGGGGCTGGTCGAGTTCATCCGCTCGACCCCGCTGCTCGTGCAGGTGTTCTTCCTGTTCTTCGTGCTGCCGCAGTTCGGCATCGTGCTGAGCGCGTTCGCGGTCGGTGTGGTCGCGCTCGGGGTGCACTACGCGACGTACACCTCGGAGGTCTACCGCGCCGGCATCGAGGCTGTCCCGCCCGGGCAGTGGGAGGCCGCGACCGCGCTGAGCCTTCCCCGTGGGCGCACCTGGACCGGGGTAATCCTGCCGCAGGCTATCCCGCGGGTACTGCCGGCGTTGGGCAACTACGTGATCTCGATGTTCAAGGAGGTACCGCTGCTGATCGGGATCGGTGTGGTCGAGGTGGTCAACCAGGCCCGTGAGATCGCCTCGGAGACGTTCCGCCCGGTCGAGCCGTACACCATCGCCGGGATCCTGTTCCTGCTGCTCAGTTACCCGGCTTCGATGCTGGTCCGACGTCTGGAGCGCCGCCGTGCCGCCGTCTAGTGCAACCGACGCGACCGAACCCATGATCGTCTTCGACGGGGTGGTGAAGCAGTTCGGCGACAATGTGGTGCTCAAGGAGCTGGACTTCGTGGTGCGGCCCGGCGAGCACGTCACGCTCATCGGTCCGTCGGGCTCGGGCAAGACCACGATCCTGCGGCTGCTCATGACCCTGGAGAAGGTCAACAAGGGCACGATCCACGTGGGCGGGACGTGCCTGTCGCACATGGAGAAGGGCGGCAAGCTCGTCCCAGCCGACGAGAAGTACTGCCGCGCGGTGCGCAAGCGCATCGGGATGGTGTTCCAGCAGTTCAACCTGTTCCCGAACATGACGGTGCGCGGCAACCTCATCGAGGCGCCGACCCGCGTGCTGGGCCTGTCCAAGGACGAGGCGAACGCCCGCGCCGAGGAGTTGCTGGAGCTCGTGGGGCTCCGGGAGAAGATCGACGCCCACCCCATGCAGCTGTCGGGTGGCCAGCAGCAACGCGTCGCGATCGCCCGCGCGCTGGCCATGCGTCCGGACGTGCTGCTGCTCGACGAGGTGACCTCTGCGCTCGACCCGGAACTGGTGGCCGGCGTCCTGGCACTGCTGCACGACATCGGTGAGACCACCGACATCACCATCCTGTGCGTGACCCACGAGATGGGGTTCGCGCGGGACTTCTCGCACCGGGTGATGATGTTCGACGGCGGCCGGGTCGTCGAGGACGCGCCCCCGTCGGAGCTGTTCACCCAGCCGCGAGAGCAGCGCACCCGGGACTTCCTGCGGGCGGTGCTGGAGCGACACTGAACTACCAACGGGCGTGACGGGAGAAGAGCGGTTTCCTGCTGTTCGTCGCCGGCGTCGTGCTGTCCTACGCTTTCACCAGACCTGATGCCCCCGAATTCTGACAGGGACTCCTCGGGAACGGGGTCTTCCTCGTCGTGGCCTGGGTGGGCCTCTGGTACCCGTTGGATCTCCTGTTCATCGCTCGTCGGCCCGGGAAGCGAGAGGTCCGGGTGTTGAGCGAGATGGTGTCGATGCCCGTGGAGGTGCGGGCAGCGGACGCGCGTTCCCCGGCCGGGCGGGACGCGCCCGCGGGTCCGGGCTGACACCGGTCAGGGGCGCGCGGGACGTTCGCACAACGTGGCGGTGGTGAGGTCGCGGGGCGGCAGGTTCGCACTCGTGAAGCCGAACGGGGCGGCGATCCGCAGCCACTCGCCGGAGTCCTGCAGCGCGGTCAGCGCGCCGTCGAAAGCGTCGCGCAGTTCCCGGTCCTCCTCGCGGAACGCGAACGCCCCCGCCGGGACGGCCTCCTGCCCGTCGACCACCGGCCGGACGTCGCCTGTCACCTCGAGCCGCGAGCCAGGGTTGCGGGCGATCTCGTCGAGCAGGGAGATCCGGGTCAGGGCACCGACCGGCACGCGGCCGTCCTCCACCGCCCGGAAGAGCGAGCTCTGCCCGTCGAAGACCGCCGTCCCGGCGTCCGGGATGCCTGCGGCGCGCGCGTACTCCTGTTCGACCGAGTCGGACAGCACGCCGAGGGTGATGCCGCGGCGGCGGACGTCATCGAAGGAGTCGATGCGGTCCGGGTTGCCCCTGCGGACCAGGAACGCGGTGGGGGCCACGAAGTCGGGCCGGGAGAACAGCACCCGCTGGCAGCGCCGGGGCGTGATCGTCAGCCCCGCGGTGATGATGTCGAACTGGCCCGCCCGCAGCCCGGGGATGAGCTGGGAGAAGCCGACCTGCACGGCCTCGATGCCGCCGACGTCCAGCGTGGCCAGCGCCGCCCGTGCGATCTCGGGAGCCTCACCCGTCACCCGGCCCTCGGGAGAGGAGTAGCCGAAGGGTCGTTCGCCGGCGATGCCCACGCGGGCGATGCCGGCCCGGCGCATCCGGTCGAGCGTGGATCCGGACGTGTCGGTACCGCAGCCCACCGTGGCGCCGGCGGCCAGTGCGACCCCGCCGCCCGTGAGCGTGAGAAGACGTCGGCGGGTCAGCATCCCGGCCGACTGTAGTCGGCGCTGATCGTGACTAGTCGGGCCACACCGGCTTGCGCTTCTCGAGGAAGGCGGCCATGCCCTCCTTCGCGCCCGGCGACTGCGACAGCGACGCCATCACCTCGACGGCGATCGCGTAGGCATCGGTCTCCGGGCGGTCGAGCTGGGCGTACAGGGTCTGCTTGCCGACGCCCTTGCCGAAGCGGCTGCCCCGGGTGGCCCGGCCGAGCAGCTCGTCGACCCGCGCGTCGAGCTCGGCGTCGGGCACCACGTAGTTGATCAGGCCCCACTCCGCGGCGATGGCCGCGTCGATGGCGTCACCGGTGAGTGCGAGCTCCATCAGCCGCTTGCGCCCGATGTTGCGGGCCACGGGCACGGCCGGGGTGTGGCAGAACCAGCCGCCCTTGCCGCCCGGCAGCGCGAACCCGGCGGACTCGGCCGCGACGGCCAGGTCGCAGGACGCGACGAGCTGGCAGCCGGCCGCCGTCGCCAGCGCCTGCACCCGCGCGATCACCACCTGCGGCACCGACTGGATGGTGCGCATGACCTTCGTGCACAGCTGCAGCAGGTCGCGGACGCCGGCGAGGTCGCGCGAGGACACGTCGGCGAAGTCGTGCCCGGCGGAGAACGCCTTGCCCTCGGCGCCGAGCACGATGCCGGTGGCGTCGCTGCGCCCGGCGGACTCGAACGCGTCGAGCAGTTCGAGCAGGTGCGCCTCGGAGAGTGCGTTGCGTCGTTCCGGCCGGTTCATGGTGATCCGGACGGTCTCGCCGTCGTGCTTGACGAGCAGGTGTTCGTAGTCCGCCATGCGCCCACCGTAGCCGGGTCCTTTGTCCCTTGAAAGCGGTCGGGTGACGTCCTAGTCTGACTCTGTGACCAGATGCGAAATCTGGTCACAGCGGTGAGGTGAACGGCCATGAGCGCTCCGCCCCGGGCGACCGAGCGGCTCGACCGTGTCCTGGACGCGGCCACCGATCTGCTCGTGCGGTGGGGCTACCAGCGGGTGACGATCGAGGATGTCGCCAGGCACGCCGGCATCGGCAAGGGCACCGTCTACCTGCACTTCCGCACCAAGGAGGCGCTGTTCCTGACCGTGCTGCTGCGCGCGCACCACGGCGTGGTCTCCCGCATGGTCGACCGGATGCGCGCTGATCCGGTCGAGATCCTGCCCAGCCGGATGCTGCGCTCGCTGTTCCTCGAGCTGGCCGACGATCCGGTCGTCCGACCGCTCTACCTGGGCGACAGCGCTGTGCTCGGCCGCCTCGCGCACGAGTCGGCCGACACCCTCGGTGAGCTCGCGCAGCGGCGCGCTGAGGCCGGGCGGGCCTGGTTCGGGCTGCTGCGCGACGCGGGCCTGCTGCGCACCGACCTCGACGTATCCGAGCAGCTCTACCTGCTCGGTGCGGTCACGTCAGGGTTCTACTTCGTCGACTCACTGCCGGTGCCGACCGCGCCCGGCGATCCGGCCGGCCGCGCCGCCGTCCTGGAGCACGCGCTCGCCGCGTCGCTCGAGGTCCCCGGCGCACCCGCACCGGGGGCGGCGACCGCGCAGGCGGTCGCGGAACTGTTCGCATCCCTGATCGAGCACATCGACGACGAGTGGCAGCGCCGCATCCGGTGATCCCGGGCGCGGCGATGAGAAACGGAGCGCGACATGACCGCGACGAACCCGATGACGAGTTCGACGACGGGTACCGCCGGACCGGACCCGATGTCCCCGGAACTGATCGCCGATCCCTGCGGCGGCTACGGGAAGCTGCGGGAGCAGGCCCCGGTCCTGCGCGGGCAGTTCATGGAGGGCAGCCCGGTCTGGTTCGTCACCCGCTACGAGGACGTGCACACCGTGCTCGGCGACCCGCGCTTCGTCAACGACCCGGCCTCGGTCCCCGGCCCGGTGGCAGTCGACATCCGCAGGAACGTCATGGAGAGCATGGGCGTGCCGCCCGAGCTCGGCGAGTACCTGTCCGGCGGGATCATCGACTCCGATGCGCCCGACCACACCCGGCTGCGCAAGCTCGTCTCCCGGACGTTCACGGTGCGCCGGGTCGCGGACCTGCGCCCGCGCGTCGAGGCGATCACCGCCGCGCTGCTCGACGACCTCGCCGCGGCCGCGCCCGGCCCAGTCGACCTCGTCGAGACCTTCGCCTACCCGCTGCCGATCACGGTGATCTGCGAGCTGGTCGGCATCCCCGAGGCCGACCGCCCCGCCTGGCACGACTGGGGCCGGGCGCTGGTGTCGATGAACCCGAAGGTCCTGCCGGATGCGCTGCGCGCGATGGTCGACCACATCCACGACCTCATCCGCCGCCGTCGCGCCGAGCCGGCCGACGACCTGCTCAGCGGGCTCATCCGCACTCACGACGAGGACGGCGACCGGCTGTCCGACGCCGAGATGGTCTCGCTCGTGCTGACCCTGGTACTGGCCGGGCACGAGACCACCGCGCACCTGATCGCCAACGCCACCGTGGCATTGCTCGCCCATCCCGACCAGCTCGACCTGCTGCGCCGCGACCCCGGGCTGTGGCCGGGCGCGGTGAACGAGCTGATGCGCTGGTGCGGGCCGGTGCACCTGGTCCGGCTGCGCTATGCGGCGACCGACGTGGAGCTGGGTGGGGTGAGGATCCGGGCGGGCGACGGGGTGCAGGCCGTGCTCGTGTCGGCCAACTTCGACCCGCGCGAGTACGCCGACCCCGACCGCCTGGACGTCACCCGCCGGCCCAGCAGCCGGGGCGACGGCCACGTCGGCTTCGGTCACGGCGCGCATTACTGCCTCGGCGCGGCGCTGGCCCGGCAGGAGGGCGAGGTCGCGCTGCACGCGCTGTTCGAGCGGTTCCCGAACCTGTCACCGGCCATCGATCCGGTGGAGCTGGTGTGGCAGCAGGTACCGGGGGCGCGACGGCTGGCCGAGCTGCCGGTGACCGTCTAGCCCGGGCGCGGGCATGGTCGCCGGGGGGACGACCATGCCCGCGCCCGACCGCTGTCCGGGTCGCTCGCCCTCGTCGGGGTTACCGTGCGAACCGTGGCCGGTCGTCAGCAGCGAGCGATGTCCTTCGGTGCGGTCGCCGAGGACTACGACCGATTGCGGCCCTCGCCGCCGGGGGACGCGGTCGCGTGGTTGCTGCCCGAGGGCTGCGCGGTTGCGGTCGATGTGGCCGCCGGCACCGGCCTGCTGACCCGTGCGCTGGCGCGGCAGGTGCCGACGGTCATCGCGGTCGAGCCCGACCCGCGAATGCGGGCGGTGCTGTCGGCGCGCTCGCCCGACGTCCGCGTCGTCGATGGCCGGGGGGAGGCGCTCCCGCTGCCCGACGCGAGCGCTGATGCGATCCTCATCTCGTCGGCATGGCACTGGCTGGATCCCGTTCGCGCCGTCCCCGAGATCGCGCGGGTGCTCCGAGACGGTGGCCGCCTCGGCGTGACCTGGACGAGCCGCGATCGTGAGGTCGACTGGGTGCGCGTCCTCGACCGGTTCCGTCCGCCCGGGTCGGCCGAACCGGTCGAGGATGCCGCCGGGGTCACGGTGCGGTGTCGACGGCACCGCGACGTCATGCTGCCCGAGGGCGGGCTCTTCGAGAACGTCGAACGCACGACTTTCGCCTTCACACGCCCGATGACCATCGACGACATCGTCGACATGCTGGCCACCTACAGCGGCGTCATCACCGCGGATCCGCAGGAGCGAGCGGTGGGAGGTCGACGCGCCCGAGCCGTCCTGGAGCAGCGCTTCCCGGGCGCCGACGAGATCGACGTACCGATGCGATCCTGGTGCTGGCGTGCCGATCGGGCCGCCCGAGCCTGCCGTCAGGCCTAGGGCGTGTTTGAGAAGTGGATCTCCGTTGCCCTGGGAAGGCGTGTTGGTGATCGGGGACAGGTGAGGTCTCCGGTAGATGGATCAACGACCAAGCAGACCATCTACCCGGAGACCTCGTGGGCAGCCTACCTGCGAGTGGCCGACACGATCTGACCGACAAGCAGTGGCGGCTGCTGGAGTCG
>NZ_JAHDTG010000082.1 GCF_018531475.1 Pseudonocardia mahuensis
GGGCTGGGCCATCTCGCATCTCCTACGGGGAAGTCAGGATCAGACGAGACGACGGTGACAGCCTCAACGCTCAGCCGGGACCCCCTTCGCCCACGGAACGGGCGAAGGTTGGCAGCCGCGGCACTAGGAGGCTAGGGCGGCCTCATGCCTGACTGCGGGACGTTCGATCTCGGGTGCAAGGTCGGCAATGCCGTGCAGTCGGGGTTCGAGAAGATCGCTCAGGCGGCGGGCGAAGCGGCGGCGCAGCCGGGGGTGTGGATACGGTGGCACCACCCCCGCGAGCGCGAGGAGGACGACAGGTGCACCGTACACGTAGTCCAATCGGCCACCCTGCCCGACCAGCCGGAACACCTTCGCCTTCGAAGGCGCCCAGATCTTCACCGGACAGGGCGCCCTGGCCCCCAACCTGGTCAGATCGCAGTCCCCGCCGCACAACCAACCCCTGGACGGGAGACCACGATCCTCAGCTCGCTACCCCGTCACCACCTGCACCAGGACTAGCCGCGGGCGCCGCGGTGAGCCCTGCCGGCCGTGTGGCCCACCCTGGGTGAGCGCCCACCGTTCATGCCGGGCGGGTCCATGAGTCCCTGTGGCCAAGGCGGTGACGTGCCGTCTCCATGGCCGGCCCACCCGTCTGGTCACAGGCAGCCAGGCTGGCGTAGCGGCCGTGCCGAGCGACGAGGTCGTCGTGGGTGCCCGACTCGGCGATCCGGCCGTGGTCGATCACGACGATCTGATCGGCCCCCCGCACCGTGGAGAGCCGGTGGGCGATGGTGATCGTCGTCCGGCCGCGGCTGAGCTCGTCGAGGGCATGCTGTACGGCACGTTCGGTTTCGGTGTCGAGCGCGCTGGTCGCCTCGTCGAGGACCAGTACCCGAGGGTCGCGCAGCAGGGTCCGCGCGATCGCGATGCGCTGCTTCTCCCCGCCGGAGAAGCGGTGGCCGCGGGAGCCGACGACCGTGTCGTAGCCGTCCGGCAGACCCGCGATCAGGTCGTGGATCTGCGCGGCCCGCGCCGCCGCCTCGATCTCGGCGTCCGTGGCGTCGGGCCGGGCGTAGCGCAGGTTCTCCCGGACGGTGCTGTGTAGCAGGTAGGTCTCCTGGCTGACGACGCCGACGATCCGCGCGAGGTCGGCCAGGCGCATGTCCCGCAGGTCGATGCCGTCGACGGTGATGGACCCGGCGTCGGGGTCGTGGAGCCGCGCGATCAGGGCGGCGAGCGTGCTCTTGCCCGAACCGGTCTCCCCCACCAGCGCGAGGGTGGAGCCCGCGGGCACGTCCAGGGTGATCCCGGCGACGGCGGCGGTGTGGCTGCCGGGATAGGCGAAGGTGACGTCCGCGGCGCGGACGTGTCCCTCGATCCGGGCCGGATCGATGTCCACGGGTGAGGCCGGGTCGTCGACCTCCACCAGCAGGTCGAGGTACTCGAAGATCCGTGCGAACAGTGCCAGCGAGCTGACCAGCGACACCCCGACGTCGAGCAGGCCCATGATCGGCCGGAACAGTCCCGCCTGCAGCGAGGTGAAGGCGACGAGTGTGCCGATCGTCATCGTCCCGGCGGCGAACGGCAGGCCGGCGCTGAGGTAGATGATCGCCGGGATCGCGGCGAAGATGACGGTGGTGGCGGCCATCCGCCAGCGCCCGGCGAGCCTGGCGCGTAGCTCGAGATCGACCAGTCGCTGCGAAGAGGTGGCGAACCGCTCCACCAGTGCGGGCCCGGTGCCCATCGTCTTCGAGAGGTGCACCCCGCTGATCGAGAGCCCCTCCTCGATGACGACGTTCAGCTCGGCCAGTTCGCGCTGACGGGCCGCGGTGATCTCGCGCCGCATCCGCGCCACGCGACGGGTCAGCCAGATCGACGGCGGCAGCACCAGCAGCGAGATCAGCGTCAGCTGCCAGCTCAGGGCGAGCATGGCGACCAGGGTCGCGACGACGGTGGTGAGATTCGAGGCGAGCGAGGTGGCCGTCGAGGTGACGACGGTCTGCATGCCGGCGATGTCGTTGGTGATCCGCGACTGCACCTCGCCCGTGCGGGTGCGGGTGAAGAAGGCAAGCGACTGGCGCTGCAGGTGAGTGAAGACGTCGGTGCGCAGCCGGTGCATGACTTTCTGGCCGATGTTCGTCGCAATCCAGGTCTGGATCACACCCAGGGCCGCGGTCACGGCGGCGACGGCCACCATGCCGATGACCAGCCAGACCAGGAGGGTCAGGTTCTGATGCGGCAGGGCGTCGTCGATGACGGCGCGCAGCAGGAACGGCGAGGCCATAGCGACGACGGACGACACGACGATGATGGCGGTGACCGTGGCGATGGACCAGCGGTGCGGGATGAACAGCCGCGCGATCCTGCGCAGGGACACGTCACGTGCCTGCGCCTTTTCCGCAGCCGTGACAGTCTGCCGCCCGGCACGGCGCAGCTTGTCGCTCGAGATATCGGGTCCCAAGTTCGGTACACCTTCCGTCGAGTTTGCTGAGGTAGCCTCAACATGAGGGAGCAACGGTACCCCTTGGTAGGGTGCTCCGGTGCCCGAGGAGTCGGAGGAGTCGCTCGCCGAGGCGTTCCGCGGAGTGGCGCGACAGCTGCGACACCAGACCCTGCGCGCGCTGGCACCGTGGGACGTCACTCCGTCGCAGGCTCGCGCGCTCGGCGTCCTCACCCGGCACGGGCCGATGCGACTCGGCACCCTCTCCGAGCACCTGCGCATCGTCCCGCGCTCCGCGACCGAGGTGGTCGACGCGCTGGAGATGGCCTGCCTGGTCGAGCGCAGGCCCGACCCCGACGACCGCCGCGCTACCCTCGTCGCACTCACCAGCCGCGGCAAGGAGGTGGCCGCCGGTGTCCGAGCTGCGCGAGCCGCCGAGGCCGAGGGATTCTTCGCCCGCCTCGATGAGGCCGATCGCACGTCCCTCGCCCGGATCCTGCGGACCTTGCGGAACTGACGATCGTCAGCGGCGCCAGAACCTCCGGACAGCGGCTTGAGGAATGGCCATCCGCCTCGTCGCCGAGTACGGGTATGCATCCTCGATGCCTGGTCCGCGCGGCGGAGTGCGTGTCGGGCAACGTACGGACCGCGCCGGCGGCGGCCCCGCGCTGCGGCGTCGGACGACCGACGGTTCACCGTGAAGGTCGCCGCGCTGAGCGTGGTCGTTGCGGCGGACCTGACGCCCGCCGAGATCACGGTGCGGCTCGGGCGCCGTGGATCAGCTCGGAGTACTTCGTGAGTCGCTCCGCGACCCGGGGCTGCTGGTGGAGCACCCTCGCGGGTCGATCCGGGCCGTCCGGGACGTGACCTACGGAATCAGGCCACTGTTATGTCAGGGCGCAGGCAAAGTCACGATGAGCGGGCGCTGACCTGCGGCGACACACGGGTGCAGACGCTGGCGTACTCGCACGATCAGCGTGGTCAGCCTGCACCCGTGCCCCGACCGCGCCGGCGGGTTCTTCCCGCACACCGCCCAAGCGATCAAGCTGGTGCGTCGCCGCCGCCCACCGCGCCCCGGTGGGCGCTGGAAGACCGAGACCGTCTACGCGATCACCAGCCTGACCGGCGCCGATGCCGACCCGGTCCTGCTCGCGCGCCGGATCCGGCCACCGCCCGCACCGGTCACGCCCCGCAGGTCATGTCCGCGTTGCGAAACCTCGCGATCACCGCACTGCGACTCTCCGGCGCCACCGACATCGCCGCCGCGCTACGCCACCACGCCCGCAACCATCTCCGCCCGCTGATCACCCACAAGATCATGTGACAACTTTGCCGGGACCCTGACTGTTACGCGGGGTCGCCACATCTCCATTCGGCGGCTGTTGTTCGACAAAGCGCCGGACAACCTGGTCCGGCAAGGGCGCCAGTACGTGATGACCGTCCGAATGGCCTGGTGGACGACCAGGAGGACGAGCAGAACCGACATCAGCCGTGAATTCCTGAGGACGATTTTGTCCAAAGATTTCCTGACCTTTAATTTCGACTGTCCCGACACGACCGTGCGGAGCAGTATGCTCGGCGATTCGGCCCCGCACTGTCCACCGACCAATGCGCAGTCGATGCGGTCAGGTGCACGCCCGGGCAGCGAGAGATCACCGAGCCCACGAACGACGAGCGGAATAACAGGTCTTGCACGTCGACCAAGGGCGAGTACGTTACGGAAGGTGTCACGACCAGGGGCACCTGGTTCTGTCACAACTACTGGCAATGTGGCCCTTCGCTCCACTTTTTTGCCGAATAGTCCGGAAGGGTCCGGAAGGGGATGCCAACTCAGCAAAGATCACGACCTTTCACCGGCGAGGAGCAACGAGGGCCTGCACGGATCATGATTCTGCCGGGCAGGGCATGACCGTTTGCGGGCCGGACACCTGACGAGATCGTGAGCAGGCACCACGCGCTCACGCCGCCCAGCGGCGACGACACCGAGTCGACACCAGCGAGGCGACGGGGCCTCGATACCGCCCATCTGCTAGGAGCCTGAACCGACCGCCGCAGTCAACGATGACGCAGCAGCGGATACGCCGAAACGCACGCCATGTCGCCGGGCACAGCAGCTCCGTTACGTGCTGGCGACTTCCGGGTGCTCCTCGGAAGCGTCCGGCGGTGCAACATGACAAATGCGCGAGGGCGGCGGTCCAATTTCGAGCACCTGCGCGAGGGACAGTGATGCAAAAGTTCTCGGACATCAAGTGGAGTTATGTCACCCGCAGGGTGGTCGATCATGAGGCGGTCGGGCTGAGGAGTCTTGATCGTGAGCCGCGTTTGGGGGATCTGGTGCTGGCCAGAGTGATGGAGGTGGGGGCACATGACCATGTGGAGAACACACATGGTCGGCGGACTCGGTTGTATCCGGGGGATGTCGTGGCAGGGGCGTTCGGTAATCGGTATGCGACTGACTACTACGAGGGGTATCTACCGACGGGCAGCGTGGCGCACCTGTTGACCGCGGGTGGTGTGATCGGGTGGGTGGTGTCGGCGCACGCACGGCGCCGTGAGCCCACGGTGTTGGAGGTGCTCGGATTGTTGGCCGATCGGTCCGGTCGGCCGTTGTCGCTGGATGAATACGCGATGGCGCCGCCGGCGCCGGCGCGGCCGGAGCTGGGCACGTTCGTGGTGGTGGGTTCCTCGATGGGGGCGGGGAAGACCACGACGGCGTCGGCGTTGGCGCGGGGGTGGTCGGACGCCGGGTTGCGGGTGGGAGCGGGCAAAGCCACCGGTTCCGGGAGTGGGAAAGACCGGTGGATGTACCAGGACGCCGGGGCGGCCGAGATCGTGGATTTCCTGGATTTCGGGATGGCGTCGACATTTGGTTATCCGCCGCAGCGGTTGCGGGCCACGATGATCGGGATCCGGGACGCCCTGGTTGCTCGGGGTGCATCGGTGGTGGTGTTGGAGATCGCCGACGGGTTGTTGCAGGAGGAGACCCGGGGGTTGGCCGCGGTTCTGACGGGGTTCGCCGACGGGGTGGTGCTGGCGGTGGCCGATGCGCTCAGCGCGGTGGCCGGAGTCGGGATCATGGCGGATCTGGGTGCCCCCGTGCGTGTGGTGAGCGGACTGGTGACCGCGAGCCCGTTGGCGTCGCGGGAAGCGGCGGCGGCGACCGGGCTTGCGGTGTTGTCGCCGGCGGAGCTGATCGCCGGTGGCGCGCTCGAGCTGTTGAGCGCTGCGGCGGTTCCGGCATGACCCGCGCGGCGGTCTACCTCCCCGACCGGCGCAGCCGGTCTGAGGGGCGGAGCGGGCCGGGGCGGCTCGAAGAGATCGAGTTCGATGTTCTCGAGGTCGGGTCGGCGCAGGTGGTGTTGCCCGAGGCCACGGTCCGCGACGAGCGCGGCGGGGCGTTGTTCACCGGCGACGGGCTCGGCCGGGGGTTGGTGTTCGACCCTTCCGCCGGGGGTGGCCCCATGGCCGATGCGGCGGCCGACCGGGCGGCGCGGGCGTTCGGCGTGGTCAACGCGGCGTTTCACACCCAGCGGGCGCTGCGGTATGTCAGCGGGCTGCTGGGGCACCCGCTGCCGCGTCTGCTGGTGCGCATCGGGATGCACGAGCAGACCCGCCGGTGGGGTGGCGGGCACTACCGGCTGCCCGGCCAGGGAGCGGGGGCCGACCCGGACGCGACCAGCCCGGCCGGGGAGGTGCATCTGGGTGGCGGCGCGGGGTTCGTCGCCACCTCCGACACCGACCGGCATTTCCGGGCGCCCGCGCACAACCCCGCCATCGTCTGTCACGAGGTCGGCCACCACGTGTGCCGGCACACCGCGGACTTCCGACTCAACCGGCTGCGCCCACCCGGGCAACAGACCAACAAGAAGAGGGCCGTGGACGAAGGCACCTCCGATGTGATCACCGCGATTCTGCTGGACACCGCCGACATCTACGGCTGGCACCGCCACCGCATCCCCGAGCACGACCGACGCCGCCGCAAACTCGACCCGCGCTGGACGATGGCCCACTTCCAGGGCGGCCGGCATGGCGACCCGCACGCCGACGGCACCGTGTGGGCCTCCGCCTGCTGGAGCGCCCGCCAACGCGTCACCGCCACCGGAGCCGACCCCACCCGCTTCGACACCCTGCTGCTCCTCGGGCTGGAACTTTTCGGACGCGACAACCCTGCAGGCCTGACCGGTGACGCCCTCCGCGAACGGCGCCACTTCTCCCGGCTCCTGGCCGCCATGGTCGAAGCGGACCCCGCCATGGCCCCCCACGTCCTCGCCGCCATGGCCGAACACGGCATCCACCTCGGCGTCAGCAACAACGACCTCTCCCGAGCCGCCCGAATGGGCGGCAGCCGACTGGCGGCGGACGCATGAATTGATCGAATTTGAGTGATCCAGCGGAGAAAGGGGCTGCTGGACCCGAAGTTCGGAGGTATCTCACATGACGACGACCACGTCATTCAACAGCGTCGTTCAGCTGGCGGCGAACGGCGAACGATCGTGGTGGGCGACGGAAAAAGATGCGATCAGGGCCGCTCTCGTGGACCACTACGGAGCCGATGTCGACGGTGCAGCGCTGACCCCGCCGCACGATCCGGCAGCCTTGCGGGCGCGGCTGCGAGAGGTCGCGCCGCAACTGACGGGACTCACCGACCGTATCCGCTCGGCATTCGACGTCAGCGAGGCATGCGCGGTGCTGGTGCCGGAGCTCGGCCTGCGCGAGCTGGGGATCGATGACAAGCGCAAGTGCGTCTTCGCACTCGCCGTGCTGCTCGGCGACCCGACCGCGACCATACCGTTTGACCAGGTGATGTGGGATGTCAAGAACCGCGGAGATGAGGCGTCGGGTCATTCGAGCTTCTCGGAGAATGATCTCAAAGCGGGCTATCACACCGACAACGGGGCCCTACCCATTCCGGAGCACTTCTTCCTGCTGTACGCCGTGCGCGCCGCGGGTTGCGGCGGCGGACTGTCCCTGCTCCGCGATGGCCGAGTCTTGAAGAGTCACCTCGAGGAGACCCCGGAAGGTCGCGCGGCGGTTCGGCTGTTCACGGAGATGGACTGGCCCAGACGGATTCCTGAAGAGTTCAAGAAGTACGCAGATGTTGCCGCGGATGGGTACCTTTTCGCACCGGTTCTGGCCGAGAAGCCCATGTGGCGCTGGCGTAAGAATGGGATTCGTAGGGGAATCGCCGCTCACCCCGAATATCAGACTCCCGAGGTGCGCCAGGCGTTTGACATGATGCTGGAGCAACTCGCGAACGGGCCCGACGAGATTCGACTGGCCATCCCCACCGACGGGATCCTGGTCATCAACAACCACATCACGTTGCACGGGCGCACAGCGTTCACCGATCCTGAGCGCCATCTCCTGCGCCTTCGTTTCCACGAGCCGGCCACCGCAGAGACAGGATAGTCGCAAGCCCGGCTTCGGGAACTGTGCCGACAGCGTGCAGATCTAACACCACAGCACGCATAAGAAGATGCGCTGCTGGATCTCTGACAGTACGCCCAAGACATGGAGGCACGCTCGTGATCGAGAAGGTAATGAGGAATTTCGCACGGGCCGACATACTTGCGATGTGCCATGCCCTGAAGGCGGCTGCACCATGATAGATGAGAACCATCCAGACGAGTACCGCAGGCTGGTAGACGCCTGGCTGCGAGAGTATGTTTCCTCTGGCGACCGAAGAGTCGGACGCTCAGGACCTGTGTGTCCATTTGTCCCTCATGCGCTCACTCAGCACGCTGTGCAGACCGACATACGGTACGACATTACCGGATCCAGTGAGTCGGAATTGATAGATGAACTGCGAGCTGAGATCAGTGAGCTTGCTGCGGCAGGTCGGCCTGCGCACAGCACCGGAGTGCTACTCGAGAGCAGATTGGTGGTCATGCCATGTTTGGACGCTGACGGCTGGGAGCGCCTGGATGCGGCGTACGAGCACTTGAAGGATTTCGCCGTAGGCCTAGAGCTAATGGTCGGGCAATTCCATCCTCGCTGTGACGAGAGAGCGGTGCGAAATCCAGACTTCAGAGTCTCCGTCGCCCCGGTCGCGATGCTCGCAATACGGCACATGGCGCCGCACGACATCCTGTTCTTGCATCGTTCCGAGCGATGGTTCAAGGAATACGATTCGCGCTTCCGGTCGCACTTCCAGCGCGGCCGCATACGAGATCCACTCCTGCTCTCACTGTATAGCTCAGCACGCGATAATCATAGTCTTTCGACGTAGCCGACAGCAAGGAGCATGATCTGCCGTGAACACCGGACTCGATCTCTTCTCTGTGGTCATCGATCGCGAGGATCTTTCCGACCTCCTGGTCCACGATGTGTGGGATACGCTACCCGAGGAGCTCCGCGAAGAGTTCCTCAACCGCCGTACGGCTTCAGCCGACTGGGAGTCCTGCTCATGCCAGGAATCGGACGGCAGACGCTGGGAACCCCTCCGGCCGGTCGTCATCGGAGAAGGGGCATACCGACGCCTCGAGTCTCTCGCAGCCCGGCTGTTGCACCTGGCCGTGGACTCGTGCCGTCGCCGTGCCTCGACGGTGGGCGAACTATGCCGGGCTCTCGGCTTTCGCCATGACCACCCGCTGATGGATCTCGATCGACCACTGGTGGCCGCAGAACTCACCCGGTATGCCCGTCCCGACATCCTGATCGAGCAGGGGCGGCCCCGCTTTCTCGAGTTCAACAACTGCACCCGGCTCGGCGGCGTCACAGTGACGCCCCAGCTCGCGGAGGCCTATGCCGGATTGTGTCCGCAGAGCGGTCTGTACCCGCCGCCCTCCGTGGTGACCGCGCGTTCCGCGGCGCTGGCCCGGACGCTCCGCGCCAAGGTCGGGCATGGCGACGGAGGCCGAATCCTCATGCCCGTGTATCGGGCGATCGACAAACCCGCCGGGACGGTCCGGCGCTACGAGACGGCCAGACCGACCATCCTGGCCGATGCCCAGCGGATGGGCCTGGAGGTGGTCCAGGCCGACCTCGTCGACCTGCGCCTCGACGCCGCCGGTCGGCTGCTCGCCGCCGATGTGCCGATCGACCTGGTGCTGATCGAGTGGGGCGGTAGCCGCCCCGTCGACGACGGCGGTGGATTCGACGCGCTGCGTGCGGCCGACCGTGCCGGAACCATCGAGTTGTTCCCGCGCACGGAGTCGGCCATGATCTCCTCGAAAGCGATCCTGTCCTGGCTCCACGAGGACTGTGATGCGGGCGTGCTCGCCGCCGCCGACCGAGCCTTGGTGCGTACTCACATTCCCTGGACCGTATGCCTGGGCCTGGATGGGGATCCGGCCGCGCAGGGGAAACTGCTGCGCATGGCGACCGGCGAGCGTGACCGACTGGTCGCAAAGCCCGCCATGGGAAATGCCGGAAGAGGCGTGCTCTTCGGAAACCAGACTTCGACGCAGGACTGGCCCTCAGCTGTTGTCGACGCCGCCCGCGAGTCGCCAATGGTCCTGCAACACCGCGTCGAATCCGACCGGATGACGATGCCGTTCCGCGATCGAGACTCCGGGCAGCGGGTCACCGCGCAGGTGCCGTTCGTGCTCAGCCCGTTCATCATCGACGGCGCGGCGGCGAGCTTGGCGGTGCGCCACATGAGCCCGGGCGTCCCTGCCGAGGACGTGGTGATCAGTGCGGGTCGCGG
Organism: Pseudonocardia mahuensis; assembly: GCF_018531475.1. Taxonomy (GTDB): domain Bacteria; phylum Actinomycetota; class Actinomycetes; order Mycobacteriales; family Pseudonocardiaceae; genus Pseudonocardia. The sequence goes on from NZ_JAHDTG010000082.1 coordinate 10,071, forward strand.
CGCATGCCAGAGCACAGCACTGCTTGCCCCGGAGCCGTCCACACATCCCCCGCGCGGCTGGTTCGGCGACGGTGGCCAGATCGACCGACCCGGTGTCAACGGCAAGTAGCATGCCCGCCGTTACCGTCAGGTTGGCCGTGATCGCGAACCTGCTGCCGGCGTCGGCGGATCCGCCGGGTCCGGGCCTGCCGCCGATGTCCGGTGGAACGCGCAGACACTAGCGCCGAACGGCCGGGAAATCGCGGTCCACGCCGGTCACCCGGCCCGTAGGTCGGCCTCGATCGCGGCGGCACACGCCTGCAGCTCGGGCAACACGTCGCGCAGCAGATCCTCCCGCGAACCCCGGGAGGACTGGGTGCTCACGTTCGCGGCGGCGACCACGGCGCCGGAGCGGTCCCGGATCGGCACCGCGAGCGAGCTCAGCCCCAGTTCGAGCTCCTGGTCGACCACGCAGTACCCGGCGGCACGGACCGCGTCCAGCTCGCGGCGCAGTCCGTCGGGATCGGTGATGGTGCGGTCGGTCAGCGGCTCGGGCCGCAGCCCCGCGAGGGTGGCCTCCCGCTCGGCCGGCGGCAGCGCCGCGAGCAGGACACGGCCCATCGAGGTCGCGTAGGCGGGGAACCGGGTGCCGATCGTGATCGCCACGGTCATGATCCGCGAGGTGGGCACCCGGGCGACGTAGACGACGTCCGGACCGTCGAGCACCGACACCGACGCCGACTCCCGCACCGTGCGGACGAGGTTCTCCAGGTGCGGCGCGGCGACCTCGGGCAGCGACAGGCTCGACAGGTACGAGTAGCCCAGCTCGAGCACCCGCGGCGTGAGCGCGAACAGCCGGCCGTCGGTGCGCACGTAGCCGAGGTCGACCAGGGTGAGCAGGAAACGCCGGGCGGCGGCCCGGGTCAGCCCGGTGGCGCGGGCGACGTCGGACAGCGTGCGCTCGGGATGCTCGGCGTCGAACGCCCGGATCACGGCGAGTCCGCGGGCCAGCGACTGCACGTGGTCGGTGCGCGCGGTCGCCTCGGCCTCCTCCGGCCCGGTCACGGCACCTCGTTCCGCGACGGGTTCACGGAGCGCCCGTCGAGGACCCGGTCGACGATGTCCCCGGCGTGGTGCGGGACGTCGGCGGGCGAGGTGAGCGCGAGGCCGCGTGCCATGGCCTCGGGGTGTACCCGCAACCCCGACAGCGATACCCGCAGCCGGGCGGCCGCACCGCCGGTGGCGCGCAGCAGGTCGGCGAGGGTCTCCCACTCGGCGTGCCACGGCCCCGCGGCCCGCTGGTGCTCGTGGTCCATCGCGGCGAGCAGCGTCGCGACCAGGCCGGGGGCGCGTCGCGCCGCGGCCCGCGCGGTCACCGCGGCGATCGGGTTGCGCTTGTGCGGCATCGACGACGAGTCGCCCGGCGCCGACTCGCCGACCTCGCCGAGCTCGGTGCCGGACAGCAGCACGACGTCGGTCGCGGGTTTCGCGCACGCCCCCGCCGCGACTCCGAGCGCGGCCGCGAGCTCCCCGATCCGGGTCCGCTCGGTGTGCCACGGGATCCCCTGGGGTGCGAGTCCGAGGCGCGCGGCGAGGTCGTCGGCGACGGCGAACCCGTGCGGGTGCAGCGCGGCGAGCGTCCCGGCCGCCCCGCCGAACTGGGCGGGCAGCGCGGCCACCACCTCGGCCAGCCGCCGGCGGGCCCGGTCCAGTCCCGCGCACCAGCCCGCCGCGACGGCCCCGAACGTCGTGGGCAGCGCCTGCTGGCCCAGGGTGCGGGCGATCATCGGGGTGTCGCGGTGGGCGGCGGCGAGCGCGGCGGCGGCATCGGCGGCCCCGTGCAGGTCGTCGAGCACGACCTCGGCGGCCGAGCGCACGAGCAGCACCAGCGCGGTGTCCACGATGTCCTGGCTCGTCGCGCCGGGATGGACCGAGCTGCCGGCCTCCCCCGCTGCGGCCCGCAGCATCCGGACCAGCGGGATCACCGGGTTGCCGCCCTCGACGGCGGCGCGCCCCAGCTCCGCCGGGTCCACGTCGAGCCCGTCCGCGGCCGCGGAGATACGGCCGGCGTGCCCGGCCGGGATCACGCCGTGCGCCGCGGCGGCGTCCGACAGCGCGACCTCGACCGCGAGCAGCGAGCCGATCCACGCGGCGTCGTCCAGTCGGGCCGCCACCCGGTCGGCCCCGTACAGCGGGTCGAACAGCTCTCCCCGGCTCACCGCATCCCTCCCCGTTCGCGATCCGCACAACCGTACGGTCAACGACACAGTGCCGGTACGAGCGGGCACTGTCGCGCAGGGGAGAAAATGGGACGTGTGACCGGAACCCATCCCGACACCGTCCTGCTCGACCTCGACGGCACCCTCGTCGACTCCGCCCCGGGCATCCTCGGCTCCCTGCGCAGCGCCTTCGACGAGCTGGGGCTGCCCTGGCCCGCGGAGTCGATCGGCCGCCAGATCCTGGGCCCGCCGCTCTACCGGTCGCTGCCGCCGATCGTCGGCGAGGACCTCGCCGAGGAGGTGATCACGGTCTATCGGCGGCACTACGCCGGCACCGGGCTGCTCGCCAGCGAGCCCTACGCCGGGATCGACACGCTGCTGCACGAGCTGGCCGCCGCCGGGACCCGGCTCGCGCTCGCCACCAGCAAGGCCGAGGTCTACGCGGCACAGATCCTCGATCATCAAGGCTGGACCGACCTGTTCGAGGTGATCTGCGGTGACACCCTCGACGCCGCCCGGCCGACCAAGGCCGCCGTGGTCGCCGAGGCGCTGCACCGGCTCGGTGAGCCCGGGTCGGCGGTGATGGTCGGCGACCGCTCGCACGACGTCATCGGCGCCCGCGCGCACGGGATCGGTTGCGTCGGCGCCGGCTGGGGCTACGGCGGACCCGGCGAGCTCGCCGAGGCCGGCGCCGTGACGATCATCGCCACGCCGGCGCAGCTGCGCCCGGCGCTGCCGTCGGCGGTCGAGGCGCGCTGACTCCGGGCCCGGGTGCACCGGCGCGTGCGGGCCCGGGTGCGCCGACCGGGTCTAGCGTGGTGCCGCCGCCATCGGCCCGAGGGAGGTCCGATCGTGAACCGCATCGCCCTGCACCAGTCCACGGTGCGCCCGCTGACCCCCGTCGAACTGGTCGACGTGGCGAGCCGGGCCGGGATCGACTCCATCGGACTGCGCGTGGGCGGGGTGGGCCCGGAGGTCGACGAGGTGCAGCAGTGGTGGGCCAAGGGTGTCGGCTCACCGATGCTGCGCGAACTCGTGACCGCCCTGCTGGAGTCGCGGGTGACGGTGCTCGACGTGGGCCGCGTCCAGCTCGGCCCGGAGCTGCGGGTGGTCGACTTCGCCCACCCCTACGCCCGGGTGCTGGAGGTCGGCACGCGCCTCGGCGCGCAGTTCGTCACCGCCCGGGCGGCGACGGACGCGGCCGACGATCCGGCGGAGCTGTTCGCCACCCTGGCCGAGCTGGCCGCGCGCTACCGGCTGCGCCCTCTGCTCTCCGTCGTCGCGGGCACCCCGGTCGACACCCTCGAGCGCGCGTGCGCGGTGGTGGCCGGCACCCCGGGCGGTGTGGTGCTGGACATCTCGCCGCACCGGCACGCGTCCACCGACGTCGAGGAGACCGTGGTCGAGCTGGCCGACCGCCTGGGCTACGTCCGGGTCGCGGCGCGCGAGCTGGAGGAACCCGCAGTGGGCGTGCCCGGGCTCCTCGCGACGCTTCCGCCGCAGGTCGCGGTCGTGATCGGCGACCCGGACGGCGGCGGCGCCATCGAGGGCGACCACGTGGCCCGGGTGAGCGCGCTGCGCGCCGCCGTGGACGGCATGCTGCGTCACCCGCGGGCCGCCGGGCACCCCTGAGGTTCCGTTCGCATCGCGAACACTTGTACGCTCATCGCACGCCGTCGTAGGCTGCCCCGCATGGACAAGGTGGTGGCCACCGCGGCCGAGGCGGTCGCAGACATCCCCGACGGCGCCTCGCTCGCCGTCGGCGGATTCGGCATGTCCGGGGTCCCGATCACACTCATCGCCGCGCTGCTGGAGCAGGGCGCGACCGACCTCGAGACGGTCAGCAACAACCTCGGCGTCGACGGCTTCGGGCTCGGCACCCTGCTCTCCGCGGGACGGATCCGGCGCACGATCGGCTCCTACGTCGGCAACAACAAGGAGTTCGCCCGCCAGTACCTGGCCGGGGAACTGGAGCTCGAACTGACCCCGCAGGGCACCCTCGCCGAGCGGATGCGCGCCGGCGGCGCCGGCATCCCCGCGTTCTACACCCCGGCCGGCGTCGGCACCCTGGTCTCCGACGGCGGGCTGCCCTGGCGCTACGACGCCGACGGCAACGTCGCGGTGATGTCGCCGAAGAAGGAGACCCGGGAGTTCGACGGGCGCACCTACGTGCTCGAGCAGGCGATCGTCACCGACTTCGCGCTCGTCCACGCCTGGAAGGGCGACCGGCACGGCAACCTCGTGTTCCGCCGCAGCGCACGCAACTTCAACCCCGACTGCGCGGCCGCCGGGCGGATCACGATCGCCGAGGTCGAGCACCTGGTCGAGCCCGGCGAGATCGACCCCGACGCCGTGCACACCCCCGGCATCCACGTGCAGCGCGTCGTGCACGTGCCGGATGCCGACAAACCCGTCGAGTTCAGGACAGTGCGAGGGACGGACTGATGGCTCTCACCCGTGACCAGCTCGCCGCGCGGGTGGCCGACGAGCTGCCCGACGGCTCCTACGTCAACCTCGGCATCGGCATGCCCACCCTGGTCCCCGGGTTCATCCCGGCCGACCGGACCGTGGTCCTGCACTCCGAGAACGGCATCCTCGGGGTCGGACCGTACCCGACCGAGGAGGAGGTCGACCCCGACCTGATCAACGCCGGTAAGGAGACCGTCACCGTGCTGCCCGGGGCGAGCTACTTCGGCTCCGCCGCCAGCTTCGGGATGATCCGCGGCGGCCACGTCGACGTCGCGGTGCTCGGTGCGATGCAGGTCAGCGCCACCGGCGACCTCGCGAACTGGGCGATCCCCGGCAAGATGATCAAGGGCATGGGCGGCGCGATGGACCTCGTGCACGGCGCCGCGAAGGTCATCGTGATGATGGAGCACGTCTCCCGCGACGGCACCCCGAAGATCGTCGAGGAGTGCACGCTCCCGCTCACCGGCGCCCGATGCGTCGACCGGATCATCACCGATCTCGCCGTCATCGACGTGACGCCCGACGGTCTGCGGCTGGTGGAGGCCTCCCCCGGCGTCACCGAGGCCGAGGTCCGCGCGAAGACCGGCGCCCTCCTGCGCTGACGCGCCCGCGCGCGAGGCCGTCAGGCCCGGCGGGGCCGAGGTGGACCGGGAGGCGGGTGAGGCCCCGGACGAGCGTGCTGCGCCGGTGCACGAGCTCGGCCGGGTCGACGGCCAGCGCGAGCGCCGGACGGCGGGCCAGCAGCGCACCGATCGCCACCTCGCCCTCGATGCGCGCGAGCTGCGCGCCCAGGCAGAAGTGCAGTCCGTGGCCGAACGCCACGTGCCCGCCGGCGTCGCGGCCGACGTCCAGCCGGTCGGCGTCCGGGAAGTGCGTGTCGTCCCGGTTGGCCGACCCGAGCCCGAGCATGATCACCGAACCGGCCGGGATCGTCGTCCCGGCGACCTCGATGTCCTCGGCGGCGAACCGCACCGGCGGCGTCTGGACCGGAGCGTCGAAGCGCAGGAACTCCTCGACCGCTCCCGGCAGCAGTTCCGGGTGCTCGCGCAACCGGGCCAGCTGTTCAGGGTGGGTGAGCAGGGCGAGCAGCCCGTTGCCGATGAGATTGGCCGTGGTCTCGTGGCCGGCGATGAGTAGCAGCATCGCCATCGCGACGAGCTCCTCCCGGGACAGCCGGTCCTCGTCTTCCGACACCTCGACCAGGGCGCTGAGCAGGGCGTCGTCGGGCTGTTCCCGCTTGCGCTCGATCAGCTCGCCGAGGTAGTCCGCGAGCTGCGCCGACGCCGCCATCTTCTCGTCGGTGGGCGACTCGTCGATCATGACGCCGGACCAGGCGCCGAACTCCTCGCGGTCGTCCGCGGGCACGCCGAGCAGCTCGCAGATCACCTGCACCGGGAGCACCACGGCGTAGGTCGCCATCACGTCGACGGTGCCGTCGGCGGGCAGTGTGTCGAGCAGCCCGGCCGCGACCTCCTCGACCCGCGGGCGCATCGCCGCCATCCGCCGCGCGGTGAACGACCTGCTGACCAGCTTGCGCAGCCGGGTGTGGTCCGGCGGGTCCAGCAGGATCATCATCGGGGTCGGTGCGGCGGGTGCGTCGGCCCGCGCCTCGGGCGGGAGCGTGTAGCGCCAGTCCTTGCTGAACCGGGGGTCGGTGAGCGCCGCCCTGACGTCGTCGTACCGCGTGACGAGCCACATCGGACCGTCGGGCAGGTGCACCTCGCGGACCGGCTGCTCGGAGCGCAGGCTCCGGTAGGCGGGATACGGATCGGCCCAGAACGCGCCCTCGAACAGCTCGAACCCGCCCGTGGCCGCGGACACCGTCTCGGTCATGCGACCATCGTGCCAGCGTTTGTCAGCAAGCGCTTACGCGAAGCGGGTGGGTGTCAGGACCGCCGGGGCGACCGGGATGTCCGCCGGGACCGGGCCACCTGTGATCACGGCGGCGCCGAGCGCCGCCAGCGCCGGGGCCGACTCGATCCCGGAGCCGCCCTGCCCGGCGAAGAAGTGGAACCCGGGGTGCTCCGGCCGGGACCCGACGACCGGGCTGCGGTCGGCCACGAAGGACCGCAGCCCCGCCCAGCTCGTCCGGATGGACCGCAGCCCCAGGCCGGTCACCGCCTCCGCCCGCTCCAGCGCGGTGGCGACGTCGAGGTCGCACGGGCGGGCGTCGCCGGGCTCGGCCGGCGTCTCGTCGCCGGGTGAGACGAGCAGGTGCTCGCCCTCCGCCTTGAAGTAGAACCGTTCGCCGGCCTCGACCACCATCGGCAACGGCATCCCGCCGCCGACCCGCAGCCGTGCCGGGTCGGGCACCCGGGCCACCGCGATCGTGCGGCGCAGCGGGGTCAGCCCGATCGGCGGCACCTCGGCCATCGTCGCGACGACGTCGGCCCAGGCGCCGGCCGCGTCGACGACATCGGCCACCTCGAACGCGGCGGCGCCGGCAGCGCCGTCGACACCGGTTGAACCGGCCACCTCGACCCGCCAACCGCCAGCCGTCGCCCGCACCGCGGTGACCCGGGCACCCGTGCGGACCGTCGCGCCGCGGCGGCGCAGCCCGCGGACGTAGGCCTGGTGCAGCGCCATCGCGTCGACGTCGGCGGAGACCTCGGTCAGCCCGGCACCGCGCAGCGCGCCCGGGCGCAGCACCGGGCAGCGGCGCAGCGCCTCGGCGGTCGACACCGGCCGTGGGGCGTCCGGCTCCCCCGCCCGCTCGGCGAGCAGACCGTGCAGTGCCCGCTCACCGGCGTCGTCGAAGGCCGCCCAGAGCACCGGGCGCGGGGTGAGCAGCGGCGCCGCCCCGCCGTCGCAGAGCGCGCCGGCCAGCGCGGCGAACCGCGGACCGCTCGCGGTGATCAGCGCCCGGACCGGCGCGGTCCCGTGGCCGGGAATGTAGGTCGCGGCCGAACGGGCGGTGGAGTGCACGGCGAGCGTCGGCTCGGCCTCGAGCAGCAGCACCGATCGGGACGCGGCGAGCTCGTAGGCGATCGACGCGCCCGCGATGCCACCGCCGATCACCACCAGGTCCGGGGCAGCGCTCATCGTGCCCACCGTAGCCGCTGGTCAATTCGCTGGCGCGGCCCGCGCACGCGTCCTACCGTTGCTCCCATGCGCCTGTAGAGATGCCGGGTGAGCCCCTCACCGAGCACCTGGCCACCGCGGCCGGGCGCCCCGGCGGCATTCTCCAAGCCGGCACACTCCCGGCTCGACTACGCGGCCCGCCGCAGCAGCTGACCCCCGGGTCGGCGCAGCGCGGACCGCTCACCGGCCGGCCCGCCGGTGTGGCCGCATCGAGCGGCCCCGGCGGGCCGGCCCCGATCCGGGATCACATCCCGGCGGACCGGGCGGCATGTCAGGCTGGCGGTGTGTCGAACACCGAGTGCGGCGTCTGGTGGGCCCGTCCGCTTCCTCCGGACGGCCACCCAGACCTTCTCGCCCTGCTCGACCGGCACGAACGCACCCGGCTGCAGAAGCTGCGCCGGCCCGACGACCGGGCCCGCTACCTCGCCGCGCACGCCCTGGCCCGGCTCGTCCTCGGGCACCGGCTCGGGGTGCACCCGGCGGGGCTGCGGTTCGATCGGACCTGCCGGTGCGGCCAGCAGCACGGCAAGCCCCGGCTGGCCGAGGAGCCCGGCGCACCCGGGTTCTCGCTGACCCATTCCGGTGACCTGGTCGGGCTCGCCGTGTCGGACGACGGGCCGGTCGGGCTCGACGTCGAGCACGTCCGGCCGCTGACCGACGTGGCCGGCATGGCGACCCACGTGTGCTCTCCCGCCGAGCTGGCGCGGCCGCTGCCGGCGGACACGGCCGCCTTCCTCACCACCTGGACCCGCAAGGAGGCCCTGCTCAAGGCCACCGGCGAGGGACTGGCCCGCCCGATGGCGACGATCACGCTGAGCCCGGCCGGCAGTCCGCCCCGGGTCGAGGAGTGGGCCGACGCGCCCGCGGAGCCGGCCTGGCTCGCCGACCTGCTCCCGGCGCCCGGGCATCCCGGCGCCGTCGCCGGGTTCGGCCCGCGGACACCGCCGATCCGGACCGCCGACGGGGACGCGGTGCTGCTGGGGTGGCGCGAGCGACTGCGATCGTGACCACCGGCACCGCGGCGGCCCACGGAGGGAGCTAATCCACCGGTCGCCAGGGGCGCGGCGGCAGCACCGGTAGGCCGCTCGGGGAGCACTGGCCGCCGCGGTCACCGAGCACCCGGAAAATCAGCCAGCCGCTGAGTCCGGCGATCAGCGAACCGGCCAGGATGCCGATCTTGGCCTGGGTCTGCAGCGCCGGGTCCTCGAGTGCGAGGTCGGTGACGAACAGCGCCACGGTGAACCCGATCCCGCACAATGCGGCGCCGCCGAACAGCTGCCCCCAGCGCAGCGTGTCGGGCAACCGCCCGATCCCCAGTTTCAGCGCCAGCCAGGTCCCTGCGGTGACGCCGACCAGCTTGCCGACCGTGAGCCCGACGACGATGCCCCAGGTCACCGGGGATCCCGCCGCGGCGGACAGCGTCTCGGCGCTCAGCACGACGCCGGCGTTGGCCAGCACGAACAGGGGCACGATGACGTAGCTGCTCCACGGCTGGATCCGCAGCTGCAGCCGCTCGTTGGGCGACACCGCCTCGACGACCGCCGCCTGCGCGGCGAGCGCCCGGCTCGGAGTGGGGTCGACCAGGAAGCTGCGACCGAGCACCTGCACCCGCTGGATGTCCTGCGGCTGCGGTGCGTAGGTGTTGACCGCCAGCCCCAGTGCGACGCCCACGACGCTCGGGTGCACCCCGGACTCGAGCGTCGCCAGCCACATGAGCACCCCGATCAGCACGTAGACCGGGGTGCGCCAGAAGTTCACGAACCGCAGGCCGAGCAACGCCGCATAGAGGGCGACGGCCGCCAGCAGCGCCGTGACGTTGAGATCCTCGGTGTAGAAGATCGCGATCGCGGCCACGGCGCCGATGTCGTCGACGATCGCCAGTGCGAGCAGGAAGATCCGCAGCTGGTCCGGGCAGCGCGGGCCGACCAGGGCCAGCACGCCGAGCAGCACCGCGGTGTCGGTGGAGATGGCGATGCCCCAGGCGTGCTGCCCTGGGCCACCTGCGTTGAACAGCAGGTAGAGCAACGCGGGCACGACCAGCCCGCCGATCGCGGCGAATGCGGGGGTGGCCACCGCGCGCAGACCCCGCAGCTCCCCCATGGTCATCTCTCGGGCGATCTCCAGCCCGACGCTGAAGAAGAACAGCACCATCAGGCCGTCGTTGATCCAGTGCCGCAGGTCCAGGCTGAGCTCGGCGGTGCCGAAGGACAACGACAGCTCGGTGTGCCAGAAGGCCTCGTAGGTGGTCGACAGGTTCGCCCACAGCAGTGCGGCCACGGCCGCGAGGAGCAGCAGCACCGCCGAACCCGACGCGGTGCGCAGGAACGATCGCGCCGCCCGGCTGAGCTCGCCGCGCTCCGCTAGAGTCGTCACCGGCACAGCTCGATTCTCCCTGGTGGGCGTCCGGGATGGCGAGGAGGATCACCATCAGCAGCGAGCCGAGGTCCACCGGGACGTTGGACCCGCCGATCGGGCCGTACGACCACGTCAAGGGAACGCTCGGCGCAGAGCTGTCGCTCCTGAAGTACGGCGACTTCCAGTGCCCGTACTGCCGCGCTGCCGCGCCGGTGATCGGAGAGGTTCGCCGCCGTCTCGGCGACCGGCTGGTGTTCGCGTTCCGGCACTTCCCGCTCGCCGAGCTGCACCCGTATGCGCTGGCCGCCGCGACGGCGGCGGAGGCGGCCGGGCTCGAGGGCAAGTTCTGGCCCATGCACGCCCGGCTCTACGCCGGCGACGTTCCGCGGCTGCGTCAGGCCGACCTGCGCCGTTATGCCGAGGAGATCGGTGTCGACCCGGACGAGGTGACGTGGCCGCGGACCCAGTTCGTCGAGGACCGGGTGGAGGCCGACTTCAACTCCGGGGTACGCAGCGGCGTGCGGGGCACGCCGACGCTGTTCGTCAACGGCGTGCAGTATGCCGGGCCCGTCACCGTCGACGCGCTGATGGCCGCGCTGCAGGAGGCCGCGGCACCGGCCGAGAGCTGAGCGTCCTGGTGTCGTCGGCCGGAGTCAGAATGGCCGCGTGACGGAGCAGGGTCGGCAGTGTGGTCGCTGGGTGCTGCACCTCGACATGGACGCGTTCTTCGCCTCCGTCGAGCAGCTCACCCGCCCCACCCTGGCCGACCGGCCGGTGCTCGTGGGCGGCGCCGGGCCACGCGGCGTGGTGGCCGGGGCCAGCTACCAGGCCAGGGTCTACGGCGCCCGGTCCGCGATGCCGATGACGCAGGCCCGCCGGCGCTGCCCGCAGGCCGTGGTGCTGCCGCCCCGGTTCGCCCTGTACAAGACGATCAGCGAGCAGGTGATGGCGGTGCTGGGCGAGGCGGCGCCGATCGTCGAGCCGGTGTCGCTGGACGAGGCGTTCCTGGAGCCACCCGCGCTGGCCGGGGCCGACGGCAGCGAGGTCGCCGCGTTCGCGATCGCGTTGCGGGCCGCGGTGCGGGAACGCACGGGGCTGCCCGCGTCGGTCGGCGCCGGGTCCGGCAAACAGCTCGCCAAGATCGCTTCAGAGCTGGCCAAGCCCGACGGGCTGCGGGTCGTGACTCCGGACGAGGAGCGCGAGGTCATGGCCGCGCTGCCGGTGCGCGCGCTGTGGGGCGTGGGCCCGGTCGCCGAGGCCGGCCTGCGCAAACTCGGCGTCACCACGATCGGGCAACTCGCGGCGATGGACCCGCGCGAGGTGACCGGGCTTCTCGGGGTCGCGGTCGGCACCGAACTGCACCGGCTGGCCCGCGGCATCGACGACCGGCCGGTGGCCCCGCGCGGCGCGGCGAAGCAGATCAGTGCGGAGACGACGTTCGAGACCGATCTGACGGCGATGACGGCCGTGCACGACGCCGTGGCCCGGATGACCGAGGCCGCGCACCGGCGGCTCGTGGTGGACGGCCGGGCCGCGCGGACGGTCACCGTGAAGGCGCGCAGCGCCGACTTCACCACCGCGAGCCGCTCGGAGACCACGGCCGTGGCCAGCACCGATCTGGCCACGCTGACCGCGGTCGCCCAGCGGCTGGCCCGCTCCGCGGTGCCCGATGGCGGGGTGCGGCTGATCGGGGTGTCGCTGTCCGGGCTGGGTGAGAGCCCGCCCCCGGCGCTGTTCGACGCCGTCGCCTCATCCGACGGGTGGGTGCCGGTGCCGGTGGCGGACGTGGACGCGGGCGTTCCGATACCCGGTGTGGACGTCGACCCGTCCGGCACAGCGGGGCCGCCGGCCCGCCCGGGACCCGAGGGGCCCCTGGTGGCCAAGGGCGCGCCGGGGTCCCAGGGCGCCCCGGGACCCGAACGGCCCCGGGCGGCCGACGGCGCCCCCGAGCGGCCGGGCGTCCCGGCACCGGAGCGGCCCGGGGTGGCCGACGGCGCGCCGTGCTCCACCGGCGTGGAGCCCCGGCGGCCGTGGCGCGCCGGGGACGACGTACGGCACAGCGAGCACGGCCACGGCTGGGTGCAGGGCGCCGGGCACGGTCGTGTCACGGTCCGCTTCGAGACCCGCGCCACCGGCCCGGGCGTGGCTCACACGTTCGCCGCTGCCGACCCGGCCCTGACCACGGCCGACCCCCTGGACAGCTGGACGCTCCCCGCCCCGTCCCCTGACGGCGTTGTGGAGACTTGACGCTGTCGGCCGGCGAGGCTAGGCATCCTTGTCAGCCACGCCGGCGGAGTCGAAGGTCGCCACGTCGTGGAGGGCGCGTGCCGCGCCCAGCGCCACGGGCAGCGCCAGGAGCGCACCCGTACCCTCCCCGAGCCGCATCCCCAGGTCGAGCAGCGGGTCCAGGCCGAGGTGGGCGAGCGCGAGGCCGTGCCCGGGTTCGGCCGAGCAGTGCCCCGCCAGGCACACGCCGACCGCCTCCGGGCACAACGCCGCGGCCACCAGCGCCGCCGCGCCGGCGTTCACCCCGTCCAGCAGCACCGGCACCCGCAGCGCCGCCGCGCCGAGGACGAACCCGGCCAGCGCGGCGTGCTCCAGCCCGCCGACGGCCGCGAGCACGCCGAGCGGATCGGCCGGGTCCGGACGGTGGCGCGCCAGCGCACGACGCACGACGTCGGTCTTCCGGTTCAGGGTGGCGTCGTCGATGCCGGTCCCCCGCCCGGTCGCCTCGGCCGGGTCAGCGCCGGTGAACGCGCAGATCAACGCGGCGGCCGCGGTGGTGTTCGCGATGCCCATGTCACCGGTGACCAGGCACCGGTTGCCGGCGGCGACGAGGTCACGGGCGGTCTCGATGCCCACCTCGACGGCGGCGCGGGCCTGCTCGCGGGTCAGCGCCGGCCCGGCCGTCATGTCCGCGGTGCCCGCCGCCACCTTCCGCGGCAGCAGCCCGGGAACGGGATCCAGCGGGGACGCCACGCCCACGTCGACCACGCAGACCTCGGCGCCCAGCTGGCGGGCGAACGCGTTGACCACCGCCCCACCGGCCAGGAAGTTGGCCACCATCTGGCCGGTGACCTCCTGCGGCCACGGGGTCACGCCCTGGGCGTAGACGCCGTGGTCACCGGCGAACACCGCGACCGCGGCGGGTTCGGGCAGCGGCGGTGGGCACGCCCCGGCGATCCCGGCCAGCGTGACGGCGACGTCCTCGACCTGCCCCAGCGCGCCGCGCGGCTTGGTCATCCGGTCCAGCCGGTCGCGGGCGGCGGCCCGGGCCTCCTCGGACACGGGCTCGATCGCCGCGACCGTCTCCGCGAGCAGGTCCATGGGCACCTCCCCGGGCAACGCCCGGTGTCCGTAGGTCTCGTGGTGCACCGCCCACGACAGCGGCCGCCGCCGCGCCCAGCCCGCCGTGGCCAGTTCGGGTTCGGCGGGGAACGCCTCGACGTGCCCGACGCACAGGTAGGCGAGGATCTCCAGGTGGTCCGGCAGCCCGAGCAGCCCGGCCAGCTCACGGAGCCCGTCGTCGCCGAAGAAACTCACCCACCCGACTCCCAGGCCCTCGGCACGGGCCGCCAGCCACAGGTTCTGGACCGCCAGCGCGGTCGAGTACGGGCCCATCGACGGCTGGGTGTACCGGCCCAGCGTGTGCCGGCCCCCGCGGGTCGGATCGCAGGTGACGACGACGTTGAGCGGGGTGTCGAGGATCGCCTCGATCTTGATGCCGGCGAACGCGGCCGCCCGCGCCGCCGGGAGCGACGCCGCGTAGGCCGCGCGCTCGTCGGCGACCAGCCGGTGCACCCGGGCGCGCACGGCCGGGTCGCGCACCACCAGGAAGTCCCAGGGCTGGGAGAACCCGACGCTGGGCGCGGCGTGCGCGGCCGCGAGCACGCGGGTGAGCACGGCGTCGTCGACCGGGACATCGGGCCGGAACCCGGTGCGGACGTCGCGACGACCCGTGACGACCCGGTAGAAGGCCGCGGCGTCCTCCGACGGCGGCACCGGGTTCACGGAGTCGTCCACGGCAGCGGGCTGCGCCGCGGCGGCACGATCGTCACCCCGGGCAGGTGCGAGACCCGCAACGCCCCGATCAGCTCTCGCGCCACACCCGCGGCAGCGCCGAACGACCGGCAGATCCCTGGGTCGCCGGCCGTCGCGAAGACGGCCGTGCCACCGGGGTGCGCGGCGAACCAGTCGGCGACGTGGCGGGCGCCGTCCCGGTCACCGATCCGTTCGACGCGCCAGGCCTCGGCGTAGAACAGCACGGTGGCCTCCGCGGCCGCCGGGACGAACACGACGTCGGCGCCGGCGAGCCGGTCGACGGCGCCGGGGGCCAGCGCGTCGGGCTCCCCGGGGCCGACACCGAGCCCGATCAGGGTGCCGGCGCGCGTCCGGGAGCCGCGACGGCAGCGCGCGAGCGCCGGGCCACCCCGGCGCCGGGGGAACAGGACAGGACCGTCGCCGGCCATCGTGCCTCCTCGAGGGTCCGCGCCCTCTTAGTCGGAACCGTGCGACGGCAGCGAGTGTCCTGGCTCCCGGATCGCTGCGGCGCCGCCGGCCTTCCCACGGCTGCGCCGCGGTGGCCTCGAGGTGGGGACGCGCTCCCCGGTGACAGTGGCGGGACCGCGCCGGATTCCCACCGGCTTCCTCCACTGCCGTCGTGGACGGACTCGACCACAGTGCGTCCGGAAGGGTCAAGCCAGAGGGGTGTTCGCCACGTGCCGGCCCGCCGTCCACCGACCGGCCGGGGTGTCGCACCGGACGGTGAGCACCGCGCCGTTATCGGGCAGCGCGGCCGGCATCCGGTCCGCCGGGTGGCCGTTCAGGACCGCGAGTGCGGCCCGGATGGTCTCGCCGTGCGTGACGAGCACCACGTCCCCGGGCGGCCGGGCGTCCAGGACCGTGGCCAGGAACGCCGCGACCCGGGCGTGCAGCTCACGGGCGCTCTCCCCGCCGGGAGGCGCCCAGTCAGGGTCGGGGGCGGCCGCGAGCCGGGCGGCGTACCCGGCGACCGGGCGGCCCTCCCAGGTCCCGTGGCCCTGCTCGCGCAGCGCGGGCTCGGCGCGGACCGGCAGGCCGTGCGCGGCGGCGATGGGCGCCGCGCTCTGCCGGGCGCGCAGCAGGTCACTGGACAGCACGGCGGCGACCGGCCGGGCCGCCAGCACCGCCGCGGTGGCCGCGGCCTGCGCGTGGCCGCGCGCGGACAGCGGGACGTGCGGGGTGCGGCCCTGCAGCCGGCCCGCCGCGTTCCAGGTGCTCTCCCCGTGCCGGACCAGGTGCAGGGTGGCCGGGCCGGGGAACACCGGACGTGTGCTCAGGCGCCCGGGTGGGCGCGCAGCCCCGCGACCGGTCCGACGACGACGATGGCCGGCGGGCTGATCTCGTGCTCGCGCACCTGCGCGGCGACGGTGGACAAGGTGGCCCGCAGGGCCCGTTGGATCCGGGTGGTGCCGTCCTGGATCACCGCGACCGGGGTGTCGGCCGGGCGGCCGTGCTCGACCAGCGCGGCGGCGAACAGCCCGATCCGCTCGACGGCCATCATCAGCACCACGGTGCCGCGCATCCGGCCCAGGGCCTCCCAGTCGACCAGGCTGCGCGGGTCACCCGGCGCGACGTGCCCCGAGACCACGACGATCTCGTGCGCCACCCCGCGGTGGCTGACCGGGACGCCCGCGGCGGCGGGCGCGGCGAAGGCGCTGGTGATGCCCGGGACGACCGTCACCGCGACCCCGGCCTCGGTGCACGCGACGACCTCCTCGAAGCCGCGCCCGTAGACGAACGGGTCGCCGCCCTTGAGCCGGACGACGAACTTCCCGGCCCGGGCGTGCTCGACGAGCAGTTCGTTGATCCGCTGCTGGGCCATCGCCCGGCCGTAGGGGATCTTGGAGGCGTCGATGACCTCGACGTGCGGGCCGAGCTCGTCGAGGAGGTCGCGGGGCCCCAGCCGGTCGGCGACGACGACGTCGGCGCGCGACAGCAGCCGCCGGCCGCGCACGGTGATCAGCTCCGGGTCGCCGGGCCCGCCGCCGACCAGCGCGACACCGGGCCGGACCGGCTCGGCCCGATCGTCCACGATCCCGGCGCGCAGCGCCTCGAGCAGCCCGGTGCGGACGGCGGCGGACCGGCGGTGACGGCCCTGGGCCAGCACCCCGACGGTCAGGCCGTCGAACTCCCCGACGGCGGGCGTCACGGCGGTCCCGGCCGCTCCGTCGTCAGCACGGACGCAGAACACCCGGCGCCGCTGCGCCTCGGCCCCGACCGCGGCGTTGACCGCGGGATCGTCGGTACAGGCCACCGCGTACCAGGCGCCCTCGAGATCGCCGTCGGCGTAGGGGCGCTCGGTCCAGGTCAGCTCGCGGGCCGATGCCATGCCCTCGACGGCGGGCGTCACCTCCGGGGACACCACCTCGACCGCCGCGCCCGCGGCGATGAGCCGGGTCACACGGCGTTGGGCCACCTGCCCGCCGCCGACGACGACGACGCGGCGACCGGCCAGGTCGAGGCCGACCAGGTACTGCTCGGGGTGGCCGCTCACGAGCGCCGCTCGCCGAGGCTCGCCGGCCGCACTCGCACCGCTGCGGTGTCCGATGCTGAGCTCGCGCACTCGCTCATGACGCTCCCTCCCCGGGTGTCCACGCCCGGCTGTGGTGTCCCCGCGGGGACGGTCAACGGCGGCACGGGGTCTGACTCCCGGGAGAGTGCCCCGGTCACAGTGGCGGGACCGCCCCGGAGTCGCACCGGGTTCCCGTGCTGCCGACCGGCGCCGAGCATAACCGCCGGTCCGGGACCACCGACAGGCCGCGGAGGCGTCACGGACGGCACATCACACGTGATCCGTACTACGTCGCCGCAGGTCAGCGAGCTGTTCCGGCATGTCAGCGGGGCGCCGGCACGATCCGGGCCGCTGCCGCCGTCACGCCGTCGCCGATCATCTTCCCGGCGACGAGCACCGCCCTGGCACCGTCGGGACCGGCCATCTCGGCCGCGGCGAGCAGTGCGGCGGCCTCGGCCACACTGCGCGTCCCGGCCGCCTCCCGGACCCGCGCGCTGGGGTTCGGGACGGCGACGACGTCGAGCATGGCCGACGGGTAGGTGCGCAGGGCCGCCGGGGCGATCGCGGCGAGGATGCCCGGCTCGCCGGCCCGATGGTCGACGCTGGCGTAGTCGCGGACGGCGTGCGGGTCGAGGTCGTGCTCGCGGTACAACCGGTCGAGCAGCGCCGTCACCGCCGCCGCGGACACGCCGCGGACGCTGCCGATCCCGACGACCAGGGTCACGCGGCCAGTGTCGCGGCCGGGCGCCGGGCGGGCAGCGCGGGTGGTGCTACGGGACCAGCTGGGGAGCCAGGGTCGCCCGGGCGAGCAGGTCGATCTCGTCGGCGTCCGCGGCGCACGGGAAGAAGATGAGCTCGTCACAGCCCGCGTCGGCGAACTCCGCGACCTGCTTCTTGAGGGCGTCGACGTCGGTCAGCGCGGTGTCGGCGATGCGTTCGGCGGCGTCGCGGCCGAGGAAGCCGTAGTAGTCCAGCAGGTACTGACGCGCGACGGACCGCGCGTGCTCACCCAGCGCGTAGTAGGCGGTGGCCGCGAGGTAGGGCACACCGTCCCGGCCCGCGCGGTCCCACTCCTCCTGCACCCGCTGCGCCGTCTCCCGGAACGCCTCCGGCCCGCCGCCCCCCGCGATCCAGCCGCCCGCGTACTGCGCCACCCGCCGAACGGCGGCCCGGCCGTAGCCGCCGATCAGCAACGGCGGGCCCTCCGGTTGCGCCGGTGGCGGGCCGATCACGCCCCCGGGCCGCGGCACCCCGCGCCACACCTCGCGCAGCTCCTCGATCAGCTGGTCCTGGTTCGCGCCCCGCTTCGCGAAGTCGCGGCCGGTCGCGGCGAAGTCGGCGCTCACCGCGCCGACGGCCAGGCCGACCGTGAGCCGGCCCAGCGACAGCTGGTCGATGCCGGCGAGCTGCTTGGCCAGCAGCGCGCCACTGCCCCGGTGCGGGGTCACCAGGACCGCGGTGGTCAGCCGCACCTCGTCGGTCACCGCCGCGGCGGCGCCCAGGACCGCGATCGGGTCGTAGCTGTCCCAGACGACGCGGTCGACGAAGCCGAGGCTGTAGAAACCCCGCTCGTTGGACTCGCGGGCCCACTCGATCACGGTCGGGCCGTCGGTACCCGGGATGGTGGTCGGCAGGCCGATACCGATCTCCACGCGACCTCCTGGTGCTCATGGCTCTCGGAGCACCAGGCGTTACCCCGGGTCGGGGCGGTGAAACGCTACGAGGCTCGCGCGACCCGTGCCCCCGCCCGCGCGACGAACCGGGCCACCGCGTCGGGAGCGCCCGCGGGGTGGGTGTGCAGGAACGACGCGTGCACCGCGGCGGTCACGAAACCTTCCGGTTCGCCGCCGCGCCACCCCCACGCCGGGTCGGCCCCGGCCCGGGGCGTCACCGCACAGTGGTGGAATTCGTGCCCGGCGACCCGCTGTCCCGCGGCGAACGGCGCCGACTCGCTCAGCGCGACGGCGTCGCGATAGCCCAGGGTGAGCCGTCCGGTCATCGTCGCCGACGCGGGCAGCACGCCGCACATGGGCTCGCCGTCGAGGTCGGAGCACAGGTAGAGCAGCCCGCCGCACTCGCCGTGCACCGGTGCCCCGGACCCGGCCAGTTCGTTGATCGCGGCGCGCAGCGGGGCGTTCGCGCCCAGCGCGGCGACGTGCTCCTCCGGGAAGCCGCCCGGCAGCACCAGCCCGGCGGTGCCCTCGGGCAACGCCTCGTCGTGCAGCGGGTCGACCACCGCCACCTCGGCACCCGCCGCGACCAGCAGCTCCACGTGCTCGGCGTAGCCGAACGTGAACGCCGCTCCACCCGCCACCGCGATGCGCGGAGCGCTCGTGAGCGGCGCGTCGCGCTGGGGCGCGACCCGCCACTCACGAGCCGCGTCAGCGGCGGACCAGGCCGGGCCGCCCGGCAGCGGCTCGGCGAGGCGCGCCACGGCGTCGAGGTCGACGTGCTCCGCGACCAGCGCCGCCATCGCGTCCACCGCCGCGGTCGCGGCGGATCCGTGCTCGGCCGCGGTGACCAGCCCCAGGTGCCGGGACGGCACGGCGAGCTCGGCGCGGCGTGGCAGCGCCCCGAGCACCGGCAGCCCGACCTCGGCGGCGGCCGCACGCAGCACGTCGGCGTGGCGGGGGCTGCCGACCCGGTTGAGGATCACCCCGGCCAGCCGGACGTCCGGGTCGAACGACCGGAACCCGTGCAGCAGCGCGGCGAGGCTCCGGCTCTGCCCGCGGCAGTCCACCACGAGCACCACCGGCGCCCCGAGCAGCCCGGCGATCTGCGCGGTCGAGCCGTAGCCGTCGGCGACCCGGCCGTCGAACAGCCCCATGACGCCCTCGACGACCGCGATCTGCGCCCCGGCCGCGCCGTGCCGGGCCAGCGGCGCGATCCGCTCGGCACCGACGAGGACCGGGTCGAGGTTGCGGCCCGGCCGACCCGCCGCGAGCGTGTGGTAGCCGGGGTCGATGTAGTCCGGACCGACCTTGAACGGGGCCACGGTCGTGCCCCGGCGGCGCAGCGCGGCCATCAGGCCGGTGGCGACCGCGGTCTTGCCGCTGCCCGAGGCGGGTGCGCCGATCACCACCGCCCGGGCGGTCACCGGTGACCCAGCACCGGGTGTGGCACGTACGGCTTCTCCAGCGCGGCGACGTCGTGGCAGATGCGGGAGACCTGCAGTCCGGTGCTGCCCAGCCGTCGGTACCTCATGCGCTCACCATTCGATCCCCCGCTGGCCCTTCTGGCCCGCGTCCATCGGATGCTTGATCTTGGTGGTCTCCATGACCAGGTCGGCGGCCTCGATGAGCTCGGGCGCGGCGTCCCGGCCGGTGATGATGACGTGCTGGCGGCCTTCCCGCGCAGCGAGCACGTCGACGACCTCGCGCACGTCGACCCAGCCCCACTTGATCGGGTAGGTGAACTCGTCGAGCACGTAGACCTCGTGGACCTGGTTCTCGATGCGGCGCCGGATCTCGGTCCAGCCCTCGGCGGCCTGCGCGGCGTGGTCGGCCTCGCTGCCGTGCTTGCGGGCCCACGACCAGCCCTCGCCCATCTTGTGCCACTCGACGGGCCCGCCCTCGCCGGTCTCGGTGTGCAGCCGGCCCAGCGCGCGGAACGCGGCCTCCTCGCCGACCTTCCACTTCGCCGACTTGACGAACTGGAACACCCCGATCGACCAGCCCTGGTTCCAGCCGCGCAGGGCCAGCCCGAACGCGGCGGTGGACTTGCCCTTCATCTCACCGGTGTGCACGACGAGCAGCGGCCGGTTGCGGCGCTGACGGGTGGTCAGCCCGTCCTGCGGGATCGTGGTCACCTGGCCCTGGGGCATGTGTGCCTCCCTTCGGTCGGCTCGTGAGTGCGGAGTAACGCCGGAACGGTGTTTCGCACTCACGAGCGGCTACGCCGCACGCGCAGCCTGGACGACGCCGGTCACGCGGTCGGCGGAGAGCTCGTCGACGGTGACGAGCGGGCCGCCCGCGGCCACGGCGATCCGCGCCGCGAGTCCGAGCCGCACCGGGCCGGACTCGCAGTCGACGACCACGGTGTGCACACCGTCGGCGGCGAGCAGCTCCGCGGCACGGCAGGCGTCGTGCACCGGGTCGCCGCCGGCGCGGGCCGGGACCGTGGCCCGGCCGTCGGTCAGCAGGACCAGCAGCGGCCGGCGCCGCGGGTCACGCAGCCGCTCGACGGCCAGCACCCGCTGGGCCCGCAGCAGGCCGCTGGCGAGCGGGGTGCGCCCGCCCGTGCGCATGGTGGTGAGCCGGGCCTGGGCCGCGGGGACGCTGGACGTCGGCGGCAGGACGAGTTCGGCGCCCAGGCCGCGGAACGTCACCAGCCCGACCTTGTCCCGGCGCTGGTAGGCGTCACGCAGCAGCGACAGCACCGCGCCCGACACCGCACCCATCCGCTTGCGCGCAGCCATCGAGCCCGAGGCGTCGACGACGAACAGCACCAGGTTGCCCTCGCGGCCCTCCCGGATGGCGTGACGAAGGTCGTCGCGCTGCAACCGTAGCCCGGCCCCGCTGCGGCCGCGGGCCTGCTGGTGCGGCGCGGCGGCGGCGATGGTGGCGGGCAGGTGCACGTCGGCGGCGCGCCGCGGGGCCGACGAGCCCGGGTCCGCGGGCCGGACGACCCGGCCCGCGTCGGTGCGGGCGCGGGACCGGCGCCCGGGTGCGCCCTCGCCGATGCCGGGAACCTCGAGGCGCTTGGCCCGGAACGGCGTGGTCGGCGGCGGCGCGGCCCGGGTGGGGCCGTCGCCGGTGGGACGGGCGGCCGGTTTCGTGTCCGGTCCGGGTTCGCGCCGGTCCGCCGGGGCACCGGTGTCCGCGGGCCCGTCCGGCCCGTGGTCGTGGGGCTCGGCACGGGCCGGGTCGGCGGCGGCGTCCGTGTCCTGGGCACCGTCCTGGCCGCCGCGCTCGTCCTCGGTGCCGGACCGGTCGCCGGCCCCGGCATCCGCGGGCTCCTGCCCGGGATCGTCACGCGGTGCTCCCCCGCCGCCGCCGTCCGGCGGCGGCGGCCCGGGGTCCGGATCGGCCTGCTCGGCGGCGTCGCGCAGCGCGTTCTCGAGGTCCTGCTCGTCGATGCCCGGCTCGTCGAACGGGTCGCGGCGGCGCCGGTGCGGCAGCGCGAGCCGCGCGGCGACCCGGACGTCCTCCTCGGCCACCGCGTCGGCCCCCCGCCACGCGGCGTGCGCCGCGGCGGCCCGGGCGATCACCAGGTCGGCCCGCATGCCGTCGACGTCGAAGGCCGCGCACACGGCGGCGATCCGGCGCAGTTCGGTGTCGTCGAGCCGGACCGAGGCCACCCGCTCCTGCGCCTCGGCGATCCGCCGCGCGGTGTCCGCCTCCTCGCCGTCCCAGGCCGCCGCGAACGCGTGCGGATCCGCTTCGAACGCCAGCCGGCGCCGCACCACCTCGACGCGGGTGTCGACGTCACGCGCCGCGCGCACCTCCACCGTGAGCCCGAACCGGTCGAGCAGCTGCGGGCGCAGCTCGCCCTCCTCCGGGTTCATCGTCCCGACCAGCAGGAACCGTGCCGCGTGCGACACCGAGACCCCGTCGCGCTCGACGTGCGCGCGGCCCATCGCGGCCGCGTCGAGCAGCAGGTCGACGAGGTGATCGTGCAGCAGGTTGACCTCGTCGACGTAGAGCACGCCGCGGTGCGCGTCGGCGAGCAGCCCGGGCTGGTAGGCGCGGACGCCCTCGGACAGCGCCCGCTCCAGGTCCAGCGAGCCTACGAGCCGGTCCTCGGTGGCCCCGACCGGCAGCTCGACGAGCTGGGCGGGCCGGATCTCACCGGTCCCGCCGGCGGCGTGCGGGCCGTCCGGGCACTCGGGGTCCGGGGCGTCCGGCGCACAACCGAACCGGCAGCCCGGCACCACCTGCAGACCGGGGAGCAGCGCGGCCAGCGCGCGCACGGCCGTCGACTTGGCGGTGCCCTTCTCCCCGCGCACCAGCACCCCGCCGATGCCCGGGTGCACCGCGTTGAGCACCAGCGCGAGCCGCAGGTCGTCGTGCCCGACGACCGCGGAGAACGGGAAACGGGGCACTCGGGGGACAGCGGTGGTCACGGCGCCGAGCCTGCCAGACCGGACGCCAGCACCGGCAGAGCGACAGGCGCACCGTGACTGATGACATGTTCAAGTGCGCGCGTATCCAGGTGCTGCTCGACCAGATCGCCCAGCAGGTCCAGCTGGGCGGCCCGCTCGGCGGCGAAGCAGGTTTCCGGTGCCGCCCGGAAGCCGCTGCGCCCGGCCTGCGCCGCGACCCGGGCTAGCAGCGCGCGGCGGAAGTCGTCGTTCTCCAGCAGGCCGTGCCAGTGCGTACCGAGCACCGCGCCGGTATCGGATCCCTCGCCGGATCCCTCGCTGTGCAGCAGCGTCGGGTCCCCCGAGTGCACGACGCGCCCGTGGTGGATCTCGTACCCGGCCACCGGGACACCCAGCCCGTGCCCGGACGGGCGCCCCAGGTGCTTGCCGGCGTCGAAGGCGATCTCCAGATCGAGCAGGCCCAGGCCCTCGACGTCCGCCCCGCCGGGAACCTCCACGCCGCCCGGGTCCACGATCCGCCGCCCGAGCATCTGGTAGCCGCCGCAGATCCCCAGCACCGGACGCCCGGCCGCCGCGTGGGCGCGCACGGCGTCGGCCAGCCCGGTGCGCCGCAGCCACTCCAGGTCGCCGACCGTCGCCTTCGACCCGGGCAGCACCACCAGGTCGGCGTCGAGCAGCCGGGACGGCTCGGTCACGTACCGGACGGCCACGCCCGGTTCGCAGGCCAGCGCCTCGGCGTCGGTGGCGTTGGAGATCCGGGGCGACCGCACGACCGCGACCCGCAACCACTGCGACCCGTGCGGCGGCGCCGGCCGGCCGAGGACCCCGTCGGCCACCGCGGACAACGAGTCCTCGGCGTCGAGCCAGAGCCGCTCCGCCCACGGCAGCACGCCGTACGTGGGCCGGCCGGTGAGCGCACGCAACTGCTCCAGGCCGGGTTCGAGCAGCGACGGATCGCCGCGGAACTTGTTGATCACGAATCCCGCGATCCGGGCCTGGTCGGCCGGATCGAGCACAGCAACCGTTCCGAACAGGTGGGCGAGCACGCCGCCGCGGTCGATGTCGCCGACCACGAGGACCGGCAGATCGGCGGCCTGGGCCAGCCCCATGTTGGCCAGGTCGGTGGCGCGCAGGTTGATCTCGGCCGGGGAGCCGGCGCCCTCACACACCACGACGTCGTAGCGGGCCCGCAGGTCGGCCAGCGTGTCGGTGACCACGGACAGCAGCGCCGCGGTCCGGTCCCGGTAGGACCGCGCGCTGACCTGCCCGTCGGCCTTCCCGAGCACCACCACCTGCGAGGTCCGGTCACTGCCCGGCTTGAGCAGCACCGGGTTGAACGCGACGCTGGGCTCCAGCCCGCACGCGTGGGCCTGCATGGCCTGGGCCCGGCCGATCTCCCCGCCGTCGACGGTGACGACGGAGTTGTTGGACATGTTCTGCGCCTTGAACGGCGCCACCCGGACGCCCTCGCGGCGCAGCCAGCGACAGATCCCGGCGACCAGTGCGCTCTTGCCCGCGTCCGACGTCGTCCCGGCGACCAGCACCGCACCCCGCAGATCTCCGGCCACGGCGCCAGTATCACCCGCGGGGTGCGCCCGCCGCCCGGGCGGTCGTGACGCGCCCGTACCCCGCTCCGCGCGAGCGCATACCGTGGAGACATGCGGTTCCTGCTGCGCCCGGGCTGGCTCGTCACCATCGCTGTGGTGATCGGGTTCGTGATCACCTGCTACACCCTGCTCGCCCCGTGGCAGTTCGGCCGGGAGGCCCAGCGCGACGCCCAGCAGCGGGCGATCGACGCCTCCTACGCCACCGCGCCGGTCCCGCTCGGCGAGCTGGTCCCGGCGGGCGCCGGGGTCACGCCGGAGGTCGAGTGGCGCCAGGTGCAGGTGACCGGGACCTACCTGCCGGAGGCCGAGACGCTGGTCCGGCTGCGCGTGATCGACGGCAGGCCCGCGTCGGAGGTGCTGACCCCGCTGCGCACCGACGACGGCCGGGTGGTGACGGTCGACCGCGGCTACATCGCGACCAGCGACGGCCAGACGGTCCCCGACTTCGCCGCCCCGCCGACGGGCACCGTCACACTGACCGCACGACTGCGGGTCGACGAGACCGACCCGCAGGCCCGCCCGGTGTTCACCGCGGGCAGCCACCGGCAGTTCTACGCCGCGGACTCCCGCCCGATCGCGGCGGACACCGGCCTGGACCTCATGCCGGGCTACCTGCAGCTCGCGCCCGAGCAACCCGGCGTGCTGAGCCCGCTCGCGGTGGTCCCCGCGACCGGCGGCGCGCCGTTCACCAACCTGTCCTACGCGCTGCAGTGGCTGACGTTCGGGGCGATCGCGATCATCGCGCTGGGCTACTTCATCCGGCTGGAGGTCCTGCAGCGACGGGGCCGCGGCTCGGACTCGAAGGCGGCGCTGCGCGACGCGCTCGCCGGCCGGGACGGCGGGGGCGAGCCCGTCGGCCCCGACAGCTCGGGACCGGACACCACCGAGACCCCGCTCGCGGAGCGCTACGGCCGGCGCTGAGCACCCGGCGCCGATACCCACCGGCCGTCCGGACCCCGGCCCACGGCCTCGCGCGGCCCGGCGTGGCGCACCGGGCGCCGTCAGGAGCGCCCGGCGCTCCCGCCGCCGTGACGCCGCGTCGCCCGGC
>NZ_JAHDTG010000083.1 GCF_018531475.1 Pseudonocardia mahuensis
AGCCCGCCCGGTCGGGCCGCGCAGCGGATGCTCGGCCGTCCCTGCGCGGGCGGGGGGCGCGGTTCCGCGGCGCCATGCCGGCCGTCCACGACCCGGTATCGCCTGCGCCGCGCGGTCGCCGCCTCGGTGCTGGCGGGGGCGTCGGCCGGCGTGGTGGTCGGGCTCGGGTCGCTGGCCGACGCCGCCGGAGACGCGAGCGCCCGGTCGACCGTGCCGGCGCTGACCGCGGAGGTGGCCGTACGTGCAGGTGACACGGTGTGGGACGTCGCCCGCCGCTCTGCGCCCGCGGCCGATGCGTCGGCGGTGGTCGAGCGGATCGTCGCCGACAACGGCCTGGCCACGGCAGCCCTACGCCCCGGCCAGGTCCTTCGCGTTCCTGTGGGCTGAGGCGCCCGGTCCGAGCGGCCCGGTCCTGTCGGACCCTGCTGGTGGACATCGCACACGTGGTCGAGCAGGCCCGGTCCGGCCGGCGCGGGCCGTGGGGTCGCCGGCGTGGACGTCGTCGGAGTCGGATCGTGGCGGAGCGCGCGAGCCGTAACAGTGGCTGGGGCGGGCCGGGTGATCGTCGTCTCGCGGGTCTGACGTGTCGATCCGGGCGTCTGCGAGGCCCTGCGTCGAGCGGTTGTCCTGATCGGGCGACACGGCCCGCCCGGGTGCTGCGACCCCTATATGTTGTGGTTACACTCTTGTCGTTCGGCCATAGATTGGGTTTCATCGGGAGAGGGGGTCGTACGTGCGCTGCCCGTTCTGTCGTCATTCGGACTGTCGCGTGATCGACTCCCGCGAGGTGGACGACGGTCAGGCCACCCGGCGTCGCCGGTCCTGCGTGGAGTGTGGCCGCCGGTTCACCACGGTCGAGGAAGCCGTGCTGGCGGTGGTGAAGCGCAGCGGGGTGACCGAGCCGTTCAGCCGTGA
Source organism: Pseudonocardia mahuensis (assembly GCF_018531475.1). Lineage (GTDB taxonomy): Bacteria > Actinomycetota > Actinomycetes > Mycobacteriales > Pseudonocardiaceae > Pseudonocardia. Next base: position 916 of record NZ_JAHDTG010000083.1, read on the forward strand.
GAAGGTCGTGCGCGGCGTACAGCGTGCGTGCCAGGGGCGGCCGGTCGACGAGGACGCGCTCCAGTTGCTCGCTCACCGCGTCGAAGAGGCGGTCCGGGCCCGTGGGACCGCTGAGATACCCAGTCACGAGGTCGGGCTGGCCATCCTGGGTCCGCTGCGGGAACTCGACGAAGTCGCGTATCTGCGCTTCGCGAGCGTCTATCGCTCGTTTTCCTCTATCGAGGACTTCGAGAAGGAGATCGCCGATCTGCGCCGGCCGGCTGCCGGGGAAGCAGCCGAACCGCGCTCCGGCCAGTCCACCGGTTGACGAGCCCGAGCGGAGTCCGTCGTCGTCCCCACCGGGGCCGACGGCAGTCATGAGCATGTTCGGATGCAGAAGAGGGAGAGCATGACGGAGACGGTCGGGGCAACAGCCTCGGGGCGCGGGGACAAGTCCGGTGCGAAGCAGGGGGACAAGCGCAGGCGGCCGGTCGGCTTGACCGTCGAGCGCCTCTACACCTCGCCCGGCGTGCACCCCTACGACGAGGTGAGCTGGGAGCGCCGCGACGTCGTCATGACCAACTGGCGCGACGGCACGGTCAACTTCGAGCAGCGCGGCGTCGAGTTCCCCGACTTCTGGTCGGTCAACGCGACCAACATCGTCACGAGCAAGTACTTCCGCGGTGCCGTCGGCAGCCCGCAGCGCGAGTCCAGCCTGCGCCAGCTGATCGACCGGGTGGTCGGGGTCTACCACCGGGCCGGCGTCGACAACGGCTACTTCGCGACCGCCGAGGACGCCGAGATCTTCGCCCACGAGCTCACCTGGATGCTGCTGCACCAGGTGTTCAGCTTCAACTCGCCGGTCTGGTTCAACGTCGGAACGTCGAGCCCGCAGCAGGTGTCTGCGTGTCTCGCCTACGGCGAACTGGTCAGCACTCCGGCCGGGCTGATCCCTATCGGCGAGCTGGTCGAGCGCGACGCCGTCGGTACCAAGGTCTTCGACGCGCACGGTCTCACCTCGATCGTCGCGACCAAGGCCAACGGCGTACGTGACGTGCTGCGGTTGCACACGAAGGCCGGGCACACGCTCGACGTCACGCCCGACCATGTCGTGTGGAAGAGCACCGGCGCGGGCGCCGGGCGCTGGGTCGAGGCCGGCACCCTCCAGCCGGGCGACCAGTTGGAGTGGCACCGCACGCACTCCTTCGGTGAGTCGGTGATCGAGGTCTCCCAGCTCGCGGAGGCGTCGCTGGCCGGCTGGTTGCAGTCCGACGGGTTCGTCGGCCAGTACGACACCGGCACGAACCGGTCGCTGACCATCGAGGCAATGACCGTCACCGAGGCCGAGCTGAGCTGGGTGACGGCCGCGCTCGATGCGGTCTTCCCGGGCGTGCACCGGCACGAGCGGACGGTCCAGACGCAGGACCCGACGCTGGACTGCCGTCGGACGCGGGTGTGCGGCACGGATCTGGCCGATTTCGTCGAGCGCTGGGGCCTGCATGCCCGCGGCGTCGAGATGACGGTTCCCGAGCACCTCTTCACCGCTCCGCTCCCGGTGGTCGCGTGCTACCTGCGGAGCCTGTTCCAGGCCGAGGGCTACGTCTCACGACGTGAGCGTTCGACGCTGGTCGGGATGGACATGATCAGCGAGCGGCTGATCCGCGGCGTACAGGCGCTGCTCGGCCGGTTCGGCATCTTCGCCCGGGTCGGCAGGAAGGCGGACCCCCGCCCGGACCGTCACGACCTGTGGGGAATCCGGATCCAGAACGCCGGTGACCGGCGGATCTTCGCCGATCAGATCGGGTTCATCGATCCGGTCAAGGAGGCGAAGCTCGAGGCGTCGTTCGACATCCCGGGCCGCCCCGCCCGGGACGTCAAGCGTCTCGAGATCGCGCGCATCGAGGAACTCGGCGCCATGGACGTCTACGACATCCAGACCGAGTCCGGCGAGTTCCTGGCCGGCGGGCTCCGGGTGCACAACTGCTTCATCCTCGCCGTCGACGACACCATGGAGTCGATCCTCAACTGGTACCGCGAGGAGGGGCTGATCTTCAAGGGCGGCTCCGGCGCCGGGCTGAACCTCTCGCGCATCCGCTCCTCGAAGGAGCTGTTGTCCTCGGGCGGCACCGCGTCCGGCCCGGTCTCGTTCATGCGCGGGGCGGACGCCAGCGCGGGGACCATCAAGTCCGGCGGTGCCACCCGGCGTGCGGCGAAGATGGTCGTCCTCGACGTCGACCACCCCGACATCGTGGAGTTCGTCGAGACCAAGGCCAAGGAGGAGGCCAAGGTCCGCGTCCTGCGCGACGCCGGGTTCGACATGGACCTGGGCGGCGCCGACATCACCTCGGTGCAGTACCAGAACGCGAACAACTCCGTCCGGGTCACCGACGAGTTCATGCGGGCCGTCGAGGGCGGGACCGAGTTCGGGCTGCGCGCCCGGATGACCGGTGAGGTCATCGACCGGGTCGACGCCCGCACGCTGTTCCGCGGCATCGCGCAGGCCGCCTGGGAGTGCGCCGACCCCGGCATCCAGTACGACGACACCATCAACGACTGGCACACCTGCCCCGAGTCGGGCCGGATCACCGCCTCGAACCCGTGCTCGGAGTACATGCACCTGGACAACTCCAGCTGCAACCTCGCGTCGCTGAACCTGCTGAAGTTCCTGGGTGACGACGGCCAGTTCGACGCGGCGCGGTTCGCCAAGGCCGTCGAGCTGGTCATCACCGCGATGGACATCTCGATCTGCTTCGCCGACTTCCCGACCGAGCCGATCGCCGACACCACGCGGAAGTTCCGCCAGCTGGGCATCGGGTACGCCAACCTCGGCGCGCTGCTGATGGCCACCGGGCACGCCTACGACTCCGAGGGCGGCCGCTCGCTCGCCGCGGCGATCACCTCGCTGATGACCGGTGCCGCCTACAAGCGTTCGGCCGAGCTCGCCGGTGTCGTCGGCACCTACGAGGGCTACGCCCGCAACGCCGAGGCCCACCAGCGCGTGATGCGCAAGCACGCGGCCGCGAACGACGCGGTGCGTACGCTGCCGGCGAGCGTCCCGGTGCACAAGCTGGCCACGATCACCTGGAAGGACGCCCTCGCCATCGGCGAGCGCAACGGGTGGCGCAACGCGCAGGCCTCCGTGCTGGCCCCGACCGGCACCATCGGTCTGATGATGGACTGCGACACGACCGGTATCGAGCCGGACCTGGCGCTGGTCAAGTTCAAGAAGCTGGTCGGCGGCGGCTCGATGCAGATCGTCAACCAGACGGTGCCGCGGGCACTGCAGATGCTGGGGTACCAGCCGGAGCAGGCTGAGGCGATCATCGAGTTCGTCGGCGAGCACGGGCACGTCATCGACGCGCCGGGCCTGCGTCAGGAGCACTACGAGGTCTTCGACTGCGCGATGGGTGAGCGGTCCATCGCCGCGATGGGCCACGTGCGGATGATGGCGGCGGTCCAGCCGTTCCTGTCCGGCGCAATCTCCAAGACGGTCAACATGCCCGAGGCGGCCACCGTCGAGGACGTCGAGCGGATCTACCTCGAGGGCTGGCGGCTCGGCCTCAAGGCGCTGGCCATCTACCGCGACAACTGCAAGGTCGGCCAGCCGCTGTCGGCGGGGAAAACCGCCAAGTCCGACGCCAAGGCCGAGGCCGCTCCGGTGGTCGAGGCCCGCCCGGTGCGCAGGCGGCTGCCCAAGAAGCGGCCCAGCGAGACGGTCTCGTTCACCGTCGGTGGCGCGGAGGGTTACCTGACCGCCGGGTCCTACCCCGACGACGGCCTCGGCGAGATCTTCGTCAAGCTCGGCAAGCAGGGTTCGACGCTGTCGGGCGTGATGGACGCGTTCTCGATGTCGATCTCGGTGGGCCTGCAGTACGGCATCCCGCTGGAGTTCTACGTCTCGAAGTTCTCGAACCTGCGCTTCGAGCCGGCCGGGATGACCGACGACCCGGACGTCCGGATCGCGACGAGCGTGCTCGACTACCTGTTCCGGCGGCTTGCGCTCGACTACCTGCCCTACGAGAAGCGAGCGCAGCTCGGCATCTTCTCGGCGGACGAGCGCACCGCCCAGGTCGCCGAGAGCTACACCGACGTCGACCTGGAGGGCCTGCGCACCGGGGTCTCCGTGGACCCGGCGGCACCCGCCGCCTCCGAGGAGAAGCCGGCCGGGGCGTCCCCGGCGCCGGTGGAGGTCGGCAGCTCGACCGAGTTGCTCGAGCTGCGGCTGGGCAAGGCAGCCGACGCACCGCTGTGCCTCACCTGCGGCACCAAGATGCGGCCGGCCGGATCCTGCTACCTGTGCGAGGGCTGCGGCTCGACCAGCGGCTGCAGCTGATCGGCAGCTGACCACCCCGACCCCGTCGCGTTGTGGACCCATAACGCCCCCCGTGGGGCGGTGTGCTGCGGGTTGTGGAGCCACAGCGCTGTCAGAAGGTCGACGGCGGGGGCGCCGTAGGTCCGCCATGTGCCGCCGTCGGACATCCAGTTCAGCAGCACCGGCTGCAGCCGGTCGAGCGCCTTGGCGAACATGGCCTCGGGCGTCATACGCGCCTCGAACTCCTCCCACAGCGCCCGCAGACGGGTGCCCTGGTCGGCCGGGAGCAGCGCGAACAGCCGGTCGGCGGCCGCCTGCTCCCTGGCCGCCTGGCCGACCCGCGCGGCGGCGTCGTAGAGCGGGGTGTCGCCGGCGTAGACCTCGACGAGGTCGTGCACGAGGACGAGCGCGACGGTGTGCCCGACGTCGATCGGCCGGTCGGCGTACTCGGCCAGCAGCAGCACCATCATCGCCAGGTGCCATGAGTGCTCCGCGTCGTTCTCCCGGCGGTCGGCGGCGGCGAGCGGGGACGCCCGCAGCACGGTCTTGAGCCGGTCGATCTCCACGATGAAGGTGAGCTGCTCACGCAGCCGCCGGTCCAGGCCGGTGGGCAGCGGGCTGACGTCGGCGAGCAGGGCGGGGGTGTCGGCGGAGTTCACGACAGGCACCGTCGCACGCTGCGGGGCTCGGCCCGACGTGCACACCCCGGAAACCATCGAGGCGATGCGGGTGGCCGGACGGATCGCGGCGGGCGCCCGGGGGGAGGCGGGTGCGCGCGCATGTCCTCAGGTGGCCGAGCGCTCGTGGACCGGGCACCCCAGCTGTGACGACGGATCGGCCCAGCGCAGCAGCTGCCGCCACTGCTCGGGGCTCCACCGCGCGGGCGCCGTACCGGCCAGGAACTCCTCGACCAGCGCGACGAACCGGGCCGGCTCGCTGTGGAACGGGAAGTGCCCGGCGTCGTGGAAGATCTCCAGCCTGCTGCCCGGCATCGCCGCGTGCGCCAGCCGACCGTGCCCGACCGGCACGATCGCGTCCCGCGCCCCCAAACCAGCATCGTCGGCATGCCGCGGGTCAGGTAGCAGCGGTCGAGCATGGTGACGACCTGACCACGCCAGTCGACGACGGCGCGCAGCGTGCGGATGAACGCCGAGCGGGAGGTCGCGTCGGGCCGCGCGTCGACCACCCGGAGCAGGTCCGGCGCGTCCCGCCCGAGGTCGGTGCCCAGCCGGCGCACCACCTCGACGACGATCCCGGCCTGCCGGCGCGTGGTCGGCAGTCGCAACAGACCGAGCAGGTTGACCGCCCCCGGCAACGTCATCGCCCGCAGGATCGGGGTGATCTCGGGCCCCGCGCCCCCGCTTCCGACGACGACGAGCCGCTCGGTGCGCTCGGGGAACTGGTAGGCGAACTGCATCGCCACCCCGCCGCCGAGCGAGTGCCCGACCAGGGTCGCGCTCGCCGACGCCGAGCACACCGAGCAGGTCGCGTACGCCGTTGGCGTAGGCGGCCACCGAGTAGTCGGCGCGGGGCTCGTCGGAGCGGCCGTGGCCGAGCAGGTCGGGGGCGATCACCAGGTGGTGCCGGGCCAGTCCGGCGATGATCGGCTCCCAGGTGGCGGAGCTGTCCCCGATGCCGTGGATGAGCACCGCCGGGGGTCCGGACCCCGCCACCCGGAACGCCCGCCGGTAGCCGTGCACGGTACGGAACCGTAGGTCCGCGTCGCGCGCCGGCACCGCCCCGAGCCGTCGGTGGCCGGTCGCGCTCCTGGTCACACCGCGCCGCCCTCCACCTTCACCGTGCGGTCTGCGGCCAGCGTAGGACCGCTGATCGTGACGGGCGTTTTCGCTGCGGTTACCGGTGTGGTGCGGATGGAACGACGACGCCCACCCCGGGGTTAGAGTCGACCCGGTGACTGATCGTTTCCGGCTCGTGCCCGCCGCGTACGTCGTCCTCCGCCGCGGGGACGAGATCCTCCTGCAGCTGCGGCAGAACACCGGCTATCGGGACGGACACTGGGCCACGGCCGCCGCCGGGCACGTCGAGGCCGACGAGTCCGTGGTGGCCGCCGCCCGCCGGGAGGCGGCCGAGGAACTCGGGATCACCGTCGATCCCACCGACCTCGTCCCGCTGACGGCGATGCACCGCACCCACGGCAACCGGCAACCCGTCGACGAGCGGGTCGACTTCTTCTTCGAGTGCCGCCGCTGGATCGGGGAGCCCCGGCTGATCGAGCCGGACAAGGCCGCGGACCTGCGCTGGTTCGCCCTCGACGCACTGCCCGACCCCGTTGTGCCGCACGAGCGGGCGGTGTTCGAGCGGCTCCGCGACGGTGGGCTGGCCGCCGTGATGACGTTCGGGTTCTAGGGCCAGTGCGACCGCTCCGCGCTGGTCGTCGACCGGCAGTTCGTCGACCACCGCCATGACCGTCATCCCGGTCGGCTCGACCATGCCATAGTGGGTGCTGAGGAACGCGGTGTCGGCGGCGTCGCGGCCGGTCGCGATCCGCAGCAGCGACGGCCGCGGACCAGGCCGGTCGCGTCCACGACACCCCACTGCTCGCCGGTGCAGGCCTCGACGACGCCGTGGAAGTCCATCGGCGCGAGGCCCGGTGCGTAGACCGCGGCGAGCCGGGCCGCGACGTCGAGGGCGCGCAGCAGTCCCGTCACCAGGTGGGCGAAGTCCCGGCACACGCCCTCGCCGAGCAGCAGGGTGTCCACGGCGTCGTCGGTGGGTGCGCCGGCGCCGGCCACGTAGCGCAGCCGCTCACCGACCCACCCGGTCACCGCATCGACGATCGCCGCGGATTCGGAGATCCCGCCGAACTCCGCGCCGGCCGTGGCCAGCAGCCGGTCCGACGGGCACCACCGGCTGGGTCGCAGGTACGGCAACCGCTCCTGCTCACCGGGCGGCGGTGCCGGGAGCATGCCGTCCACCGTCGCGGCGTAGTCGACGACCAGGGCCCCGGACGCGGCGTCGAGCACGTGCACCCGGCCGCCGCCGTGCCCGCCGCCGGTTCCCGGGGCGCGGGCAGCTCGGCGCCGTCCCGGCTGACGGTCAGTCGCTCGGTGGTCGGATGCGGTGCGGCCACCGCGATCTGCAGGGCGAGCACCGCCGGGGTGTCCACGCGCAGCTCGAGCCGGGCGGAGACCTCGCGTCGCATGGCGGAACGATCGCAGCCGAACGGCCGGGTGGCCGGATCGCGGCGGCCGTACGGTGATTGCATGAACAACACTGCGACCGACAGTGCGATCGAGGTCTGTGCCGGAGCTGCTACCGCGGGCCCGGTGCGCGAGCTGCTGTCGGCGCGGACGGTGCAGCTGGGGGAGGGCACCGAGGTGCGCCGGCTGCTGCCGAGCCTGAACCGGCGGATGATCGGCGTATGGTGCTTCGTGGACCACTACGGCCCCGACGACATCGCTCGCGAGCCGGGGATGCAGGTACCCCCGCATCCGCACATCGGGCTGCAGACGGTCAGCTGGCTGCTCGACGGCGAGGTGCACCACCGCGACAGCCTCGGCAGCAACCAGCTGATCCGCGCCGGCGAGCTGGCGCTCATGACGGCGGGCGGCGGGATCGCGCACTCGGAGCAGTCACCCGACCCGCACTCGCCCGTGCTGCACGGCGCCCAGCTGTGGGTGGCGCTGCCCGATGCCGACCACGCGAGGGCCGCGCGCTTCGAACACCACTCCGAGCTGCCGGTGATCATCGACCGCGGCCTGCGTGCGACCGTGCTGCTCGGCGAGCTGGCCGGGGCCCGCTCGCCCGGCCGGGTGCACAGCCCGCTGGTCGGGGTGGACATCGCGCTCGCGGCGGGCAGCGACGTGCGGATCCCGCTCGAACCCGACTTCGAGCACGCCGTGCTGACCGTCTCCGGCGCCGCGGACCTCGACGGTGAGCTCGATCCGGGGACGCTGTGCTACCTCGGCTGCGGGCGCTCGGAGCTGCGGTTGCGCGCGGAGAACGACAGCCGGCTGCTGCTGCTCGGTGGTGTGCCGTTCGCCGAGGAGATCGTGATGTGGTGGAACTTCGTCGGCCGTAGCGGCGCCGAGATCGCCGAGGCCCGGGCGCAGTGGCAGGCCGAGCTGAGCGGGACCGGCGAGGGCAGGTTCGGCGCGGTGCGGGGCTACGAGGGCCCTGCGCTGGCGGCGCCGGAGCTGCCGTCGACACCGCTGCGGCCGCGCGGGCGCGCGGCCCGGAAGGCGTAGCGGTTGACGCTGAAGAAGTAGTCGCCGCGGTCGCGGACGTCCGCGGCCCAGGCGTCGGCGTCCGCCCGGCGCAGGCCGCCCCGCCCGGCGACGTAGTCGGCGATGGTGCCGAGCGTCCAGGCGCTGTAGGTGTCCTCGTCCCATGTCGCGTTGAGCAGCGGGATGACGTCGACGCGCACATCGGTGAAGCCCGCGGCCCGCAGCGCGGGGCCCAGCGTGCGGGGGAGCCGCGGATCGACCAGGTGCTGCTCCCACGCGGTGAGCACCCGGGCGTGCCGGTCCCGGTCGTCGACCTGCCAGACGACCGAGTCCCAGTCGGTGTCGAGCAGCAGCACCCGGCCGCCCGGGCGCAGCACCCGGTGGATCTCGGCGAGCGCGGCGGGGATGTCGGCGACGTACTCCAGCACCTGGGTGGAGACGACGGCGTCGAACGGCCCGTCGGGGAGTGAGCCGGGACCGCTCACGCCGCCCTCGGTCACGGCCGTGGCCGGCAGCCCTGCGCAGCGCTCCCGGGCCATCGCGACCATCGCCGGGCTCGGGTCCACACCCCTCGCGAGCCCGTCCGGCCCGACGCGGGCCGCCATCGCCGCGAGGAGCTGGCCGGGTCCGGTGCCGACGTCGAGCGCCCGCTCCCCGGGTGCGAGGTCGAGCAACGCGAGTGTGCGTTCCCGCTGGCCGACGATGTCGGGGGTCGTGTAGGTCCGCGCGATCCGTCGGGCGGCATCGTCGTCGAACGGCAGCACCGCTCTATCCGGCCTGGAAGCGGGCCGCCCGGATCAGGTCCTCCACTGCTCCGCGCTGCACCCGGAACGACCGCCCGAACCGTACGGCCGGCAGCTCGCCGCTGTGCACCAACCGGTAAACGGTCATCTTGGAGACCCGCATCCGCTCGGCCACCTCGGCCACGGTGAGGAACGGCGCCTCGATCACGTCTGGGTGGTCCGGCAGCCCTGTTCCCATTCCCCAGTCTCCTCTTGTGTCGCGCGGGTCCCGCCCGATCGGGATGTCGTCAGGCGTCTTGTCGGTCAGGTATGGGGACAGTAGCCGACAATGCGTCACGTCCCCGGTGCGACAGGAACCCCGGACGGGTGGAATGCGCGGGAGGGCATAGCCCAACGTTACAACGCTGTGTGCAGGCTACCTGCGCGTAGAGTGACCGCGACGGGCTCCGAAGGAGGGGTCCGAGGTAGGGAGGGAACCGACAGTGTCCTCGCCAGTGTCGTCAGCGGACTCGCCGCAGGAGGAGTACCTGGCCCCCGGCCACTTCGTCGACTCCGACTCGCCGGAGGTGCAGGGCTTCGCCCGGCGGGTGGTGGGGGGCGAGACCGATCCGATCGCGATGGCCGTGCGGCTGTTCGAGGCCGTCCGCGACGAGATCTGGTACGACCCGTTCGGGCTGACCACCGATCCCGCTGCCTACCGGGCCAGCGCGGTCGCCGCCGGCGGGAGCAACTGGTGCGTGCCCAAGGCCGTGCTGCTGACCGCGGCCGCGCGGGCCGTCGGGATCCCGGCCCGGCTCGGTTTCGCCGACGTACGCAATCACCTCAACACCCCGCGGCTGCGCGAGCGGATGGGCGGCGCGGACCTGTTCGTCTACCACGGCTACACCGACCTGCTCCTCGACGGCCGCTGGGTCAAGGCCACCCCGGCGTTCAACGCCGAGCTGTGCGCCCGCTTCGAGGTCGATCCGATCGCCTTCGACGGGCGCAACGACGCGCTGATGCACGAGTACGCCAGCGGCGGCGAGCAGTACATGGAGTACGTCAACGACCGCGGCGTGCACACCGACCTGCCGCTGGACGAGATCCTCGCGACGTTCCGCGAGTACTACGGCGAGGCGATGTTCGCCGCCGACCACTCCGGGCCCGCCCCGGCCGGCGCCGATGCGTTCACCGCGCCCGCCGCGGCCGAGTGCTGACCTGCCTCGGGACACGACTCCGTGCGCGGGCCGATCTAGGGTGCGAGACGTGATCAGTGCCAGGGACCACGCGGTGACCGACGACGACCCCGACGGCGACTGGACCGCGCCCGGGGTCTACCGGTGCGCCCCGGACGTCTACCGGATCCCGCTGCCGCTGCCGAACGACGGGTTGCGGGCGGTCAACGTCTACGCGGTCGCCGACGACGCGGGCTGGACGCTCATCGACTCCGGGTGGGCGCTGGCCGAGGCGAAGGATCTGCTCCTCGGCGCGCTCGCGGCCCTGGGCGCCGGGGCCGGCGACATCCGGCGGTTCCTCGTCACCCACCTGCACCGCGACCACTACACCCAGGCAGTGGTGCTGCGCCGGGAGTTCGGTGGCCGGGTGCTGCTCGGGCGCGGCGAACGGCCGGGCCTCGAGGAGATCAACTACCGCGACGGCGACGGCGGGCGGGTGCACCGCGACCGGTTGCGACGGGCCGGGGCGCACCGGCTGGCCGCGCATCTCGAGGCGAACCCGCCGCCGAAGGCCGACCGGTCGCTGTGGGAGATGCCCGACGAGTGGCTCGACGACCGCGCGGTCGTGACGCTGGGGGCCCCCGGGGCCGAGCGGCGGCTGCAGGCCGTGGAGACGTCGGGACACACCCGGGGGCACCTCGTGTTCGCCGACGCCCCCGGTGAGCTGCTGTTCTCCGGCGACCACGTGCTGCCGACGATCACGCCGTCGATCGGATTCGAACCGGTCCCGCCGCCGAGCCCGCTGGCCGACTTCCTGGCCTCGCTGCAACTCCTGCGGGCCATGCCCGACGCTGCGCTGCTGCCCGCGCACGGGCCGGTCGGGCGCCGGGTGCACGAGCGGGTCGACGAACTGCTCGACCACCACGGCCGCCGGCTCGACGCGACCCTGCACGCGGTCAAAGAGGGCCGGTCGACGGGCGTCGAGGTCGCCGCGGCGCTGCCCTGGACCCGCCGCGAGCGCACCCTTGACGAGCTCGATCCCTTCAACGCCATGCTGGCGACCCTGGAGACGTCGGCGCACCTCGACGTCCTGGTCGAACGGGGTCTGCTGACCGCGACCGAGCAGGACGGCGTCGTCCACTACGACGCGGGCTGACCGTCCGCCGCCGTTTCACGCTGCGTCGGTCCCCCGTCACGGACGGTCCGCAGGCGGGTCATATTCTTCCGCCATGCAAGGGCTGGGGCCGGGTGCCCTCGCGATGGGCCGTCTCGGGCTGGCTGTCGCGGCGGTGGGTCTCGCGCTCATCGGGGTGCTGGTCGCCGTGACGGCCCCCGGCGACGCCGAACCCGTCGGCCGGACGCTCACCGCGGCCGCCGCCATCAGCTGTACCGCGACCGGCGCCTACCACCCCCCGGGACCGGACAGCGTCGGTGTCCCACCCGGCCTGCGGCTGTGCCCGAGCGGGCCGATCACTGTCACGGCCGCCGACACCGTGCTCGACGGGCTGGACGTGACCGGGGGAATCGTCGTCGACGCGCCCGGTGTCGTCGTGCGCCGTAGCCGCATCACCGGGGACGGACACGCGCCGTACGGCGTCTCGACCACCCCCGCCGGTTCCGTCCGGATCGAGGACACGACGATCACCGGCGCCTTCCCGGAGGCCGGCATCGGTAACGACGCCTGGACCGCCGAGCGCGTCGAGATCACCGGGCTGTCCGGGGACGGCGCCCGGCTCGGCTCCCGCGCCACCCTGCGCAACAGCTGGCTGCACGACTTCGTCGCGGCCCCGGGCCGCAGCACCGACGCGCTACGCCTCGTCGCGCCCGGCGGCGACGTGCTCGTCGAGGACAACCGGATCGAGATGGGGCGCGAGCCAGGGCACAACAGCGCCCTGCTGCTCGCGCCCGCGCAGCGTGGCCGCGGCGACACCGCCGGGAACGGGACGGTCGTGATCCGCGGGAACCTGCTCGGCGGTGGTGAATACACGCTGCGCCAGCTACCCGCGTCGGGCGGCACCGCGCCCGAGGTGCGGATCACCGGCAACCAGTTCCGTCGCGACGCTCTGGCGGGACCGCTCCGGGTCCCGGCGACGTCGCTGCTCGCCGACAACATCTTCGTCGACGGCGGCGCCGTCCCCGGACGGGGGTGACGGCACCTTCGACCGTCCGAACTACCTGCTCCGGGACAGGACACGCCGCCTCGTCCGACAGGCGGAGCACGACACGCCGAGCGGACCACCCAGTACTGGCCGTGGGCCGTGGAATCGGGCAGAGTGACCGCCAGCCAGCGACATCGACTCCTGTATCCGGGCCGGGGACCCGGCTTACACTCCCTGCCGGCACGGCACGCCACCGCGACACGAGGACGTAGGGGAAGACGTTCCTCGTCTTGAAGCGGAGGTCTGCAGTGAGCACACGCGGGGTGGTTTTCGTCCACTCGTCGCCGACTGCGGTCTGCCCGCATGTCGAGTGGGCGATCTCAGGCGTACTCGGAACCCGGGTCGCGCTGCAATGGACGCCGCAGCCGGCCGTTCCCGGGCAGTTGCGCGCCGAGTGCACCTGGTACGGCCCTTCCGGCAGCGGTGGAGCGCTGGCCGGTGCCCTGCGCGCGTGGCCGATGCTGCGCTTCGAGGTGACCGAGGAGCCGAGCCCGGGCGTGGACGGCGAGCGGTTCTGCTACGTCCCGTCGCTGGGCCTGTGGAGTGGCCGGACGAGCGCCAACGGCGACATCGTGGTCGGTGAGGACCAGCTCCGCGCCCTGCTCACCGATGTGCCCGCGGCTCAGGTCCCTGGTCGGGTGCGGGATCTGCTCGGCTCCGCCTGGGACGACGCGCTCGAGCCCTTCCGGCTTGCCGGGGACGGCGCGCCGGTGACCTGGCTGCACCAGGTCGGCTGACCGGGCGCCACTGCGCCCCGGCCGGACCGGCGGCCCCCTGCCTCCACCCGATCGCTGCCAGCCCCACGAGCAGCGCGAAGCCGGCGAAATGGGCCCCCCGGTACTCCCCGCTCCAGTCGGTGAGCACGGGGCGCAGCAGCCGGTAGACCGGCGCGTCGGCGTCGACGAAGTGCACGACCCACGTCACCTCGTGCAGGTAGCCCTGCACGAGGAACACCGCGTAACCGAGAACCCCTGCCAGGCCGAGCGCGAGACCGCTCGCCCGCAGCCACCACGGGACGTGGTCCAGCCAGGACAGCGTCGCCAGCACCGCCAGCGGCAGCACGACCACCAGCTGCCGCCCGGGTGACCAGTAGCCGTGCATGGTCAGCGCGACGAACGTCGCCACGAACCAGCCGGTGGCGAGCGGAAGGGCGAGAGCCGGCCAGCCGGGCGGTCGGCGTGCCACCAGCGCGGCGACCGCGGGGACGGCGAGCAGCCAGGCGGGTTGCCACGGGACCAGGCCGAACTCGCGGTCCAGCAGCAGCCCGGCCAGGCGCAGGCTGCGCCCAACGTAGTCGGGGTCGACCCCGATCACCGCGAATTCGCCGGTCCCGGCGAAATGGTCGCCGCCGGCGTAGACCGTCCAGCCGCCCCAGACCACCCGGTGCACGACCAGGTAGATCGCGCCCGACACCGCCAGCGCCGCGCCCAGCAGCGCGACCTCGCGCCGCTGCCCGGCCCGCCACCAGCGCACCGCGGCGAGCCCGGCCAGCGCGAACGCCACCATCCCGTACTTCACCGACAGCCAGGGCAGCGCGGTGACCACCGCGCCCAGCAGCACCAGCTCGTGCCGGCGCAGCGGCCCCGTCACCGCGGCCATGCCCGCCAGCGTGACCAGTGCGGCGGGCAGTTCGGGGTAGAGCTGCTGGCCGTAGGCCGCCAGCGGAAGCGACGCCCCCGCGATCGCGACACCGACGGTCCCGAGGCGCAGGCGCACCCCGAACCGGCGTACGCCCAGCCAGAGCGTCAGCGCGGCGAGCGCTCCCGCGAGGCCGGCCAGCGCCGCCTTCGCGCCCACCCAGCCGCCCAGCCCGGCCGGGGCGGCCAGGATGATCGGCAACAGCGGGTCGTGCGGACTGATCTGGCTGCCGTCCGGTTGCACCACGGTCTCGACGTGCGGCACGACGTTGGCGAACTCGCGCCAGCGCTCGTCGGCCATCTCGTCGGTGATGTCGAGGTCCCCGTCCTCGGCGAGGGAGAGGGCGGACAGGTGGTACTGCTCCTCGTCGACGGCGACGTGAGCGCTCTGCAGCGCCCGGACCCCGATGCCGAGCGCCGCGGCCACGGTCGCGACGAGCGCGACCAGCAGCATCGCCCGGCGCAGGCCGCTGCCGGGTGGGCGGGTGCGGACGAGCCCGCGCCTCGGGGCCGGCGACACCGTCTCAGCCTGCCTGCAGCACGGGCTCCGGCGGGCCGGGCGGCTCGCCGGCGGTCGTGGCATCGGGCCCTGCTCCCGCCGGGTACGCCAGCTGGCGGGTGATCAGCGCGTCGATGTCGGTCAGCGGGGCCCAGCCGAGCAGCGCGCGCAGCCGGGTCGTGTCGGCGAGCGTGTGTGGCACCTCGACCAGCTCGGCCGGCTCGACGACGGTGCGTACGTCGGCACCGAGCACGCGGCCGATGCCGGCGACGATCTCGCCGAGCCGCAGCGGCGTACCGGTGCCGAGGTTGACGGTGCCGATCTCGCAGCCCTGCCCGGCGAGGTTGCCGAGCTCGACGAGCGCGCGGACGGCCTGCTCGACGTCGGTGATGTCTCGGCTGCGCCGCATGGAGCCGAACACCCGCAGCGGTTCGCCCGCCTGCGCCGCGGCGATCCATCGCGACAGGGCCATCCCCGGCCGCTGTCCCTCACCGGCGAGCGTGAAAGGCCGGATCACCGCGACCCGGCCGCCGGCCTGCGCGCGGGCCGCACACAGCTGCTCGACGACGGCCTTGCTGCGGGCGTAGCCGCCGCGCAGGCGCAGCCGGTCGTCCTCGCCGCTGGGACGGCCGCCACGGCTGCCGCCGTAGACCGACGAGGACGACGCGACCAGCAGCGGCGTCTCCAGCGGCACCGCGGCCAGCACCGCCCCGGTGGCCAGCACGTTGTCGCGGTAGCGCCACTGTGCGGCGTCGGGGCGCGCGTCACGGACGTCGGGGCTGCCCGCCAGGTGGTGCACGACCGGGGCCCCGGCGAGTGCCTCGCGCACCTCGGGTGTGTGGTCGAGCAGGTCGGCGGTGATCCTGGTGAGCCCCGGCAGGGGAGGCTGTGGGTGGCGGTCGATGCCGACCGGACCATCCTGGGCGAGTGCCGAGACGAGCATCCGGCCGACGAATCCGGCGGAGCCGGTGACCACCGTGACCACACGGCCCCCTGCAGCCTCAGCTCACCGAAATAGGCAAGCCTTGTTGACGGTGAACTTACGCTACACAAGGTGAAGCGCCTGCGTCACCTGGTAGGGCTCGGAATCGCCGTCGTCGGCGTGGTCTACCTCGTGCGCGTCGTCGACGGTGCGGCGCTGGGTGACGTGCTCGCCGCACTGCTCGCCGAACCGGGTGGGCTCGCCCTCGCGCTGGGCTGCTATGCGGCGGCGTTCGGTCTGCGCACGGCGGCGTGGTGCCGGGTGCTGCCCGGTCTGGGGACCGGTCAGTCGTGGGCGGGTCTGCACGTGAGCCTGCTCGGGAACCACGTGCTTCCGCTGCGGCTCGGTGAGGTGCTCCGGGTGACCGGTGTGCTGCGCCGCACCTCATTGCCGGCCGCCCCGGTGATCGCGTCGGCGGTCACGCTGCGGGCGGCCGATCTGGTCGCGGTGCTCGGCCTGGCCGCGCTCGCGGCACCGGCGGTGCTGGTCGGGCTCGTGCCGGGCTGGGTGCCGGCGACCGCGACCGGTGGTCTCGTGCTCGTCGGTGCGCTCGGTGTGGGGTGGCTGGTGCGGTTGGGGCGGGCCGGGACGGGGACGGCGCCGCGGTTGCCCGGCCCCGCCGTGCTCATCGCCGTCGTGCTGGCCTGGGTGCTCGAGGCGGCCGTCGTGTTCGAGATCGCCCGCGTCGCCGGCCATCCGCTGGGCGTGGGCGAGGCCGTCGCGATCACGGCGGCGACGATCGCCGCGCAGGCGGTCGCGGTGACGCCCGGCGGGTTCGGCAGCTACGAGGCGGCGGCGACCGCGGCGCTGGTCGCCCTCGGCGTCCCGGCCGGCCCGGCGTTCGCGATCGCCCTCACCACGCACGGGGTCAAGACGGTCTACGCGCTCGTGGTCGGCGGGGTGGCGCTGGGGGTTCCCGCCCCGAGCTATCTCGGCCGGTTCCGGCTGCCGCGGCGGCTACCGCCGCGCCCCACGGCGGCGATGGTTCCGAACGACGCCCCTGTGGTCGCGTTCCTGCCCGCCCATGACGAGGAGGACGCCGTCGCCGACGTGGTGGCCCGGATCCCGCAGCGGGTGGGGGGACGGCGGGTGCTGACGATCGTGGTCGACGACGGCTCCACCGACGCCACGGCCGAACGCGCGGCCGCCGCGGGCGCCCACGTGGTGTCACTGCGGCCGAACCAGGGGCTGGGCGCGGCGGTCCGCCGCGGGCTGGCCGAGGCCGTGGCCGAGCGGCCGGCCGTCGTGGTCTATCTCGACGCCGACGGGGAGTACTTCCCGGAGGACCTGGCCGCCCTGGCCGCGCCCGTCCTCGCCGGTACGGCCGACTACGTGATCGGCTCCCGGTTCACCGGCCGGATCGAGCGGATGCCGGCCCGTCGGCGGCTGGGCAACCAGGTGCTCACGGCCGGGCTGCGCTGGGTCGTACGCCGGCGCGATCTCACCGACGGTCAGAGCGGTTACCGGGCCTTCTCGCCGGATGCCGCCGCGGCAGCGGAGATCGTGCACGACTACAACTACGCCCAGGTCCTCACCCTCGACCTGCTGGGCAAGGGCTTCCGCTACGCGGAGGTGCCGATCTGCTATCGCTTCCGCACCACCGGGACCTCGTTCATCACGCTGGGCCGCTACCTTCGCAAGGTGCTGCCGGCCGTGCACCGGGAGCTCAACTTCGGCGACGTGCCGGCCCCGGCGGAGGCGGCGGCGTCGTCGGCCGCGAGCTGAGCCGCTCGCCCGGGCCGCCACCCGGGTGGCGGCCCGGCCACAAGCTGCCCCGCTCCCGGCGGAGCAGCGGCACTGCGAGCCGGCCGTCTCGGCCCGCTCAATCCTCCACGACGTGCCCGGCGAAGCGCTGCCGCGCCGCGGCCCACGCGCGCCCGTCGAACCCGGAGGCCGGGCCGGTCAGCGCGTCCACCGCGTCGTAGGCCATCACGAACGCGTGGTGGGTGTTGTCGTGTGCGAAGAGGCCGAGCCGCCCGAACGTCGTCACGCCGGGCAGCGAGCCCGCCCACGCGTCGAGTCCGGCGAGCCGGGCGCCGAAGCCGATCTCGTAGACCGGGTAGACGTGCCGCAGCCGGCGGGTGACCACGGCGGCCGGGTGTACCGGCGGCAGCCCGGCGCGGGCGAGGTCGTCGGCCACCCGGGCGGCGAGGTCGTCGTCGGTGGCGTTCCAGATCGCGTCGTCGGGCGCGCACGGGATCTCCGCGCAGAGCACCGTCCGGTCCGCCGGGTCGTCGGCGCTGTCGCGGTAGTTCGCCGGCTCGGAGACCCGGGTGACGGGGGTGCCGGCGCCGGGCAGGTAGTGCGCGTCGTAGGCCGTCCAGGGCCGGGGGCCCTCGAGGACGAGGTAGACCAGCACCATCGCGCGGAACGGCAGGTCCGCGGCGGCGGCGATCACGTTCGGGGGCGGGTCCGGCTCGACGATCCGGGCGAGTGCGGTGAGAGGCACCGTGGAGAAGACGTGCCCCGCCGAGATCGCGGCGCCGCCACTGGTCCGCACCGTGACCCCGTCCGCCCGCGGGGACAGGGCGACGGCCTGGGTGCGCAACTCGATCCGGGCGCCCGCGCCGGCGGCGGCCGCTGCCACGGCGTCGGTGAGCTGACCGAAGCCCCGTCGGGGATAGCGGAACACCCGGCCCTGCCCGTCACGGTTGCCGCGCAGCATCCGCGCGGCGATCTTCCAGGGGGTGTCCGCGGTGACCCGGCGGCGGGCCTGCTCGGCGTCGATCCCGTCGCCGCAGCGGCCCCACAGCTTTTCCGCGTACGGCGCGTACAGCGCGCCGTACAGGCCGGGGCCGAGGCTGCGGCGCAGGGCGTCGGCGTAGCTGGCCGGGGGAGTGGAGCGGCGGCGCAGGGGCGCCGTCGCGGTGTCGGCCGCGATCCGGGCGACCAGGCCGCGCGGCAGCCGGCGGGCCAGCTCGGCCGGGCGCAGCGGGAACCCCACCCACGCGCCGCCGATCTGCAGCCGGCCGTTGCGTGGCCGCAGTTGGAGATCATCGCCGAGCAGGCCGGTCAGGTCGGCGAGCACGCCCGCGTCGATGCTCGGGTGCAGCCGGTGGCTGCCGTGGTCGACCCGGATCCCGGCGACGTCGAAACCGGCGGCCATTCCGCCCACCGTGTCGCTCCGTTCCAGCAGCACCACGCTGCGCCCGGCCCGCGCGGCTCGCCAGGCCGCTGCCAGACCGGCCGGGCCCGCGCCGAGGACGACCAGGTCAGCGCTGAGATCGGCACTGCGGCCCGCGCCGGGCGTGGCGCCACCGCCGGGGTCGGTCATGGAGGAGACGGTAGGCGCCGCTCCGGCCGGGTGATGGCGCCGGGACCCGGCGCGGTGGCACGGCGAAAGGGCGGGTCTGGGGGAAACTTGTCCAGTGAGGACTGGAGCGGGGGCGATCGCGCTGGCCGTCGGGCTGGCTGCGCTGCTGGTGGCCGGTGGTGTCACGGCGTGGCTGCTGGGCGACCGGGCCTTCGACGGCGTCCCCCCGGCCGGTGCGGTGCCGTCGGTTCCGGGGCAGGGCGCGGGCTCGGCCACCGTCGAGCTCAGCGCCGACGCGCGTACGCACCCCGCGGGTGAGACCGTGCGGGCGCAGTTGCAGCGCTACTTCGACGCCATCAACGCCCGCGACTACGCATCGTGGACCGCCACGGTGGTGCCCCGGCGCGTCGAACAGCAGCCCGAGCCGCAGTGGCGCGCGAGTCTGGACACCACGACCGACGGCACGATCCGCATCGACCGCATCGCCGACCTGGACGGCGGTCGGGTGCTGGCGCTGGTCCGGTTCGTGAGCACGCAGGACCCGGCCGACGCGCCCGCCGACCTGCCGGCAGCGCGGATCTGCTGGCGCGGCGCGCTGCCGATGAGCGGGAACCCGCCGCTGCTGGAGACCGGCGCTGCGGGCAGCC
Source organism: Pseudonocardia mahuensis (assembly GCF_018531475.1). Classification (GTDB taxonomy): domain Bacteria; phylum Actinomycetota; class Actinomycetes; order Mycobacteriales; family Pseudonocardiaceae; genus Pseudonocardia. The sequence goes on from NZ_JAHDTG010000083.1 coordinate 20,468, forward strand.
TGCTCAGCGAGGCCTGCTGAGCCCGGGGTCAGAGCGGGATGTTGCCGTGCGCCCCGCGGCCGGCCGGGGCGGCGGCGAGCGCCTCGAGCAGCCGCAGTCGCGTCTCGGCCGGGTCGATGACCTCGTCGACGACGCCGATCGCCATCGCCCGGTTCACCCCGCCCGCGATCCGCTCGTGCTCCTCGGCGAGCTGGGTGTGCAGCGCGTCGCGCTCCTCCTCGGGAGCGGCGGCGAGCTTGCGACGATGCAGGATCCCCACCGCGGCCTTCGCGCCCATGACGGCCACCTCGGCGTCCGGCCAGGCGAACACCGCCGTGGCGCCGAGCGAGCGCGAGTTCATCGCGATGTACGCCCCGCCGAACGCCTTGCGGGTCACCAGCGTCACCCGCGGCACCACGGCCTCGGCGAACGCGTGCAGCAGCTTGGCGCCGCGGCGCACCACGCCGTCCCACTCCTGGCCGACGCCGGGCAGGTAACCCGGGACGTCCACCAGGACCAGCAGCGGGATCCCGAACGCGTCGCAGAGCCGGACGAACCGGGACGCCTTCTCCGCCGACGGGGAGTCCAGGCAGCCGCCGAGGCGCAGCGGGTTGTTCGCGATCACGCCGATCGAGCGACCCCCCAGGCGCCCGAAACCGATCACGATGTTGGGCGCCCACTTGGCCTGCAGCTCGGTGAAGGCGTCCTGATCGAGGATCCCGCGCACCAGCGGCCGGACGTCGTAGGCCCGCTGCTTGCGCTCGGGCAGCAGCGCCCGCAGGTCGACGGGGGTGGCGACCGCCCGGGTGTCGTAGATCCCCGGCCGGGCGAAGATGCCGGTGAGGGTCCGGGCGCGGCGCAGCGCGTCGTGCTCGGAGTCGGCGATCACGTGCACGACGCCGGAGCGTTTGCCGTGGGCGACCGGACCGCCCAGGGACTCCTGGTCGATCTGCTCGCCCGTCACGCTGCGCACCACATCCGGGCCGGTGACGAACACCCGGCCCTCCGGCGCCATGATCACGACGTCGGTCAGCGCCGGCCCGTACGCCGCGCCACCGGCGGCCGCGCCGAGCACCACCGACAGCTGCGGCACCCGGCCCGAGGCCCGGACCATCGCGGCGAACACCTGGCCGACGGCGTCGAGCGCCTCGACGCCCTCCGCCAGCCGCGCCCCACCGGAGTGCCACAGCCCGATCACCGGGACCCGCAGCCGGACCGCGGTGTCGATCGCCTCGACGATGTGCCGGCAGCCCTCCGACCCCATCGCCCCGCCCATGACGGTCGCGTCGGTGCAGAACGCGATCACCTTGGCGCCGTCGATGCGGCCGTGCGCCGCGAGTACCCCGGAGGAGTCCGGCGGCCGCATCGGGCTGAGCGTGTCGTCGTCGAACAGCGCCTCCAGCCGGGCGAGCGGGTCACGCGGGTCGCGCGGTCGCTGCTCCGGGCCGGCTGGATCGACAGCTGGATCGATACTGGGGTGGGTGGCCAGGGCGGTCATCCGAACTCCTCGTGGGTGGGAGGTGCTCTACGGTTCGGAACGGGCTCAGCTGCGGATCGACACGGCGCCGGGCCGGTGCGGTCAGACCTTCGTGAACGCCACGGCGACGTTGTGACCGCCGAAGCCGAACGAGTCGCTCACCGCCGCGGTCAGATCCATCTTGCGGGGCTCACCGGCGACCACATCCAGCTCGACGCCCGGGTCGAGATCCTCGAGGTTGAGCGTGGCCGGGATGACGCCGTCGCGGATCGACAGCAGCGTGATGATCGACTCGACCGACCCGGCCGCGCCGACGAGGTGCCCCAGCGCCGACTTCGGCGCCGTGAGCACCGGGTGGTCGCCGAGCGCCTTGCGCACCGCACGGGTCTCGCCCACGTCGCCGGCCACCGTGGAGGTGGCGTGGCAGTTCACGTGCCCGATGTCGGCCGGCTCGAGGCCGGCGTTGCGGACCGCGGTCGCGATGGCCCGGGACTGCCCGATGCCCTCCGGCTCGGGGCCGGTGATGTGGTAGGCGTCGGCGGTGATCCCGGCGCCGGCCAGCCGGCCGTGCACCGTGGCGCCGCGGGCGGCGGCGAACTCGGCGCGCTCCAGGACCATGATCCCGGCACCCTCACCGAGCACGAACCCGTCGCGGTTGACGTCGAAGGGCCGGGAGGCCCGCTCCGGCTCGTCGTTGCGCTGGCTCAGTGTCCGTGCCTGCACGAAACCGGCCACGGTGATGCCGGTGATGCACGCCTCCGCGCCGCCGGCCACCACCACGTCGACCTCGCCGGCGCTCAGCAGCCGCAGCGCCCAGGCCAGAGCCTCGGCACCGGACGCGCACGCCGACACCGGGGCGTGCACGCCGCCCTGGGCGCCGAGCTCGAGGCCCACGTAGGCCGCGGGGCCGTTGGGCATGAGCATCGGGACGGTCAGCGGGGAGACCTTGCGCAGCCCGTCGTTCTCCAGCAGGTCGTCCTGGTTGAGCAGGGTGACCGCACCGCCGATGCCGGTGCCGATGACGACGGCGAGCCGCTCGGGCTCGACCTGCATGTCCTCGCCGCCGCCCAGCCCGGCGTGCGCCCAGGCTTCCCTGGCCGCGATCACCGCGACCTGCTCGCAGCGGTCCATCCGGCGGGCCTGCACGCGGGGCAGCACCTCGGAGGGGTCCACGGCCAGCGGCGCGGCGATCCGCACCGGGAGCTGGTGACGTTCCATCCAGTCGGCGTCGATGCGCCGCACCCCGGAACGGCCCTCGAGCAGTGCGTCCCAGGTCGACGCGACGTCCCCGCCGAGCGGGGTCGTCGCGCCGAGCCCGGTGACGACGACGTCAGTACTCACGACGCCGCCCTGACAAGCAGGTGTCGTGCCGCCATCACTGGTTCTTCGCGATGTAGTCCACCGCGTCGCCCACCGTCTTGAGCTCGGCGAGCTGGTCGTCGGGAATCTTCACACCGAACTTGTCCTCGGCCTGCACGGCGATCTCGACCATCGACAGCGAGTCGATGTCGAGGTCGTCGACGAAGGACTTCTCGGCGCTCACGTCGGCGGTGTCGATGCCGGCGACCTCCTCGACGATCTCGGCGAGGCCGGCGAGGATCTCGGTGTTGTCAGCCACGGTGTTTCTCCTTCTGGTGGAAATCCTGGGGTCCCCGACCGGTTGCCCGGCTCACGGACAGACGACGACCTGTCCCGCGTAGGACAGGCCTGCCCCGAAGCCTACGAGCAGGACGGTCTCGCCCTTGCGCACCCGGCCCTGCGCGCGCATGTGATCCAGTGCGAGCGGGATCGAGGCCGAGGACGTGTTGCCCGAGTGCACGATGTCGTCGGCGACCCGCATGTCCTCGCGCGCGCCCTTGGCCCGCAGCCGCTTGGCCACCGCCTCGACGATGCGCAGGTTGGCCTGGTGCGGCACGAGCACGTCGATGTCGGCGGGGGTGAGGCCAGCCTGCTCGATCGCGCGCAGCGCCACCGGGGCGATCTTCGTGGTGGCCCAGCGGAAGACGGCCTGACCCTCCTGGTACAGGGCGCCCGACTCCGGCAGCACCCGGATGGTCTGGTTCATGTCGCCCGCGCTGCCCCAGGCGACCGGCCCGATGCCGACCTGGTCGGCGTCCGACGCCGCGCCGACGACCGCGGCACCGGCGCCGTCGGCGAAGATGATGCAGGTCGAGCGGTCGTCCCAGTCGAGCCAGTCGGACAGCTTCTCCGCCCCGATGACCAGCACGTTCTGCGCCGAGCCCGCGCGCACGAGGTCTGATGCGGTGCCGAGGGCGTAACAGAAGCCGGCGCACGCGGCGTTGAGGTCGAACGCGCCGGGCGCGGCGAGGCCGATCCGGTCGGCGGTCTGCGCGGCGGCGTTGGGGATCGGGTTGGGCATCGTGCAGGTCGCGACGATCACGGTGTCCACGTCGGACGCGGCGAGGCCGGAGTCCTTGACCGCGCGGGCGCCGGCCTCCGCGGCCATGTCGACGAGGCTCAGGTCGGCGCCGGCGATGCGGCGCTCGACGATCCCGACGCGCTCGCGGATCCACTGGTCGCTGGTCTCGACCCGTTCCGCCAGGTCGTCGTTGGTGACCACGTTCTCGGGCTGGAAGCTGCCGAGGCCCAGGATGCGGGCGCCAGGGGCGCCCGGGGCGAGCCGGAACGCCGGGCTCATGATCGGCCGCCCGCGTGCTCGGCGACGAGCTCGACGGCGGCGTCGAGGTCGTCGGGGGTCTTGAGGGCGAGTGTCGCGGTGCCCTTGAGCTCGCGCTTCACCAGTCCGACCAGCGTTCCCGCCGGCGGCAGTTCGATCACCGCGGTCACCCCCAGTTCGCGCAACGTGGCCATGCACTGGTCCCAGCGGACCGGGCGGGTCACCTGCGCGACCAGCCGGCCCAGCGCGTCGGCGCCGGTCGTGACGACCGTTCCGTCGGCGTTGGACAGCAGGGGCCGGCGCGGATCGGCCGGATCGATCGAGCCGGCGTGCGCACGCAGCGCCTCCTCGGCCGGCGCCATGAAGCGGGTGTGGAACGCCCCGGCCACGGGTAGCCCGATCACGCGGGCCCGCTCCGGCGGGTTCGCGGCCAGCGCGGCCAGCGCCTCGGTCGGGCCGGCGGCGACGATCTGTCCGGCGCCGTTGCGGTTGGCCGGGTCGAGCCCGAGCTCGCCCAGCCGTGTGACGACCTCGTCGGCCTTACCGCCGAGCACCGCGCTCATCCCGGTGGGCTCCAGCGCGCAGGCGGCGGCCATCTCCCGGCCGCGGACGGCGGCGAGCGCGACGGCGGCGTCGGGGGAGAGGACACCGGCGACGGCGGCCGCGGCGAGTTCGCCGACGGAGTGGCCCGCGGTGGAGGCCCCGGCCGGCAGGTCGATCTTGGCGGCGAGCCGCTCGGCCGCGAGCAGCGCGGTCGCCACGACCAGCGGCTGGGTCACGGCGGTGTCCTTGATCTCGTCCGCGTCGGCGGTCGTGCCGAGCCGGCGAAGGTCCAGCCCGGTGGCCTCGGCCCAGGCGCCGAGCGTGTGCTCAGCGGCGGGATCGTCCAACCAGGGGGAAAGCATGCCGGGGGTCTGAGAACCCTGACCGGGCGCGAGCAACGCGATCACGTCCGCGAGCAAACACCGGTCCGGTCCGCCCGCGGCATACCGCCACGCACGAACTCGACGGCGCGCCTTTGGAGGTTTCCTCCAATTGCCAGGTTGTCGAGTGGTCTGAGGCGGGGCCACGGGACGGTGTCTTTGTAGGGTCGAACAGGTGACGGTGGCGCTCGGTCATCACTTCGCCGCAGCTCAGAGCGTTCCGGGCTGCTCCCCGGACCGGGTCGCGGCCTGGAGCCGGCCGGCCACGAGCGCCGTCCGCAGCACCAGCGCGTCGCGCGGATCCGTGGGCGCGCGGCCCGTGAGTTCGCTCACGCGCCGCAGCCGGTAGCGCACGGTGTTGGGGTGCACGAAGAGCACCCGGGCGCACGACTCCAGAGCACAGCCGCCCTCCAGGTAGGCGGCCAGCGTGCGCAGCAGCTCGCCGCCGGCGTCCTCGAGTGGGGCCACGAAGGACTCCACGAGCTGACGGTGCGCCTCCGGGTCACCGGACATCGCGCGCTCCGGCAGCAGGTCCTCGGCGTCGACCGGTCGGGGCGCCTCCGGCCAGCCCGGCGCGGCCCGCAGCCCGGCGAGCGCGTCGCGGGCGCTGGCGTGCGCGCCGGCCAGGTTCGCGGTCACCGGCCCCACGACGACGGGCCCGGGACCGAAGTCCTCCGCCAGCCGTCCGATGGGCTGCCGCCCGGGGGCCGATGTGGACTTGTGTCCGCCCGGTGCTCCGGCCCGGCCCGGGCGCGGCTCGGACAGCAGCACCACCAGTCTGCTGCCCTGTACACCGACCAGTACCGATCGCCCGATCCGGGCGGCGTGGCGGCGCAGCTCGCCGAGGCGTTCCGGCGGGTTGTCGACCGGTGCGCTGCCGACCAGCACCCGGACGGCCGCCGCCGGGTCCCAGCCCAGCGCGGCGGCCCGGGAGACCAGTGCGTCGTCGGCGTCGCCGCGCACCACCCCGTCGACGACGAGGGCCTCCAGCCGGGCGTCCCAGGCCCCCCGGGCCTCGGCCGCCCCCGCGTAGACCGTGGCGGCGGCGAACGCGATCTCACGGCCGAAGCGCAGCACCGCCTCGGCGAGTACCCGGTACTCGGCCTCGTCGGCGGCGAGCGGTGGCAACCGCTGTTCGAACACGTCGGTGGCGATGCGCACGAGGTCGACGGTCTGGCGCAGGCTGAGCCGCCGGGCCAGGTCACGCGGGGCGATGCGGAACGCCTCGGCGGTGAGCCGGATCGTTTCCGACGGCTCGGCCAGCCAGGCGACGAAGTTGCTCACCCCGGTCTGGGTCACCAGCAGGACGCCGGCTCGCTGGTCGGCGGGCAGCCGTTCGAACCACGGCTGGCGCTCCTCCATCGCCGCGAGGCACGCGCTGGCCAGACCGCCTGCCGCGAGCTCGAGGCGGCGCAGGGTCGCGGTCGAGATGCCGGTCGGCACGGGCCGGACCGGGGTTGCGCCGACCTCTGCGTGACTCACGTCCGGCAGCATGGCACGCGGGCCGGGGCCGGCGGGAACATCGGGCCGAACCGGGTTGTTGTCGCTGCAATAATCGCGGCCCGCGAACGAGAGGTCATCCGATGACGCAGCCCCGCTCGACCACGCCTGTCTCCTCGATCGACATCCGGCGGGCCGACGACCGGCCGCACACCGGGATCGGCTGGCTGGACTCGCGGCACAGCTTCTCCTTCGGCCATCACTACGATCCGGCCAACACCCACTTCGGGCTGCTGCTGGTCAGCAACGACGACGTCGTGCGCGCCGGCACCGGATTCGAGACCCACCCGCACCGCGACATGGAGATCGTCACCTGGGTGCTCGAGGGATCGCTCGTGCACCAGGACTCCACCGGCCACTCCGGACTGATCTATCCGGGCCTGGCTCAGCGGATGAGCGCCGGCTCGGGAATCCTGCACTCGGAGAAGAACGATTCCTGGCGCCTCGACGGCGCCGCGCCTAGGCACGACGACGACGTTCACTTCGTGCAGATGTGGGTGGTGCCCGACACCGAGCAGATCACCCCGGGCTATGAGCAGCTCGACATCTCCGACGCACTCGACTCCGGCGGGCTCGTCGTCGTCGCTTCGGGGATGCCCGAGCACGCCGATGACCGGGCCATCTCGATCCGGCAGCAGCACGCGGCCCTGTACGCCGCACGGCTGCGCCCGGGTGGTGCCACGGCCCTGCCGAACGCGCCGCTCGTGCACCTGTTCGTGGCCCGCGGCGCGATCGACCTCGAGGGGGCCGGCTCCCTGCACACCGGGGACGCCGCACGGGTGACCGTGGGCGAGGGCCAGCGGATCACCGCCGGCGCCGCCGGCGCCGAGGTCCTGGCCTGGGAAATGCACGCCACGATCGCATGAGGCGAGGCGGGCAGGCTGGGGACCGGGACACACGTGAGACCTGCCCCGTGCTGACACGGGGCGAGGGAAAACATCGTCCGGCGGGCACCCGAGCGCCTACCGGAGGGCGGCCACCCGGGCGACCGGACGGCTCGTCGCCGCCCGACCTGGCGCTGCCGGGGCAGCCGGGTGGGCGACGGAGAGCGGGATGCGCGCTACGTACGCGCCCGCTCAGCCGAGGGGCGTGACCTTGGTGGCCTGCGGGCCCTTCTGGCCCTGCTCGATGTCGAACGAGACGCGCTGACCCTCATCGAGGCTCTTGTAACCGTTGGTCTGGATCGCGGAGTAGTGGACGAACACATCCGCTCCGCCACCGTCGGGAGCGAGGAAGCCGTAGCCCTTCTCGCTGTTGAACCACTTGACGGTGCCCTCTGCCATTCTTGCTCTCCTCGTACCTGGTGCCGGGGCACTCGCCCCCGGCATCGCGCCGCCTGGTCGCTACGGTCCGCGTCCAAGTCGGGACGCCTTTTCGCGATCACGCGAGGTCGGCGTCGGGCGGAGCGTACCGTGTGTTTCTGCTTCTGCCGAGAGTCATCAACCTGTGGATTTACGCCGAGTCCGGGCTGCTCTCACAGTGCGTCATTGCTTGTTGACGCGTCGGCACGACGATCATGCGAAACCGCCCCCGGGGCCGGGCGGGCCCCGGGGGCGGTCGCGGGCGGTGACCTCAGGCGTCGCCGGAATCGCTCGTCTGCGGGCCGGCCGCCTGCGGGTCGTCGATGCGGTACTTCGCCGCCGCCTCCGCGGCGACGGCCCGGTCGACCTCGCCACGTGCGGCGAGCGCGTTGAGCGCCGCGACGGTGATCGACTCGGCGTCCACTGCGAAGTGCCGGCGGACGGCCGGGCGGGTGTCGGACAGCCCGAACCCGTCGGTGCCCAGCGTGCTGAACGGCGCCGGCACCCACTGCCGGACCAGGTCGGGCACCGCCCGCATCCAGTCCGACACCGCGACCACCGGCGAGCCGGACCCGCTCAGCGCGGTGCGGATGTACGGCTCGACCGGTTCCTCCTCGGGGTGCACCAGGTTGTGGTGCTCGGCCTCCACGCCGTCGCGGCGCAGCTCGCCCCACGACGTCACCGACCACACCTCGGCGCCGACACCCCACTGCTCGGCGAGCATGTCGCGGGCCCGCAGCGCCCACGGCAGGGCGACGCCCGAGGCGAGCAGGCGGACCTGCGGGCCCTCCTCGCGAGAGGTGCCCACGTACCGGTAGATGCCCTTCAGCAGGCCCTCGACGTCGAGGTTCTCCGGCTCGGCGGGCTGCACGTACGGCTCGTTGTAGACCGTCAGGTAGTAGATGACGTTCTCGCCGGCCCCCTCCGGACCCGACTCCCCGTACATCCGGCGCAGGCCGTCGCGAACGATGTGCGCCACCTCGTAGGAGAACGCCGGATCGTAGGCGACCACCGCCGGGTTGGTGCTGGCCAGCACCAGCGAGTGCCCGTCGTTGTGCTGCAGGCCCTCCCCGGTCAGCGTCGTCCGCCCGGCGGTGGCCCCGACGAGGAAGCCGCGGGCCATCTGGTCGGCGGCGGCCCAGATCGAGTCGCCGGTGCGCTGGAAGCCGAACATCGAGTAGAAGACGTACACCGGGATCATCGGCTCGCCGTGCGTGGCGTAGGACGTGCCCGCCGCGGTGAACGAGCCCACCGAGCCGGCCTCGTTGATGCCCTCGTGCAGCAGCTGGCCCTGCTCGGACTCCTTGTAGGCCAGCATCAGCGACGCGTCCACCGACGTGTACTGCTGCCCGTGCGGATTGTAGATCTTCTGCGTCGGGAACATCGAGTCCATGCCGAACGTGCGCGCCTCGTCCGGGATGATCGGCACGAACCGGCCGCCGATCTCCGGGTCCTTGATCAGCTCGCGCAGCATCCGGACGAAGGCCATCGTCGTGGCCACCTCCTGCTTGCCCGAACCGCGGCGGACCACGTCGTAGACCTTGTCCCCGGGCAGCACCAGCGGCTTGGAGCGGACGCGGCGCTGCGGGACGGGACCGCCCAGCGTGCGGCGGCGCTCGAGCATGTACTGGATCTCCGGGGCGTCCTCGCCCGGGTGGTAGTACGGCGGCAGGTACGGGTCACGCTCGAGCTCGGCGTCGGAAATCGGGATGCGCTGCTCGTCGCGGAACTGCTTGAGGTCGTCCAGCGAGAGCTTCTTCATCTGGTGCGTGGCGTTGCGGCCGGCGAAGTGCGAGCCCAGCCCGTAGCCCTTGATGGTCTTGGCCAGGATCACCGTCGGCTGGCCGTGGTGCTCCAGCGCGGCGGCGTATGCCGCGTAGACCTTGCGGTAGTCGTGCCCGCCGCGCTTGAGGCCCCAGATCTGGTCGTCGGACAGCGGCTTGACGAGTTCCTTGGTCCGCGGGTCGCGGCCGAAGAAGTGTTCCCGGACGAACGCGCCGTCGTTGGCCTTGTAGGTCTGGTAGTCGCCGTCGGGCGTGGTGTTCATGAGGTTGATCAGGGCGCCGTCGCGGTCGGCGTGCAGCAGGGCGTCCCACTCCCGGCCCCAGATCACCTTGATGACGTTCCAGCCGGCGCCCCGGAAGAACGACTCCAGCTCCTGGATGATCTTGCCGTTGCCGCGGACCGGGCCGTCGAGGCGCTGCAGGTTGCAGTTCACCACGAAGGTGAGGTTGTCCAGGCCCTCGGTGGCGGCGACGTGGATGAGCCCGCGGGACTCCGGCTCGTCCATCTCGCCGTCGCCGAGGAACGCCCAGACGTGCTGGTCGCTGGTGTCGCTGAAGCCGCGCGCCCCCAGGTACCGGTTGAACCGGGCCTGCATGATCGCGTTCATCGGGCCGAGCCCCATCGAGACGGTGGGGAACTCCCAGAAGTCGGGCATCAGCCGCGGGTGCGGGTAGGACGGCAGGCCGTGGCCCGGGCCGCCGTGGCTGAGCTCCTGGCGGAACCCGTCGAGCCGGTCCTCGCTCAGCCGGCCCTCGAGGTAGGCGCGGGCGTAGATGCCGGGGGAGGCGTGGCCCTGGATGTAGACCTGGTCCCCACCGCCCGGGTGATCTTTGCCCCGGAAGAAGTGGTTGAACCCGACCTCGTACAGCGTCGCCGACGACGCATAGCTCGAGATGTGCCCGCCGACGCTGATGCCGGGTCGCTGCGCGCGGTGCACCGTCATCGCGGCGTTCCACCGGATCCAGCGGCGGTACGCGCGCTCGGCCTCCTCGTCTCCGGGGAACCACGGCTCGCGGTCGGTGGGGATGGTGTTCACGTAGTCCGTGCTGGTCAGCGACGGAACGCCGACATGGCGCTCACGGGCGCGTTGCAGCATGCGGAGCATCAGGTAGCGGGCGCGCTGCTGCCCGGCGGCATCGAGGACCGCGTCGAAGGAGTCCAGCCACTCGGCCGTCTCCTCCGGGTCGATGTCCGGGAGGTGGGCGGCAAGCCCGTCCCGGATGACGTGCACCCGGCGAGGGGTGTCGCTGTTGGTGGTCGGCCCGGTCAAGGGATCTCCCTGCGTGGCGTTGTTCGAGGTCGGTTCTGTCGTTGCGGGTGTGCCCCCTATCGTGCCCCTCGCCGCGTGATCTCGAAACGGCGGTTGCGCGGGGCTGTGTCGGCGTGTTCGGATTCCGCATCCGAACTCGGTCACCGGCACCTGGTCCGAGGGAACTTGAGAGCGAAAAGGGGTACACGCGTGGTCGCCGCGGAAGATGCCGGACGCACGTCCGACATCGCGGGCAAGCTCGGCATCGAGCCGGGCATGGTCGTCCAGGAACTGGGTTGGGACTCCGACGTCGACGAGGCGGTGCGCGACGCCGTCGAGGAACGCAGCGGGGACGAACTGCTCGACGAGGATGCGGTCGACGTCATCGACGTCGTGCTGCTGTGGTTCCGGGAGGGTGACGGCGATCTCGTCGACGCCCTGGTCGACGCTCGCGGCTCGCTCGCCGACAGCGGTGTGGTCTGGGTGCTGACACCCAAGACCGGCCGCCCGGGACACCTCGAGCCGAGCGAGATCGCCGAGGCCGCGCCGACCGCGGGGCTCTCCCAGACCTCGAACGTGAGCGTGAGCGAGGAGTGGGCCGGCGCCCGGTTGGCAGCGCCGAAGACGGGCAAGTCCAAGCGCTGAGGGCCGTGTCGCCACCCGGCCGTCCGGGTGGTGGAGCGTGGCGATCGGGGCTTCTCGACGCCCCGTCCGTGGTGAGCACCCCGGACCTGTGGGGGCGACGGCCCACGGTGGCCTAGGCTCGTCGATGTTGCCGCCGCCCACCCGGGTCCGGCGGAAGTGCTGGCATGCCGAGGAGAGATCTGACCATGGCGCCCGAGGTGGGAACCGAAGCCCCCGGCTTCACGCTCAAGGACCAGAACAACCAGGAAGTCACGCTGTCGTCCTTCCGGGGCGAGCGTGCCGTCCTGGTCGTGTTCTACCCGTTCGCCTTCTCGGGCGTCTGCACGGGCGAGCTGTGCGCGGTCCGGGACGACCTGTCCAGCTTCCAGAACGACGACGTGCAGATCCTCGCGGTCTCGGTCGACCACCCCTTCACCCTGAAGGCATGGTCCGACGCGCAGGGCTACGAGTTCCCGCTGCTGGCCGACTTCTGGCCGCACGGCAACGTGGCCGAGCAGTACGGGGTCTTCAACTCCGACAAGGGCTTCGCGCTGCGCGGCACGTTCCTGGTCGACAAGGACGGCATCGTGCGGTTCGCCGAGGTCAACGGCCCGGGCGAGGCGCGCGAGCAGGACGGCTGGAAGAAGGCCGTGTCCGCGCTGTCGGCCTGATCCTCATCGCCCGGGGCCGTTCAGGGCCCGGGCGTGCGGGCGCGTAGCTCAGCGGGAGAGCACTCGGCTTACACCCGAGCGGTCGCAGGTTCGAACCCTGCCGCGCCCACCACTCTGACCAGGACATTTGCAATGCCCTGACCTGCGGGTTCCTGCGCGTGGATCGGTTCGTGGATCGAATCGTCCCTACGTTCGCCCCATGCCGAGGTCAGGGTCACGCCGCAAGCGACTGCGCGGCGGCATCGAGAAGCTGCCGAGCGGCGCGTTGCGCGTGTCGGTCTACGCCGGGACGGACCCGATCTCCGGGCGCCGGCTCGACCTCCGCGAGACCATTCCACCCGGGCCCAACGCCCAGGCCGAGGCGGAGAAGGCCGCGCGCCGGCTCGCGGCGCAGATCGATGAGCGTCGGCATCCGACGACGAACGCCACGCTGGACCAGCTGCTCGACCGCTACCTGGAGACGCTCGACGTCGCCGAGACGACGCGGCGCATGTACGCCAAGTACGCCGAGAAGCACATCCGGTCGTTCGTGGGTCGGCTCAAGGCCGGCGCGGTCGACGTCGAGACCCTGGACTCGCTCTACGCCGAGCTGCGCCGGTGCCGGAGCCACTGCGACCGCTCGCGCGGCCTGGTCGACCATCGGACCCCGCGGGAGCACGAGTGCGACGACCGATGCCGCCCGCACCGGTGCAGGGGCCTGTCGTCGACGACGATCCGCCACATCCATTTCGTGCTGCGCGGCGCCTTCGAGAAGGGCGTGCGGTGGCGCTGGGTCAGCCAGAACCCGGTGCAGCTCGTGGATGCGCCCCGGGCCAAGGCGCCGGACCCGCGGCCACCGACGCCGGAGGAGGCGGCGCGGATCGTCGAGGAGGCGTGGCAGGACCCGGACTGGGGCACGCTCGTGTGGCTCACGATGACCACAGGCGCTCGCCGTGGCGAGTTGTGCGGGCTGCGCTGGTCGCACGTCGACCTGACGAACGGTGTGCTCGCCATCCGCCGCGCGATCGCCCAGCACGGCACGGAGCGGTTCGAGAAGGAAACCAAGACCCGTCAGCAGCGCCGGGTCGCGCTGGACCCGGAGACGGTCAAAGCGCTCACCGAGCACTTCGAGCGGGCCGCGGCGCGGTGTGAGGCGCTCGGCGTGGCGCTGGCGCGCGACGCGTTCGTGTTCTCCCTCGCGCCCGACAGCAGCCGGCCTCTCGTGCCGTCGTCGGTGTCGCAGCGGTACAGCCGGCTCGCGAAGCGGCTGGGCATCGAGACGCACCTGCACTGCCTGCGGCACTACTCGGCGACGGAACTCATCGCCGCCGGCGTGGACGTGCGCACCGTTGCCGGGCGGCTCGGGCACAGCGGGGGAGGAGTCACGACGCTGCGGGTGTACGCCGCCTGGCTGGCGGAGGCCGACCAGCGGGCGTCGGCGAGTCTCGCGCAGCGGGGGCCTGCGCGGCCGACGACGCCCGTCGACGAGGCCGAGCGGGCGTTGCGCCGGCCCCGCAGTCCGCGCGAGCGTCTGGCCGTCGAGCTGCGCGAGAAGATCCTCAACGGCGACTATCTCGCGGGCAGTCACCTCCCGGGAGTCAAGACCCTGGCAGCCGATCGCGACCTTTCGCCATCAACGGTGAAGCGGACGTTCGAGCTGCTGCGCGAGTGGGGTTTGATTTCTGGCGCCGAGGGAGAGCGGGCTCGCGTTCGGACGTCAGCGCGACCGCTGGGCGGCGATGGGACAGCTGGCGCCGCCGCGCAGTAACCGCGACCTCGCCGTCGGTCGGCCTGCCGAGGAGTCCGATGTGCGTTCGGGCAGTGGGCGGACTTCGCCGAGGCGTTCGTTCGGCGAGTTCCGCGACCACGCGGTGTGCCGCACTGGGTGAGCCATGCGATGGCTGGCCAGGGCGGTGGTGCAACTGTCGGGGGCGCCCGCTAGTGTGTCGCGCCTGAAATTCGCCGACAATATCGGGCGATGGAGTCGAGGATCTCTTCGGCGGACTTGGTCCAGATGAAGGGCCGGGGATGGGCGTTCCAGCCCGTGATCCAGGCTCGGATGTCGTTCTCCAGGGCCTGGACGCTCTTGTGGACTCCGCGGCGGATCATCTGCTCGGTGAGGAACCCGAACCAGCGCTCGACCTGGTTGAGCCAGGACGAGCCGGTCGGGGTGAAGTGCAGGTGGAACCGCGGGTGCCGGCCCAGCCAGGCCTTGATCGCCGGGGTCTTGTGCGTGCCGTAGTTGTCACAGATCAGATGCACGTCCAGCTCGGCGGGCACGGTCTTGTCGATCGTGGTGAGGAACTTGCGGAACTCGGTGGCGCGGTGCTGGCGGTGCAGTTCACCGATCACGGTCCCGTCGGCGGTGTCGAAGGCGGCGAACAGGCTGGT
>NZ_JAHDTG010000084.1 GCF_018531475.1 Pseudonocardia mahuensis
GCTCCCACCCCCCTGGCTCCGGGCCCCCCGGCCCCCCGGCCGACCCACCCCGGGTCCCGACCCGGCGACCATGAGCCGTCCGACCCAGCCGATCGACGGCTTGACCGTGGAGTTCCCGCGGTTGAGCGATCAGGGTGCGACGCCCCCACCGTCGCTGGGTCGGTCCAGCAGCCTGATCGCGCTGGCCAGCCTGGTCAGCCGGGTCACCGGTTTCCTGCGGACGCTGCTGCTCGTCGCGGTGCTGTCGCTGGGCATCGTCAACAGCTCCTACACAGTCGCGAACACCCTGCCGAACATCGTCTACGAACTGTTGCTCGGCGGGGTGCTGACCAGCGTGATGATCCCGCTGCTGGTGCGGGCCCAGACCGAGGATGCCGACGGCGGCGACCGCTACACCCGGCTACTGCTCACCGTGGCGGGTGTCGCGCTGCTGCTGGCCACCGGGGCCGCCCTACTCGCCGCGCCACTGCTCACCCGGCTCTACCTGGGCGGGCAGACCACCACCACGGCCAACCCGGAGCTGGCCACGACGTTCGCGTACCTGCTGCTGCCACAGATCTTCTTCTACGGCATGGGCGCACTGCTCGGCGCCATCCTCAACAGCAAGGGCGTGTTCGGTCCGTTCGCCTGGGCCCCGGTGCTGAACAACGTCGTGGTCCTGGCCGTGCTCGGCGTCTACCTGCTGGTGCCGGGCCAGATCAGCCTGGACCCCGTCCGGATGGGTGATCCCAAGCTGCTCGTGCTCGGGATCGGCACCACGCTCGGGATCGTGGCGCAGGCAGTCGTCCTGCTGCCGTCGATGCGACGAATCGGGTTCCGCTACCGCCCCGTGTGGGGCTGGGACCCGCGGCTCACCGCGGCCGGCGGGCTCGCACTGTGGGTGGTCGCCTACGTCCTGATCGGCCAGGTCGGCTACATCGTCACCACCCGGGTCGCCTCGTCGTCCGACGGCGCCGGGGTCGCGATCTACACGACCGCCTGGTTGCTGCTCCAGGTCCCCTACGGCGTGCTCGGCGTGTCGCTGCTGACCGCGCTGATGCCGCGGATGAGCCGCGCGGCGGCCGAGGGCCGGATCGACGACGTCGTGGCCGACCTCTCGCTCGGCAGCCGGCTCTCCGCGGTCTTCCTCGTCCCGATCTCTGCACTGCTCACCGTCTTCGGGACCTCGGTCGGCATCGCGTTGTTCTCCCTCGGCGCGGGCGACGCGGGAGGTGGCGCCGCTCGGCTCGGCGCCACGCTGGCCGCGTCGGCGTTCGGGTTGCTGCCGTTCGCGGTCGTGATGCTGCAGCTGCGGGTGTTCTACGCGCTCACCGACAGCCGCACCCCGACCCTGATCCAGTTGTTCATCGTCGCGGTCAAGGTGCCGATGCTGCTGGTCTGCCCGCTGTTGCTGGCCCCGGAGAACGTGGTGCTCGGGCTCGCCGCAGCGAACGGGGCGTCGTTCGTGTTCGGCGCCGTGCTCGGACAGATCCTGCTCGCGCGCCGGCTCGGCCCGCTACGGACGAAGGAGATCCTGCTCACGATCGGCGCGACGACGCTGGCCGCCGCGGCGTCGGCGCTGCTCGCGTTCGGGGTGGTCGCCCTGCTCGGTCTGGGGCCGCTCGCCGGGTGGCCCCCGGTACCACGTGCGTGGACCACGCTGGTCGTCGCGCTGCTGGTGACGGTGCCCACGACGCTGCTGGCCATGCGGCTGCTGCGGGTCCGCGAGCTCGACCCGCTGGTGAGCCGACTCGCCCGGCTCGCCCGGGGCCGCAAACCTCGTCGCGGGACGCCGGACTGACGTAGGCTGCGACCGGGGGATGGATCCGGGCGGCTGTGGAGGGGGAGGTCAGCGCGGTGAGCGGGCAGACGGAGCAGCAGCCCGCGCCCACGCCCAGCTCGGGCCAGGCCGGCACCGCGCAGGTGCCCGAGCAGACCCGTCCGACCGACAGCCCGGTCCGTCGCGTTCCGCGCTCCGGCCCGTCCCCGGCGGCCGTCGGCACAACCGGCGGGTCCGTGCTCGCCGATCGGTACCGGCTGCGCACCCGCGTCGGCTCCGACCTCGCCGCCGGCGCCGAGTTCTGGCGGGCCGAGGACACGATCCTGCAACGCGACGTCGCCATCACCGTGCTGCGCCGGCTCGACGCCGATCCCTCCTCCGACGACCCCGATGGCACGGTCCGCGCCGGAGAGATGATCGTCCGGGCGCTGCGCACCGGATGCTTCGAACACCGGGGCTGCGCTCGCCTGCTCGACGTCCTCGCGGCCGGGTCGCCCGGGATGCCCGCCGAGGTACTCGGTGCCGCCGTCGCCGAGTGGGTGCCCGGCCGCAGCCTGGCGGAGACCGTCGCGAGTGGGCTGATCAAGCCACTGACCGCGGCCCGCATCGTCGAGCCGCTGGCCGCCGCCGCCGAAGCTGCGCACCGGCAGGGTCTCGTGCTGGGCTGTGACCATCCGCAGCGCATCCGGATCACCCCGGACGGGCGCGCCCAGCTCGCCTTCGTCCTGCCGCGGCCCGACCTGCGCGCCGGTGACGACGTGCGCGGACTCGGCGCGGTTCTCTACGCCCTCCTGACCTCACGCTGGCCGCTGTCGGGCGCCGACGCCGCCGCGGCCGGGCTCGGCGCTGCCGTCCGAAGCGAAGGGGGAACACAACCGCCGCCGTCCACGCTGCGCCCCGGCGTGCCCGTCGAGCTGGACGCGCTCACCGCCGGCACGCTCGGTGACGAGGACGCGCCGGGCCGGGTGCACACCGCAGCGGCGGTCCACAAGCTGCTCAGCGAGGTCGTGGCCGACGACGACCGGGCAGCGCTGTTCCCCCCGGTGCACGACGGGGTGCCGTCCGCCCCGGGCGACGTCTGGCAGGACGACGGCCGGGCCGTGACCCCCGCCGACCCGGGGCGCAGGCGCAAGCTCGCCGTCGGGCTCTCAGTGCTGGGTGCCGGGATGCTCGTGGTGTTCGGCTACCTGGGGATTCAGCTCGGGTCGCTGTTCGGGAACTCGGCGGGCCCGGCCATCGTCATCGGCGGCACGGCTGCTCCACCCAGCGCCCCACCAGGGCCGGGCAACCCCGAGCCGGTCGAGGGCGGTTCGAGCGCGGTCTCCGTCGCGGGGATCGAGGTGTACGACAACACCGGCGACAAGGACAACGCGGGGCGGATCTCCCGCATCATCGACGGCAACCCGTCGACGAGCTGGCGGACGTTCGTCTACAAGCAGCCGTTCCCGGCACTCAAGCCCGGGGTCGGGATCATGGTGTCCTTCGCCTCCGCCGTGCAGCTGTCCAGCCTGTCCATCGACTCACCCAGCGCCGGCACGGTCGTGCAGATCCGCTCCGCGCCGACGACCGACGCCGAGTTCAGCGAGACCGTGCCGATCACCGAGGCCACCCTCGAGCCGGGCGACACCCGCATCTCGCTGGCCCAGAGCCAGCCGGTCCAGCACGTGCTGCTCTGGATCACGAAGCTCGGCGGCGGCGGGTCGGAGAACGTCACCGAGATCAACGAGGTCGGCTTTCAGCGAGCCGGCGACTGAGCCACCCGGGGGCAACGACTTCTCCCGAACAGCCTCGGGGAAGGGTCGGCCCGACCTAGTCTCCGGGCGTGTCCGTGACCACACGCTCCGATCTGGAGCTGGTCGATGCGCACCGCGGCGGTGACCGGATGGCCTTCGACGAACTCGTCCGCCGGCACGGCGACCGGCTCTGGGCGGTCGCGCTGCGAACCCTGCGGCACCGTGAGGACGCGGCCGACGCCGTGCAGGAGGCGCTGGTCTCGGCCTACCGGCGGATCGACGGCTACCGCGGCGAGGCCTCGGTGAGTGCGTGGTTGCACCGCATCGTGGTGAACGTGTGCATCGACCGGATCCGGCGCGAGCGGGTGCGGCCCACGGTGCCGTGGCCTGAGCGGGACGTGCCGGCCCGCGGACCGGATCCGGTGCAGGACCTGACGACCCGGCTGGCGGTCGGAGACGCCCTCGCGTTGCTGCCGATCGAGCAGCGGGTGGCGGTCGTGCTCGTCGACGTGCAGGGTTACCCCGTGGCCGAGGTCGCCGCGATCCTGCAGGTCCCACCGGGGACGGTGAAGAGCCGCTGCGCCCGTGGGCGTGCCCGGCTGGCGGTCCTGCTGGGGCATCTGCGGGGGGTGGGGACGTGATGGACCCCATCGGACCGGACGTGGCCCGACTCGCCGCCCTGGACGCGGACCTGCTGGACGCCCGCGACGCCGCTGCGGTGCGGGCCGCGGCGGACGCCGACCCGGCAGCGCGGGCGGTGCTCGACGCCCTGGCTGCCACCCGCGCCGAGTTGGCCGTGCAGCCGGTCGAGAGGATGCCGGCCGACGTGGCGGCCCGGATCCGGACCTCGCTCGACCACGTGGACAGGGAGCAGGCCCGGTCGTCGACCTGGCGGCGCCGTTCGGGCGATCCGCGCGGCCCGGGCGGTTCCGGCGGTCCGAGGCCGAGCATCACAGATCCGGGACGCACCACCGGCCTGCACCGACCGGGCCGGTACGCCGCCGTCCTGACCACCGCCGCAGCGGTGCTGGCGGTCGTCGCCGTCAGCGTCGGCGTCCTGGTCACGCGCATGCCGAGCACAGGATCGCCGTCCCCGGTACTCGCCCTGCGCGCCGGCGAGCTAGCCGCCGCGGGCCCGGCCGCGATCGGGGCCGGCGACCTCGGGGGACTCGCGGACCCCGTCCGGCGATCCGGCTGCCTGCGCGAGATCGGCGTCCCGGCGCCTGACCGGGCGGTCCTCGGCGGGCGCCAGGTCGTCCTCGACGGACGCCCCGGTGTGCTGCTCGTACTGCCGACAGGGATCCTGGGAACGTTCCGGCTGGTCGTGGTCGACCCGGACTGCGGGCCGGACGGCGGCATCCTGCTCGCCGACGAATTCGTTCCGCGGTGACCCCGGTCACCGTCGTTCACAGCGTCGGTGAGCGGCGGGAATGCCCGCTCCTAGGATCGTGTTGAGCGGTCCGGGTGGCGGGGTCCGAGCCTGGCCGCCCAGCAGCCACGACGGCGAGGAAGGAAGGCCAGCGGTGACCACCGACACGGTGCACAAGCTGATCATCATCGGATCCGGCCCAGCCGGATACACGGCGGCGATCTACGCCGCCCGCGCCCAGCTCTCCCCCCTCGTCTTCGAGGGAACCCAGTTCGGCGGCGCGCTGATGACCACCACCGAGGTCGAGAACTACCCCGGTTTCGCAGAGGGGATCATGGGCCCCGAACTCATGGAGCAGATGCGCATGCAGGCCAAGCGCTTCGGCGCCGACCTGCGGGCCGAGGACGTCGAGTCCGTCTCCCTCTCCGGGGACGTCAAGGAGGTCACCGCCAACGGGGTGACCCACCGCTCCCGCGCGGTCATCCTTGCGATGGGCGCCTCGCCGCGCTACCTGCGTGTTCCGGGGGAGCAGACGCTGCTGGGCCGCGGAGTGAGCTCGTGTGCCACCTGTGACGGATTCTTCTTCCGCGACCAGGACATCGCGGTCGTCGGCGGTGGGGACTCCGCGATGGAGGAGGCCACCTTCCTGACCCGGTTCGCGAAGTCGGTCACGATCATCCACCGGCGCGACGAGTTCCGCGCGTCGAAGATCATGCTCGAGCGGGCGAAGAACGACCCGAAGATGAAGTGGAAGACCAACGCCGAGGTCACCGAGGTTCTCGGAGACGGCAGCGTCTCCGGTCTGAAGGTCCGTGACACCCAGACCGGCGAGGAGTCGGACCTCGACGTCACCGGCATGTTCGTCGCGATCGGGCACAACCCGAACAACGAACTGGTCCGTGGCGTCGTCGAGACCGACGAGAACGGTTACGTCAAGGTCGAGTCGCCGAGCACCCGGACCTCCGTTTCCGGCGTGTTCGCGGTCGGCGACCTGGTCGATCACACCTACCGGCAGGCCGTCACCGCTGCCGGCTCCGGCTGCGCCGGGGCGATCGACGCCGAGCGCTGGCTCGCCGCCCGCCCGGTCCCTCCGGAGGAGGCCGGCGGCGGATACGGTCCCGCCACCGAGACCGTCAACGCCGGCCGCTGACCGGTCCGCACACGCTTCGCCCGATCGTACGAGACCGATCGGGCTCGACCATCTGTGGGAAAGGAAGTTCTCTGATGGGCAACAACACCGTGGACGTCACCGACGACTCGTTCGAGGCCGACGTCCTGAAGAGCGAGAAGACCGTGCTGGTCGACTTCTGGGCGACCTGGTGCGGGCCCTGCAAGATGGTCGCACCGGTGCTCGACGAGATCGCCGGTGAGAACGCCGACAAGCTGACCGTGGCGAAGCTGGACATCGACGCGAACCCGTCGACCGCCAGGGACTACCAGGTCATGTCCATCCCGACCATGATCGTCTTCCAGGACGGCAAGCCGGTGAAGCAGATCGTCGGCGCCAAACCGAAGGCCGCGCTGCTCTCGGACCTGGCCGACTACCTCGACTGATCTCCACCGGGCCTGCTCGGCCCGGCCATGGCGGACACGTGTCCCGGTCGATCACGGCCGGGACACGCCCGTTTACGCCCCGCCGTCCCCCGGTCGGGAAAGGGCAGGGCACAATGGTCGGCGGTTGATGCCGGTCGAGCCGGCGCGGACGCCAGGGGACGACGAAGCCGCTCGTGCGGCACACGAAGATCGAGCGAGGAGTGCATGCATCTGCTCCGCCGCGGGGACAGCGGTCCGGCGGTCGTCGAGATCCGGGCGATGCTGCGCGGGTTCGGCCTGTTGCCCGACACCGGCAACAACTCTGCCGCCCGCCCCGGCAGCGCCGCCGAGGCCCACTACGACCTCGATGTCGAGCACGCCGTCCGCGCGTTCCAGCAACGTCGCGGTCTCATCACCGACGGGATCGTCGGGCCGGCCACCTACCGCGCGCTGCGCGAGGCCGGCTGGACCCTCGGCGACCGGATGCTCGCCCTCATGATCTCCTCGCCGATGAGCGGGGACGACGTCGTGACGCTGCAGGAGCGGTTGCTCGAGCTCGGCTACGACGTGGGCCGTCCGGGGGGCGTCTTCGACGAGCAGACCGAGCAGGGCCTGCGTGGCTTCCAGCGCGACTACGGGCTCGTCCCCGACGGCGTGTGCGGGCCGCAGACCCTGCGTGCGCTGCGCCAGCTCGGCCGGAAGGTGACCGGCGGTCGACCGGGCCTGCTCCGCGAACAGGAACTGCTGCGCCGCGCCGGGCCGCGGATGCGCGGCAAGCGCATCGTCATCGACCCGGGTCATGGCGGCACCGATCGCGGCGTGACCGTTGCCGGGGTCACCGAGGCCGACCTGATGTGGGATCTGGCCCGCCGTCTCGTGGGCCGCATGTCGGCCACCGGCATGGAGGCGCTGCTCTCCCGCCGTGAGGACTCGTGCCCGCCCGAGGCGGAGCGCGCGACCTTCGCGAACACCACGGGGGCCGACCTCGTGCTCTCGTTGCACACCGACGCGAACCACAGCATGCAGGCCCAGGGACTGGCCACGTTCCACTTCGGGAACGGCTCCGGGGCGACCTCCACCGTCGGCGAGGCGCTGGCCGGATTGATCCAGCGCGAGCTCCTCATCCGTACCTCGATGCTCGACTGCGGGACCCAGCCGCGGACATGGGAGCTCCTGCGGCTGACGCGGATGCCGACCGTCCGTGTCGAGGTCGGCTACCTGACCCACCTCGGTGATCGGCGCAAGCTGCTCGATCCGGCGTTTCGCGATGTCGTGGCAGAGGGCATCCTCGTCGGGGTCAAGCGGCTGTACCTGCTCGGGCAGGACGACCAGCCGACCGGCACGTTCACCTTTTCGGACGTATTGGCCCGAGAGATCGGCCGAAACGAAGCACGGGCGATCTAGAGGTCACCTCGGGCCCCTCAGTCGAGGGCGTTCCCAGCAGGCCTCCAGCGGCGAGTACAGGGCGCCCTCAGATCGTCACAGAGCAGTGATCGTCTGAAGATTAGCGAGAGGCCCGGGCCGGCACGTGCGGCTGCACGGGAGCTGCGGGCTGCATCGGGATCGTCACCGAACCGAGGATCTGTTCGAGCGCCGCCTCGACGTCTTCCTTCCACATCATCGCCGCGCGCAGTTCCATCCGCAGCCGCGGCCATCGCGGGTGGGGCCGGACGGTCTTGAAGCCCACCCCGCGCAGGAACTCGGCGGGGATCACGCAACTCGGCTCGGTGCCCGGCCGGGCGTCGCCGAAGACCTCGATCGCCTTCACCCCGCGCCGGGTGAGATCTTTCACGACAGCCTGGGCGAGCATCCGGCCCAGACCCTCGCCGGCGAACTCGGGCAACACCTGCATCGTCGTGAGCAGGACGGCGTCGGCACTCACCGGGCCGGTCGGCATCTCCGCCGCCCGCGGCACCGCCGACGGCGGCGCATACATCACGTAGCCGGCCGGCACCCCGCGCAGATGGACGATCTTGCCGCAGGAGCCCCACTCCAGCAGCACGCCGGAGACCCAGGCTTCCTTCTCGAGGTCGGTCGACGCGAACTCGGCCGCCTGCTTGCCGAGGTGATCGGACAGCTCCCAGAACACGCAACCGCGACAGCGCTTGGGCAGTTCGTCCAGATTGTCCAGAGTGATGCTCGCCACGTGCCAGGACAAGGCGAACCTCCGGCGGCCGAGTGTGGTGTCGCACGCCGCCGCCTGTTGCGCCGACACCCGAGCTTAGATCGATACAGGACCGTCTCGACACCCTATCTGCTGCGACCGGCGTCTCAGCTTCGCCGAAGGGCAGGAGCGTCCCTCGACCTGGTTACACTCATTCGCACCGATTGTCATCCGTCCCATCGTCGCGAGCCCGGGGAGGGTCCGTCCGTGCCAGTCCCGAGCGCTGCAGATCCCGAACCTCGGCTGCCCGTCCCGGGCGGGGGAGCGCACCCGGCGGTGCCCCCGACCGAGCGGTTCGCGGTGCGCACGGCCGGGATGACCGCGTCAGAGATCCGGGCCCTGTTCGCCGTCGCGAGCCGGCCCGAGGTCGTCTCGCTGGCCGGCGGCATGCCCAACCTCGCCGCACTCCCGCTCGACGCGCTGTCGATCGAGGTGGCCGACCTCGTCGCGCGGGACGGCCAGGTCGCGCTGCAGTACGGCTCCGCCCAGGGGGTGCCGGCGCTGCGCGAGCAGATCTGCGAGGTCATGCGCCTGGAGGGCATCAACGCCGACCCGAACGATGTGGTCGTCACGGTGGGCTCCCAGATGGCGCTCGACCTCGTCACCCGGATCTACTGCGATCCGGGTGACGTCGTTCTGGCCGAGGGCCCGTCCTACGTCGGCGCGCTGGGCAGCTTCGCCGCGTACCAGGCCCGCGTTGTGCACGTCGCGATGGACGCCCACGGTCTGATCCCGGAGGCGCTGCGCGATGCGCTGCGCACGCTCGGCGCGGAGGGGATCACCCCGAAGTTCCTCTACACGATCCCGAACTTCCACAACCCCGCCGGCGTGACGCTCGCCGTCGAACGGCGGTCCGAGGTGCTGGAGATCTGCGCCGAGTACGGGGTGGCGGTCATCGAGGACAACCCCTACGGCCTGCTCGGCTTCTCCGGTCGCATCTACCCGGCGCTGCGGTCGATGGACCCAGGGGTCGTCTACCTCGGTTCGTTCTCCAAGACATTCGCCTCGGGGCTGCGAGTGGGTTGGGCGCTGGTGCCGCCCGCGGTGCGCGATCGTCTCGTGCTGGCCGCCGAGTCGGCCACGCTGTGCCCCCCGAGCTTCAACCAGATGCTGGTGTCGCGGTACCTGGAGGGCCACGACTGGCGCAGCCAGATCAAGACGTTCACCGAGGTCTACCGCGACCGCCGGGACGCCCTGCTCTCGGCCCTGGAGACCCACCTCCCCGAGGGCTGCAGCTGGAACATCCCGGACGGCGGCTTCTACGTCTGGCTCACCGTCCCCGAGGGTGTGGACACCAAGGCGATGCTCCCCCGTGCGGTCACCGCGCGCGTCGCCTACGCCTCGGGCACGGGTTTCTACGCTGACGGGCTCGGCAGCCGGCAGTTGCGGCTGTCCTACTGCTACCCGACGCCCGAACGCATCACCGAGGGCGTTCGGCGGCTGGCCACGGTGCTCGAGGCGGAGCTCGACGTGATGCGTACGTTCGGCTCGCCGGCCCGGTTGGCGCCGCCGCCACCCGCGGCCGGACGGGGCCCGCAGACCCCGTCGCCCGACACCGCCTGACCCGGCACCGGAGCATGACGCAGAATGCCCCGGTGAGCGAACGAACCGTAGCGGTACTGGCCGGTGGGCTGTCCCATGAACGCGAGGTCTCCCTTCGGTCGGGCCGCCGGCTCGCGGGTGCGCTGCGCGCGGTGGGTGTCACGGTCCGCGAGTGGGACGCCGACGCCGCCCTGATCGAGCGCGTGCGCGCCGATCCACCGGATGCCGTCGCGATCGCGCTGCACGGCGGTGAGGGGGAGAACGGCGCGATCCAGGCCGTCCTCGAGTTGCTGGGGGTGCCGTTCGTGGGAACGGCAGCGCCCGCATGCCGGCGGGCCTGGGACAAGCCGACCGCCAAGGCAGAGCTCGCCCGTGCCGGGCTGGACACGCCCGACTGGGTCGCGCTGCCACACGCGACGTTCCGTGAACTCGGGGCACGGAGGGTGCTCGACGCGATGGTCGAGCGGCTCGGCCTCCCGCTCATGCTGAAGCCCGACCAGGGTGGGTCCGCGCTCGGCGCGCAGGTGGTGGCAACGGCGGAGGATCTGCCCGCAGCCATGGTCAGCTGCCTGGCCTACGCCGACACGGTGCTCGCCGAGCGCTTCGTGGCGGGTACCGAGATCGCCGTCTCGGTCGTCCACGACGGCGCCGAGCCGCACGCACTGCCGCCTGTGGAGGTCGACGTGAAGGGTGGCGTCTACGACTACACGGCCCGATACACGCCCGGGGCGACCACCTTCCACTGCCCGGCCCGCCTCGACCCCGACCAGCTCGCCCGGCTGCAGGAGACCGCCCTGGCCGCACACCGGCTACTCGGGCTGCGCGACCTGTCGCGAATGGACGCGGTGGTGGACGACGAGGGCCGGGTACAGATCCTCGAGGTCAACGTCTCGCCCGGCCTGACCGACACCTCGCTCCTACCGACCGCGGTCGCCGCTGCGGGGAGGGATCTGGGGGAGCTCTACGCATCCCTCGTGGAGCGGGCGGTCGAGCGCGGCTGACCGTGTTGCAGTAGCGAGGCGCCGAGCGCGGCCAGTGCGGCCCCGGTGGTGTTGTCGAGATCCAGCGGGTTCCGAAGTGTGCTTCGTCGCCGGCGTGTTTCACGTGAAACACGCCGCAGGATGTCCAACATCGCCGATCTCCGCCCCGGGGAGCGAATCGGCACCTGGTTGATTGACCGGCGCTCTTTGCACGCGGTGTCGCAACGGCATAGTGGGCAGCCGAGGAAGTCCGAGATCACCACCGCCGGCCCGCGCCCCGACGTGGACAGGGGAGCTGTTCGAGAGCGGCGGTGCGGCCACCGCTGGCGCCTCCGGCGGGGACGGGTTCCCGGCGAATCCGCCCCGATGAGGCGGCCCGGGGGAGCACAGGCTCGAGCACCGTCCACGCCGGGCGCTCGCGGTCGAGGCCGGTACCCGGCGCCCGCGGCCCATCCGACGAATCCTGCGCTGCCACCGAACTCGGTAGCGCCGCTCGGGACGTCGTGCGCGCCGATCCCGACCGCGAGGCCGGCTGGGATGCCGACGCGTGGCGCGAGGGGTTCGATCCCAATTCTCGGCCCGGGCCGGACCGCCGAGGTGTCCGGTGGCCGGCGTGTACCACGGCCCAGTCGGAACTTAGGTCGACCAGGGCGTTGGCACCCCGCGGGCGGCCCGGCGATCGGCCTCGATCGGGTCCGTCGGGCCAGCGGGGTCGATCCGTTCCTCGGGCCGGCTGGGCCGAGTGCTGTCCCGTGGGCGGAACAGTGCGCAACACCAGGACGTTTGCGCTTGACCTGCACTGCGCTTGAGCCTCTACGGTCGGCTTGAACCCCGACGACACGATCGACATCGCAGGCCCGCAGCTGACCTCTACCCAGAGATACCGCAACGTGTTGGCCAACCCACGAGTGGGCTTCGTCGTCGACGACATGACACCGGACGAGCCCGCAGCGATCAAGGCGGGGATGGGCCGCGGCGTGGAGGTCCGGGGGCGCGCGGAAACCCTCCCTG
Source organism: Pseudonocardia mahuensis (assembly GCF_018531475.1). Taxonomy (GTDB): domain Bacteria; phylum Actinomycetota; class Actinomycetes; order Mycobacteriales; family Pseudonocardiaceae; genus Pseudonocardia. Next base: position 12,092 of record NZ_JAHDTG010000084.1, read on the forward strand.
TCGACGACCCGCCCGTGAATCCTGGGTGGTTCAGTGACGAGATCATCCGTATCCATCCACGCCGGATCATCAGCTGGCACATCGATCCCGCCAAGCCCGACGGAGAGCCTCGAAACGTGCACCTCGCCGAGGCGCAGGAACGAGTCGCGGACGCACCGGCCCCCGGGAGACGACCCCGTCACGTGTCGTCTTCGACGAGGCGTACACATCCCGCACCGCACCATGGGTGATCGGCGAACCGCAGCCGGCGATCGTCGCCCTGGAACGTAGCGGCTGGATCCGCGGAAGGGTGCTCGATCCTGGTTGCGGCATCGGCGAGCACACCATCCACCTCACTCGGCTCGGCTACGACGTCTGCGGCATCGACTCCTCGGAACACGCGATCGGACAGGCTCGCGCCAACGCCGCCGAGCGCAACGTCGCAGCCCGCTTCGAGGTCGCCGACGCGCTACAACTGGGCAATGACCCGACCTACGACACGGTCGTCGACAGCGCGCTGTTTCACATCTTCGACCCTGCAGACCGCGGCCGGTACGTGCGCAGTCTGCACCGCGCCTGTCACCCGGACGCGCTAGTCCACGTACTCGCGCTGTCCGACACTGGGCCGGAGTTCAGACCCCAGGTCAGCAACACGGTGATCCGGGAGGCGTTCGGCGACGGATGGGCCCTGGAGGACCTGCGACCAAGCCGGTATCGAGGTGTCATCGTCGGCGGCACCCACGCCGCCGCACTCGGCCGTCCGGCCGGCGCCCTGGTTGACCTGCCCGCCTGGCTTGCCCGAGCGCGGCGCAACTGACGGGGCCAGCCTTCACCCAGGGCCATCTCTCCAGCACGTGCCCGCACGCCGTAGCAGCACCCGCCGTAAGCGTCTCCCAGGGAGCGAGACGCCCTCGGCTAGATGCGGACGGTCCCGTCCTCGTTCAGCGTCCACCGGGGGTTGTGGGCGACCTCCCACACGTAGCCTTCGGGATCGGCGAACGCGCCGGACGTGCCTCCCCACTCGGCGAGCGCCGCTGGACGCACGATCGTCCCGCCGGCGCGCTGCGCCTCCGCAAGCACCGCGCCGACCTCCTCGGGCGAGCGGACGTTGTGGGCGAGCTCGATGCCCGGTGCGCCGTGGCCGCCGAGCGCGGTCCACAGTCCGAACGCCATCCCGCCGGCCTGGAAGAAGCAGACCTCGTCGTCAGGCTGCTGGGCGCCGCCCCAACCGAGCGCCTCGTAGAACGCGCGGGCGCGGGCGAGGTCGGCGACGCCGAGGGTGATGAGGCTGATGCGCTGGTCCATGCCGACATCATCGCCATCGCGGCGCGTCTTGCGCGTATCGGCCGCGTCGGACCGCACCGCAATGCCCTTGCCCGCTGCCTCGCCCGATGAAGGGGCTAGCTGGGACATCCCACCCACGCTGGATCCCTCCGCACAGAATTGCTCGACTTCAGTGAGACACCGTGGCCCGCTTCGTCTCGCTGAAGTCGGGCAATCCGCTGGGCGATGACCTCCGCGCTGCTCAAGCTCACTGAGAACCGACAGCAGAGCCGTGGGACTGTCCACGCTCGCCATGAGTGGTCGACCGTCGGTGCGGGCGATGGTGTTCCCGCACGAGGAGCAGCCCGCGACCCTGAACTCCGGAAGGCGCCGGCTCACCACCCGCCGCCACCGTCGGGCTCATCGGTGAGCTCCCTCGTCGGTCGCTGTGAGAGTTTCACGTGAAACATCTCGGCCGTGCGATCGCGGCGCCGGTCGGATACGGCGGTGTCGCCGGAGTGCAGCACACGTATCCGCCTCGCCCAGGGGGACAGGCTCACCAGGGTTTGCGGTGTGCACCGGAACGAGCGACCTCGCGGTCGAGCGCGCGTTTCACGTGAAACGTGCGCTCGCCGATCTCCTCTCCTGAGCCCGCGGCTCCTGCGCTGAACACCTCACGAGCCCCTCCCCGACCCGGTGGGCAGCGCTGGTGTTCGCGACGAAGCGGCGCGCTGGTGCGCCGCAGCGCCGCACACTCCACGCGGCGGGGATGCGTCAAGACCTCGACCGTCCGGTCCGACCGGCCGGCCGCTCCCGGCGGACAGTCACGCGAGACCGCCGGGACGGTCGCGTACCCGTGCCGGTACGACGTCGGCTCTCGGCGTTCTCACTCCGGCGGCGTTCCGCGACGCGGCTGCGGATCGTCACCGCGGTGCGCCTTGGAGTACCCGGGCGGAACTCCGGTACGGAGCCGCCGCCGCTCGTACCAGCGCCCGACGCACCACACGTAGCCGCACTCGCCGGCGGACCTGCCCCTGGCCGCGTACTCCCGGGGTCGTAAACCTCGCGTGTTCGCCGCGACACGCCCGCCATGCCGACGCCGACGCCCGGCGACGCCGACGGCTTCGGCGGGGACAGGCGCCGTCGAGCGGAAGACTGATCCCGCCTCGCCGCACCGGCGCTCACCGGACATCGACCCGAGCCGGCTGTCGGCGATGGGAGCGAGATCGAACCGATGCGAGCCGAGCGCGCCACTCGTATCGGTCGGCGGCCCCAGCGGTCCCACGCCCGGCACGGCGCACCGAAGCTCTTCGCCGGTCCGTGGCCGCCACGCGGCGGCGCCGCGCGGGGAGCTGATCACGACGCCGCGCCGAGCCGCTACCGCACCAGCGCGCCTACGGCTGATCTGCGCCGCCAAGGCCCCTGGCCCGCCACACGCCATCGCATCTCCGACGACCTCTCGGCTCCCCGTGAAGCCGAGAACCACCTCCGACCGACCGGCCGGACCGACCGCGGTCCGCAGCGCGGGAAGCTCGTGCGGTCCTCGCCGACGGCACCGGATTCCGAGGTAGAAGGAGCGCGGTTGTAGGGCCCGGGAGCGCCTCGTCCTGCGCCGGATCGAGGCTCGGCTCGTTCCCCTCCAGTCGGTGGGGTACGCGAGCGCGTCGGGCGTGAGGGGGGCGGCCGGGTGTGCGGCGACGGGCCGACACGCTCGCGAAGGTGGGCCGGTTCGTGCCCGGCGGCAGGTGCTCAGCCTCGGGGGTGAGCAGGTGAACCGGCGGACCGCGCCGAGGAGCGCGCGCTGGCCCGGCCAGCAGCCGCCCGGCGGCTGTTCTGGGATGGTGGGGGTGGATCGACGGCCGGGGGAGCGCGGCCACCGCGAGCCCGGCCACAGCCGAACACGGCCGCGCAGCACAGCTCGCCTGGTCCCCATACCTCGACGTTGGGTCTAAGCGATCGCCCCGTTCCGTCCGGCCCGCCGTCAAGCCACAGCTCACGCCGCGGTCATCGCGGCCCGGCCCCACCCCGTATCTCCGATCGCACCGACTCCGGCCACAGGTCGCCGGCATCGCCATCGGAGTCAGCATCGTGTGCCGACCGGTGGGTGAGCAGTCCTGTTTCACGTGAAACACGACTGCACCCACCGCCGCGATCGCCGTGACCCCGTGCCCGCCGGGAACTGATCGCCGGCCGACGCGCGACGCGCCCGCGCCTCCAGGGCAGCCCACGTCGCCTGGCCGCCGCTCACCCACGGGAACCAATGACGCCGAACGCGCCCGGGACGACCAGTACCGCCCGAGCTGAACCGAACAGGTCGGCCGGAGGGCCACGCCCGCGTCCGATCCAGGTAGGCGTCGAGAGATCCGACCCACTCGAACCGAGATCTCACCCAGCGGCTGGAGCCACCGTGCCGGATCCGGAGCGTCGGCCGAGTGGGCGGGAAAATCCCGTTTCATGTGAAACACGGCACTCGCCGCCCACGGGGACGAGGCCGACCGTGGACACCACGCCGCTTCGTTGCGGTGGAGTCGAGCAACCCCGCTGCCCCAGCCGGCCCCGCACGTCATCGAGGACAAGGACGCTCGGAGCCGATGGAGCGGTAGCGCATCCCGACGTAGATGAGCACGACGCTCGCCACGGAGTTGCACGATCGCGACGGCCACGCGATCGGCCCCTGCCCGGGCGTCCGGGGCCCGTGATGGACCGCATGCGGTAGGCGCTGAAAGAACCGATCACGTCGCGGGTGGCAGGGCGAGAGTCGGCGCGGACTCGGTGCATGAGCTCGCGGACACGGTCCGGTCCGCCCGATTCGATCTCGGCGCGGGCCTCGGACGTGGCGAACCAGGCATGCGGCACAACCGCGCCGCTGTCGATGCGAGAGCCACCCGGATGCACGTTTCGGGTCGCGCAGGGTGATCCGTGCGGCCGGGTACGGGATGCGCCGGCCAGGGGACCGGGTCTCGGCTCTGCTCACCGGTCCATTCCTGCGCGTCCGGCCTGGGGCGGCCGCTTCGTTCGCCCCCTCCGGAGGTCGACGTCGCGGGTCGGCTCTCCGCTGCGCGCGGCTCGCACGGAACATGGGCGGGTTCGCGTCGAGCGCGTACAGCGACGCGAGCCCGGTTGCGGCGGCGACCTTGACGAGGGTGTGCCCGGGCTGGGTGGCACGGTGCACGAAGTCACGACCAGGAGGCGATGCTGCGGGCACCGGCCCAGCCCTCGACGACCAGCCCGGGACCTCGAGTTGCGGCAGACGAACCCGTAGACCTCGCCTGGGCGAGGTGCGCGGGTGAGTGGACCGGTGCGCGCCGACGGTCGGGGCGTCAGCCTTCGCGCGGCGGGGTCATCATCCCCGCGATGCGCTCCAGGTCCTCGACCGACCCGAACTCGACGACGATCCGACCCTTGCGCTGCCCGAGCTCGACCTTCACCCGGGTGTCGAACGTGTCGGAGAGGCGCTCAGCCAGATCCTGGAGCCCGGGCGCCTGGATCGGCTTGCGCCGGGTCGGTCGCGCCGGCGCCGGTGACTCTCGCCGCGCCAACACGACGGCCTCCTCGGTCGCCCGCACCGACATCCCCTCGGCCACGATCTTGGCGGCCAGCTCCTCCTGCTGACTCGGGTCAGCCAGGCCGAGCAGCGCGCGGGCGTGGCCGGCGCTGAGCACGCCGGCGGCGACCCGGCGCTGCACCGACACCGGCAGCTTCAGCAGCCGGATCATGTTGGTGACCACCGGTCGACTACGACCGATCCGGTCGGCGAGCTCGGTCTGCGTCACGCCGAACTCGGCGAGCAACTGCTCGTAGGCGGCGGCTTCCTCGAGCGGGTTGAGCTGGACGCGGTGGATGTTCTCCAGCAGCGCGTCGCGCAGCATCGCGTCGTTGCCGGTCTGCCGGACGATCGCGGGAAGGCGCTCCAGACCGGCCCGTTGGGCGGCCCGCCAACGGCGCTCACCCATGACCAACTGGTAGCGCCCGGGCCCGGCCGTACGCACGACGATCGGCTGCAGGAGCCCGAACTCGCGGATCGAGTGCTCGAGCTCGGCGAGTGAGTCGTCGTCGAACGCGGTGCGCGGCTGCTGTGGGTTGGGCTCGATGGCGTTGACGTCGAGTTCGCGGTACACCGCACCGGCGACGGGTTCCCCGGTGCTCTCCAGCGGCGGGGCCGAGTCATCGGTGGGGGCGTCAGGTCGCGGGCGACTCCACGACGCGGGGAGGTCGGCCGATGGGGTGGGGGGCCGACCATCGAACGTTCCAGCCGGAGCCGGCGCCGGGGCGAGAGGACCGGTGGGGATCAGTGCTGCGAGGCCACGACCAAGCCCGCCCTTGCGCTCGGCCATGGCCGTCACCGTCCGTTCGTCTCGGAGCCGCCCATACGCGCGCCGTAGTTCGCGATCTCCCGCGCCGCATCCACGTAGCTCATCGAGCCGCGCGAGCCCGGATCGTAAGCGAGGACGGTCTGACCGTAGCCCGGCGCCTCGGACACCTTCACGCTGCGCGGGATGACGGTCCGCAGGACCGTGCCGCCGAAGTGCTGGCGCACCTCCGACGTGACCTGGTCGGCCAGCTTGGTCCGGCCGTCGTACATCGTGAGCAGGATCGTGGAGACGTGGAGTGCGGTGTTGAGGTGCGACCGCACGAGGTCGATGTTGGTGAGCAGCTGGCCGAGCCCCTCCAGTGCGTAGTACTCGCACTGAATCGGGATCAGGACTTCGGCGGCCGCCACGAGCGCGTTGACCGTCAGCAGCCCGAGCGAGGGTGGACAGTCGATCAGGACGTAGTCGACGTCGAGCTGGTCGAGCACGGCAGGATCGAGGGCCTGCTTCAGCCGGGCCTCCCGGGCCACCATGCTGACCAGCTCGATCTCGGCGCCGGCCAGATCGATGGTGGCCGGCACGCACAGCAGGTTCGGTGAGGCCGTGCTGGGGGCGGCGGCCTCGAGCAGGCTGATCTCACCGAGCAGTGCCTCGTAGATGGACGGGGTGCCGGCGCGGTGCTCGACGCCCAAGGCCGTGCTGGCGTTGCCCTGCGGATCGAGGTCGAGGACCAGCACCCGGATTCCGTGCATGGCCAACGCCGCCGCGATGTTGACCGTGCTCGTGGTCTTGCCGACGCCGCCCTTCTGGTTGGCGATCGTCATGACCCGCCGGAAGGCCGGACGCGGCATGCCGTGCCGGTCGGGGTGCAGGACGCGCGCCGCGCGCTCCGCCTCCTCGGCGATCGGGGTCCAGCCGAGGTGCGTGGGCGATTCCCCTGTTTCACGTGGAACAGGGGAGTGGATGGGGCCGGCCTGATGTGCCACGTCGTGCGAGTGCGCGGTCACGAGCGCTGTTCCCTCCTCCGCCGGGGCCGTTCAGGACCGCCGCCGCGCCGGTTCGCCACCCGCTCCACGAGCACCACCGTGCTCGGTGGATCGACGACACCAGCGCCGCAACGCACCACCCGCGGCTCTCCGCCACCTGACTTCCGGACCGCCGCGACGTCTCGGACGACCTCCTCGGCCGCCGATGCGCCCTTGACGGCCAACAGCGTGCCACCCGGGCGCAACAGCGGGAGAGCCCACCCCGCCAGCCGGGCGAGGGGGGCGACGGCCCGTGCGGTCACCACGTCGGCCCCCTCCCAGCGGCGTCGCACCGCAGCCTCTTCCGCCCGGCCCCGCTCCACGACGACCGGGATGCCCAGGTCCTCGATGACCTCGTCGAGCCAGTCGACCCGCCTCGCGAGCGGCTCGATCAGAACGACGTGGAGATCAGGGCGGGCCAGCGCCAACGGTATCCCGGGGAGCCCTGCTCCCGAACCGACATCCACCAGACGAGCGCCGTGCGGGATCAATTCCGCGGCCACCGCGCAGTTGAGGATGTGCCGGTCCCAGACCCGGCCGGCTTCGCGCGGGCCGATGAGGCCGCGGACGACACCGGATGTGGCGAGGTGCTCCGCGTACCGGCGGGCCGCCGGTAGCCGATCACCGAAGACCTCGGCGGCGATCGCCGGCGGGTGTTTCACGTGAAACAGTTCGTCGGCGGTGAGCCCCTCCTCCTCGGACGGGCCCACCGCCGCAGGCTGCTCAGCCACTGCGGAAGACGACTACCTGTCGCCGCGGCTCCTCGCCCTCGCTCTCGCTCGAGACACCCTTGATTCCGGCCACCGCGTCGTGCACGACCTTGCGCTCGAAAGGCGTCATCGGCCGGAGCCGGACCGACTCACCGCTTTCGAGCACGTCGCTCGCGGTCCGGCGGCCCAGCTCGGTGAGCTCGTCCCGGCGGCCCTGGCGCCAACCGGCGATGTCCAGCATCAGGCGGCTTCGGTTGCCCGACGATTGCTGCACCGCGAGCCGGGTCAGCTCCTGCAGCGCCTCGAGCACGTTGCCCCGGTCGCCGACGAGCTTGCTGAGGTCCTCGCCACCGTCGATGCTCACCACAGCGCGACCGGCCTCGACGTCGAGATCGATGTCGCCGTCGTAGTCGAGGACGTCGAGGAGGCGCTCCAGGTAGTCGCCGGCGATGTCACCCTCGCGGATCAGCTGCTCTCCCAGCGAGGTCGCGACCGCTCTGCTCTCGCTGGCCTCCGCGGGCCCGTCCTCCGCAGTCTTGGGCACGATGTGTCTCCTCTCGAAATATCCCGGCGGGTTCCGGTGACCCGCATGACGCCGGCTCCGAGACCCCACCGTGAGCGGTCGACTCCCGTCGACCGCTCGCAGGCTCTGGTCAGCGACGCTTGCGCCCCCGGCGAGCGGCCGGCGGGCGAGACCCACCACCGGTCGACCGGCCGTTGCGCGACGCGGCGGAACCGTTGTTGCCGCCACCGCCCTTGCCGGCCGGCTTCGTGCCGTTCGGCTTCGTGCCGCTGGGCTTCGACGACACCGGCTTCGCACCGGGCTTCTTGGCCGGGCGGCTGTCGGTGGACTCGTCGGCGGCAGGGGTCGATTCCTCGGCGCTCGCAGCGTCGTCCCCGGACGTGCTCGCGGCGGCGTCCCGGTTCGGCTTCTGCCCGGGCCGCGGGGCGCGGGACTGCCGGATCGCAGTCGCCTGCTCGCGCTTGGCCGCCTCCTCGACGTCGATGCGCCGGTAGACGACGTACTGCTGACCCAGGGTCCAGAGGTTGTTCGCCACCCAGTAGATGAGCACGGCCAGCGGGAGGAACGGGGCGCCGACGACCACGCCGATCGGGAAGACGTAGAGCATCAGCTTGTTCATGATGGCGGCCTGCGGGTTGGCAGCCTGCGCCTCGGTCTGACGGGCGACCGAGTGCCGCGCGGTGATGTGGGTGAAGATGCCCGCGGCGATCATCAGCGGGATCATCACGATCAGCATCGCGGGGATCGACGTGCCGAGCCGGGCCAACTCGTCGGCCCCCTGCGTCACCCAGGCGCCGAGCTTGGCGCCGAACAGGCTGGCCTCGTTGAACGACTCGACCTCGGAGGCGCCGAAGACGTAGTTCTCGGTCTTGCCCGGGCGGAACTCGCGGAGCACGTGGAACAGACCGATGAACACCGGGACCTGCACGAGCACGGGCAGACAGCCGCCCAGCGGGTTGACCCCCTGCTGGCTCTGCAGCTTCTGCATCTCGGCAGCCATCTTCTGCCGGTCGTTGCCGTACTTCTTCTTGAGCTTCTGGATCTCCGGCGCAAACTCCTGCATCTTCCGCATGGAGCGCACCTGGCTGACGAACGGCTTGTACAGCAGCGCCCGCAGGCTGAAGACCAGGAAGACGACCGAGAGCGCCCAGGCGATGCCGCTCGCCTCACCGAGCAGGAACCCGAAGGCCTTGTGCCAGAACCACATGATGGCCGAGACCGGGTAATAGATGAAGTTCAGCACGGGGCTTGCTCCTTGTGGTCCTCAGCCGAGCAGGTTCGGAGATCCCGGCGCGGCGGGACCGGATCGATACCGCCAGGGTGCCATGGCCCGCAGCGCAGAAGCCGACGAACGGTCAGCCATGTGCCGCGCAATACACCGTGAACCTGCAGCGACTCCACCGCGTACGCACTACACGACGGGTAGAAGCGGCAGCTGGGGGGCAGTGCGGGGGAGATCCACCGCTGGTACCCCCGGAGGAGACCGATGAGCACCCGGCCGACAGGCGACGGGCGGCGCCGCTCGGGTGCGTTCACCGCGGGCTCCCGGCGGTGTCGAGCCGGCGCAGCGCGGCGCGCAACGCGGCGTCGAGATCGGAGCCCAGTTCGGCCGAGTTCGCGTCGGCGGCAGGCGGGAGTGCTCGGACGACCAGCCGGGACCCGGGGGGCAACTCGGCCAGGCGCGGGGCCACGAGATGGCGAAGCCGTCGCGCGACGCGGTGACGGACCACTGCGTTGCCGACGGCCTTGCTCACGACGAAACCGGCGCGCGGCGCGTCGCTGCCCGTGACGTGAAGATGCACGACGAGCCGTGACCGGCCACTGCGCCGACCCCGGCGGATCGTCGAGGCGAAGTCGTCCCGACGGGTCAGCCGGGCGCCGGCCGGCAACACTCCGACGCCGGCCGGATCAGGCCGAGAGCTTCTCGCGCCCCTTGCGGCGGCGCGTGGCGAGAATGGCGCGCCCGGCGCGGGTGCGCATCCGCAGCCGGAAGCCGTGCGTACGCGCCCGGCGGCGGTTGTTCGGCTGAAAAGTGCGCTTGCCCTTGCTCACGGTCGGCTCTCCCGGTCGACGGCAGCGGTGCGGGGCGCCGCGCCGTCGGTAGCTGTGCTGAAGTCTGACAGGGTAATGCTGGTCGTGCTTCGCGCCGAGGCCGTGGGCACGCGGAACGTGCCGGTCGGCGGACGCGGCTGGTCCAAGGGTACGCAGCGCCTTCAGAGGGGGTCAAACCGCCCCGGCGCGCCGTCAACCCGGTCGGTGCTTGCACCCGGGGGCGGCTTGTGGCAGCAGAGCTCGGGTTGTAGCGTGCCCGCTCACAGATCGATCCGGGGGATCGGACGCACACCCGCTCACGCGCCACGACGGGGCCCGCACGACGCCCGTCGTGCGGCGCTGCGTACCGTCTTGCACACATGTGTGGATAAGTCTGGGGATCGTGGAGACCCCCTTGGCACTGCCAGGCGGACCTCACAGCGAGTCGAACGAGATGCGGAGGGGGGGAGCTGGCCTGTGGCCGACCAACCAGGTGATCTGGGACGAGTCTGGAACCGGGTCATCGCCGACCTCTCCGGCTCCTCCGCCGACTCCGGAGCCCCCACCCTCTCCGCGCAGCAGCGCGCGTTCCTCCGGCTGACCCGCCCGCTCGGGCTGCTCGACGGCACGGCGCTGCTCGCCGCGCCGAGCGAGTTCGCCAAGGACGCGATCGAGCGCATCCTGCGTCGGCCGATCAGTGACGCCCTCGGCCGTCACCTCGGCGTGGCGGTGAACCTCGCGGTCGTGGTCGACGCCTCCGCCGCGTCGGGTGGGACCGAAGTCCCCGATCCGCCGGAGCGTCTCGCCCAGGCCCGCGTCACACCACCCTCGAGCGTCGACGCGTACGCGCGGTCGGCGCTGCCGCAGCCCGGCCTCGCCGACGGCGCCCCGCACACCGCGCCGGTCGAGCCCATGCTGGACGGCGCACCACCGGCCCCCACCCCGGTGCCGGAGCAGGGCCCCGACGGCCTGGCGTCCGACAACGGGCGTCCTGGTGGCGACGTGTGGCCGACGTACTCCGCGCCGCAGGCCGGCGAGCAGGTCACGCCACGCTCGCAGACCCGCCTCAACGAGAAGTACACCTTCGACACGTTCGTCATCGGCGCCTCCAACCGGTTCAGCCACGCCGCCGCGGTCGCGGTGGCCGAGGCGCCGGCGCGCGCGTACAACCCGCTGTTCATCTGGGGTGACTCCGGGCTGGGCAAGACCCACCTGCTGCACGCGGTCGGGCACTACGCCCAGCGGTTGTTCCCCGGGATGCGGGTGCGCTACGTGTCGACCGAGGAGTTCACCAACGACTTCATCAACTCGCTGCGCGACGACCGCAAGGTGGCGTTCCAGCGCCGCTACCGCGACGTCGACGTGCTGCTGGTGGACGACATCCAGTTCCTGGAGGGCAAGGAAGGCACCCAGGAGGAGTTCTTCCACACCTTCAACACCCTGCACAACGCGAACAAGCAGATCGTCGTGTCCTCCGACCGGCCGCCCAAGCGGCTGGAGACCCTGGAGGACCGGATGCGGACCCGTTTCGAGTGGGGTCTCATCACCGACATCCAGCCGCCGGAGCTGGAGACGCGGATCGCGATCCTGCGCAAGAAGGCGGCCCAGGACCGGCTCGCCGTCCCCGGTGACGTCCTGGAGTTCATCGCCGAGCGCATCGAGCGCAACATCCGTGAGCTCGAGGGTGCGCTGATCCGCGTGACGGCGTTCGCGTCACTGAACCGGCAACCGGTCGACACCCAGCTCGCCGAGATCGTGCTGCGCGACCTCATCCCGGACTCGGCAGCCTCGGAGATCACCGCGCCGACAATCATGGCGGTGACGGCCGACTTCTTCGGCGTCACGATGGACGAGCTGTGCGGGCCGGGGAAGACCAAGGCCCTCGCCCAGGCCCGCCAGATCGCGATGTACCTGTGCCGGGAGCTGACCGACCTGTCGCTCCCGCGCATCGGCCAGACGTTCGGCGGCCGCGACCACACCACGGTCATGCACGCGGACAAGAAGATCCGCAACGAGATCTCGCTGCGCCGTAAGACGTTCGAGCAGGTTCAGGAACTCACCGCGCGGATCAAGCAGCGCGCCCGGCACTGAGCGGCACCGAGCGGCACCGCGCGCCGCCCCTCGACCCCGAACCTGCGTTGGCCGGACGCCGGTCGCCGGCCGACTGTGGGCCCCGTCCCGTTCGAACGCGTGGTCGGCGTCGGCTCGGCTGCTCGCAGGGCGTGTGCGGGAGGAGCAGGCCTTCCCCGGCAGGTGCGACGCGGGTCCGGTGCGAGACCGGGTCCCGGCCCGAACGGGCGGCCGCCGTGGGCGCCCGCGTCGGACGCCGGGAGCGGGCCCTTCACCGCTCGTGTGGTGCCCCGCCGCGCAATCGTCGCGACTGGGCGCCATCACGTCGCGGCTCGGGCGTGCGAGCCCGGTCCGTCGACACCGACATACATCACTCTCCGCGTCCGCTGACGGTGCGGACGGGGCTCGCCGATGTCCCCTTCCGACGGCCGTCGATCCCGTTTCGGTGTTTCCGCAGCCGCCCGCGTGTCGCTGACACGCCGACCGCTCGCCTTGCGCTAGGTGACGTTCACCGCTCGGCATGATCGTCCAGGGCTCGCAGACGTAACCGAGACGGTCACGCTGCGTTCAACTTCGTGTGCCGTGAGGGAACTCTGTGAGTTCCGCACCGCGCCTCGTCCCCGCCGCGACCCGGGATTCCGGTCGCGCTGCGTTCGCGCACGACCACACTTCACCCACATCTGGGGACAACTCTGTGGATTGTTGCCCTTCAGGCGGTGGACCGATCGTGCCCGAGCCGTGGACAACCCCTCTCCGAACCGGGGACAAACCGGGGACAACAGGGGGGCAAACGGCTCCATCCACGGGCCGGTGGATCCGCCCACCGGCCGTCCCCGTAGCCCATCCACAGGGAGCCACACCGTCTGACCTGCGTCGACGGGCGCTATCCACACTGCGCACAGGACTTAGTACTACTGCTGGAGTTCTCTCTGGTTTGAACTACAAGAGAAACAACCCCGTGGATGGCCGTCGGGCGCACCGCCCGTTCGGGGTGCGCCCGGACGGGCGGGGAACCTCCGGGGCGACGTGACACCTGGGCGCGCGAGGCTCTACGGTGAAGCAGCCGACCTGGTCCGTGCCGGGGGTCTCCACCCGGGCTCGTGAGCCGGGCGAACCGCCTCTGCATCCCGCCATGCCGGTCGCAACCAGTGACCGCCGGTGAAAGGTCCCTTTCGTCATGAAGTTCCGGGTCGAACGCGACGTACTGGCCGATGCGGCCGCGTGGGTGGCCCGCAGCCTGCCCGCGCGACCGCCGGTCCCCGTCCTGGGCGGTGTGCTCATCCAGGCGGGCGGCGCCGACATCGAAGGGCTGACCGTCTCCGGCTTCGACTACGAGACCTCCGCCCGCGTCGAGCTCGACGCCACCGTCGGCGAACCCGGCCGGGTCCTGGTCTCCGGACGGCTGCTGGCCGACATCACGCGGGCGTTGCCGTCGAAGCCGGTGGACTTCGTCGTCGACGGGGCCCGGGCCACGATCAACTGCGGGAACAGCCGGTTCAGCCTCCCGACCATGCCGGTCGAGGACTACCCACAGCTGCCGGCGATGCCGCAGCGTGCCGGATCGATCCCCGCCGATCAGCTCGCCGAGGCCGTGGCCCAGGTGGCGGTGGCCGCCGGTCGTGACGACACGCTGCCGATGCTGACCGGCGTCCGGCTCGAGATCGAGGGCTCGCGGTTGACGCTGGCTGCCACCGACCGGTTCCGGCTCGCGGTGCGTGAGCTGGACTGGACACCGGAGGACCCGAGCCTGTCGACCGCGGTGCTGATCCCGGCCCGCACCCTCGCCGAGGTGGCCAAGACGCTGGCCGGCTCGGGCACAGTCGAACTCGCCCTGTCGGCGGGCGACGGCATGCTCGGCCTGACCGGGGGTGGCCGGCGGGCGACCACCCGGCTGCTCGACGCGGAGTTCCCGCGGTTCCGTCAGCTCATCCCCACCGAGCACACGACCGCGGCGGAGCTCGAGGTCGCGGCACTGGTCGAGGCGATCAAGCGGGTCTCGCTCGTCGCCGACCGGGTGGCTCAGATCCGGATGGAGTTCGGCGAGGACGGCCTGCGGCTGACCGCCGGCGGCGACGACGTCGGCAGCGCCGAGGAAGAGCTGCCCTGCATCCTCGACGGCGCCCCGCTGACCATCGCGTTCAACCCCGGATACCTGCTCGACTCGCTCGGCGCGCTGCACACCGAACGGGCTCAGCTCACGTTCACCACGCCGAACCGGCCCGCGCTGGTCCGGCCGGTGCTGCCCCCTCCGGCGGAGGAGCCCGAGGGCGAGGAAGCGGGCTCGGCTGCGTCGGATGTGCCTTCTTCGGGGTACCTGCACCTGCTGATGCCGGTGCGCCTGCCCGGCTGAGCCGAGCACCACGAAACAACGTGCTGCGAGAACCTGCGCTCCGGAGGAACGTGTCGTGCAGATCGGACTGATCGGCCTGGGTCGGATGGGTGGCAACATGCGCGATCGGTTGCGCGCTGCCGGCCATGACGTCGTCGGATACGACCCCCGACCCGAGGTCACCGACGTCGATTCCCTGCCCGCGCTTGCCGCCGCTCTCACCGCACCGCGTGTGGTGTGGGTGATGGTCCCGTCGGGGGAGCCCACGCGAAGCACGATCCGTGCGCTCGCCGAGGTGCTGGAGCCCGGTGACCTGGTCATCGACGGTGGCAACTCCCGCTACACCGACGACCGGCCGAACGCCGCGCTGCTCGGTGAGCACGGGATCGGCTTCCTGGACGTCGGGGTGTCCGGCGGGATCTGGGGCAAGGAGAACGGCTACGGGCTGATGGCCGGCGGCTCGTGGGAGCACGTCGAGCGCGCGATGCCCATCTTCGACGCGCTGCGCCCGGAGGGCCCGCGCGAGGAGGGCTTCGCGCACGCCGGGCCGGTCGGCGCGGGGCATTTCGCGAAGATGGTGCACAACGGCGTCGAGTACGGGTTGATGCAGGCCTACGCCGAGGGCTTCGAGTTGCTGTCGGCCGCCGAGCTGGTCACGAACGTGCCGGCGGTGCTGCAGGCCTGGTCGCGGGGCACCGTGGTGCGGTCCTGGCTGCTCGACCTGCTGGTCCTCGCGCTCAAGGACGACCCGACGCTGGCCAATCTCGAGGACTACGTCGACGACTCCGGCGAGGGCCGGTGGACCCTCGAGGAGGCGATCACACACGCCGTGCCGCTGCCGGTGATCGCCGCGGCGCTGTTCGCCCGCTTCGAGTCCCGCCAGGACCAGTCCCCGGCGATGAAGGCCGTCGCCGCGCTGCGCCAGCAGTTCGGCGGGCACGCGGTCAAGCACGCCGGCCCGTCGGGTGCACCGGGTGCGGTTGCCGGCCCGAGCTCGGGCACCGGATCGACCCAGGGCTGACCGGGACGTGTACCTGCGTCGCCTGGCGGTCGCGGACTTCCGTTCCTGGGAACGCGCCGAGCTCGAGCTGGGGCCGGGGGTCACGGTGCTGGTCGGGTCGAACGGTGTCGGCAAGACGAACCTGGTCGAGGCGATCGGCTACCTGTCGACGCTGGGATCGCACCGGGTGGCGACCGACGCTCCGTTGATCCGCCGCGGTGCGGACCGGGCGATCATCCGTGGTCTGGTGGTCAATGAGGGCCGCGAGCTGGGCGTCGAACTGGAGGTCACCCCGGGTCGGGCCAACCGGGCGCGGGTCAACCGGGCGCCGGTGGCGCGGCCGCGCGACGTGCTGGGAATCCTGCGCAGCGTGCTGTTCGCGCCGGAGGATCTGGCTCTGGTCCGCGGCGACCCCGGTGAGCGCCGGCGTTTCCTCGACGACCTGCTCGTGGCCCGCTATCCGCGGTTCGCCGCGGTGCGCGCGGACTACGACCGGGTGCTGCGCCAGCGCTCGGCATTGCTCAAGACCGCCCGCGCGGGTGGCGACCTGCGCACGCTCGATGTCTGGGACGGCCATCTCGCCCGGCACGGCGCCCAGTTGCTGGCAGGGCGTCTCGACCTGGTCGCGGGCCTGGCGCCGCTGGCCGAGGCGGCATTCGCGGAGGTCGCGCCGACGTCGGATCCGGTGACCCTGGTCTACCGGTCCAGCGCGGAGGGCGAGTTGCCGCACGCGGCCGGCGAGCTGGAGGTGATGCTGCTCGAGCAGCTTGCCCGGGTGCGCCGTCAGGAGGTGGAGCGCGGGGTCTGCCTCGTCGGTCCGCACCGCGACGACCTGGATCTGCGTCTGGGCGACGGCCCGGCGAAGGGCTACGCGAGCCACGGTGAGTCCTGGGCGCTGGCCCTGGCGCTGCGGCTAGCGTCGTACCGGTTGCTGCAGGCCGACGACGTCGAGCCGGTGCTGATCCTCGACGACGTGTTCGCCGAGCTCGACAGTCACCGGCGGCGGGCCCTGGCCGCGGTGGCCTCCCGGGCCGAGCAGGTGATCATCACGGCGGCGGTCGCGGAGGACGTTCCGGCCGATCTGGCCGGGGTCCGGTTTGCGGTGGGCGGTGGGTCCGTCGCCCGAACCGCGACCGAGCCGGCAGATGATGCGGAGACGAACGCGTCCTGACGAGGGGCGGAACAGCAGGGGGCGAAGGTGTGTACGGAGGGACCCTCCTGGGGACAAGGTTGTGGATACTGTGGATAACTCGCGCTCCACTGGTGATGACTGGGCGGAACGACCGTCCAAAGACGCCGGGGAACCGCCGATCGCGCGTGGATCGGACCACTTTGTCCCCAACCCTGGGGACAACGACGGCCAGACCACTCGTCGCGGGTCGGACCTGGCGCGGGAGGCGCTGCGGGCCGCTCGGGAGGCCTCCGCGCAGCGAGCGGCCGAACGCAGCGGGGTTCGCAAGCGTCCCGGACGGGGCCGGCGACGGCGGTGGTCGGGGCCGGGGCCCGACCACCGCGATCCGCAACCGTTCGGCCGGCTGGTCTCCCGGGTGGCGATGGACCGCGGCTGGTCGCCGCGGCTGACCGACGCCACCGTCCTCGGCCGCTGGCCCCAGCTGGTCGGCTCCGACATCGCCGATCACTGCACGCCGGTCTCGCTGCGCGACGGTGAGCTGACCCTGCAGGCGGAGTCGACGGCCTGGGCGACCCAGCTGCGCACCCTGCAGCGTCAGCTGCTGGCCCGGTTGGCCGCGGCGGTCGGCCCGGACGTGGTTCGCCGGATCCGTGTGGTCGGTCCCAGTGGGCCGTCGTGGCGGCACGGACCCCGTCACGTGCGCGGCCGCGGACCGCGCGACACCTACGGGTGATCAGGGCTCTCACCAGCGGCGACGTCCGTGCGGCGGTCCAGGAATCCTCAGGTCCGTCGCGTCGTTGAACTATGAGTGAACGCCTGCGCCGGGCTTTCCGACGAGCAGGCGGCGCACTCAGGGCGACGTGACGGCGCGGCAGCCTGTTCGCAACCCCGCTTCGGCAGTCGCGACCCGTCCGGCTCCACGTTCGGCGGTCTGTGACGATCCTGGGGGTGTCCTAGACGTCGTTCTGTCGGTGCGGACCAGTAGAATCAAAGTATGTTCCGAGCGACCCCCGAGCCGCTCGGTTGATCGGCCGGTACCTCCCGCGCGCCGCGCGGGGGAGCGGCTCTTGTGGCGAGGAGACTCACAGCCCGTGGTTGCGGAGAAGAAGAACGCCTACAGCGCGTCGTCGATCACTGTGCTCGAAGGTCTGGAGGCGGTCCGCAAACGCCCCGGCATGTACATCGGGTCCACCGGTGAGCGGGGTCTGCACCACCTGATCTGGGAGGTTGTGGACAACGCCGTCGACGAGGCGATGGCCGGATACGCCAGTCGCGTCGAGGTGACGCTGCAGGACGACGGCGGGGTCCGCGTGACCGACGACGGCCGCGGCATCCCGGTCGACATGCACCCGGTGGAGAAGCGCCCGGCCGTCGAGGTCGTGCTCACCGTGCTGCACGCGGGCGGCAAGTTCGACGGCAAGTCCTACGCGGTGTCCGGCGGCCTGCACGGCGTCGGTGTGTCCGTGGTGAACGCGCTGTCCAGCGCGCTCGACGTCGAGATCCACCGGGACAAGAAGGTGTGGCGTCAGCTCTACGACCACTCGCGCCCCGGCCCGCTGCGCAAGGGCGAGGACACCAAACGGACCGGCACCTCGATCACGTTCTGGGCCGACCCGGACATCTTCGAGACGACGACCTACAACCTCGAGACGATCTCGCGGCGCCTGCAGGAGATGGCGTTCCTCAACAAGGGGCTGACCATCGTGCTGCGCGACGAGCGCAACGGGGACAGCGCCGAGGACGCCGAACCCGACGCCGAGGGCTACGTCGCGAAGGTCAAGGAGTTCACGTTCCACTACCCGGGTGGTCTCGAGGACTTCGTCGCGCACCTCAACCGGAGCAAGGACCCGATCCACAAGAAGTTGGTCGCGTTCTCCGGTGCGGCCGACAACCACCAGGTCGAGGTCGCGATGCAGTGGAACTCGGGTTACACCGAGTCCGTCTACACGTTCGCGAACACGATCAACACCCACGAGGGCGGCACCCATGAGGAGGGCTTCCGCGCGGCGTTGACCACGACGGTCAACCGGTACGCGCGGGAGAAGAAGCTGCTCAAGGAGAAGGACCCGGCCCTGTCCGGTGACGACATCCGCGAGGGTCTCGCCGCGATCGTGTCGGTCAAGGTCAAGGAGCCGCAGTTCGAGGGCCAGACCAAGACCAAGCTCGGCAACACCGAGGTGAAGTCGTTCGTGCAGCGGGTCAGCAACGAGTGGCTGGCCGACTGGTTCGAGCGCAACCCCACCGAGGCCAAGACGATCGTCAACAAGGCGGTGCAGTCCGCGCAGGCCCGGCTGGCCGCCCGCAGGGCGCGGGAGCTGGTGCGCCGCAAGAGCGCCGGCGACATCGGCGGGCTGCCGGGCAAGCTGGCCGACTGCCGCTCGACCGACCCCAGCAAGTCCGAGGTCTACATCGTCGAGGGTGACTCGGCGGGTGGTTCGGCGAAGTCCGGCCGCGACTCGATGTTCCAGGCCATCCTGCCGATCCGCGGCAAGATCATCAACGTGGAGAAGGCCCGGATCGACCGGGTGCTCAAGAACACCGAGGTCCAGGCGATCATCACGGCGCTGGGCACCGGCATCCACGACGAGTTCGACCTGTCGAAGCTGCGGTACCACAAGATCGTGCTGATGGCCGACGCCGACGTCGACGGCCAGCACATCCGGACCCTGCTGCTGACCCTGCTGTTCCGGTTCATGCGCCCGCTGGTGGAGCACGGCCACGTGTTCCTCGCCCAGCCGCCGCTGTACAAGATCAAGTGGGGCGGCCGGGGCGCGGAGCCGGAGTTCGCCTACTCCGACCGCGAGCGCGACGGCCTGATCGAGGCCGGCCGGGCCGCCGGCAAGAAGCTGCCGAAGGAAGAGGGCGTGCAGCGCTACAAGGGCCTCGGCGAGATGAACGCCAAGGAGCTGTGGGAGACCACGATGGACCCGGCCCACCGGGTGCTCCTGCAGGTGACCCTCGACGATGCCGCGACCGCCGACGAGCTGTTCTCCGTCCTGATGGGCGAGGACGTCGAGTCGCGCCGCTCCTTCATCACCCGTAACGCCAAGGATGTGCGGTTCCTGGACGTCTGAGCCCTGCTCGCCCGGCCGAGGCTTCGCCCCTGACGCCCCGGCGAACGTGCCCAGCTCTTCCTAGCCGCATGCGAACCAGAAGAAGGACCACGTGACCGACACCTTGCTGCCCCCGGAGGGCGACCGGATCGAACCGGTCGACATCCAGCAGGAGATGCAGCGCTCCTACATCGACTACGCGATGAGCGTGATCGTGGGGCGGGCGCTGCCGCTGGTCGAGGACGGACTCAAGCCGGTGCACCGGCGCGTCCTGTACTCGATGGGCGAGAACGGATTCCGCCCCGAGCGCGCGTACGTCAAGTGCGCCCGCGTCGTCGGCGAGGTGATGGGTAACTACCACCCGCACGGCGACTCCTCGATCTATGACGCGCTGGTGCGCCTGGCCCAGCCGTGGTCGATGCGCTACCCGCTGATCGACGGCCAGGGCAACTTCGGCTCCCGGGGCAACGACCCCGCGGCGGCCATGCGCTACACCGAGTGCCGCCTGTCGCCGCTCGCCATGGCGATGCTGCAGGACATCGACGAGGACACCGTCGACTTCCTCGACAACTACGACGGCAAGACCCAGGAGCCGGTGGTCCTGCCGTCGCGGGTGCCGAACCTGCTGATCAACGGCAGCGCCGGCATCGCGGTCGGCATGGCCACGAACATCCCGCCGCACAACCTGCGCGAGGTCGGCGAGGGCGTGGTGTGGGCGCTGGAGAACCACGAGGCGTCGGACGAGGAGCTGCTCGCCGCGCTCATGGAGCGGATCAAGGGCCCGGACTTCCCGACCGCAGGCCTGATCGTCGGCCGCGACGGGATCGAGTCCGCCTACCGCACCGGCCGCGGCTCGGTCCGGATGCGCGCGGTGGTGGAGGCCGAGGAGGACGCCAAGGGGCGCACCATCCTCGTCGTCACCGAGCTGCCGTACCAGGTCAACCCGGACAACCTGATCGAGTCGATCGCCGGGATGATCCGCGACGGCAAGCTCGCCGGCATCTCCGAGATCAACGACGAGTCGTCCGACCGCATCGGCATGCGCATCGTGTTCACGCTCAAGCGCGACGCGGTGGCCAAGGTCGTGCTGAACAACCTGTACAAGCACACCCAGCTGCAGTACAGCTTCGGCGTCAACATGCTGGCGATCGTCGACGGCGTGCCGCGCACCCTGCGCCTCGACCAGGTGGTGCGCAACTACATCCGCCACCAGATCGAGGTCATCGTCCGGCGCACCCGCTACCGGCTGCGCAAGGCCGAGGAGCGGGCCCACATCCTGCGTGGTCTGGTAAAGGCCCTCGATGCGCTCGACGAGGTCATCGCGCTCATCCGCGCATCGGAGACCGTCGACGCCGCGCGGGCCGGCCTGATCGACCTGCTCGACGTGGACGAGGTGCAGGCCCAGGCGATCCTGGACATGCAGCTGCGGCGCCTCGCCGCCCTGGAGCGTCAGAAGATCATCGACGAGCTCGCCCAGATCGAGCTCGAGATCGCCGACCTCGAGGACATCCTTGCCCGGCCGGAGCGGCAGCGGCAGATCGTCCGTGACGAGCTCATGGACATCGTCGAGAAGCACGGCGACGACCGCCGGACCCGGCTGATCCCCGACGACGGTGACGTCACCAACGAGGACCTCATCGCCGTCGAGGACGTGGTCGTCACGATCACGCAGACCGGCTACGCGAAGCGCACGAAGACCGACCTGTACCGGGCGCAGAAGCGCGGCGGGAAGGGCGTGCAGGGTGCGGCGCTGAAGCAGGACGACATCGTCGCCCACTTCTTCGTCTGCTCCACGCACGACTGGATCCTGTTCTTCACGAACAAGGGCCGGGTCTACCGGCTGAAGGCATACGAACTGCCGGAGGCCAACCGCAGCGCCCGCGGCCAGCACGTGGCGAACCTGCTCGCGCTCCAGCCGGACGAGCACATCGCCCAGGTCATGCAGATCAAGGACTACAACGCGGCGCCGTACCTGGTGCTCGCCACCCGGACCGGGCTGGTGAAGAAGTCGAAGCTCACCGACTTCGACTCCAATCGCAGCGGTGGCCTCATCGGTATCAACCTGCGCGAGGACGACGAGCTCGTCGGAGCGGTGCTGGCCGGGCCCGAGGACGACCTGCTGCTGGTCTCCGCCGAGGGGCAGTCGATCCGGTTCACCGCGACCGACGAGGCGCTGCGGCCGATGGGCCGGGCGACCTCGGGCGTGCTCGGGATGCGGTTCAACGACGGTGACCGGCTGTTGTCCATCGGCGTGGTCCAGCCCGACAGGTTCGTGCTGGTGGCCACCGCCGGCGGGTACGCGAAGCGGACGCCGATCGAGGACTATCCGGTGCAGGGCCGCGGCGGCAAGGGCGTGCTGACCCTCCAGTACGACCGTCGGCGTGGCACGCTGGTCGGCGCGCTCATCGTCGGGATCGAGGATGAGCTGTACGCGATCACCTCGATCGGAGGGGTGATCCGGACATCGGCCCGCGAAGTGCGCAAGGCCGGTCGGCAGACCAAGGGGGTCCGGCTGATGAACCTCGGCGATGGCGCCACTCTGCTGGCGGTCGCGCGCAATGTCGAGGACGATGCGGACGACCCTGAGCTGACCGGCTCTCCGAGCTGACCAGCGAGCCGAGCACCGAGGAGACCGCCACCTCGTGAGCGAGAACAAGAGCAGCCCGCAGGATCCGGACGGCGCCCGCAGCGGTGGTCCCGTCGTGACCGGTGAACAGCCGTTGCCGGGGGCGACCGTCCCCGGCAACGGCAAGACCGCCGGCAACGGGACCGCCGATGCCGGGCCCGCGGGTAGGCCGAAGGCGGCCGAAGGCGCCGGGGCGGTTGCGGAGAACGCAGCTGCCCCGGCCGCCGACGGCACCGCGGCCGCCGACGACGGCGCGGGTGACACGGGTGGCGGAGCGGCGGCCCTGGCCGGTCGGCCGTCGAAGGACGCGCGGCCCGGTGACGGGACCGCCACGCCGAAGCCATCACCCACGTCGAAGCCCGCAGCGGCCTCCAGCGGGGCGGCTGCCGACGCGGGGCGGGCGGACGACCCGCCCCGCCCGGTCGAGGTGCCACCGGCAGGCGAGGTGCCCGCACCGCGCCCGTCTGCGGCCGGTGCTGCGG
>NZ_JAHDTG010000007.1 GCF_018531475.1 Pseudonocardia mahuensis
CCCGGCCCCGGACGCCCACCCGGCTCCCGCAACCGCAAGCCCGCACCCTGCTTCGACGTCGGAAAGACCGCCAAACCCGCGCTCACCACCACCATCCGGCAATAACCGGCAGGTTAAAGATCAAGCTGAGTGGACGCGACCCATGACTCGGGCGCAGTGGCCGTACCGTTCACCGACCGACGCCGTGCGCAGCTCACGGGCGACGGTCCGGCCGCGGACGTCCTGTTCGCGGCCGCCTACACCGATCCCCCCCTCCCCCGACGGGACGATGCTGGCCTGGATCTCCGACCGCGACGGCAGGCCACGGGCCTGGATCGGAGCGCTGCCGCCCGCCGGGCCGGAGGACGCGACGACCATTGTCGAACCCGACTGGCCGCTGCCGACCGATCTCGACGACCCGGATCTCCCCCCGGGTGACGTGCAGGCGCTGAGCTGGTCGCCCGACGGCAGCTGGCTGGCCTGCCAGCTCGCTCCCGGTGGCGGTGAACGGACCCGGGTCCTGCTGGTCTCCCCCGACGGCACCGGGCGCCGCGAGATCGCTCCCGGCGCGGCCGCGGTGACCCTCGGGTCGTGGTCACCCGGCGGGCGGCAGCTCGGCGTGACCGTCTATCCCCGGGGCGACGGCGGTGACGGCCAGGCCTTCCTGGTCGACCTGCGCGACGGCACGTCGACGGTGCTGGCCAGCGGCCCCGCGGCCAAGATCTGCGCGATCAGCGGGGACGGCCGGCGCGTCGTCGTCCGGCTGGGCCGCCGCGGCACCCTGCTGCTGGCCAGCGAAGGCCCGACGGTGCCCCGGCAGCTCGCACGGATCGGCCTCGAGCCCGACCGGCCCTCCCTCGAGGCTCACGTGCTGCTGCCCGCCGCGCCGCCCGAGCATCTCTGGGGCACCCTCGATGCCCTCGTCGGGCCGACCCTGCACGAGTTCCCCGGCGAGGACGGCCTGACCCTCAGCGGCTGGCTGTTCCGTCCCCGAACGGCCCTGGGGGCCGCCCCGACGCTGATCTGGTTGCACGGCGGACCGGAGGCCCAGGAACGCCCGACGTTCCAGCCGCTGTTCCAGGCCCTGGTCGCCGAGGGTGTCGCGGTGTTCGCACCGAACGTCCGCGGTTCCGGCGGTTTCGGCCGCAGCTTCTCCCAGGCCGACGACCACGAGCGGCGGTTCGCCGCGATCACCGACGTCCGAGCCGCTGTGACGTTCCTGACCGGGTCGGGGCTGGCCGATCCGGCCCGGATCGGCGTGTCCGGCCGGTCCTATGGCGGATATCTCACGCTGGCCGCAATGACCTGGTTCCCGGAGCTGTTCCGGGTCGGGGTCGACGTCTGCGGGATCGCCGACTTCGAGACGTTCTACGCCGACACCGAGCCGTGGATCGCCGCCGCGGCGACGACCAAGTACGGCGACCCGGAGCGCGACCGCGGGCTGCTGCGCGAGCTCTCCCCGATCCACCACATCGACCGGGTCGCCGCACCGCTGCTCGTGGTGCACGGCGTGCACGACACGAACGTGCCGCTCGGCGAGGCGGAGCGGGTGGTCGCGGCGCTGCAGGAACGTGGCGTGTCACCGGGGTTCCTGCTGTTCGACGACGAGGGCCATGAGGTGCGGGGCACGGCCAACCGGTCCGCCTTCGTCCGCGAGGTGGTCCGCTGGGTGAGCGGGAACCTGCTGGAGGTCGACTCGCAAACGGCCTGAACCGCGCTCAGGCGCGGCTGAACGACTGCAGGATCGTCGAGCCGCTGCTGTTCTGACCGACCACGAACCGGTACCGCTCCCGGGTGGTGGTCCCGTCCTGGCGCTGGAACACGATGGTCGCCTGGACGGTGCTGTCGCCGACCGCTTGCGCCCCCTCCACCGCGACCGCGCTCAGCCCGCCGTAGAACCGCCGGAACCCGTCGATGCCGCCCGACTGCGCCTGCGCAGCCGGGCTGAGCAGGGCGAACGCGGCGTCGACGTTGCCGGGCAGCAGGCCGTAGTAGTTGCGCACGAACGTCACCGAGTCGCTGGAGGTGGCCGGTGCGGTGGCCGAGGTGGTGGCGGTTGTCGTCGGCGCCGTGGTCGGGGCCGCGGTGGTGGTCCGTGGGGTCGCCGAGGTGGTGGGCGCGGCGGTCGGGGCCGGGACCTCGGGGGTCGGAGCCGGGTCGGCCGCCGTGGAAGTCTGCGACGTCTGCGCCACTCCGATGGCGACGCCCGCGCTCACCACCAGCAGCGCGAGCAGCGCCAGCAGGACGATCACCCGGCGGTTGCGAGACGAACGGGGCGCCGTCGCAGGCGCGGGTCCGCCGCCGCCACCGGCCGGCGGCGGACCGGAGAACGCGGCGGCCGGGAGCTGGACCTCGGAGAGCGTGCGCGGGCCCGGTGTGCCGGCCGCCGGGCCACCCGGGCCCACCGGCAGCACCGCGGTACCGGTGGCACCGCCGGTGCCCTCCGGGGCGGCGACCGCCGGGGACCGCCCGGCCGCCACGGCGGCGAGCGCATCGCGGGCCTGCGAGGCCGTCGGGCGCTCCTCGGGGTCGTTGCTGAGCAGTCGCATGAGCAGCGCGGTCAGCGGACCGGCTTCGGTGGGCGGGCGCACCGCGCCGGTGGCCACCTTGTGCAGCAGGGCGTAGGCGTTGTCGTCGAGGCCGAACGGCGGCTCGCCCTCCACGGCCGCGTAGAGCGTCGCGCCC
Source organism: Pseudonocardia mahuensis (assembly GCF_018531475.1). GTDB lineage: Bacteria > Actinomycetota > Actinomycetes > Mycobacteriales > Pseudonocardiaceae > Pseudonocardia. The sequence continues at coordinate 2,665 of NZ_JAHDTG010000007.1, forward strand.
AGCGCGAACACATCGGACGCCGAGGTCGGCTCCTGGCCGCGGGCCACCTCGGGGGCGAGGAAGGCGGGCGTGCCCGCGATCATCCCGGTCCGGGTGAGCTGCACGTCGTCGACCGCGCGGGACACCCCGAAGTCGGTGATCTTGGCCCGGCCGTCCTCGGCGATCAGCACATTGCCCGGCTTGATGTCGCGGTGCACCACGCCGGCGGCATGCGCGGCGGCCAGCCCGTCGGCGACCTGCTGGCCGATCGCGGCGGCCTCCCGCGGGGCCATGGGCCCCTTCTCCCCGAGCACCGCGGCCAATGAGCGCGACGGCAGGTACTCCATGACCAGCCACGGCCGCTCGTCGTGGACGACCACGTCGAACATGCTGATGACGTGGGCGTGCTGGAGCCGCGCACCGATCCGGCCTTCACGCAGGATCCGCTGCCGCGACTCCTCCGCGGCGTCGGCTGCACCGGGCGCCGACACGGCGGCCGCGAGCAGCTCCTTGATCGCGACGGTGCGGTTCAGCAGCTCGTCGGTGCCACGCCACACCGCGCCCATGGCGCCGGCGCCGATGCGCTCATCGAGCCGGTAACGGTTCCCGATCCGGGGGGAGTCGGAATCGGACGGGCTCATGAAACTCCAGCGTAGGGATCGCAGGGTGAAATCGGGGCACCGGCGAGCCCATCCTATCGATCGGCCAGGTGTCCCCCGGTCCAGTGGCCGGGGCGGTGCTGATCACCCTTCGGTGCCACAGTGCGTATGGGCGCTCACCTGGGGTGATGGTGACGCACCCGCGGCGGCGGACGGTACACCCTCACCGTGGCAGGCCGAGCTTGCGCGCGCAGGCCGGCCACGAGCCGTAGCCGCCCCGGTCGTCACGCACCCGGGTGGCCACCGCGATCTGTTGCTCCCGCGTCGCCTGGTCGGCGCGGGGCGCGAATTCGGTCCCGCCGTACCCCTGCCAGGTGGTGGCGTCGAACTGCAGGCCGCCGTAGTAGCCGTTGCCCGTGTTGATGGACCAGTCGCCACTGGACTCACACTGGGCCAGGCGGCCCCAGACGGGTTCGGCGGCGGGCGTGGGTTCCGGTTCCGGGGCCGGTTCCGGAACGGGCTCCGGCTCCGGGACCGGCGACGGGACCGGAGTCGAGGTCGGGGTCAGGGCCGGTTCCCGGGTGGCCGGCGGCGTCCGTGTGGGCGCAGCGGTGGACGGGACGTCGCGGGCCGGGCCGCCGAGCACCGGCTCGTCCGCCGGCTCCCCCGGCGGCCCGTACCCGGCGGCGGCGTCGTCGAGGACCAGCACCCAGTCCTGCCCGCTCGCGTCCCCGGGCGGTGGGAACACCGCCCGCCCGCTGCTGCGCAGCGCCTCCAGCTCGATCGCCTCGCCGGTCCGCGGGTCGAACCAGAACGGCCGCACGATGGCACCGGACAGCGCGTCCAGGTCGACCTCGACCTCCCGGCCGGCCGCGGTGTAGGCCATCAGGAAGGACCCGTCGGTGGCGAGGATCGCCGCGATCCGGTCGGGTCCGCTGCCCACGTCGCCGGTCAGCACGCGCCGGTCGGGTTCGGCACGCTGGTACGGCCGGGAGCGCACCAGCGCCCGCAGGTGGTGCATCTGCTCCGCCGAGGGGTCGTCGAGCGCGGCGGTCCAGCTTCCCTCACCATCGGTCCGGAACCGCCGGACGGCGTCGTGGCCGTAGCTGTGCCCCGCAGCACCACCCATCACCGCCCAGTAGGCGTCGCGGCGGGTGTCGAGCGCGGTCGACCGGCCCTGCGGCGGGTCGTCCCAGCAGTACGGACGGTCGGCGTGGATCGGCTCGCCGTCGAGGAACGGCCTGGCCGGCTCGGCGGCGCGGCTGGTCTCGATGAGCTCCCGGCGTTGCTCGTGGCGCAGGCAGTGACCGCCGTGGAGCACGTGGAAGCCCAGCCAGTCGTCGGTGGGGAACCAGCCGGCCGAGCTCTGGCCTGCGCGGGGGAAGTAGCTCATCAGGGCGTCGCTGCCGCCGTCGCGGATGCCCCCGGCCAGTTCCCGCCACACGTCCTCTACGCCGTCGGCCGGGGCGTCGCCACCCATGATCCACACGACCGGATCGTCCGCATAGCGCTCGCCGAGGAAGGCGCCGTAGGCTCGGGCATTGGATTCCGTCACGAGGCTGCCGACCAGCGCGTCCGCCCACACCGGCAGCAGCGCGACGCGCAGCCCGCGCTCGGCCGCCGCGGCGATCACGACGTCGACGTGGTCCCAGTAGTCGTACTGTCCGTCATCGTCCGGGTCGGCGCCGCGTGTGGCCGGGAGCCGGCCGAGGTGCCCCTCGAAGGGCCGGTCGCCGTAGCGGTTCGGTCCCGTGCCGCGGCCATGCGGGAAGATCAGCGCCGCTTGGATCACCGTGAATCCCTGGGCGGCCCGGGTGTCCAGGTAGCGCAGCGCCTCCGCCCGGTCGAGGTCGGCGAACAGGCTCCAGGCGGTGTCCGCGAGCCAGAAGAACGGGGTGCCGTCGGAGAGCGCGAAGAAGCGGCCGTCCACGGTGAGCGGCGGCACCGCCCGGGCGAGGCAGGCCTCGGCGGTGGCGCCCGCTCCGGCACTCCCGCCGGCCCGCGCTGCGACACCGGCGGCCCGGGCGGCGATTCCGGCGGCACGCCCCCCGGCCGACGCGGCGGCAGTGCGATCCGACGGCGCGGTGGCGCAGTCGGCGACCTCGGCGAGCGGGGTCACGGTGCGCACGTGCAGGTATCCGCCCAGCATCACGGCCACCAGAACGAGAGCGGCACCGGCCACCGTCGCGGTCACGACATGGCGCGGCAGAACCCGGTCGACAGAGCGCACGTCCCACCTCGCGCCCCGCCGGGGGACGCGGGGCATCGGCGGATCACCGGCCGGGCCGCCGGGCGCTCCCGTCGCGCCGCGACGCCGTCTCCCGGACCGGCGATCCTGGGCGGCGGCACCGTCGACCGGTCAGGGGGGCGCCACCGCGACTCAGGCGCCCACACTCGCAAGGCGCGCGTACTCCCCGAGGCCGTTCCACGGCACAGGTTGCGATCGTGAACGCCCCCGACAGCAGGAAGCCACTGTCCCGCCGGGGGCCGGCGTGCCAGTGGCTTCCTGCAGGGGACGAACGTCAGCGCTGGATGGACTTCACTTCGAGGAACTCCTCCAGGCCGAAGCGGCCGAGCTCGCGGCCGTTGCCGGACTGCTTGTAGCCGCCGAACGGGGCCATCGGGTTGAAGGCACCGCCATTGACGTCGACCTGGCCGGTGCGCAGCCGCCGGGCGACCGCGATCGCGTGGTCCTGCTCGCCGAACACGGCACCGGCCAGCCCGTAGATCGTCGAGTTCGCGATCTCGACGGCCTCGTCCTCGGTCGAGTACGGGATCACCGACAGCACCGGGCCGAAGATCTCCTCCTGCGCGATGACGGCGTCGGGCACGACGTTGCCGAAGACCGTCGGACGGACGTAGGCGCCGCGGTCGAGCCCGTCGACGGGGCCGGGGCCGCCGAAGGCCACCGTCGCACCGTCGGCCACCCCGCGTTCGATGTAGGCGTTCACCCGCCGCTGCTGCGCGGCCGACGACATCGGGCCGATCCGGGTTCCCTCGTCGGTCGGGTCACCGACGGTGTACTTCGCGGCGGCTGCCGCGGCCAGCTCCAGCGCCTCGTCGTGCTTCGCGGCCGGCACCAGCATCCGGGTCCAGGCGGTGCAGGTCTGGCCGCCGTTGATCCAGGCGTTGGCCAGGCCGATCTTGACCGCCTTGGTCAGGTCGGCGTCGTCCAGCACCACGTTCGCCGACTTGCCGCCCAGCTCCAGCGCGACCCGCTTGACGGTGTCCGCGGCGACCACGGAGACCCGCTTGCCGGCTCGGGTGGAGCCGGTGAAGGACACCATGTCCACATCCGGGTGCGCGGCGATCGCCTCGCCGACCACCGGGCCGGTGCCGTGCACGATGTTGAACGCGCCCGCCGGCAGGCCCGCCTCGGCGGCGACCTCGGCGAGGATCGCCGCGGTCAGCGGGGCGATCTCGGTGGGCTTGAGCACGATGGTGTTGCCGGCCAGCAGCGCGGGCGCGACCTTGGCGACGATCTGGTGCAGCGGGTAGTTCCAGGGCGTGATCGCGCCCACGACGCCGATCGGCTCGCGTACGACCAGCGAGTTGCCGATCTCGGAGATCCACGGGAAGTCGGCGGCCAGCGACGCGACGCCCGCCGACGAAGCCACCGGCATGGTCGCCTGCACCTTGCGCGCGAACGTGATGGGCGAGCCCATCTCCGCGGTGATCGAGGCGGCGATGTCCGCGCCGCGCTCGGAGAGGCCGTCGGAGATCCGCTGGACCACCGCGGCCCGCTCGCTGATGTCGATCGCCGACCATGCGGGGAGCGCGGCCTTCGCCGCGGCGACGGCCCGGTCGACGTCGGCGGGGGTGCCCGCCGGAACCGCCGCGATGGCCTCACCGGTGGCGGGGTTGATCACCTCGATGCGGTCGGTGCCACCGGCGACGGCCTCGCCGCCGATCCAGTGTCCGGGTTGCGCGGTCGTGGAGGTCGTGGAGACAGCCATCGGGCCATCCTCACACGCCGCGGCGTCACGGCGGTGTCGCATGTCCGCACTCCGGCGCTCCGGCGTCCGACCGCCGGACGCTGCCCAGGACGGCGGTGCCACACACCCGGCAGAACCCGCAGCTCGATGAGCCGTTCGTGCCCTCAACGCGGCAACCCGCTCCTCCCGTACGCCGACAGAGTGACAGAGAATTCGGCGACAGCCATCCGGACTCGTGGGGCGCACCATTGATACACAGTCGCGGAACGGAGGAGACACCGAATGAAGATTGCGGACATCCTCGACATAAAGGGCCGAAACGTCCATACCGCACTTCCGTGGACAACGGTCGCGGAAGCGATCGCGCGGCTCAACAGACATCGGATCGGCGCCCTGCTGGCATGCGACGCCGACCGCAGGATCTGCGGGATCATCTCCGAGCGCGACATCATGCGTGGGCTGGGCAGGTACGGCAGCGAGCTGCTCGACATGAAGATCGACGACGTGATGACCCACCACGTGGCCACGGTCAGTCCCGAGGAGAGCATTGCGCAGGCCATGGCTCAGATGACCCGGGGCCGCTACCGGCATCTGCCGGTCGTCGACCAGGGGGCCCTGGTCGGCATGGTGAGCATCGGTGACCTCGTGAAGCACCGGGTCAAGGAGATGGAACTCGAGACCGGCGTCCTTCGCGACGCCGTCATCGCCCGCTACTGACACCCTGCGCTCACCACGGCCCTGAACACAGCACAGGTGGCCTTGCTCCGACCGGATGGAGCAAGGCCACCTTGCTGCGCCGATGGGCCGGGGTGGCGGCGGGCTCAGTCGAAGATCGGATCCTCGGTGCGGGTCCGCTTCAGCTCGAAGAAGTGCGGGTACTCGGCCAGCAGCCGCGCCCCGTCGAAGAGTCGCCCGGCCTGCTCCCCCGTGGGGACCTTGGAGATGACGGGGCCGAAGAAGGCAACACCGTCGACGTGGATGGTCGGGGTCCCGACCTCGAGGCCGACCGGGTCCATGCCGCGGTGGTGGCTCGCCTTGAGCTCCTCGTCGAACTCGGTGCTCGTGGCGGCGTCGGCCATCGACGCGGGCAGGTCGAGTTCCGCCAGCGCCTCCTTGATGACGACGTCGAAGTCCTTGTTGCCCTCGTTGTGGATGCGGGTACCCAGCGCCGTGTACAGCGGCTCGAGGACCTCCGGGCCACGCTCACGGGCGGCGGCGATGCAGACCCGGACCGGGCCCCACGCCTTCTCCATCAGCGCCCGGTAGTTCTCCGGGAGGTCACGGCCCTCGTTCAGCACGGCAAGGCTCATGACATGGAAGTTCAGCTCGATATCGCGGACCTCTCGGACCTCGAGGATCCAGCGCGAGGTCAGCCAGGCCCAGGGACACAGCGGGTCGAACCACAGGCCGACGCGGGCGCGTGCCGTCTCGGTGCTGGTCACGGGTACTCCGATCATGGTCGTGCGGCGGGTCGTGAGCGTTCCTACGATGGTCAACAACACCGGCTGGCGCACTGTTCCCCCAGCGCGTCCCGGCCGGCGACATTATTCGCGGCACCCGCCGCGCACACGTGGTTGGATCGGCTGCCTTCGTGCTGGTGAACCGGCACAGAACAGCACCGAGCCGCACTGCCAAGGAGTACTGAGGAGATTCGTGGCCCCGCCCAACCTGACCCGTACCGATGCCGAGCGGCGTGCCGCGCTCCTCGAGGTCGCCGACTACGCCATCGACCTCGACCTCACCGACGGCGGCGGCAAGCCCGGTGACGCCACCTTCGCGACGACGACGACGGTTCGCTTCAGCTGCCGGGAGCCCGGCGCCGACAGCTGGATCGACTTCGTCGGCGCCGGGGTCGAGTCCGCGACGCTCAACGGCACCGCGCTGGACGTCTCCGGCTACCGCGAGGAGGACGGCATCGCGCTACCGGGCCTCGCCGCGGAGAACGAGCTGACGGTCGTCGCCACCGGCCGGTACATGAACACCGGTGAGGGCCTGCACCGCTTCGTCGATCCGGTCGACGGCGGCGTCTACCTCTACAGCCAGTTCGAGACCGCCGACGCCAAGCGCATGTTCGCCTGCTTCGACCAGCCCGACCTCAAGGCGCGCTACCAGCTGGACGTGACCGCGCCGGCGGACTGGAAGATCGTCTCGAACGCCGTCATCGAGCAGACCGACGAGGGCGACGGCGGCGCCGCCCGGCACCACTTCGCCACCACCGAGATCATGTCCACCTACCTGGTGGCGCTGATCGCCGGGCCGTACAGCGAGTGGCGCGACGCCCATGACGGGATCCCGCTCGGCATCTACTGCCGTGCCTCGCTGGCCGAGCACATGGACGCCGAGCGGCTGTTCACCGAGACCAAGCAGGGCTTCGACTTCTACCACCGCAATTTCGGCGTGCGGTACCCGTTCGGCAAGTACGACCAGCTGTTCGTGCCGGAGTTCAACGCCGGTGCGATGGAGAACGCGGGCGCGGTGACGTTCCTGGAGGACTACGTCTTCCGGTCGCGGGTCACGCGGTTCATGTACGAACGGCGCGCCGAGACCGTGCTGCACGAGATGGCGCACATGTGGTTCGGCGACCTGGTCACCATGCGCTGGTGGGACGACCTGTGGCTCAACGAGTCGTTCGCGACCTGGGCGTCGGTGTACTGCCAGGCCGAGGCAACCGAGTACACGGAGGCGTGGACGACGTTCGCCAACGTCGAGAAGTCGTGGGCGTACCGCCAGGACCAGCTGCCCTCGACCCACCCCATCGCCGCCGACATCCCGGACCTTCAGGCCGTCGAGGTCAACTTCGACGGGATCACCTACGCCAAGGGCGCGTCGGTGCTCAAGCAGCTCGTCGCCTACGTGGGCATCGAGCCGTTCCTGGCCGGGCTGCGCAGCTACTTCGCCGCGCACGCGTGGGGCAACGCGACGTTCGCCGACCTGATCGGCGCGCTCGAGGAGGCCTCGGGCCGCGATCTGTCGGACTGGGGCGCACAGTGGCTCAAGACCACCGGACTGAACCTGCTCCGGCCGTCCTTCGAGGTCGACGACGAGGGCCGGTTCACCCGGTTCGAGGTCGTTCAGGGTGGGGCCCGGCCGGGCGCCGGTGAGATGCGCACGCACCGCGTCGCGGTCGGGATCTACGACGACGAGGCCGGTGCGGACGGCGAGAACCGAGCCGGTTCGAAGCTCGTCCGCACGCACCGCGTCGAGGTCGACATCAGCGGCGAGCGCACCGAGGTCGGAGAGCTCGCCGGCGTGCCGCGGGGCAAGCTCATCCTGGTCAACGACGACGACCTCACCTACTGCGCGCTGCGTCTCGACCCGGACTCCCTCGCGGTCCTCGTCGACCGGATCGGTGACATCGCCGATCCGTTGCCCCGGACCCTGTGCTGGTCGGCGGCCTGGGAGATGACCCGGGAGGCCGAGCTCAAGGCCCGCGACCTCACCGCGCTGGTGGCCGGTGGCTTCGGCGCGGAGAGCGAGATCGGCGTCGTGCAGCGACTGCTGCTGCAGGCCCAGACCGCGATCTCCTCCTACGCCGACGAGCAGTGGGCGGCGGACCGGGGTTGGCCGCTGCTGACCGACGCGCTGCGGTTCCGGCTGGACACCGCCCCGCCCGGCTCGGACGCTCAGCTCACCACGGTCAACGCGCTGGCCGGCAGCGTCCTGGACCGGGCGACCCTGGACCGGCTGAAGGGCTGGCTGCTCGACGTCGACGTGCCCGAGGGGCTCACCGTCGACACCGACCTGCGCTGGCGGCTGCTGCAGGCCCTCGCCGCGCACGGAGCCGCCTCGGAGACCGAGATCGACGAGGAGCTGCAGCGCGACCCGACCTCGACGGGGCAGCGGCAGGCCGAGCGGGCCCGCGCGCTGATCCCCACCCCCGAGGCGAAGGCCCGGGCCTGGGACCGCGCGGTGCACGACGACGAGCTGCCGAACGCGGTGAACGAGGCGATCATCTCCGGGTTCAGCCACCCGTCGCAGCGGGCGCTGCTGGCGCCGTACGTGGAGCGCTACTTCGCCGAGGTGGCCGACGTGTGGAACCGGCGGACGAGCGAGCGGGCCCAGCCGGTGGTGCAGGGGCTGTTTCCCTCCTGGGCCATCGACAAGGCGACGGTCGACGCCGCCGACGCCTGGCTGGCCGACGAGTCGCACCCGCCGGCGCTGCGCCGGCTGGTGTCCGAGGGCCGGGCCGGGATCGTGCGGGCGCTCGCCGCCCGCGAGTTCGACCGCTCGTAACCGTTCTTTCGGTCTCGTGCGCGGTACGCGGCTGCGGCCGGCGTATCGCGCACGAGGACTGAACGGAGCATTCGAACATCGCATTCGGGGCGTTTCCCGGCCCCCGCACCGGCACCGCTGACGGCCGCACCACCTTCCACCGCAGCGGCCCCCACCCCGGGCCCGACCGCCCAGGTGTTCTCCGGAGCCATCGTGGGCGTGGCACAGACGGCACGCACCGCCACGACCCGGGTGACGACGACGGCAACGGCGACCCCGGCCCCGGCCCCTGGCGCGCCCTCGGCCGCAGCCGCACCATCTGCCGCGTCACGCGCCGCGGGCCGCACCTTCACCACCCTGGTGACCTTCTACGCCGCCTACGACAACGATCCGCCGGGGAGCCGGGCGATCGCCTACCCGAACGCCCGGCACTCCGAGGCGGGCGGCACGGGCACCTACGCCGATCCCGTCACGCTGGCCGGCGATGCCCGCGAGCTCCCGGTCGGAACGGTCGTCTACTACGCGCCGCTGCGGAAGTACTTCGTCATGGAGGACATGTGTGCCTCCTGCATCGAGCGCTGGGAGTCCTCGCGGACCCACCACGTCGACCTGTGGACGGGGTCGGCGACCGACAGCGGGGTGACGGCCTGCCAGGAGGCCCTCACCCCGGCCGGCCCCGTCACGGTCGAACTCGACCCACCCGCCGGCCGGCCGGTGGACACCACCCCGCTCTACAGCGGGGGCCGCTGCATCACCGGTTGACGGGGGCCACCGGCTGGCAGGAGCCGGCTGACGAGTCCGGTGGCTACCGGTTCTCCCGGCCCCGTGACGGCGCCGGGTCCGGCCGCCGCTGCAGCGGGACGACGGGCCCGGCGGGCGGGACGACCTGCGGTGGCACCTCCGCATACCCGCCTCGGGACGGCGCGGGCGCGGTGTGCGCCGGCCGCACCGGACCCGGGCCCGCCGGCCCGTCCCCGCGCCGCGTCGGGGGTCCCCCCGCCACCACGCGCGTGAGCGGCCGGCCCGGCACCGGCCCCCCGGGCGGCGCGGGCCGGACGGGCACCGGCACGTGCGGTACCCGTGCAGCCTCACCACCCAGCTCGGCGGCCAGCGCGGCGTTGGCCGTACCGCTGCGGTGCATCTTCTGCCAGCGCAGTCGCACACCGCCGACAGCCGTCACCGCCGACCGGGCCAGCACGGCGTACATGAGCTGGCGGTAGGCCACCTGCTGCAGCGGCAGGACCAGCAGCGCGCGCATCGACTCCCGGTCCAGCCGGAACGCGAGCGCAGCCACCGCGAACTGCACGACCAGGACCGCACCCCAGCCGGCCAGGGTCGTCAGCGGGTTCAGGAACAGCAGCCCGAAGACCAGCATCACGTCGATCAGCGGCGCCAGCAGCGGCAGGACGACCTGGAACAGGACCAGATGTGCGAGGGCGACGCGGCCGAAGCGTCCGGCATTGCCGTCGGCGAGCGCCGACCGCCGGTGCTTCCACATCGACTGCATGGTCCCGTAGCTCCACCTGTAGCGCTGCCGCCACAGCTGGGACAGCGTGGCCGGCGCCTCGGTCCAGGCGATGGCACGCTCCTCGTAGACCACCCGCCACCCGGCCGCGCACACCGCCATCGTCAGGTCGGTGTCCTCGGCCAGTGTGTCGTCGCTCAGGCCCCCGACCTCGCGCAGCGCCGAGCGCCGGAACGCCCCGACGGCGCCGGGCACGGTCGGCATGCAGCGCAACAGGTCGTAGGCGCGCCGGTCGAGGTTGAACCCGATGACGTACTCGATGTGCTGCAGCTTGGCGACCAGGCCCGTGCGGTTGGCGATCTTGGCGTTCCCGGCGACGGCGCCGACCTCGGGATCGGCGAAGGGCTGCACGAGCAGCCGCACCGTCGTGGGCTCGAAGACGGTGTCCCCGTCCATCATCACGATGATGTCGTGCCGGGCGTAGGCGATGCCGGTGTTGAGCGCGGCCGGCTTACCCGCGTTGCGCTGGCGGATCACCCGGACCCCCGGCAGCCCGAGGCCCTCGACGATGTCGGCCGTGCCGTCGGTCGAGCCGTCGTCGACCACCACGACCTCGATCGGGTGGTCGCCGGCCAGCAGCGACCGGACCGTCGAGGCGATGCATTCCCGCTCGTTGTAGGCGGGCACGATGACCGAGACGGGCTCGGTGATCGGTCGGCCCCAGGTCCACCGGTCGGGCCGGCGCTGCCGCTTGTGCCGCGCCGCGAGCACGACCACCACGAACAGGCGCAGGAAGATCAGGACGACGGCGGCGAGCAGCAGCCAGCCGAGCACGTCGACGACAGTGGTGGCGATGCCCACCGCGGTCAGCAGGACCGTTCCCTCCTGCTGATGGGACCCGGTCGCCGGCTGGTTCGCGGGCGGCAGACCCATACCCTCGGTGACGGTGGTGAACCGGTAGCCGCGCTGCTTCAGTTCCGGGATCAACCGGTCGAGCGCCTCGATGGTCTGTGTGCGGTCGCCACCCCCGTCGTGGAGCAGCACGATGCCCCCACGCCCGTTCCCGGGGATGGAGCTGGCGACGATCTTGGCGATGCCCGCGCGTTCCCAGTCCCGGCTGTCCACGTCGCTCAGCACGGTCAGCTGCCCGATCTCGGCCAGCAGGCGGACGGTGTCCAGCTGCGCGTTCGTGAGCGAGGACGCACCCGACGAGTAGGGCGGGCGGCTGATGTAGCTCGTCTCCCCGATCGCCCCGGCCAGCACGAGCTGGGTCTGCGCCATCTCGCGTTGGACGGTCTCGGCCGGCACCGTCGCCAGGTCCACGTGGCTGAACGTGTGCAGCCCGACCTCGGCCCCGGCCGCGCGCATCTGCCGCACGACGTCCGGGTACTGCGCGACCTGCGAGCCGACGACGAAGAAGGTGCCCGGCACGCCGTGCTTCTGCAGCACCCGGAGCACCTCGGGGCTCCACTTCGGATCCGGGCCGTCGTCGAAGGTCAGTGCGACGGTCCGGTCCGGCATGCCGGCGGAGCGCAGCCGGCCGGCGGCGGCGTCGATGACGGGGCCGCCCGACTGGATGTCGGCGGGGACCTTGTCGAAGGACGGATCCTCCGGGACGGCGGTCGCATCGATGTCGATCGTCGCGCGCACGAAGCCGTCGACCGCCAGGATCGAGACGAAGCCGGCGAGCAGCAGGGCGACGACGATCCACGCGGGACGCGGCAGGCGGAGGCGGGGCATGCGGGTCCTCACCGGATCACGCCCCGGCCGGGGCGCCCGGCCCGGTGCCCGGCTCCCCGACGGCTTGCGGGTCGGCTTCGGGCTGCTCGCCCCGGCGGGTCTCCTCGGTCGGCGGTTGCGGGGTCGGCGAGGTGGCGCCCGGGTTCGTCGGAGCCGCCGTGGTCACCGGGGGCGCCTCACTCGTGGGCGTCACCGGGACGACGGAGGCCGGCCTCGGCACCGGTCGCGGCGAGGCGGCGACGGAGGCCGGGGCACGGGTGGGAACCGCAGCCCTCGTCGGCCGTGCCGGGGCGACGGCGGCGGTCGGCTCGGCCGGCTCGGTCTCGGTGGCCGGTGCCGGCTCGGGGCCGGCCGCGGCGGGCAGCAGGCTCTCCACACCTCCGAGCAGTGGATTCACCGAACCACGGGCGACGCTCAGCCCGACCAGCACCATGTACACCGCGCACACCGCCGCGATCGCGTAGCTGATCAGGACGAGGCGCCGGCGGCGCCGGCCGCTGTCGTCGACGAAGACCGGCGGCACGCGGGCGCCTGCGATCGCCGTCGTCGGGGAGTCGAGATCCGCTGCCGAGGAGCCGAGGGCCGTCGTCGGGGAATCGATGGCCGTCGTCGGGGAATCGTCGGTCACGAAGTAGCCGTCCTTACCTGTGGTCCCCCGTCCCGGCGCGCTCGGCACAACCGGCTGCCATCGACGGAAGAACGCGTTTCCGGGCGACCGGGGGAGCGGGGGGTCGCACCACAGGGCTTGTCGGCTGCCAGGCCACTGCGTTACACATTCGAGTGCGACTCACGCCGCAAATCTCACTCTATGTGTCTAAATGGACATGCCACCTGGCCCGATCGGCGGCACCGCGCGACCAGATCGACCCGGACGCGGTCGGGCCTCACCTGCTGCGCGCGAGCACGCCGTGCCGGACCTCCGTGGCCGGATTGCCCCGCCAGCGTGCGCCGGGCGCGACCTCCTCACCCTTCATGAGGAACGAGTCGGCGTCGATCACGACCCCCTCCCCCAGCGTCGTGCCGTAGTGCACGAAGCCCTTGACGCCGATGGTGCTGCCGGCGCCGATCACGATGCGGTCGGACTTGAAGGTGCCGTCCTCCATCGAGTGGCACTGCACGACCGAACCCGCGTTCAGGGCGCAGTCGTCCCCGATCGTGACGAGGGACTTCTCCGGCATGGACACCCCGTCGTCGAAGACGCGGCGGCCGATCCGCACACCCAGCAACCGCCACAGCACGGGCTTGAACGGAGTCCCGTTGAACAGCGCGAGGACACGGTCCGCGCTCAGCTTCCAGAACCGCTCGTGCCACCAGAAGTACGGATCGTAGATCGAGCAGAACTGCGGCCGCAGCGCGCGGAAGGCGGCGACGCCACGTTCATGCAGCATCGCGAACGCGATGCCGAACAGTGTCATCACGACGATCGCCGCAGCGATGGCCACCTGGCCGAACCGGTCGTAGTAGTCCATCGCGACCAGCCCGATCAGACTGAGGGCGTAGAAGTTCAGCCACCCGAGGAACAGCGCCAGCAGGATCGTCGCGATGTTGTAGCGGTTCTTGGCCGTCAGCCGGCGACGGAACTCGTCGCCGGTCTTGAGGTGGTCGAACCGGGTGTCGCGCTGGACGGTCCGGGGGATCTCGAAGGGCGGCGAACCGAGCAGGCCGACGTCATGCCGGACGGGCCCGTCGATGGGGATCATGACCTTCGTCCCCAGCAGGCAGTTGTCGCCGGTCCGGCCGCGCGGGGGGTAGGCGATGTCGTTGCCGATGAAGCTGCGCGACCCCAGCGACGTCGGCCGGACACGGAACGAGGTGTTCGAGAACTCCACGTTCAGGAACGACAGACCGTCGGAGACCATCGTTCCGCGGCCGACCACGCACAGGTAGGGGATGTCGTGGCGCACGACCATCCCGAAGTTGGAACCGGTCTGCTCGACGTGCGACAGGTCGTACCCCACCCCCCGCAGGTACGTGACGATGTAGGAACTGTCGCCGAACAGGCTGGTGAACACGCTCGCGTTCGTCAGCCTCGTGATGGCGCGCTGGAGGTAGTACGGGAACCCGTAGAGCCGGTAGACCGTGTCCGGCCGCAGGAACCGGTACAGCAGCCGCGGCACCGTGACGATGACGAGCAGGGCGAGCAGCAGGCCACCGAAGAACAGTGCCGCCGTGTGGACCAGGAGATCCAGATAGAACGTCCCGGTCGCGGACGACGCGTGGCCGGGCCCCATCAGCGTGGTGAGCCACGGGATGGTGTCGAGGAGCGCGACCAGGATGGTCAGCGCCACCGGGCCCAGCAGCAGGATGTTGGTCAGCTGGACGGCGCCGAAGGCGAACCGGCGCAGCGTGCTGCAGCGCAGCCGGCCGACCGCCCGGTAGTCGACGGTGGTCGGCCGGGCCGGCGACCCGTGCCAGCGCTCGCCCGCGGGCACGACCTGACCCGGGTGCAGCGAGGACGCGTGGCCGATCTGGGACCGGTCGCCCATCGTGGTGCCGATGTCGAGGACGGTGTGCTCGCCGACGACGACGTCGCGGCCCAGGGTGATCGGGCCGATCTGGATCACGCCCCCCTGCGCCCGGTAGCCGCTGATGACGGCGTCCTTGCGGATGACGGTCCCGGCGCCGATGGTCAGCAGGTCGGTGCAGACCGGCACGCCGCGAGCGAAGATCGCCACCTCACGGCCGATCCTGGCACCGAGCGCACGCAGGTAGAGCACGTAGAGCGGGGAGCCGACGAACAACGCCATCGGGTTGGCCCGGATCAGCGTCTTGACGACCCAGAACCGGACGTAGCGCAGGCTCCAGATCGGGATCTCCCCCGGCTTCCACCGTCCGATGAGCACCCACTTGGCGACGATCGGGAGACAGCAGTAGGCGACGAACGTCGCGGCCCCGAACTCGAATGCCCGCAGGTAGCTCTCGACCCAGCCGGTCGCGGCGGACACCCACAGGAAGCCGCGTTCGAGGACGACGGCCACCAGATAGGTCGAGGCGAGGAACAGCATGAGCTGCAACGCCCCGCACAGAGCCCAGCGAAGGCCGCGGACGGGCGCCGGCGAGTTGCCGCTGCTCACCGGATCCGGTGCTGCGGCGGGCGAGTGCTCGCGCTCACCGAGTGCGGCGGCCAGGCTCCGCACCGTCGGATTGAGGTAGACGTCCCGCATCGACACCGCCGGTGCATCCGTCGTCTTCCGTACCCGCGCGCAGAACCGCGCCATCAGCAGCGAACTGGCGCCGAGGTCGTCGAAGAAGTGGGCGTCGACCGAGACCTGGTCGAGGCGCAGGGTGGCGACCAGCGCGTCGGCGAGGGCCTGCTCGGTGGCGGTGGCCGCGGCGACGTGGTCGTGTCCGGAGCCGGCGCTGCGCCGGGTGGTGGGCGGGGGCAGGGCCCTGCGGTCGGCCTTGTCCGAGGTGGTCATCGGGATGGCCGGGAGGTGTTCGAGGTAGGCCGGGACCATGTAGGCGGGCAGCCGCTGGCGCAGCCGGGCGTACACCTGCTCGTGGTCGGGCGCCGGTGCCCCGGTGCGCAGGCTGTAGTAGCCGACCAGCTCCACGGTGCCCGGCTCGGGTTCGTAGGTGTCGACCACCGCGGCGGCGACCCCGGGGACCTGCAGCAGCACCGATTCGATCTCGGTCAGCTCGATGCGGTAACCGCGGATCTTGACCTGCAGGTCGATCCGGCCGTGGTACTCGATCTGTCCGTCCGGGTTGACCCGGCCCAGGTCCCCGGTGCGGTAGATCCGCCCCGACGGGTTGCCCGCGATGCCCAGGAAGTCCGGGATGAACGCCTTCTCGGTCAGGTCGGCGCGGCCCAGGTAGCCGGTGGCCAGCCCGATCCCGGCGATCCCGATCTCCCCGATCTCGCCGTGGGGCAGGGCCCGGTGCGGGTTGTCCGGGTCCAGGATGACCGTGGTGTAGGTGGGCAGCGGGACGCCGATGGTGACCGGGCGGTCCGGGTGCACCGAGGTCCAGGTGGCGGTCACGGTGGCCTCGGTGGGCCCGTAGACGTTGAGGAACCGCCGCCCGGGGCGGTGCCAGCGCGCGATCAGGTCCTGCGGGCAGGCCTCCCCGGAGACCAGCAGGAACCGCAACTCGGGCAGCTCATCCTCGATCGTAGCCAGCAGCGTGGGCACCACGCACATCGCGGTGATCCGGCGGTCGGTGAGGAACTGGTGCAGCTCCAGCCCGAGCAGGCCGGCCCCGGCCGGCTTGGGCACCAGGGTGGCCCCGGCCATCCAGGGCACCCAGATCTCCTCCACGGAGAAGTCGAACGCGATCGTCATGCCCTGATACACCCGGTCCTGGGCGCACAGGCCGTAGACCTCGGCGGCGACCCGGACGAAGTTGCAGATGCTCGGGTGGGTGATCGCGACACCCTTCGGGCGCCCGGTCGTGCCCGAGGTGTAGATCAGATAGGCCAGGTCCTCGACCGGCTCGCCGCGCTCGGCATCGGTCAGCCGGCCGCCGTCCTGTACCGCGATCCGCCCCGCCATGTCGTCGACGGCGACGAGCAGCGCACGGACGTCGCGGAGATGGCCCCGCAGGTGCGACAGCGTCAGCACGACCACGGCACCCGCGTCCGCCACGATGTAGGCCAGCCGGTCCGTCGGAAAGCCCGGGTCCAGCGGCACGTACGCGGCGTTGACCTTCAGCACCGCCAGCATCGCGACGTAGGACTGCACGGGCTCGTCGAACAGCAGCGCCACCCGGTTGCCGCCCCGGATGCCACGGGCCAGCAGGTGCCGGGCCAGCTGGTTGGCCCGGGCGTCGAGCTGGTCGTAGGTCAGTGCACCGCCGTCCGCGTCGACCGCGAGGGTGTCGCCCCGGCCGTCGGCCCACAGCCGGTCACACCGGTCCTCGAACAATCGGTCCAGCCGTTCCCCGGCCCGCCAGCGGACGTGGCCTGGGTAACCGGGGCAGACCAGCACGAGGTCGGACAGCGACGAGGTGCCCGCAGGCCCGCGGGGGGCGTCGCCGACGTCGCGTGGGTCGAGGGTGGTGCTCATGAGGCCGACCGGACGGGAGCCGGGCGCTCCGGGGCCTGCAGACCGAACACGCCGTGCAGGAGCCGGACCGCGTGCGCCACCGTCGCAGCCGGGATGTGGAACGAGACCCGGCTCGGCGTGCTCGTGACCAGCTGCGGCTCGATGCCCTCGTCCGCCAGAACGCTCAGGGCGCGCGCCGTCACATCGGGCCGGCGGTCGATCCCGGTGCTGACCACGCTGACGGTGCCGAGCGCGTTCTGCACGGTCATCCGGGCGCCGGTCGCGACGAACGCGGCGGCGACCTCCGTCTCGTCCGCCCCCGGCACGGTGAAATGGACCGCGCCGCCCTGACGGACGAGAGCGCCGAACGCCGCACCACGCTGCGCCAGCACGGCCGAGATCGTCGCCGGCGACATGTCGCGCACCGCGTAGAGGGTCTCGCGCTCCCGATGCGCGATCCCGGTGACCTCGGATACCTCGAACATCGGCCTCTCCTCCAGGATCCAGGTGCCGGCATCGGTCGTGAAGCTCGAGCGCACGTGGATGTCGACGTCATGGGCCGCGGCCAGCTCCACGGCCCGCGGTTGCAGCACACCGGACCCGGCGGTCGCCAGCTGGAGCATCTCCTCGCGGCCGAGCTCGCGGAGCAGTCGCGCGTCCGGGGCCACGCGGGGATCCGCGGTGTACACGCCGGCGACATCGGTGAAGATCTCGCACTCGTGCAGGCCCAGCGCCGCGGCGACGGCAACGGCGGAGGCGTCGGAGCCGCCCCGGCCCAGCGTGGTGACATCACCCCCGGGTGAGCGGCCCTGGTAGCCCGTCACGAGCACGATGGCCCCACCGTCGAGGGCCGCGAGGATCCGGTCCGGGCGGATCTCGTGGAGCCGCGCGTTGCCGTAGCTCCCGTCGGTGACGATGCCCGCCTGGGGACCCGTCAGAGACACGGCGTACTCCCCGAGCTCGTGCACGGCCATGGCGGCGAGCGCGCACGAGATGCACTCCCCGACCGACAGCAGGGCGTCGAGCTCGCGCAGCTGGGGCCGCGGTGACATCTCGTACGCGAGCTCGTGCAGCTGGTCGGTCGACGAGCCCATCGCCGAGAGCACGGTCACGACCCGGTGGCCCGCCCGGTGCGCGGCGACCATGCGCTCGGCGACCGCGCGCAGCCGCCCGGGATCCGCGACGGACGTGCCGCCGAACTTCCACACCACCAGCGGGCGGAAACCGAGGTCTGGCTGTCGTGACATGGCTACGAGAGAACCGCGAGAGCCCCGGGGGAGGGCGATGTGCACTGCTCGAACGCGTTCAGCAGGATCGCGCAGGCCTCGCGGATGACCGCGGCGGTCACGTTGAGCGGGGGCAGCATCCGCACGACACAGTCATCGCGGCCGCCGAGTTCCAGGATGAGTCCCTGACGCAGCGCCCGGGCCTGGACGGCCTTCGCCAGCGCCCCCGCCGAGCTGCCGTCGAGCGGGTCCGCGAGCTCGATGCCCCACATCAGCCCGCGTCCACGGATCTCGCGCACCCAGGGGTGACCCCGTAGGTCCTCGAGCAGCCGGCCGAGCTGCTCGCCGCGCGCCCGCACGTTGGCCAGGACACCGTCGCGCTGCACGATGCGCACGGTCTGGGCGCCCGCGGCGAACGCCAGCTGGTTGCCCCGGAACGTTCCGGTGTGCGCCCCGGGCGCCCAGGTGTCGAGCCGCTCGTCATAGATGATGATCGAGACGGGAGCGCCGATCCCGCTGAGGGCCTTCGACGCGATGATCACATCCGGCTCGATGTCGTACTGCTCGAAGGCGAACCACGTGCCGGTCCGCCCGCACCCGGTCTGTACCTCGTCCACGACCAGCGGAATGTCGAGCGCACGGGTCAGCGCGCGCAGCCTGCGCACGAAGTCCGGGTGGGCCGGAATCACCCCGCCCTCGCCCTGCACCATCTCCAGCACCACGGCGGCCGGCAGCGGGATGCCCCCGTTGGGGTCGCGTAGCGACTTCTCCAGCAGACCGATGCAGTTGGTCGCGCACAGGTCCGGCTGCAACCCCAGCGGGCACCGGCTGCAGTAGGAGTACGGGAAGAAGTGCACGCCGGGCACACCGTTCGCGACCGGACTCTTGTTGGCCACCACTCCGGTGAGTGCCATCGCGGCGTGGGTGGTGCCGTGGAAGCCCCCCTGGAACGAGACCACGTCGCCGCGGCCGGTCGCGGTCTTGCAGAGCTTGAGGGCGGCGTCGACGGCGTTGGCTCCCGTTGGCCCGCAGAAGTGCAGTCTCATCCGGTCCCGCATACCCACCGGGAGCATCGACAGCTGCGCCGTGGTGAACGTGTCCTTCGCCGGCGTCGGGAAGTCGAGGGCGTGGGTCAGCCGGCCCAGCTGGTCGGTCACGGCCGCCACCAGCTCGGGGTGGTTGTGCCCGAGGGAGAGGACGCCGGCACCGGTCAGGAAGTCGATGAAGACGTTGCCGTCGAGATCCCGGACGAAGCTGCCGGCGGCCTCGTCGATCGCGATGGGGAGATGCCGCGGGTACACCCGGGCGTTGGACTCGCGACGGCTCTGGCGCTCGAGGAGTTCGGCAGAACGGGGTCCTGGGACCTCTCCGTGGACGTGGGGCCGGGTGGTCCCACCGAGATGATCGAGAAGGGTCATTGAGTCCTCCTGACAGGTGCCAGCGCGTGCGGCAGCGGCTGCGGTGCGCTTCGCCATCTCTGGCGACGGGAGTCGTCGTCCTCGATCCCGACCGCCGAGGAGGTGTGGAGGCTGCCCCCCGGCCAGCGAACGGTGACGTCATTACTCGTTCGGAAGGGTCGCCTCGCCCCCGAAAAATGACTGGCCGATCCTTCCTGATGTGAACGTCGAAACGCCCGGCGGCACTGTTTCGCCCGAGCCTTATTGACCACTCGATCGGCGCCCGGTGAGCGCGCGCTCACCCGAATGGCAAGATGATTCACTCACCGGAACAGACGAGGAGCGACGCCAATAGCGCGCCCCGATCAGCGATCCGTCACCGAAGACCCCTGCACCGATAACATTGAAGTCGTTCGCTACGAAAAATGACGTCCCGGATTCGGATCGACACGCTCCGCGAAATGAACCGGACACATGTGCCCACGGCCGCCGTCATCGGGAGATCGGGATTCGCGAAGGCCGGTGAGCGCCGTCCCGCGGCCGAGGCCGGCTCATCGCGCTCGCGCCTTCCCCTCGACCTTCCCGCCCGCGACGACCGTGCTCGACGCCGGCCCGGGGCTCACCGCGGACGAGCAGTCCTGCATGGTGCACACCGTCCGGATCTGGGTCCGGACGGTGGCGAGGGAGACCACGAACTGATCTGCGACGGCCGGCCGTGGCGTCGCCGACCGTATGCAGCAGGGTCGGGAAGGGAGCGTTCTCGGGCACGCAGGCCAGCGCTCCCGCCTCGAGCGCGGCGCCGATGCTTCGCGCACCGCAGTGGCGCGCCTGCATGCCCTCGGTACGCAGGCTCAGCGCCAGGGACGTCCCGACCAGCTGGTGGTCGTCGACGATGAGGACCGGCAGGTCTACGGCACCGGATGACGGTTCGGTCATGAGGCTCGATCAGCGGGTGCGATCCGGCGTCGTCACAGCCGACGACGGGGAGGCTCGCACCCTGCAGCACGCATCACGCCGATAGCCCACACGATCTCCACCATATGAACTACCGGCGGGTTGCGGGAGGGGTAGAGCCGCGTCAGCGGGTGCGAGCCCGGCTGCCCGCCTGGTCGGCCAGCATGCGCAGACCACTGAGCAGCCCGCCCAGCAGGTCGCCCTCCTTGAACGAGGCGACCATGCTCATCACCGCCAACTTCGCGCCGCGGTCGGGCAGGCGCAACCGGGCCTCGGGGCCGGTCAGCACCTCCACGATCCGCTGCTCCGGGCTGACCGCCACCAGCACGGCCTCGGGGGAGCCCTCGAGCTGGTCGTGCAGCTCGGCGACCCGCTCGTCGGGCTTGTCGCCCAGGTCGCCGAGGTACACGCTGAAGCGTAGGCCCGTCTCGCGGCTCGCGAGGGTCAGCGCCTCGTCGAGGCGGGAGAGCTGGACCGGGCTGAACGGCTGGTCGGCACGGGACTGTTCCTGGAACACCTCGGCCGCCGAGACCCGGCCGGACGAGGTGACGACCGCGCCCTCCGGCAGGTCGTTCGGGTCGATCTCGGCCAGCGCACCACCGTGTCCGCCGTGCTCACCAGTTGCCACGGGCACCTCCCCGACCACCGGCCGCAGCCGCCCCGGACTCGTCGTGCGCGGGCGGAAGCCCCGCACCCTCCGGGTTCGCCGTCCACCACATGGGCTCGTACGGCCACGGCTGACCGACCCGATACCGGGGACGGCGCGCCATCCTGGGCGCCATCACCAGCAGGGCGATCAGCAGGTACAACGCCAACGGCGGCACGACGAACAGCAGCACCGTCTCCACCATGCTCACGGGACAAAACCTAGCCGACCCGGATCGCCGAGGAGTCACCAGGTGGGCGGGCGCCGATCACCCCACCCGGCCACGGCCTCGAGCTGCGCCCCCAGAGTCAGGAGCAGGGCGTCGTCACCGGGGCGGCCGACGAGCTGGACGGCCACCGGGTCAGCGGCGCCAGCAGCGGCTCGGCCTCCTCGGGCACCGGGTGGGCGTGCGCGAGGACCGCCCACAACGTCCCGAAGGCGGGCAGCCACGCGACACCAGATCGCAAGTGGTCTTCAGCCCGACCAGCCCGCAGGCCGCAGCCGGGATGCGGATCGAACCGCCGCGAAAGCGACCAGGCCCCCGGCCACCGCCGCGCCCGCCCCACTCGACGGACCCCCGGCCGGCCGGGCGGTGTCCCACGGCGTCACCGCGGACGGCCGGCCCGCCGGCTCGGTGTAGGGCGGCAACCCGAACTCCGGCGTCGCCGTCTTGCCGGCGCCCACGACGTAGATCTACCATCCACGACCGGACTCGGGCCACGAGGACGTGCGGTGATCACTCCTCGGCGACACGTTCCACCGTCCCCCGGGTCGGGTGGCTCCCGTTCGCCCCCGGCTCGCGGCCGTCGGTGCGGGGCACCGGGCTGGGACGCCCGTTGCCGGTGGCCTGCGCGGCACCCTCGCGGGTGGCCGGCGCGGGCCTCGCCGGGGCAGCCGGCCCGACGGGTTCCGGCGTCGTGAGCGACGCACCGGCACGCTCGGCCGCAGGACGGTTCGCATCCGGCGTCGACGACCGCGGCCCGGATCCGAAGGCGGCGTCGCGCTTCACGTACCGGCGAACGCCGGCGCTGGGCACGATGGTCATGACCGTCCCGAGCAGGCGAGCGGACACCGCACCGAGGGCGGCCCCGGCGGCCCGCGCCTGGTCCGCGGTGATGCGGCCGTGACGGACCGCGAGGAGGGCCCCGTCGGCGTAGCAGGCCAGCAGCGCCGCGTCGGTGACGGGCAGCAACGGCGGCGCATCGATCAGGACGACGTCGTACTCCCGGCGGATCGTGTCGACGAGCGTCGCCATCTGCGTCGAATCGAGGAGCTCGCTCGGGTTGGGCGGGAGAGGCCCACTGGTCAGCACGTCCAGGCCGTCCTCCCACCGCTGGATCGCCCGCGCCGGGTCCGCCCCGTGGGCGAGCACGTCGGACAAGCCGGTCTCGCGACCGAGGCCGAAGACGTCGGCGGCCTTCGGGCGCCGCAGATCGGCCTCGATGACCAGTACCCGGCTCCCCGCGTCCGCCATCGCCACTGCGAGATTGCAGACGACCGTGGTCTTCCCCTCGCCGGACACCGCGCTGGTCACGACGATGACCGCGTACCGCGGGTCCACGTCGACGAACCGGAGATTCGTGCGCATCTGCCGGAAGGCCTCGGCGCCGGGGGCGTGCGGATCCTCCCGGACGACGAGCGGGTGCCCGGGCACCCTGCGGTCGCGGACCGTCGCACCCAGGACCCGCGCATCAAGGACCGCCGCGAGCTGCCGGCGCGTCCTGACGGACTGGTCGAGGGCATTGCGCAACAGCGCGCCGGCCAGGCCGATGAGAAGTCCGACCACAGCGCCCAGCCCGAGGGTGAGCACGGGCCTCGGGAAGACGGGCTCGACGGGCGGTACCGCTTCGTCGAAGACATCGGCGTCGATCAGCGGAGACAGGGCCGGATCGGCCGGCTGTTCGATCTGCGCCACCCTCTGGCTGAGCTCGTCGGCCACGACGTTCGCGATCCGTGCCGCCTGCTCGGGAGACCGGTCCGTGACGGCGACGGTGATCAGAAAGGTGTCCGGCGCGGTCGTCGCCGTGATCTGTTCGGCCAGCTCGTCGGGCCCGATCGGCAGTTGCAGATCGTCCACGACTTCCCTGGCTATCGTCTTACTGGTCACCAGTTCGACGTAGGTCCGCATCCGCTGCGCGAGGAGCTGGTTGGCGTCGAACGCGACTCCAGGGTCGGCGCTGTTGGAGTTCGCGGAGACGAAGATCCCGGCCTCGGCGGAATACTGTCGCGGCGCCAGCAGCGTCACGGCTCCGGCAACCACGATTCCCAGGACGAGTCCGGCGACGACCACCCGCCAGCGGCCTCGGAACACCTCTGCATATTCCCGCGGCGTCACCCGCAACCTCCATGTGTCGGCCACATCGGGCGCTCACAGTTGCGTGAAAACTCGCGGTCGGGTTGGTCGGTGTTACACCGATTCGTCCCGGCGGTGGCCGCTCGATGCCCCCGAACGACGGCAGGCCTGCGGTGCCGTCGGGCTCAGCCCGTGCGGCGCGCGGCCAACCGGCGCATCGTCGCGCGCACCGCGAAAGCGACTTCGGCGGGCCGGCTGGCGCGGCTCACGTGCAGGTAGGGCGTCTGCCGGCCGCCGAAGGCCCGGAAGAACCGCTCGACCGGCTTGAGCATCGAACCTTCGAAGTCGAACACGTCGGTCACCGCCCGCGCTCGCATGATCGCCTCCCACATGAGAAGGCTGCTCGCACCACTGGTCCGCAGTTCCGGATCGCCGCCGCCGAGCAGGTAGTAGGCCGCGTGCCGATCCCACACGACGTAGGCGACGGCGTGGATGCGATCGGCTTCGTCGATGGCGAACAGCATCGCCCGGGCACCCCGGGGCGCGCACGCGGCCTCGAGCCGCGCGAGCCGGTCGGCGTCCGGAGCCCCCAGTCCCTGTCGCTCGAACGTCTTGGCCCAGACCCCGTGGAAACGATCGAGCCCGAGACCCTCCCGGACCTCGACGCGCTGCCGGGCCTTGCGGATCTCCCGTCGGATGTTCCCGCTCAACCCGTCCCAGAGTTCCTGCTCGGAGCCGAGACCCTCGAGCCGGTAGGTGTACCGCACCTCGGCCCGGTAGCCCGCCCAGTGGAACGGCAGCGCGTTGAGCATGACCGGGGAGAAGTTCTGCCGGAACGCCTGCGCCGGCGGCAACGAGGCCTCCAGCTCGGTGAGGAGCTCCAGCTCGTCCCCGACGGCTTTCGCCTCCTTCGCACCCGGGGACCGCGCCACCCACGGGCCGAGGGTGGCCGTCAGCGGCGGCTGGGTGAGCACCCGGAGGCCGCCCCGCCCCCGGATGACGTACGGGAGCCGCGCGACGGCGACGCCGCCCCGTTCGACCGTCACCTCCTCCCAGCAACCGGGAGCCACGGCGTCCAGCCACCAGGGCTGCTGGAAGATCGCGTTGGCGTGCGGGGTCTCTGCGGATTCGGTCGCGGTTGCGGACTCGGCGGTCCGTTCGAGGGAGCCCGGCAGGGACGAGGAATGAGAGGGGGTCACGTGTCCAGCACCAACGATCCCGCCGTTTCCCGACGTCGACGTCCCGGAACGGTGGCGCCGTTACCGGTAGGGTCCGAAGAATGCAAGGCACACAGGGGGCCATGAGACCGCACGCCGACACGGTACACGGAAAGCGATGACACTCGTCGTCGAAGCGCCGATCGGTTATGAAGCCGAGCGCCGCTATATTTTCGACGTCGTGCTGTCCGATTGGCTGGGACTCGATTGGCGGCTGCAGCAGCGCGAACGGCCCGACATCCGGATCAGTCTCCCGGAAGTGCCGGGCGAGCGCTGCGTCGTCCTACCGGACGTGCTCTTCGGCGCGGATCCGCGCGATTGGCTCACTGCAGCGAGCCTGCCCTCCGCGGGGCTGCGCCGTGTCCCGGTCGGCGTTCCCGG
Source organism: Pseudonocardia mahuensis (assembly GCF_018531475.1). Classification (GTDB taxonomy): domain Bacteria; phylum Actinomycetota; class Actinomycetes; order Mycobacteriales; family Pseudonocardiaceae; genus Pseudonocardia. Next base: position 27,694 of record NZ_JAHDTG010000007.1, read on the forward strand.
GGCCGTGTCCGACACCGACCGGAAACTCCCGGTCATCTACGGAGCCCGGTCGCCGTCGCCGGCCCGTCTGGTCTCGTCCGGCCCACAGGGCGCCCGACTGGCGGTCGACGTCTTCGGCAGCGCCTTCTTCATGCTGACCCGGTACGAGGAGGTCGTCCTTCCCCACCGCGATGCCTACGACCGCTTCCCCGCGGCCTCGTCGCTGGCCGCCCAGGAGGGTTTCCTCACGTTCCCGATCGTCGATGCCTATGTCGAGATCCTGTGGGCCGCCCTGGTCCGGGTCTGGCCCCGCCTCCGCCGCCGGCATCGCGATTTCGCGGTGCTGCTGACCCACGACGTCGACGACCCGCTGGCGACTCTCGGCCGTGGCCCGGCGCAGGTCGCACGCCAGTTCGCGGCCGATCTCGCGCTCCGGCGGGACCTGGACCTGACCCGGCGGCGGGTTCGCGCGCTGGCCGCCGCGCGACGCGGGGACCATGATCCGGATCCCCACAACACCTTCGATCTCCTGATGGAGGTGAGCGAGCGCAACGGCATCCGCAGCGCGTTCTACTTCCAGGCCCAGAACGGAGTGGACCTGCACGCCGGGGCCACCTACCCGCTCGACCATCCCTGGATCCGGCGGCTGCTGGGGGTCATCCACCGCCGCGACCACGAGGTCGGTTACCACGCGGGGTTCGGCACGTACCTCGATGCCGGACGCACCAGGAGCGAGTTCGATCATCTGCGCGCCGTTGCGGAGGCTTCGGGGGTGCGGCAGGAGTCCTGGGGCGGCAGGCAGCACTACCTGCAGTGGGCCACCCCGGTCACCTGGCTCAACTGGTGCACCGCCGGGCTGGCCTACGACTGCACCGTGGCCTACGCCGACGCGGTCGGGTTCCGGACCGGAACCTGCCACGAGTACCGGGTGTTCGACCTCCTCGAGCGCCGACCGGTGCAACTGCGGGAGCGGCCCTTCCAGATCATGGACGTCACGTTGTCCGGATACATGTCACTCACACCGGACGCGGCCACTGCAGCGATCATGGATATCGCCGCGCAATGCCGACGCTTTCGAGGGTCCCTGGGAATTCTCTGGCACAACGATTCGCTGCGCACCGCTCAGGATAAGCGATGGTACGAGTCGGTCGTCGGAGCGGTCGCGGGACCCGGTTAGGTCGCCGGCTCAGAGAATCCATCTCAGCACGTCGAACGTCTCGGCATACGACACGCCGGCCTGCACGCCGTGATAACGCACCTGTGAACGCAGGAAATCGGGGTCGGCGTAGGGGCGGTGCTCCTGCGACTTGTAGCAGTCGAGGGCCGCGATCTTCGCGTCGACGTGCCGCTCCTCCAGCGTGACGAACGACGTGGTGCGGAAGGAGATGTTGTTCCAGGCGATCTCGTACGCCAGGACCGACGTGCGCTTGAAGGCGCGCAACCCCTCGGTGGCCACGACCTGATGGTCCTGGTGGAGGTCCTCGGGGCCGGGGAGCAGCACCAGGCCGGGTTCGAGGTCGCGGTTGAGATCCACCATCGCCTGCAGGATCTCCTGCCGGTCGCGCCCGAACCGGCGCACCTCGAAGTCGAGCACGTGCAGCCGGTCCGGCAGGACCCCCAGGCACTTGGTGGCCGCGGTGACCTCGGTGCGCAGGACGTCCGACGGCCACCCGTCGGGAACGGTGGTCCGGCACGCCGAGAACGCGACGTAGTGGATGTCGTGACCCTCGTCGGCCCACCGGGCGATGGACCCGCCGGCACCGAGCTCCCCGTCGTCGGTGTGGGGAGCGAGCACGAGGATGGTCGTCCGTCCTGGCAACATGGAGCCCTCGCCGTCGATGGTGCGTTCAGGGTCACCTGCTCGGTTCGGTCGCCCTGTTCGTTACGCGGTCGGCGGTACGCCCCGGTCGGTCCGCAACGCCGAGAACCGGTGTCCTACTTCACACGTGTGTCACTCTGTCCGGCGTGATGCTCTCGGTGTTCCACGAACCCTGGTGGCTCGACGCGGCCGCGCCGGGAGGATGGGACGAGGTGCGGGTTGCCGAGAACGGCCGCGCGGTCGCCCGGTTGCCCTTCGTCCGGCAACGGTTCCACGGGCTGCGGCTGCTGCTGGCCCCACCCATGACGACGCGGCTGGGCCCCCTCACAGATCCCGGCGAGGGCCGCTACGAGACGCGCCTGCGGCGGTTCGACCACCTCGCCGACGAGCTCATCGACCAGCTCCCCCGCGCCGACCTCTTCCGGCAGACCATGCACCCCGATGTCGTGAGCTGGCTGCCGTTCCACCGGCGCGGTTTCCGGGTCGAACCGCAGCTGTCGTACGTGATCGACGGGCTCGCCGACCTCGACGAGGTCTGGAACGGGATCTCCGGACGGACCCGCCGCGTGATCAAGAGTGCGGGCCGGACGCTCGCGATCGAACGGGACACGACCGCCGACCGGCTGGCGCACATGGTCCGGTCCACCTTCGGCCGCCAGCGCCTCGAGGTCCCCTACGACCCCGTCGTGCTGGAGCGCATCGTCGCCGCCTGCCTGGCCCGTGACCGCGGCACCGTGCTCACCGCCGTCGACGCGTCCGGGAACGTGCACGCGTCGCTGTTCTGCGCGTGGGACGACCAGCGGGCCTGGTACCTGGGCGGCGGCGGCGACCCGCGGCTGCGGTCCAGCGGGGCCGGCAGCCTGCTCATGTGGGAGCTGATCAAGGAGTCGGCCAAGCACGTCGACCGCTTCGACTTCGAGGGCTCGATGCTGCCGGCCGTCGAGCGGTACTTCCGCAACTTCGGCGGGCGCCAGCAGACCTACTTCGCGGTGACCCGGACGAGCAGGCGCTTCGCGCCGCTGTGGGCGCTGCGGCAGCAGCAGGAACGGGCGGCGGCGGGGGGCGGCGGCGAGGACGGCGACCCGACCGGTGCCCGCCGGCTCCTCGTCCGTGCCGCCGGCGCGATCCGCCGTAGCGGCGGGAAGGGGTGACGCCGGCGGGCCGCTGCCGTGGGTAACGCGCTTGGCGCCGGCAACGAGCCAGATTCCGACGCGGCCGTACGCGCCGGGTCGGTGGCAGACCGACGGTGGAGACGCCCATGACCGTCCCGACGGCGCGGCTGATCGTTGCGACCACGGACCCGCGCGCCGAGGCCCGGCTGCGCTACGCCTTCAGCGCCTACGCGGCGCTGCACGGGATCCGGGTCGTGCCCGACGGCCCGGCCGACGTGACCGTCGCGCACGGCGATGTCGCGGAGCCGGCCGACGTCACGCTGGCGGCCGGCTACCGTCCGCGCCCGCTGCCCAGCCCGGCCCCGGCACCGACCTGGGTCGACGGGATGCCGTGCTTCCATCTCGCGCCGGACGGCCGGCCGGACCTCCTCGGCGAGGTCGTCGAGTGGTTGGCGGCACCGCACGAGAGCGCCTGCACCGACCTCGACGACGTCGGCCGGGTGCCGCCACAGCACACCCTCGCCGGCACCCATGGCCTGGACCGCACGGTCCCGTGGGCCAACCGTTGGCTGGCCCGGGTGCACGCGGCGGTCCGCACCGCGCTGCCGCGCCTACCGGCCGCACCTCTGTCGCCGTTCGGTGCGCCGCGCACGTTCGTGGCGAGTCATGACCTGGACCACCTCTCGGGCAGCCGGCTGACCAATGCCCGGCGGGTGGTGAAGAACGTCGCGATCGCGTTCGCGCACCGCCGCGACGTGCGGACCGGCGTGCAGATTTCGGCCGCGGCCGCGCATCGCGCGGCGCGGCGCGCGCCCATCGCCGACGACGTACGCGGGGTGCTCGCCGGTGAGGCCGCCCGGGGCATCCGCGCGACCTACACCGTCGTCGCGGAGTCGACCCATCCCCGCGACCCCGGCTATGGGCTCGACGAGGACTACGTGCGCCGTACGCTGCGCGCCGTCGCCGACGACGGTCACGAGCTCGCCGTGCACGGCAGCTACCGGAGCCTCGAGCAGCCCGGTCAGCTGGCTCACGAGTTCGACCTGCTCGCTGCGGCCGGGTTCCCCGCCACCGGGGGCCGGCAGCACTGGCTGCGCCATCGGGGCGCGGAGCTCTACAGCGCTCTGATCACGGCGGGTGCTCGCTGGGACTCCACCCGGGGCCACCCCGACGACATCGGTTACCGCCACGGCGCCGCCTTCCCGTTCCTGCCCTACGACTTCGCCACGGAGCGCCCGTTGCCGCTCGTGGAGATCCCGCTCGTGGTGATGGAGCGGGCGCTGTGCAGCGCGACCCCTGATCCGGCGGCGTGGCCCGGGACGGCCGTCGACGTGCTGCGCGCCGCCGGCGAGGACGGCTGGGGCGGTGTCGCGGTGCTGTGGCACGACGCCGCCTTCACCGGGACCTACTATCCCGTGCGGCTCGCCGACGCCTACTGGGCGATGCTGGACAGCGGTGACCACTGGGTCACGGCCGACGAGGTCGCGGACGCCGCTCGCGCCCGCTGGGAGACCGCCGGCGCCTTCGCGCGCACCGCCGCCATCCGGTGACGACGGCCGGGGCCCGCGCCCTGGAGACGGACGCCGTTCAGGACGGCGTGAGCCGGCGGCCCCGCCGGCTCTGCCGCCGCAGGACCGCCGTCTGCGCGATGTCGCGCATCGACGACAGGATGGAGTACCGGGAGCTGCGGAACCACGGCAGCCGCAGCTCCCGCACGCCGTACTTGCGCTTGTAGTCGCCGGCCCCGCCGAGGTCCATCGTCGTCATCCCGCGCTCGCGCCAGTAGCGCATCGCGAACCAGAAGATCATCTCGTTGGGTCGCACGATCTGGTCCGCGCGGCGGCTGGCCCCGCCCCAGAAGTACGCCGTTCCGTTGAACGCCGGGAAGAGGGCGGTCGCGATCGGCCGTCCGTCCGGAGCGAGCGCGCGGGCCAGGAGCAGCCGGCCGGCCGGCTGCAGCCAGTGGATCAGCTGCCGGACCCGCTCGACGTCGTAGGTCGGGACGAGCGCCTGCCGCGCGAAGACCTCCTGGAGCTGTGTGTAGTACTCGTCGGCGAAGGTGGCGTCGGTGGCGATCTCGACGGTCACGCCGAGCTTGTCCGCCTTGCGGATCGCACGCCGGCAGGCACTCGACATCCGGCCGAACATCTCGTCCTCGTCGCATCCGAGATCGACCTCGTAGGTCAGTGTCGGCGAGTGCTCGAAACCGAGGCCGTCGAGGTCGGCGCTGCGCAGCCGGCGGTCCTTCAGTTCCAGGTGCACGCATCGCAGCGGGCCGAAGGCGAACTTCTGGAGGGCGGCCGCAGCGTCCCGGCGGCGGACGCCGGGAGCCAGGTTGAACCCCATGTAGTCCGTCGTCCAGCCGGGGAACGGGCTACCCAGGATGGGAACGCCGAAGCGCCGGACGATCAGCCCCGTGAAGGATCCGACCCGCTCCCCGCGGTCCAGCACCGCCGCGACGACGGGTTCGGCCCGCTGCGTGCACGCGAGGAACGACAGCCATTCACGGGTCTGGAAGACGACCCGGTCCGCGGCGGCGTCCATTCGATCCCAGTCGCCGTCCTGCGGATCGATCCGTTCGAGCGTCAGCATCGACCGCCGCCTCCCTGTGCTTCACGCCTTCCGGGCGCGGCCGACGGCCGCGATCGTGCCGGCCGCCGGCCCCACCCGAGCCGGGGCATGCACAGGCAGACGAGGACCGCGGCGAGGAACCCGTGGGTCAGCATCGCGGTGAAGACGCCCGAATCGGCGAGCGCGAGCGTCGGCATGAGGAACACCAGCGAGCTCACGGCCAGCGGGATGCCGCGGGCGGCGTCGTCGATCACCCAGAGCAGGACGACGAGGGCCAGGCACGCGATCACCATGCCGGGATAGCCGAAGTTCGCGAAACCGTCCGCGAGCAGATTGGCGTTGGCGTTCGTGCCCTCGTTGCCGAAGAACTGCGCGCCGACGAGGAGAGGCGGCTCCACCTCGTGCGGATAGTGGAACAACGGCGACAGGAACGAGTGCGCGAGGTGGGCCTTCTCGATGTCGGAGAAGACGGCGACGTATCCCGCGGTGAGGAGTCCGGGCGTGATGAGGAAACGCCGCACGAGCAGCGACGTCCACTCGATCGAGGACGTCACCCAGTCCATCACCACCGTGGCGGCCGAGACGGCCGTCATCGCGACCAGCAGCGCCGCGCCGGAGGGCCGCGCACGCCTGCGGAACAGCACGGACGCCGCGATCAGCGCCAGCGGCGACAGGATCGCCGTCCGGTAGCCGGTGAAGGAGAAGATGAACATCTGCCCGACGATGCCGACGACGATCCAGGGCCACCGCTTCGCGTAGAGCCCGCGCAGCATGATGATCGGGTTGAGCACGTTCGCCAGCAGCGGGACGAGGTAGCTCAGCAGCGCGCTGGACGCCTCCTCGCCCGCGAACTCCGCTCGGACGCCGTAGACGTCGGACAGCGACGGCAGCTCCAGCCGCAGCCCGACCGTGGCCAGGATGTAGGCGTAGCCGGCGGCGGCGAGGACGGCGATGCCGATCCAGAAGGTGGAGGCGGTCATCTGCAGGCGCGGCAGGAAGCCGCGCAGTGCACGGCGGGTGCCGAACACCGCCACCAGCAGGTAGCTCCCGGTCACCCACATCGCCAGTTCCGCCGCCCGGGTGACGGGCAGCACCTCGGTGTACTGCGGCACGACGATGCTGGGCACGACGGCGACGGTGAACAGCGTCCAGACGATGAAGTGCGAGGGCCGGGAGATACGCCGCGGCAGAACCGTCGCCGATACCACGACCAGGGCGATCGCGAACGCGTAGGACAGCGGGTCGGGGTAGCGGTACGTGTACTGCAGGTAGGAGAAGGTCGGGGCGATGTGGTTCTGGTGGATGTAGTGCAGAACGGCGACGTAGACGAGCGCCGCGGCGACCACCGTGAGTCGGTGGGACAGCAGCGCGTGGCGCACCAGGGGTGGCGGGCTCAGGCGTTGCATCGGGCCTGCTCGCTGTCGAGCAGCCGGGAGTAGACCGCCAGGAGCTGCTGCTCCTCGCTGCCCCAGTTGAAGCGCTCGGCCACCTCTCTCCGGCCCCGCTCCCCCATCTCCCCGGCCCGTTCCGGATCCGCGGCCAGCTCGCGCAGGGCTTCACCGATCGCCTTCGGGTCCGTCGGGTCGACGACGAGGCCGCAACCGGCGCTCTCGACGACGCTCCGCGACTGCGGGTAGTCCGACGCCACGACGGGGAGACCGAGGGACATGTACTCGAAGAGCTTCGTGGGGAGGACGTCGACGTTCTGCCCGATCGGCTGCAGGAGCGCGAGACCGATCCTGCTCTCCCCGATCATCCGGCGCGCCTGCTCCGGTCCGACCGCGCTGCGGTGGTCGACCAGGTCCCAGCCCGGCCGCGCGCGCAACCCGTCGATGAAGTCCTCGGGGCTGTGCGGGCCCACCAGCTGCAGGTGCCACGGCGCCGGCAGATCCGCGTACCGCATGGCGTCGATCATCTGCTCGACGCCGCGCGCCCGGGTGAGGCTCCCGGCGTAGATGATCGTTCGCGGCCGATCGTCGTAGGGCGGCGCGTTCCGGCCCTCGGGGAGGTCCTCGGGATAGTTCCGGACCACTGTGCAGTGATCGTGCCGGTACTGCTCGGCGACCTTCGGTGACGCGGCCAGGACGTGGCTGCCGGTGCGGTCGGCGAACGTGCAGAGCGCCCGGCCCGCCGCCGCGATCGCCGGACGGAGCGTGCGGGGCAGGTACTCCTTCTCGAGGATCTGCATCCCGAGGTCCTCGTGCGCGTCGTAGATCACCCGTGCGCCACGCAGCCGCAGGATCGGGATCAGCCCGATGAGCTCGGGGTCGTGCAGATGGTAGAGCGCGGCCCGCATCCTCCATGCCCGGTAGGCGACCCGCGGGATGTTGAGCACGCGCGCGAGCCGGCCACCGGTGGACGTGACCGGGGTGATCCGCACTCCCTCCTCGGACCGCTCTCCGTCCGCGATCGCCAGCAGGGCCACGTCGTAGCCGTTGCGCGACAGCGACAGGCACATCCTGCGAAAGATCCGTGAGTCGTCCCAGTCGTGCACGGTCGAGACGTGAACGACGGTCGTCCGGCTGCCGCGCATCCGCACCACTCTCTTCGCCGACGAACTCTGCTGTGGTAACGGTCGCGCCGGGACGGGCGAGTGTTTCGGGGTGAACGCGACAACCGGCGTCGGGGCCGCGAACGTGACCGAACGGCCCACGGTCGGCTTCGTCGTGGCCACACTGGACGAGGAGGCTGCGATCGAGGTCTGCGTCCGGAGCCTGCTCGATCAGCGCTACCCCGCCGACAAGATCGAGGTCGTCGTCGTCGACGGCGGTTCCACCGACCGGACGCGGGAGGTGGTCTGCGCACTGGCCGCGGCCGACGGGCGGGTCCGGTTGCTGCACAACCCGGCCAGGATCGCCGCCAGCGCGTTCAACATCGGCGTCGCCGGCACGACGGCCGACCTGGTAAGCCTGGTCAGCGCGCACAGCACGACGGATCCCGACTACGCCGCGCTCCTGGTCGACGCCTTCGGATCGTCCGGGGCCGCGCTGGTCGGCGGCCGGATGGACGCCGAGGCGCTCCCCGGGGCCGGGCCGATCGCGGAGGCCATCAGCCGCGCGACGTCCTCCCCGTTCGGCCTCGGTTCCGCCCGCTTCCACTACAGCGACGCGCCCGGCTGGGTCGACACGGCCTTTCCGGGTGCCTACCGCCGCGAACTGTTCGCGCAGATCGGCGGCTTCGACGAGGCGCTGGGGCGTAACCAGGACGACGAGTTGCACCTGCGTGCCCGGCTGGCCGGGCATCGGATGTGGTTCGACCCCCGGCTGCGATCCAGCTACCGGCCCCGGCGCACGCTGCGCGCGCTGTGGCACCAGTACTTCCAGTACGGCTGGTGGCGGGCCGTGACCATCCACAAGCACCGGCGCGTCGCCTCGCTCCGCCACCTCGCCCCGGCGGCCCTCGTGGCCGGGCTGGCGAGCGGCCCGGTCCTGGTCGCCATGGCCGGGCGTCGCCGACTGATCGCCGGCACCTGGGCCGGCGGCATCGCGAGCTGGGCCGGCGTCCTCGCCCTCGCGGGCTGGCGGGAGCGGGGCGCGCCACCCGGCGTGCCCGGCAGGGTCCCGGCCGCCGTGGGCTGTCTGCACCTCGCCTACGGCGCCGGGTTCTGGGCCGGCGCGGCCCGTGCTGCGATGGACCACACTCGCCGCCGGCGCGGCACCGACGGCTGAGCGTTCGAGGCGCGATGGTGCGGACGGGGCAGACCAGGGGCGGCCTGGGCGGGGTGACGCGCATCCTGGCCGGCAGCGCGGCGGGTCAGGGCCTGGTGATCCTCGCGTACCCCTTGCTGTCACGGATCTACGACCCGGCCGACTTCGGTTTGCTCATCGTCTTCAGCGCGGTCGTGAGCATGGCGGGGGTGCTCTCGACCGCCTCGCTCGAGGCCGCGGTGCCGCTGCCGGTCGATGACCGGGACGCGGCGGCGGTGGCCTGGGCGGCCGTCGCGTCGGTCGTCCTGACCGCCGCCCTGACCGCCGTCGTCGGGGTGCTGGCGGGCCCGTGGATCGCCGACCTGCTGGGGGTGCCGGCGCTGGCGGGCTTCTGGTGGCTCGTCGCGCTCACGGTGCTGGTACTGGGCAGCTACCTCGTGTTCTCCGAGTGGATGGTGCGCGAACGCAGCTACGGGGCACTCGGACGGCGCAACCTGCTGCAGGGCGTCGGCCAGGTGTGCACGCAGCTCGGCCTGGGCGCCGCGGGCGTGCGTCCCGTCGGCCTGCTGCTGGGGCTGGGTGCGGGCCGGTTGCTCGGCATCGGCGGTCTCGTCTCGCGTGCGGGCCTGCTGCACCAGCCACGGCCGAGCCTTGCCGCCATGAAGTCGATCGTGGGCCGGTACCGCCGGTTCCCGCTCGTCGCGTCCTGGTCCAAGCTGTTGAACACGGCTGGCCTGGAAGCGCCGCTGCTGATCATCAGCGCCGTGTACGGCGATGCCCGGGCCGGGCTGCTCGGGCTCACGATCCGCGTCATCGGCGGACCGGCGGCCATCATCGGGCAGGCGGTCTACCAGGTCTTCAACGGTGAGGCCAGCGCCCGGGTCCGCGCGCCCGGCACCGTGCTGGCCCCGTTCGTCCGGGGCTCGGTGCTGCGCCTGCTGGCCATCGGCGTCGTGCCGGCCACGGTGCTCGTGGCGTTCGGCCCGGGCCTGTTCGCCGTGGTCTTCGGCGCGCAGTGGCGCGAGGCCGGCCAGTTCGCCCAGGTGCTGGCCGTCGCCTACCTCGCCCAGTTCGCCATCGCGCCCGTCTCGCAGACGCTCTTCCTCCTCGAGCGGCAGGGCCTGCAGCTGGTCTGGGACTCCAGCCGCCTCGTCCTCACCGCCGGCGGGCCGGTGGTCTGCGGACTCGTCGGAGCGTCGATCTCGACCGCCGTACTCGTGCTGGCGATCGGCCACGTCGCGTGTTACGGGCTGTTGTACGTCCTCTGCATCCGGGCCGCCCAGACATCGGACCGGGCCGGCGACAAGCGTGATCGGTGAGTCGCCGAGCGCGTGTGAGCGACGACCGTTCCGCATTTCCTCACACCGATCAGAAATCAGGGAAGCTAGGCTCACCGCGACGAGCCGGACATCGTTGCCCGAACCGCACGCCGGTCCCACAATGACGGTGCGATGACCGTCAGGTGTGTTTTCCGTACGCTCGATCGACGAACTCTGACGGGAGTTTCAGGCGCCGTGATCAGATACTCCGGGGATCGGCGGCCCACTCGGCGCCGTCGGGCCGTGCTCGCATTCCTGGCCGCGATGACCGTCGCCGCCCAGGCGGCGTGTTCGGCGTCCGCACCCTCCGAGGCCGGACCGCTCGGCCCCGACACCCCGGTCCCCGCTCCGATGACGTCCACACCGAGCCTTCGCTCTCTCTACGTCTCGTCGAGCGGGAGCGACGAGAGCCCCGGAACCCGGGACGAACCGTTCGCCTCGATCCGGAAGGCGGCGTCGGCGGCGACCCCCGGGACGACGGTGTTCGTCGGGGACGGCGAGTACACCAGATCGTTCAGGACCAGGGCCAGCGGCACGGCCGACGCCCGGATCGCCTACGTGTCGGAGAACAAGTGGGGCGCCAGACTCGTCGGCGACGGCGACGAGGACGAGGACGCCGTCTGGCGCAACGACGGCGACTACGTCGACATCCGCGGGTTCGACATCTCCGGCACCACGACGGACGGCCTTATCGAGACCGGTTCCTACGTCCGGATCCTCGACAACCGCATTCACGGTTTCCGTGACGGCACGTGCGTGTCGACCTACAAACTCAACTACACGCTCCGCGACATCGACATCATCGGCAACGTGGTCAGCGGCTGCGGATCGTCGTCACTCGACCACGGGATCTACCCGGGCCATCCGGGCGGCACGATCAGCAACAACATCTCCTACGGGCACGCCGGATACGGGATCCACTGCTGGCACAACTGCAACGGTCTGGTCATCACGAACAATCTGGTGTTCGACAACCAGGAGGGCGGCATCCTGATCGGTCAGGGTGACGGCCCGAACTACGGCAAGGTCGACGCCGACGACTTCATCGTCGCCAACAACATCGTCGTCGACAACGGCAAGGACGGCATCGAGGAGAGCGGCGCGACCGGGTCGAACATCCGGTACCTGAACAACAACGTCTTCGGCAACGGCACCGACTTCGACCTGAACACCGGGAGCCAGTCCGGCACCATCACGACCGAGCCGGGGTTCGTGGACTACCGGGCGGACGGATCGGGCGACTACCGCCTCCTGGAGTCCAGCCCGAACATCGACGCCGGCATCGGCGCCGGCGCGCCGCCGACCGACATCGACGGCACGCCCCGCCCGCAGGGTGGGCAGGTCGACATCGGCGTGTACGAGCGTTAGGCGACGTCCCGGTCACGGCACGGCGACGGCCCCGCCCCGCCCGAGCCCGATCAGCACGGCACCGGACCACCGCGGCGGATCCAGCACGCCGCGGCCGTCGAGCACCACCTGGACACCGGGGAGCTCATGCCGCGACAGCGTCCGGTACTCCGGGTGGTCGGTGTGCACGACCGCGGCGTCGACACAGCCGCCGGCATACGCGTCGAGCCCGAGCGCCTCGAGTTCGCCGGGGCCGTAGAGCGGGTCCTGGACCAGGACCCGTGCCCCGCGTCGGCCCAGCGCCTCGACGATCGCGAAGACGCCGGAGAACGCGGTCTCCTTCACGCCGCCGCGATAACACGCCCCGAGCACGACGACGGTGGCGCCGGCGAGGTCGCCGTAGCTCTCGGCGAGCCGCGCGACGGCGTGCTCGGGCATGGCGGCGTTCGCCGCCCGGGCAGCTCGCACGACCGTCGCGTCCGGGTCGCCCGTGAGGTAGAGCCACGGGTAGACGGGGATGCAGTGGCCGCCCACCGCGATGCCGGGGCGATGGAGGTGGCTGAACGGTTGGGAGTTGCAGCCCTCGATGACGCGCTGGAAGTCGACGCCGAGGCGGTCGGCATGGAGCGCGAACTGGTTGGCCAGGCCGATGTTGACGTCCCGGTACGTCGTCTCGGCGAGCTTCGCCAGTTCCGCGGCCTCGGCCGACCCCAGATCCCAGACACCGTTGCGCTGCGCGAGATCCGGGCGCTCGTCGAACTCCAGCACGGCCTCGTAGAACGCGACGGCGCGCCGGGTGCTCGCCTCGTCGACGCCCCCGACCAGCTTCGGGTACCGCGCGAGATCACCGAAAACCCGCCCCGACGACACCCGCTCGGGGCTGAACGCGAGGAAGAAGTCCGCTCCCGGGCGCAGGCCGCTGACCCGCTCGAGATGCGCACCGAAGCGGTTCCTGGTCGTACCGACCGGGAGCGTGGTCTCGTACGTCACCAGGGTGCCGGGCCGCAGGCCGTGCCCGACCGCCTCGGTCGCGGCGTCGATGGCGTCGAACCGGGGAGTTCCCTGCGCGTCGACGAACAGGGGGACGACGATGACGACGGCGTCGCTGTCGAACACCGCCGCCGCCGTGTCCGGCGTCGCGTCCAGCGCTCCGGACCCGACCACCCGCGCGAGCCGCTGCGCCAGGCCCGGTTCCCCCGGGAAGGGCGGGCGGGCGTCCTTGACGGCGCCGACCACGCGGTCGTCGATGTCGGCGCCCACGACGTGGTGCCCCAGCCCGGCGAACTGCACCGCGAGCGGGAGGCCGATCTTGCCCAGGCCCACGACCGTGATCCTCATGCCAGGACCTCCACGGTCTCGCCGGTGCCCGCGGACTCACGGAGCGCCTCGGCCACCCGGACCGTGGTGAGCCCCTCCCGCAGCGTCACCACCTCGGCCGCCTCCCCGCGGACCGCGGCCGCGAAGTTCGTGAGCTCGGTCAGCAGCGGCTCCGGTTTCGGGATGGCGTAGCGGGTCATGTGGCCCTCCGACACTCCCCGGAAGCGGGCCACCGTCTCCCACTGGGTCGGCTGCGAACCGTTCTGGTAATAGGTCAGATCTGCGGTGAGGGTGTCGGCCACGAAGCAGCCGAGCTCACCGGTGACCGTCGTGACCCGCTCCTTGAGCGGCGAGAGCCAGTTGACGAGGTGGGTGACCACGACTCCGTTCGACAGCACGCCGACGGCGCTCACCAGATCCTCGTGGGCACGCCCGCTGCGGTGCGCGACCCGCGCCGAGACGGACCGGTAGGCCGAATCTGTCACCCAGGCCGTCAGGTCGATGTCGTGCGTGGCGAGGTCGAGAACGACGCCGGCGTCGGCGATGCGCGCCGGGAACGGCCCTTGGCGCCGGGTGACGACCTGGTAGAGGTCTCCGAGTTCACCCAGGGCCAGCCTGCGGCGCATGTCCTGCAGCGCGGGGTTGAACCGCTCGATGTGGCCGACACAGCCGAGCACATCGTTGCGCGCGAACGCCTCGACGATCGTCTGGGCGGCCTTGGCGTCGTGGGCCAGGGGTTTCTCGATGAGCGTCGCGATGCCGGCTTCCGCCAGCTCCAGCCCGATCGCCTCGTGGGTGCAGGTCGGCGTCGCGACGACGCAGAGGTCGACGCCGCGGTCGATCAGTTCACGGACGCTGCGGAGGACCTCGATCCGCATCGACGCGTGATGGGGGGCGTCGAGCGGATCCACCCCGGCGACCAGCTCGACGCCGGGCAGCGAATCCAGGACACGCGCGTGGTTGCGCCCCATCGCCCCCAGGCCGATGAGCCCGGCGCGCAGCACGCCGCTCATTGCGCCACCGCCTGGACCACCGCGGTGGCGACGCGCTCGAGCTCCGCCACCGACAGCGCGGGATGAACGGGTAATGAGATGACCTCGCCGGCCGCCCTCGTCGTCTGCGGGAGGTCGAGGTCGAGGTCGTACGCGGGCAGCCGGTGTATCGGGGTCGGGTAGTAGACACCGGTCTGCACGCCCAGGCCGGCGAGGGTGAGCGCGAACCGGTCCCGCTCGGGCACCCGGACGGTGTACTGGTGCCAGGCGGGTCGCGCCGGGATCGCCACCCGCGGCACCGACAGCCCGCGCAACTCCTGGAGCTCGCGGGTCAGGAACTCCGCGTTGCGGCGCCGCGCCGCTGTCCAGTCCGGCAGCCGCCGCAGCTGCACCCGCCCGATCGCGGCGTGCAGATCGGTCATCCGCGCGTTGTAGCCGACGATCTCGTTGGCGTACCGGCGCTCCATGCCCTGGTTGCGCAGCAACCGGACCCGCCTGGCGATCTCCTCGTCGGCGCACACCACGAGGCCGCCCTCCCCCGTCGTCATGTTCTTCGTCGGGTAGAAGCTGAACGCGGCCACGGAACCGAAGGTCCCCACCGGCCGGACGCCGAACGCCGCGAGGTGTGCCTGGGCCGCGTCCTCGACGAGGGCCAGGCCGTGCGCGGCGGCGATGGCGGTCAGCCGGTCCATCGCGGCCGGATGCCCGTACAGGTGCACGGGCATGATGGCCGCGGTGCGTTCTCCGATCGCGGCGAGCACGGCGGACGGGTCGATGCAGAAGTGTGTGGGCTCGATGTCGACGAACACCGGCCGGGCCCCGGTCAGGGCGACGGCATTGGCGGTCGCGGCGAAACTGAACGACGGCACGATGACCTCGTCGCCGGGGCCGATCCCGATGGCGAGCAGGCCGAGCAGCAGCGCGCTGGTTCCCGAGTTCACCGCCACGCACGGCCGGTCGCCGACGTGCCGGGAGAACTCGACCTCGAACGCGGCGACCTCCGGCCCCTGGGCGAGCATCCCCGACGCGAGGACGCGCTCGACGGCCGCGCGCTCCTCGTCCCCGAGGAGAACCCCGGTGGCCGACACGGACCGGACGTCGGCCTGGTCAAGATCAGATCTCACGGAGCCGCCCCTCCTCCTCGACGAAGCGCTCGCCGGTCTGTTCGCACCACCACATCGAATGCTGGTCCTTCTGCAGGGGGGCACCGGTCCGGCCGACCCAGCCGATCTGCCGGGCGGGCACGCCCACCACGAGAGCGAAGTCGGGCACGTCGTCGACGACGACGGCACCGGCACCGACCATCGCCCAGCGGCCGACCGTGACCGGGGCGACGCACACCGAGCGCGCCCCCAGCGAGGCGCCCTCCTTCACCAGGACGCCGACCGGCGTCCAGTCCGCACCCTTCTTCGGCTGCCCGTTCACATCGACCGAACGCGGATGCAGATCGTTGGTCAGCACCACCGCCGGGCCGACGAAGGCCCCTGACCGCAACTCGGCGGGTGCGTAGACGAGGGCGTAGTTCTGGATCTTGACGTGATCGCCGACCCGGACGCCGGGTCCCACGTACGCACCTCTGCCGACGATGCAGGAGCGGCCCAGCACCGCCCCCTCCCCGATCTGGGCGAGGTGCCAGATCCGCGAATCCGGACCGACGACCGCGGAATCGGCCACGTCGGCGGATTCGGCTACCGTGCAATTCATAGGGGCACCTCTGCGCTATCGGAACTCATGGTGCGGAACGGGAGACACCGCGGTCGTCGCGGATTCGGAGAACAAACCTCCGACGGTACGTGCGAGAATTCGCAGGTCGCCCCGCATCGTCCAGTTCCGCACGTACCGCAACTCGATGGCGAGCTTCTCGGGCAGGATCTCGGTCAGGTAGTAGGTCTCCGGATCGGAGGCTCCCGCACGCTCGATGAGCTCCTGCTCGTGCCCGAACCGCAGGAAGGCGAGGCTGGTGATCCCCGGCCGCATCGAGAGGACGCGGCGTTGCTCCGGGCTGTAGGAGGCGACGTACCTGGGATCCTCGGGCCGGGGGCCGACCAGGCTCATGTCGCCCTTCAGGACGTTGAGGACCTGCGGCAGCTCGTCCAGCTTGCTGTCGCGCAACCAGTGACCGAAGGGGGTGATCCGCGGATCGCCGGTGCGGGTGATCGACGGCCCGCCGCAGTCCGCCCGCATCGTGCGGAACTTCCACACCGAGATGGGCCTCATGTCGCGCCCGATCCGGTTCGCGCGGTACAGGACCGGGCCCGGGCTGGTCAGCTTCACCGCGACGGCGATCGCCGCACCGAGCGGCATCACGATCGGCAGCGACGCGATACACAGCGCGATGTCCAGCAATCTCTTGACGGCATGCCCGAAGGGCGATGGGTTCATCACGACCTCCACCGGTTCGTGCGGACGACGTCACGGACAGCGGCAACGACGTCGTCGACGTCCGCATCGGTCATGCGTGGATAGATCGGCAGCGAGATCAGCCGGTCGAATTCCCCGGCAGCGACCGGGAAATCGTTCCGGTCGAAGCCGTAGCGCTGCTTGTAGTACGGCTGCAGGTGCAGCGGGATGAAATGCACGCTCGTACCGACGTTGCGCTGCCTGAGCTCGTCGATGAACGTGGCCCGGTCGATCACCAGCGTCTGCAGTCGCAACCGGATCGGGTAGAGGTGCCAGGCGTGCGTGACGTGCGGCCGGCTCGTCGGCGTCTCGATCTCGTCGAGGTCGGCCAGTAGCTCGTCGTAGCGCGCGGCGATGGCGGTGCGGCGCTGCTGCAGGGCACGCCACCGGCGCAGCTGGGCGCGCCCCAGAGCCGCCTGGATGTCCGACATGTTGCACTTGAAGCCCGGCACCAGGACCTCGTAGTCCCAGGAACCCCGCGGACCGTAGCGCTGCCACGAGTCCCGGTTCATCCCGTGCAGGCTCCACAGGCGTGCCTGTGCCACCATGTCCGGCGCCCCGCTGAGCACACCCCCCTCTCCGCTGGTGATGTTCTTCGTCGCGTACAGCGAGAAGCACACGGCGCGCGAGTGGTCCGAGCTCGCGATCTCACCGATCGGAACGCCGCGGAAGGCCGCCCCGAACGCATGGGCGGCGTCCTCCACGACGGGGATCCCGTGGCGTCGACCGAGGTCGAGGATCTGGTCGAGCTCGCAGGGGTGCCCGGCGTAGTGCACCGGGAGGATCGCCCCGATCTCGTCGCGGCGCTGCGACAGGACCCGGCGAACGGCCGCCGGATCGAGGTTGAGTGTCGCCGGTTCGACGTCGACGAACAGCGGACGGCAGCCCACCTGCTCGATGACGTGCGCCGTGGAGCAGAACGTCATCGGCGTCGTGATCACGGCGGTGCCCGGTGCGACGCGCAGCGCGGTCAGCGCGACGTGCATGGCCGCGGTTCCGGAACTCACCGCGAGGGCGGCCGGGGCGTTCACTTCCGCGGCGATCTCGTGCTCGAACTTCTGGATCCCCGGTCCGGAGGTCAGCCAGCCCGAGCGGATGACGTCGACCACCTCCTCGACATCGGAGTCCTCGATGGTCGGCAGCGCGAAGGGGAGGAACTCGCTACGGGCGGCGTAGGGGCTCATGCGTGCAGCCACCCGCTCCGCGCCGCCCGCGCTGCGATCTGCCCGACCGAGTGCTGATCGGTCTCGGCGCCCCCGGCCGTGCACGTGAGGGTGACCATGGCCCGCTCCACCCCTACGCTCTGGGCGCGCTGCACCGCCCGCAGCGGTTCGAGGCGGGGCACCTCGACGTGCGAGACCGAGGGATGGATCGGCCGGTCGTCGATCTCGTGCTCGCCGAAGAGCTCCTCGTGCAGCTTCTCGCCCTCGCGCAGTCCGGTGTAGACGATCTCCGTGGATCGACCGGCGATGTCCATCATTTGCCGGGCGACATCCGCGATCCGCACCGGGGAACCCATGTCGAGGACAAGTGCCTCGCCGGGCCGCCCGATCGCCGCCGCGTACAGGACGAGGTGCACGGCCTCGGGGATCGTCATGAAGAAGCGGGTGACGTCGGGATGGGTGACCGTGATCGGCACGCCGGTCGCGAGCTGTTCGGCGAAGGTCGTCAGCACGGACCCGCGGCTGCCCAGGACGTTGCCGAACCGAACGGACAGATAGGTTCCGGACACCTCCATGGCCGCGTTGGCGACCAGGCGTTCACCGATCCGCTTCGATCGGCCGAGGACACTGGTCGGGTTGGCGGCCTTGTCGGTGGAGATGTTGACGAACCGGTCGACCTCGGCCAGCTTCGCCGCCTCGAGCACGTTGTGGGTACCGAGGACGTTGGACTTCCACGCCTCCTCCGGGTACCGCTCGAGGATCGGCAGATGCTTCAGGGCGGCGGCATGGAAGACGACGTCGGGACGGCGGTGCATGAAGATGCTCGCGATCGCCGCGGAGTCCCTGATGTCGGCGAGGATGATGTTCGGCGAGTCGAGCAGCGCGGTGCCGTGGATGGACAGCTGCGTGGCGTGCAGCGCCGACTCGTCCCGGTCGAGCATCAGCAGTTCCGCGGGCCCGAAGCGGTGGATCTGGCGGCACAGCTCGGATCCGATGGAGCCGCCCGCACCGGTGACGAGGATCCGTCTGCCCGCCAGGTAGCCGGCGCTGGCCGCGAGGTCGATCTCCACCGGTCGCCGGCCGAGCAGATCGGCGATGTCCAGGTCGCGGAGGTCCGAGATCCCGACCCACGGCCGCAGCAGCTCCGGCAGGGAGGGGAGGACCTTGACGCCGAGACCCGCGTCGGTCGCCGCCCGCGCGACCGCGCGCATGACGCCCCCGTCCGCCTGACGGTGAGCGATGATGAGCAGGTCGGCGCGGGTGGTCCCGGCGACCGCGCCGATGTCGGCGCGCGTCCCGCGCACCGGGACGCCGGACACGCGTCGCCGGCGGAGGCCCGGATCGTCGTCGAGCAGGGCGACGGGCAGGTATCCGCTCCTCGGGCCGGAGAGCATGGACCGGACGAGCTGCTGGCCCTCGTTCCCCGCGCCGAAGATGATCACGCGCTGCGATGACCGGAGATCCGGTCGAGAGCTGCGTTCCCGGTAGCGGCGCACGGCGAGCCGCGCGCTCACGGCGAGCATCAGGGCGATGAGGATCGCGATGAGGGGAACCGACCGGGGCACCCAGGTCGCTGCGGGCAGCAGGTTGACGCCGAAGAGGACCACCCCGGTCAGTGCGATCGCGGCACTCACATTGATCGCGTCGTCCACGGTGCCGATGTAGTGCCGGCCCCGGTACAGCTGAAGGAGCGTGCCGATCACCAGCTGCGCGGCGAGCGCCACGACGATGGTCCACCGCAGCCCGACGACGTCGATCTGGCCGAGGTCCACTTCGTACCGCAGCACCGCGCCGGCGACGAGCGCGAGCGTCCAGGCCGCCGCATCCCACGCCACCAGGGCCAACCGGCGCAGGCGCCATAGTAGCGAACGGAGTAACTCAGCGTAGCCCTCACGCTTGTGACGTCTCGCATCGATTGCGCGCATTCGTCCGGCCCCCCCCGAACCAGGTTCGCAAGAATGAGCCATTCAGCCCTCCGCGGTGAGGCTCCAAGACGGCCCGAATGGCGTCTCCTCCGGACGGCCCCCTCGACCCATCCGGTCACGTACTCGGACTGATCCAGACCGGCGTTACCGTCGCTTGACCAGGCAACAACGAAACGACAACCAAGAGTTCAGCTGCGAGGTACTCGCATCCAGCACATTCGATCACGCACATGATCAGCTTTTTCCGGCGCACACATTGGCGCCCCTTTCGGTCGAATGAGGAGCCGACCGCTTCGCATTCCCGGCCCGGAATCCGACATTTCCGACGGGCGACTATTGCAATCGACCGAATACGGTGAGTGATGCCGACGAGGTCACGTCGGGTTCCGAACGGCCGTCGACGTGT
This sequence comes from Pseudonocardia mahuensis, assembly GCF_018531475.1. GTDB lineage: Bacteria > Actinomycetota > Actinomycetes > Mycobacteriales > Pseudonocardiaceae > Pseudonocardia. The sequence goes on from NZ_JAHDTG010000007.1 coordinate 47,691, forward strand.
CGAGGCTCGCCGCCGGGACCGATCCTCTGGCATCCTCCCGACGGTGACCGACACCCGACCGTCTGCGGCCGCCCGATGACCCCCGCCGAGCCGCGGGTGCTGTTCGTCGGAGCCGTCCAGGAAGGCCGTCGATGCCTCGAGGCACTCCTCGCCCACGGCGAGCGGTTCGCGGGATTCGTCACGCTCGATCCCGCGCTGGCGGCCTCGACGTCCGGCTGGGTCCCGTTCGACGACCTCGCGGCCGATCACGGCGTCCCGCTCATCACCGTGCGCGACCTGAACACGCCGGAGAACGTCGCGCGGGTGGCGGACCTGCGCCCGGACCTGATCCTGGTGATCGGCTGGACGCGCCTGCTGGGGCCGGCGCTCCTGCGGCTACCGCCGCTGGGGGCGATCGGGTTCCACGCCAGCCTGCTCCCGCGCTACCGCGGCCGGGCGCCGGTGAACTGGGCGCTGATCAACGGTGAGCGCGAGACCGGTAACACGATGTTCTTCCTCGACGAGGGAGTGGACACCGGTGATGTCATCGCCCAGCGCCGTATCCCCATCCTCGACGCCGACGATTGCGCCACCGTGTACGAGAAGGTGTCGGACGCCGCGACGAGCATGCTCGTCGAGCACCTGCCCGTGCTGAAGGCGGGCAGCGCGCCGCGGATCGCTCAGGACGAGCGGCTGGCGACCGTCATGCCGCGCCGGCGACCGGAGGAGGGCGTGATCGACTGGACCCGTGACGCGCGCAGCCTGTTCAACTGGGTGCGGGCGCTGACGCACCCGTACCCGGGGGCGTTCGCCACGCTCGAGGGTCGCCGGCTGTTCGTGTGGAAGGCGAGCGAGGTCGCCACGGCGAGTGGCGTGTGGGAGACCGACCGGCCGAAGGCCGGCCTGCTGATCGCCGGACCCGGGGACTCGGTGCACGTGGGAACGGGCGAGGGTCTGCTGCGTCTCGACCGCGTGCAGTGGACCGGCGAGGCCGAGCAACCCGGCTCCGCCCTGCGCCCGCTCACCGGCGCCGTGCTCGGGGAGGAGTAGGCGATGCGGGTACTCGTGGTGGCCGCCCACCCCGACGACGAGGTCCTCGGACCCGGCGGGACGATCCTGCGGCACGTGAAGGCCGGTGACGAGGTCTGCGTGCTGATCGCCTGCACCGGAACGAACCTGCGGTACGACACGGACGCCGCGACGACCCTCCTCGATGCGGCGCGCGAGGTCGGCGAGCTGCTGGGCGTCCGGCTCGCCCTCGGCGACCTGCCCGACCAGGGCCTGGACACGGTGTCCCTGCCCGCCATCGTCGACGTCGTCTCCCGCGAGATCGGCGCCTCGGCGGCCGAAATGGTCTACGTCCATCACTGGGGCGACATCAATCGGGACCACCGCATCCTGTCCGAGGCGACCATGGTGGCGACCCGCCCGTACGCAGCGCCGGAGGTACGGACGATCCGCTGCTTCGAGACCCCGTCCTCGACGGAGTGGGGAACCCCGGCCGGTCTGCCGCCGTTCGTCCCCACCCTGTTCGTCGACGTCGCCGACACCCTCGACGCCAAGATCGACGCGTTCGTGCGGTACCGCAGCGAAGTGCGTCCGGCGCCGCACCCGCGCTCGCCGGAAGCGCTCGCCGACCGGGGACGCCACTGGGGTTCCGTCGCCGGGCTCGGCGCCGCCGAGCCGTTCGTGGTGGCTCGGGACCGCTGGTGAAAGGCCTCGGACAGGCGCAACGACCGCACGACGCCGATAGCGTGGTCCCGTGACCCCGTCCGGATCGCGCCCCCACCACGACCTCCTGCCCGTACCCCTGCGCCGCCCGGCCGCCGTCACAGCAGTCATCGCCGTCATGACGTTCGCCGTCCTCGCGATGCGCTACGGCGGCACCGCCATGGCGGGGAGGGTGGACCGCAAGGCCCAGGCCGCGATCGACTCGTCGATCCCCCTCGGTGGCCGCTGGCTGGACCGCGCGATCTCCCTGGGTGATCCACTCCCGGTGATCACGGTCGCGTTCCTGCTCGCCGGGCTGTGCGTCGCTCTCCGACAGCCTCGGCTGGCCGTGCTGGCGATCGCCGGCCCAGGCCTGACCGGCCTCGCCACGACACTGCTCAAGCCTGCGATCGGCCGCACCATCGATGGCGACTTCGCCTATCCGAGCGGGCACACCGGCGCCGCCGGTGCACTCGGCCTCGTCGTGGCACTGCTGGTGGTGAGCCTGCTGCAGCCGGGACCCCGGCTCGCGGGCGTCCTCCTCGTGATCGGCACGCTCCTGACCGGAGTGGGAATGGCTCTCGCCCTCGTCGCAGAGGACATCCACTACGCCACGGACACGGTCGGAGGGCTCAGCATCGCGGTGGCCGCGGTGCTGACCACTGCGCTGGTCATCGACCGCTTCGCGAATCGTCAGGCGCCCACCTGACGCCTGTACGGCGTGGGGCTCTCGACGACCACCTGGGAGACCGGCCACGGATCTGCGATGGACGGCCCCTCTGCTCGGCTCCGCCCTCGCGGCGCGGCGACATGGCGAGGCCGCCCGTGCCCTCGCCACCGTCCGTACCGGTGAGCACCCCGACGAGCCCGTGCGACGACTGCGCCACCAAGCGCAGGGCCTGGACACCTGCGGACTCCTGGCCGACCAGGAGAATGTCCACTGGACCTCCACAACCCGGCCCCGACCGGCGTCGGCAGTAGCCGACCCGGCCCCGCGGCGCATCAGCCGGGCAACAGCACCCCCGGCTGCCGTCCCCTTCGGCACCATGGGAACACCTGCGCTCGAGGACCGCCCCGTCGCTGGTTCGGCCGGACAGTAGGCGGCCTGGAATCATCTGATCTTCGCCCTGAGCAAGTCGTCCGGCCTCGTCATGGCCGTGGTGCTGGTGCGGCTGCTGACACCTGCGGACTTCGGTCTGTTCGCGCTCGCTGCTGATACTGCAACCTCCCTCGGCGATCCGGCACTGACCGACCTGACCCGGGTCCTCGCGGTCAGCCAGCCGGGTCACATCGGTTCGACCGGGCGTTACCGCAGGAGCCGGCCGGTGGCTACCAGGACCCGGGCCAACCCCGGGGGAGGCAGGGTCGGATACGGTCTGTCCCGTGCGAGCGGCGGTCACCGGCGGAGCCGGATTCATCGGGTCGAACCTCGTCGACGGTCTCGTGCGCTCCGGCGCCGAGGTCCTCGTCGTGGACGATCTGAGCACCGGCAAGGAGGCCAACCTCGACAGCGCTCGCGCCGCCGGCGCCCGGCTGGAGAAGCTGGACGTGCGCGACGCCGACGCCGTCACCGCGGCGTTCACCGCGTTCGCCCCCGACGTCGTGTTCCACCTTGCCGCGCAGATCGACGTGCGGGTCTCCATGGCGGAGCCCGCCCACGACGCCGCGACCAACGTGCTCGGCTCGGTGAACGTGTTCGCAGCCGCCGCGGCGGCCGGCGCCCGGCGGGTCGTCAACACCTCCACCGGCGGCGCGATCTACGGCGAAACGGACGTCGTCCCCACCCCCGAGACCGAGCCGGCCCGACCGCTGTCGGCCTACGGGCTGAGCAAGCGCACCGCCGAGGAGTACGGCAGTTGGTTCCGCCAGGCCCGCGGTCTGGACGTGGTGACCCTGCGGTACGGCAACGTGTACGGGCCGCGGCAGGACCCGGCCGGGGACGCGGGCGTGATCGCCCTGTTCTGCGATCGGATACTCACCGGCCGCCGGCCGCTCGTCTTCGGCGACGGGCGGCAGACCCGCGACTACGTGTTCGTCGGCGACATCGTCGCCGCGAACCTGGCGGCGGCCGCCGCCGAGGCACCGGCGCACGACCGCTACAACGTCGGGACCGGCACCGAGGTCAGCGTGCTGGAGCTGATCGCGGCGGTCGCCGAGGCCGCCGGCATCGACCCGGCCGCCTTCGCACCCGAGCTCCGCCCGCCCCGCGCCGGCGAGGTCCTGCGCAGCTGCCTCGACGTCTCCCGGGCCCGCGCCGATCTCCAGCTCGCGGCACCGACGCCGCTCGCGGACGGGCTGCGTCAGACGCTGGCCTGGGTGCGCACCATCTCTGCAGCACGCTGATCTGCCGCTTGATCGTGTGAGCTCGGTCCGTTGGGCGGCCCACCCGTCGGTGGCTTCTCATGTCGCCGACAACGAGGCCGTGATGCCGTTCACGCTCGCCGAGCCGCCACGCCACGACATCGGCCCACTCGCGTTGGCAGCAGGCCTCAGTATGCTGCCGGGCCCGGTCGGCGCCGAAGATCTGGGCGAGGGCAGGCCGAGAAGTCAATGGCCACGTCGACCGGCGGCTGCCCTCAGTTCGACCGCGGCGTCACGGGCCCGCCGGGCCGCGTCGATGGCTCGGTTCCGCAGCGAGGGGCGGGTGTACTGCCCCCACACCAGCGTGTTGCGCTCGCCACCGCTGAGCTGCCGTTTGAACCGGCCGTCGCCGGCCAGCAGCTCGTACTCGGACAGCCCGCGGCCACGGCAGTGCTCGGCGAACACCGCGTGACAGAGCAGCCCGGCGCGTTTGCGGTTCTCGGTGTACTGCTGGAAACCCGACTGGTACTGCAGGAACCGATCGTCCTCGACGAAACCCACCACACAGCCGATGGTCGACCCGGCCTCGTCACGGAGCCGGTAGATCAGGGCTCGGCCCTCGGGATGCCACTCGCGGATCAAGTCCTTGAGGAAGCCGTCGAGCCGGCGGCTCGCAAAGACACCCGGCCGCCCGGCCGCCGTCCAGCGAGCCTGGTGCAGCTCGATCAACTCGGCGAGCATCTCGTCCGCGGTGCCGGGGTCCGCGGCGAGCTCCGGCTCGACCGGGCACAGGCTCTCACGGGCCTGCCGCACCAACCGGCGGTTGGGTCCCGTCATCCCCTCGAGCACAGTGCGGGACGACGAGAGCCGCACGGTCCACGACGCGTCCTCGCGTGCCTCGAACGGGATCGCCTCGCGCAGGGCCTCGGCAGTCTCCGGGCGGAAGCCGGGCAGGTCCAGCTCGTCCCAACCCGGCATGTCGTTGATCGCCCCGGCGAGTGCACGCACGACCGCCGTCATGTCCTCCGGAGCGCAGAGCAGGTCGTTGTACTCGACGAAGACGCTCTGCCCCGACGGTTCGCCTGCGGTGCCCAGGTGCAGCCGGCGAGGCGACAGCACCGGGTTGCCGCGGCGGGACACGATGAGCAGCGCGGCCGCGATCGGCTCCCCCTGCCGCTCCACGACGACGAACTTCGGGGCGACCGCGTCGCCGTAGTGCCGCAGCCAGGTCGAGGTCCACGTCCAGCTGATCGACGGCCGTCCCTCGCCGACGTGCTCCTCCAGGCCGGTCCAGATCGGCGCGACGATGTGGGCGTCCTCCGCGGCCAGAAGGCGGGTCCTGACTGTCACCAGATGCTTCCTCTCGAACAGTGCACAGCGCTCCCCGATCACGGGCGATCGGCGGGCGGACAGGATGTCAGCGCAGCGGGCCACGATTCCCGCGCTCCGCGCCACGGCATCAGGACCGGACCACAGGATCCGTGGCCGGGCTCGGTCGTACGACGCCGTCCGCAGAGCCGAGTCGCGACGTGGCTCCGCGGGGAATCTAGACGTCACCTCCCGGCCGACGTCGTCCCCCGTCAGTCGTCCGAACCTCGGCCCGACGCAGAACGGAACGGGCGCCGGACACCGCGCGCTGCACCGCCGGGCGCGCTCGCCGGGCCACCGTGACGGCTCCGCGAGCTCCACGACCGGTGAGCGTCGGAGGGTAGATGACCATCCGCCGGACCTCGTGCACCTCGTCGGTCCAGCGCATCTTGTAGGGCTCCGCGTCACCGAGCATCTCGTAGCGCAGCTTCAGCGCGAACGCACGCTCGAGCATGTCGTGGAACAGGATGAGTCCGGGCGCCGAACTGCGGTACTCCGGGTCGTAGCCGGTCTTCATCGAGTAGTGCACGCCGGCGTCCTCGAGGCAGATGTCCGACGCGATCGCTCTACCGCCGAGCCGGACGAAGCCGATACGCAGGATCCCCCGCCCGGCCGCCCAGCGGCAGACGTCACCGTAGAACCGATGGGTCCTGGGGTCGGAGAGAATGGCCGTCCCCGACTCGCCCTTCCAGCCGAGGGACTCCACGCGGAAGGCCTCACCGACCACCGTCGACAGCTCGTCGGGGTCGTCGACGATCACGATCTCCAGTTCGTCCTGCCCGGCGAGCCGGTCCCGACCCCGCTCCAACTGCCGCAGGTGCCGCCGCTCGCGGCGCGTGCGGTACTCCTCGAACGGACGATCGACGGTGATGTACGGCGAACGCTGCTGGATGAACGAGTGGGTCGCGAACCCGTGAGAACGCGCGTACTCGTCGAACGCCCGGAAATCCGAAGGCAGAAGGTGGCCGACGGCGGCCCGCCACCGTGCATCGGCGAGCGCCTGGGCCACGAGGTCGGCCGCGACGGCGTCGTCCTCGGCGAGTGGCCCGAAGCAGAACGTGTGCTCGTTCTCGAGGCCGGTGACCACACCACGGGAGTGCGCCACCGGCAGGACCCCTGCCAGCCGACCGTCGCGGTAGCTGCGGACGATCCGGGGGCGCCCGGCGCCGAAGGCCGACCACCAGGCCGTGAACCATCCCGGCCGGTGGAACGGCGACGCGGCGAGGCGATCCGCGAGGTCGTCCCACTCCTCGGTCAGATCGTCATCGACGACGGCGGTACGGACCGGGGCCTGCGGAACATCGCGGTGCGCACGGTGCCGCACCGAACTCGCGTCCGGCAGCCCGGTCCGGTCCGGGATCGTTTCGGCCATGGAGGTCCTCCTGGTCGACGGTGATGCGCTCGGCCGTCGACCGGCTCAGGCCGCGCGGGAGCGGACCAGGTGCTTGACGATCTTGGCGAAGTCGACGGGCCCACGATGCGGGTTCATCACCCACCGCGGGATCTCGTGCGGCGCCGCATCCCGGGTGGTGCGTCCGTTCCGCGTGGTGATCGAGTACGCGTACCCGGCCTTCTCCGCCGCGGCGATCGTGTCGGCGGTGTAGTCCACCCTCTTGCCATTCGGGTAGGCCAGCACGTCGATGTCCGCGCCCAGCCTGTCGCGCAACTGACGGCGCGACTCCGCGAGGTCGTCGTGCTGGGCCTGCGCCGACTCCCGCGACAGGATCGCGTGGTACATCGTGTGCGACCCGATCGTCATGTACTCCTGGAGCTTGCGGGCACCGTCCCAATCGAGGAACTGCGACCGCAGGTCGTAGGTCCCGGTCGGGGCGAGCCGCTCGGTCAGGTCGTCGATCGCGGCGTCCCGCTCGTGCCGGTCGACGAGCTTGAGGTCCTCGGCGACCCGCTTGAACACGGAGTACCGCTGCTCCCGATCGGGCAGCGCGTGGATCGCGTCCTTCCACTCCAGCTGGTCGGCCGTGGCCTCGGTGAACGCGAAGGCGAGCCGCTCCCACCACGGCGACGTGTCACCGTTGAGGATCCCGGGGACCAGGAAGCAGGTCGCCGGGAGACCCAGCCGCCGCAGGATCGGTCCGGCGAGCTCGAGGTTGTCGGCGTAGCCGTCGTCGAAGGTGATCGCGACGGCGCGCGGGGGCAGCGGACGGCCCTCCATCAGGTCCCGGAGCGCCGACTCGAGCGGGACCACGTTGGCGAGCGTGCGCAACATCTTGAGCTGCTGCTCGAGGCCTTTCTCGCCGGCACCGGGGGCGGCCGGGAAGCACCACGTCGGCCGCACGTTGTGCCAGCCCAGGACAATCAGGTTCGCGCCTGCGGACAGCATGATCTCCTCGGATCGTCGCGGCAGCGCGCCGCGCGTCGGTCGTGTGACCGCTCGGACGGTCTTCCGCCGTCGAACCGGCGGGACGGCGGCCCCGAATGTCCGACCGGGACGGTGATTAGCATATGGTCGGCCGGAATCAGGTCCGATCGGGGTCACCATCAGCACGAACAGGCCGCGAAGGCAACGCGAGGAGAGTGTCTGTGCGACGTCGGGTGCCGAGCCGGTACGCGCTGGTCGCGGGTGCGCTCGCGACGGCCGCACTGCTGGCGAGCTGCGGCACCGAGACCCCGGACGAGTCCGAACCGGTCCCGCCTCCGACGGGCGTTCCCAACTTGATCTGGCGTGGTGACGCCGAGACCGGGGACCTCACCCAGTTCGAGGACACACCGTGGAACATCGCTGGCGGTGCCGGTCCGCCGGAGGTGGTGAGCGACGGCGCGGTCGTGCGGGACGGCCGCCACGCGGTGAAGATCACCATCCCCGGTGTCTCCAACGGCGAGGGGATCACGAGCGACTCCCGTAACGAGCTCGAGCCGCGCATCCCCGACTTCAAGGAGGGCGACGAGCTCTACTTCGGCTTCTCCACCCTGCTCGGTGAGGGTTTCCCGGTGCAGGAGGAGTGGCAGGTCATCACCCAGTGGAAGAACGACGGCCAAGGCTCCCCGCCGGTGGAACTGAGCGTGCAGGGCGGGCAGTTCGACCTGTCCGGCGGTTACGGCCACCCCGACGAGGTCGGTGCGTTCCGGGTGCCACTGGCTCCCGCCGTGCCCGGTACCTGGTCGGACTGGGTGTTCCGGATCCGCTTCTCCACCGACCCCGCGCGGGGCGAGGTCGAGGTCTGGCAGAACGGCCGGCTCGTGCTCCCGACGTACCGGCCCGAGTCCGGCACGATGTATCCCCCCGGGAACGAGGACTCGTCGGACGTGCCCTTGAGCTACCTGAAGATCGGGTACTACCGCGACGCCGACATCAGCACCCCGGGCACCGTCTACTTCGACAACTGGAGGGTCGGGACCACCGCGGACGCGGTGGCGCGCTACCTCGGCTGATCGTTCGCCCCCGAAAGCCGTCCCATGGGCGCAATCGCCGACGGCGTTCTGACCCCTCGGTTCATCCTCGGCCGTCCACCCGCTTCCGGGCTGGACCGAGGCTCATCGTTGCGTCCGCTCTCGAGCGCCGCTCGTCCTGCGACACCCGTCCGTCCAGCGAGCCGCCGCGAATGGTCCGCGCTCGCCACCGACGCCCGACGTACCGCCGGTGGCGATGAACGGCCGCCTGGACGCACCCCGCGGCGCAAGCGTGTGAGCACACTGCGACGAACGGCGTAGCTCGACTGCCTGTTGCCGACGGTGACCGGTCGGTCGGCGCTCGGAGGCCTGACCCCCTCTTGAGTGGAGACGGGTAACGATCAGGCAACTTAGGATGGTCCACTGTGACCCCACGCGACGGCGCCGCGTCCGCCTCCCCCGGGCGTGTCAGACCCGATCGTGGCCCTCCGTCTCGGGATTCACTCGACCGTAGCGTGATGATTTCGCCGTTCGCCCGATGGGAACCGCCGACCGCGCGCATACTCGGTTCGGCCTATCAGCGAGCGACCATGTGAGGTATCGACGGTGAGATCGCTCAGCCGTCCCGGACCCCCGTCCGCAGTACTGGTTACTACCCGTGACCGACCGTCCCCGACTTCGACCCACAAGACCGCCGGCGCCGCCCACTGACGGTCAGCCCGGCACGACCCTGACCCGAGCTTCTTCCCTACCGACCACATCGCACGGTCGACGCCGACGCTCCCTGCCGTCCCACTACGGCATCTCATCCGGCGCCACCGACAACCGCACCCGAACGCCACGGCCCAGGCTCGCCCTCGGCCGGGAGGTGATGCTCCGTGATCCGCCACGTCATGGCATCGGCCGCACTGGTCGCCGTCACCCTCGTAACGACCGACCTCTACTTCGGTTACGCAGCCACCGATGAGCACGAACTCGTCACGGCAGCCAACACGACCTCGCCCGTCCCGCCGGTCGGGCAGGACGACCAGGGCGCCGAGCCGGCGCCGCCGGTGAACCTGCCGAAGCTCCACAGTTCACAGCGACCGCCCAGTGACCCGTTCACGGCGCTGCTCACACCGCCCATCGGCGGTCCGCCCGGGGTGATCCCACCGATCGTGGGCACACCGCAACGACCGTCCCCGCTACCGGCGGCTGTGCGCGAGGTGTTCGTCGGAGACTTCGGGACCGGTGACTTCAGCCAGTGGGGGACCTGCCAGTCGGTCCTCATGAACGCCCCGTGCTCCGGTTACGACCTGCGGCACCACAGCATGCAACTCGTGGACGGCCCACGGAAGGGCGTCAAGGCCGCCCACTTCCAGGTTCGTGACGGGGACATCCCGGAGTTCGGCGGCGGGGAGCGCTCCGAGGTCTCCGCGTGGAACGACGAGGCGCTCACGCACGAAGGCGACGAACGCTGGTACGAGTTCTCGATGCGGTTCCCCGAGGACTTCCGCAACCCGCAGGGCGGCTGGTTCATCGTCATGCAGTGGCACAGCGGCAGCGGCTCGCCCCCGCTCGCGATCAACATCAGCAACGAGGGCACTGTCGACATCGGCGGCGACGGCGTCGATCACGACAAGAAGACCATCGGCAAGGTACGACCCGGCGAGTGGGTCGACTACGTCCTACACGCCAAGTTCTCCAACAGCGCCTCGGAGGGCTTCGTGGAGGCCTGGGAGAACGGGGTCCAGACGGTGGAGCGCTACAACCGTGCCACCATGAGCAGCGACGAGAACTACCTCAAGATGGGGATCTACCGCGACGACGAGGACAGCGGCACCGCCGAGGTCTCGATCGCCGGGGTGCGCATCGCCGCACCCTGAATCCCCGTCATGCCGCGCCGTTGCGCCCGTCCGCGTCAGCGGGCGGGCGCAAGGGATGTCAACAGCCGCTCGAAGCTCGACGCGGTGTCCTCGATCCGGAACTGCCCCTCGGCACGGGCCCGCGCCTGCTCCCCCAGCCTCGCCCGCAGTGCCGGATCATCCGCGAGCCGGCCGATCCGGTCGGCGAACCCGTCGACATCGCCGATCCCGACGACGTAGCCCTCATCGCCATCGGTCACCATGTCCTGCACCGCGCCGACATCGGCCGTGACCACCGGGACACCGGCAGCCATCGCCTCGATCACCGACAGCGGAGCGCACTCGTACCGCGACGACAGGCACGCCACGTCCAGACCGGGCAGCAACGCCGGGACGTCGCGGCGCATCCCGGTGAACAGTACGTTCGCGCTGATGCCCAGGGTGTCGGCCAGTATTCGCAGCTCGGCCTCGCGCTCCCCACCACCGATGCACACGAGCCGCATCCGCGGATGGGACGGGGCCAGCTTGGCGACCGTGTCGAAGAGCACCTCGTGGGCCTTCACCTTGGCCAGCCGGGCCACGATGCCCACGGCGAACTCGTCGTCGTCCAGCCCCAGTTCCGCGCGCGCCGCGCTGCGGTCGGCCCCTGACGGGGGCGGCGGCAGCGGGATCCCGTTCGGGATCACGACCTCCCGGGTGCGACTCCAGGGGTGCTTCCCGACCCCCTCCTCACGACGGAAGTAGCTGCCCTGGCTGGGCGCGAGCCATACGACGGCGTCGGACAGGAACAGCGTCTCGACGTCGTGACGCGGCAGGCAGCGACGGCCGGAGTAGCCCATCGTGTCCATGCCGTGGGGCGTCACGATGCTCTTGCGCCCGCTGAGCCGGGCCGCGATCCGGCCGAGCGTGAGCGGCGCGGGGTGCAGGTGGTGGACGAGCACGACGTCGGTCCCGGTCTCCCGGAAACGCCGCATCAGCTGCGGCACCGTCCGCATGTCGTGGCGGCCGCCGCGACCGAGCACCTCCACCGGGAATCCGGCCGCCTCGAACTCCGCACCCATCGCGCCGAGCCCCTTGAGGCAGATCACCCGGCACCGCACGACCGCAGGATCGAGGTGGCGGAACAGGTTGAGCAGCAGGACCTCGGCGCCGCCGACGGCGATGTGGTCGCAGACGAGGGTGAGGCCGATCGGCCGCCGCGGGGTCATCGGCTCAGACACCCGCCGGAACCCGTCCCGCCGTCTCGTCGATCGCCAGCTCCGCTCGTTGCAGCGACCGCTCCAGGGTGAACTCGGCCTCCAGCCGCTCCCGGGCTGTGACACCCATGGCGCGAGCCCGGGCCCGGTCGCCGAAGAGCGTGAGGAGACGCTCGGCGAGTTCCGCGGCGTCTCCCGGCTGCACAAGGTAGCCGGTGACGCCGTCCTCGATCATCTCCGGCATGCCGCCGACGGCGGTGCAGACCGCGGGCCTGCCCACGGCCATCGCCTCCAGCAGCGCCATCGGGAAGGCCTCGGTGAACGACGTCAGGACGAAGACGTCCATCAGCCTCAGCAGCGCATCGACGTCGCTACGGATCCCCGTGAAGATCACTCGGTCACCCAGTCCGAGGTCCGCGGCCAGACCCTTCAGCTCCGCCTCCAGCGGACCGCGACCGATGACGAGGAAGCGTGCGCGGGGCTCACGCTCGAGGACCAGTCGCGCGGCGCGAAGGAACGTCGCGTGGTCCTTCTCCGGACGAAGAACCGCGACGATGCCCGCCACCGGCTCGTCGATGCCGACACCCAGCTCCCCTGCGAGGGCCGGATCGCGCACTGTGGACCGGTCGGCCTCGAAGCGCGTGAGGTCCACGCCGTTCTGGATGATGCGCACCTTCTCGCGCGGGTAACCCAGCTCCTCGGTCAGGTACGGCAACTGTCCGAAGGCGACGCCGTAGTAGGCGCTGGTGGCGGGCTCCAACACCCGGTCCGCCAGTCGACGCAGGCGGGTGCGGGGTGTCACGTCGGCGTTGTTGTGCACCCAGAGCACGGTGCGCGGCACACCACTGATCACCGCGGCGATCCGGCCGAGGGCCTCGGCGTTGGCGCCCCGCAGAACGACCATGTCGGGACGGGTGCGGCGCATGTGGACGACGAGGTCGACGAGGGCGAGGGCCATCTGCCGGCGGGTCCGGTTGAGGGCCCGAGCCGGGATGCCTGCCGCGACGACCTCGTCGAAGAGCATCCCCGCCTGACCGATGCAGACCAGCGACGGCGCGAATCGGGTGGGGTCCAGGCGCGGCATCAGGGTCGCTACGTGGCGCTCGGCACCGCCGATACCGAGCCGCGGAACGATGAACAGAACCCGCAACGGACCGGTGGACCTGACTCGGCGGCGAAGCACCGGACGATCGTAACGGGCTCACAGCGGTGGTCCCGGAGCGCCCTCGGGCACTCCGGGCGAGCGGTTAAGTCCTCGTACGGGGTATTCAGCCACCCTGACGCGACGCCGGGACGAGCTCCCGATACAGCGCGTCGAACCGCCGCCAGATGACGTCGACGTCGAAGGTGGTGCGCGCACGCTCCAGTGCGGCGAGCCCGAGCCGGGTGCGCAGCTCGGCGTCGTCGATCACAGTGCGCAACGCCGCGGCGAGCCCGTCGACGTCGTCGGGTGCCACCAGCATGGCGCTGATGCCGTCCTCCACGAGGTCCGGGATGCCGCCCACGTCGGTGGCCACGACGCAGAGTCCGCGGCCCATCGCCTCCAGGATCGACATCGGCTGGCCCTCGTTGCGCGAGGGAAGGGTCAGCACGTGCGCGGTGCCGAGCAGGTCGACCACCTCGGCGGGCGACAACCACGACCGCACCTCGACGGTGTCGGTGAGGCCCAGCCGGGACGCGACGTCCCGGGCCCGCTCGACCTCTCCGTTGCCCGCGATGGTCAGCCGGGGCGGGACACCCGAACCGTTCGCGACCACCTTGGACCAGGCCTCCAGCAGGGCGAACGTCCCCTTCGGATCGCCGATCTTGCCGAGGAAGACCACGTGCACCGGCTCGCCGGCGGCCGGTTGCGCACCCGCACCGACGATCCGGACCGGATTGGGGATCGCGACGATCCGGGCGTCCGGTGCGATCTCGCGCAGGCGCTCCGCCCATCGGCCCCCGAGCGCCACCACGGCGCTGGCCCGGCTCAGGGTCCGGCGGATCGACCACCGGACCGGCCGCGGCATGCGGTCGTAGAACAGCCGGAACTCGCCGGCATGGATGTGCAGCACGACCGGAACCCGACGGGCACGCGCGAGCCACAGCAGGGTCGCCTTGCGGAAGTAGCTGCCGTACTTGGCCATGTGCAGGTGCACGATGTCCGGTCGGCGGACGAGCAGCGCTCGGACGAACCCGGCCACACCCCCGCCGAACGCCACGACGCGGGACACGACGGAACCGGGGCGGTGGGTCGCGATGAACCGGACGTTCCACAGGTCCCACAGGGGGGTCCGCGCCACGGTCTCGACGAAGCTCGTCATACCCCCGCGGGTCTGCCGGCTCGTGGACACCCACACCGCTCGCGACGACCGGATTCCGTGCGATCCGTCGGCCCTTCCGGCTCGGTCCGACTCCTCCCGCACCTCGCCACTCACGACGAGCGAAGGTACACGAGGTCATCAGCAGCATCCGGCGGCACGGCCGCCACCGGGAGCCGCTCCACGAGAGCCAGCCGTTGCGCCGTACCGACGACGATGCCGACGAGCATGAGGATCAGCAGGGCCAGGAAGTCGAAGAAGCGCAGGTCGGCGGTGAATCCGGTGAGAATCCATACACCGAAGATGATCGACACGATCACGGCGAGTTCCCGGCCGACGATCCCTTCCGCGGGAAGCGTCAGCAGAGCCTGCCACAGCCCACGCGCCAGGAGCACGTTGATGGTCAGCCACAGCGCAAGGCCGATGATGCCGAGCTCGGCGGCGATCCCCAGCTCGTTGAAGTGCGAGACGATGCCGAATCCGCGCTTCCAGCTGACCTCTTGCGACCATTGCTGGTGGTGATAGGTGTTGACCTCGGAGAACCGGCCGATACCCCAACCCAGCAGCGGCTTCTCCCGGATCGCCCAGAACGCCGTGGCGATCATGTTCAGCCGGTCCTCGACCTCGTAGCTCGATCCGACCCCACCGGCCGAACGGTCGGAGCTGGTGAACGTCGCCCAGTTCGCGGCGACACCGAGCAGCATGGCCCCGATGAGCGAGACGTACACCGGCCGGGTCCGCCGGATCAACACCGCGGCCGCCCCGACGAACAGCGCGAATCCGAGCCAGACGACCCGGGTGTAGGTCAGGTAGATCGCCGCGAGCGACGACAGCATGAGGCCGCAGAGCAGGATGCGTTGCCATCGCCGAGTGTCCGGCTGGTAGGCGAGGTGGACGGCCAGGGCGAACCCGATGATGAGCATCAGACCGTTGACCACGGGCTGGCTGAACACACCCACGGCGCGGTGGGCCCAGCTGGCGTCCTCCGGGTAGTCGAGGATGTAGCGCGGCCAGACCAGCGCCGGCGCGGCGAACTGGGCGATGCTGACCCAGATCGAGTAGGCGTAGCAGCCCATCACGACCCACAGCAGCGACCGCACGGCCGACGGCCGGTCGAAGACGAACCGCCCGACCACGTAGCACATGAACGGCACGACGGTGCCGGTCAGGATGAAGTGGTAGATCGAGGAATGCTCCCCGATCGTCGAACCTCCGTCCGCCGGGTACCGGTGCGGCGCGATCGCCGATCCGATGTTCCAGATCACGTAGACGGCCATCGCGCCCTCGACGGCACCGAACTGCGGCGCCTGGTGCACCCGCCGGGTGACGGCGATGGCCGCCGCCGCGACGACGAGCGCCATGGCGAAGAACGCAGGCTCGGCCGGCAGTGCGGGGGTCCGCAGCGCCATCCGCAGGAACGTGGTGAAGAGCAGGAGACCGACGGCCAGGACGGGTCGGTTCAGCGCGTAGAACACCACCGCCGCGCCGAGCCCGATCGCGGCGACCCCGATCCCCGGGCCGAAGTCACCCGGAAGCGCCGAGCCGGCGACGACGACCCCGAGGACCGCGAGCAGCAGCGCCGCACCTTCCCGCAGCCGGGTGGCCCGTAGTCCTGGCTCGCGTCGCGTCGGCGTCCACCCACCCGCATCACCCGGCATCGGCACCGGGCCCCGTCCCGGGGCCGGCGTCAAGCGGGTGGTGGGTGCATCAAGCACGGATGTCGATCTCGTCGTACGCGCCGTTGGAGGCCGAACCGGCGGAGCCGGCCGACGGGATCGAGGCGGCGGCGCTGCGCGCGGCGGACGACTCGGTCCGATCGGCCCCGGACTGCCCGATCACCACGCCGAGGATCTCGGCGTGCACCCGCTCGAGACGCTCACGGGCCTCGACCGCGTCGCTCGCGCGGGTCATGCCCTCTGCGACCACCAGAATGGTCCGATCGGCCGAAGCGCAGATGACCTGGGCCTCAGCGGCGTCCACGATCGCCGGGGCGTCGATCACGATGAGGTCGGCCAGGTGGCTGGCCTGCTGGATGGCGTCGTGGAACCGCTCGGGACCGAACAAGGCGTAGGGGTCGTCCCGCGAGCTGCCCGCCGGGAGCACCAGCATCCGGCCGAGCCCACTGGGGACGACGAGCGGCTGCAGCCGCATTCCCGGGCCACCCGCGAGGAAGTCCCCGAGCCCCGGCCGGCCGCTGTGCGCGCCACGCTGGCGGGCGGACTCGAGGTCCGCCCGGATGAGCAGTGTCCGTTCGCCCTGCTGCGCACGGTAGTAGGCCAGACCCTCGGCCACCTCGGAGGAGAGCTCGGCCGAGCGGACCGAGGTGACGGCCAGGATCGCCGGCCGGCTCATGTCACTGAGGCTGACGACGTTGGCCAGGCTCTTGAGCTGCTGTTCGCGCAGCTCCTCCCCGCCCGCTCGCTTGATCCGGGCGAGCGTGTCGAGATTGAGGCGCTCGCGCACCTGCTGCGGGCTGGTCAGCCGGTCCTCGGCGGTCGCCAGGGCGAGCGCCAGGACCACACCGAGGATGAGACCGCCCACGAGGCCGAGCACGGCGTTCTGGATCGGCTTCGGCGACTGGCTCGTCACGCCCGCGTTGAGCGAGAGGTCCTTGAGCTGGTTGTTGAAGGTCTCGGTCTGGATCTGCTGGATCCGGGACTGGATGTTGCCGATCTCATTGCTGATCAGGCTGCTCTGCTGACCGTTGGCGGGCACCTCGGCCAGCCGTGCCTGGGCGGCCTCCAGCTCCGCCCGCAGGTCCGCGATCGGCCGCTCGCTCTGCTGGGCGATGCTCTGGTTGATGTCGTCGCGGAACGCCGCGGCCAGCGCGCCGGCCGCCTGCGTGGCCTGCTCGACGTCCGGGGCCGTCGCCTCGATGTAGATGATCGGGCTGGTCGCCGAGCTGCGGGCCTCGAAGGAGACCTCACCGGCCAGGTCGGTGCGCTCGCGGAGCGTGTCCTGGGCGAAGTCCTGGTTGAAATACTCGACGTATCCCAGGGCCAGCGAGGCGTCCTGCTCCGGCGTGCGGTCCGACGTCACCGACAGCGCGGCGCGTCCGGTGTAGGACGAGCCGGCCAGCAGCGAGAAGACCACCGTACCGACCATGGCGACAACCATGACCGCGACGATCAGCCACCGTCGGCGGCGGATGCGATCAAGTTGGGCCTGGAGTGGACTCACGCCCCCACCCTCCTACCCCGTCCGCGCGTCCGGCGACCGGGTGTCGATCTCGTGTCTGTGCGGAACCGGCGCCCAGCATACGGACCGTCGTTCGGGGGTCGTCGCTCGACCGGGCGACGTCCGAAAGGCCGGATCCCGATGTCCGTCGCCACCCGCGCTACTCCGTGCGGGGCGGCATCCGCCCGTCGACGACCTGCTCGACCGGTTCGACAGGGCGCTCCCCCGCTTCCCGGGGTGGCGACGCCGCCCGTTCGGGCCCAACCGGCTCGGGAGCGACGGGCGGCTCGGGACGGGGGCGGGGGCGGGGCGAGGGACGGGGTCCACGCGGCGTCTCCGGCCCGCCGTTGCGGGGCGACGCTGCGTCCGGCCGGGGCGTCGGCGCCCCCGAACCCGGCCCGCCGTACCTCGGCGACCTCTCGTCCGGGCCGTTTCCCGTAGGCGCCCCGTTCGGATCCGGTGCCGCCGGGCCGTTGTCGGCAGGCGGAGTCCCGTTCGGACCCGGTGGCGAGGGCCTGCCCGGTGCCGGCCGGGATCCGGGTGGCCGCGCCGCACCCGGCGCCGGGGGGGCCCCGCTCGCCGGACGGGCCCCGATGGGCCCTGATGCCCCTCGCCTCACGGGCCGGCCGTTGCCCGGCACGAGCCCACCGGGTCCAGAAGCTCCCGGCACACCGGGCCCGCCCGACCCGCCCTGCGGCGGGGTCCGGTTCGTACCGGGCCGGCCGTTCTGCATTCCGAACCGGTCCGGCCGCGAGCCCGGCGGCGGCGCGGTACCGGGCCGCGGACGGGGATACGGCGTGGGACGCCGCACCGGCTCCCGGAAGAACCTCACCGTCGGCTCACCCGCGTCGGACACGGACAGGCCTGCAGCGATCGCAGGGATGATCATGGTCTCGGAATCGGCCCAGCCGGGCAACTCCTCGTCGGAGTCCGGCTCGACATCAGCCTCGCCCGCGCCCCGCTTACGGAGCTTCGACCGGGCCGCGCCGACAAGCGTGGCCACCATCGGCGGATCCAGCACCCGCAGGACCGCCAGATAGATCAGCGCGAAGCCGAGCACCTCCGCGATGAGCAGCACCGCGCCGAGGAAGAAGCCCCGCCCGTCGGACATGACCACCCAGTGCTCGAGTGGGCCGATGACCGCGAGCGCGACCAGCCCACCGGCGACGGGCGGGTACAACCGACGAACGGCCTCGGCGATCCCGAAACCGACGACCTTGCGTGCCAGTGCCAGCGTGAGGACCCCGAGGACGATCTCGGTCGCCGAGATGGCCAGGCCGACACCGACGAGGCCGAACGGCAGCAGCACGACGAACAGGCCCAGACCGAGCACGAGGTTCGCAGCGGAGGTCCAGTTCAGCAACCGGGTCTGCCCGCTGGCCTTGATGGCCTCGCTGGCCACCGCGTACAGCGCGACGCCGATCCCGAAACCCGCCATCGCGACGCAGATCGTGCCGGCTCCCCGCCATTTCTCTCCCAGCAGCACGACGATCAACGGCTCGCCGATCGCGACGATGACCGCCGCCACCGGCGCAGCGCCGAACCAGATCCAGTGCAGCGCGCGCAGGAACGCGTTCCTGAGCCGCTCGGGATCGCCGTTGAGCCGGGAGAACGCGGGGAAGATCACGTAGGAGCCGACGTCGACGACCGCGGTGGCGGGGAGCATCGCGAGCCGCCGTCCGTAGCGGTATCCGCCGAGCGAGGCCTCGCCGAGACTGCGGCCCAGCAGTGCCGCCTGGCCGCTCTCGCGGGCCTGGTCGATCACTCGTTCGATCAGTAGCGGGTATCCGAAACGTGCCATCTCCCTCCAGAGCGGGAAGGAGAACCGGCCTCGTCCGGGCCGCCAGCGCGCGAAGACCCACACGCCGACCAGCCAGACCCCCAGCGACACGTAGTTGCCGACCACGAGCGACCAGACACCGAAGCCCGAGGCGGCCATCGCGACGGACACCACGGCGAAGGCCAGTGCCCGGGCGGGGTCGACGATCAGCCTCTTCTTGAAGTTGAAGTTCCGCTGCAGCAGCCCCTCGGGCACGTTGATCAGCGCGTACATCAGCAGCATGCCGGAGGTGATCGCCGCGATGTCGGCCGCGTCGTCGTTGCCGAAGACCCTGCCGACGATCGGGGCGGCGGCGAGCGCCGCGAGGCTCATCAGCACGCCACCGGCGAACGTGACCCAGAAGACGGTGTCGGCGGCGTTCTCGATGTCGGTGTCGCGTTGCACCAGCGCCAGCCGCAGCCCGCCCTCGGCGAACATGATCATGAAGCCGGTCAGCACCGTTCCTGCGGCATACAGCCCGACCTCGGACGGGTCGAGGAACCGGGCCTGCAGGAGGGTGCCGACCAGCGAGACGACCTGAACGAAGATCAGGGCGAAGGCGGAGATCTTGGCCCCGCGGCGCATGGTCTTGCCGAGGGCACCCGGAGCGGCCGCCTTCGCCGCCTCCTGCCCGAGTCCCTCGTCTCCGTCGCGGTGACGACCAGGCATCGGTCAGACGTCCGGGCGGCCGACCCGGCGACATCGCCGGGTCCGACGACCCAGGGTGGTCGACCTCATCCGCTGCGCCCCCCTCGGTACGGCGGTCCTAGAGCAGCACCGACAGTAGCCGAGCCACTCAGCGTTCTCGGTGGACCTCCCCCGGGAGCGCCCCCCATCGTGGCTTTCGGTAACCGCCGTGTAGCTTAGCGCGCTGCCTGCCACCTGCGGCCGCAGACCGCGGCCACGATCGGCGTCCCGATGGGAGTTCTGTGACCGAGCACGAGGCGAGCCGACCGCACGTCCTGATCATTGTGCAGAACCTCCCGGTGCCGCTCGATCGCAGGGTATGGCTCGAGTGCAAGGCGCTGGTCCGGGCGGGCTACCAGGTCTCGGTCATCTGCCCGAAGGGCCCGGGCGACGCCGGCCACGCCGTGCTCGACGGCGTGCACCTCTACAAGTACCGGCCCGCACCCGAGGCCGTGGGACTGCTCGGCTACGTGTGGGAGTTCCTGTACAGCTGGCTGCGCACGGCAGCCCTGAGCCTGCGCGTGTGGCGCCGGCTGCCCTTCCACGTCCTGCAGGCCTGCAATCCCCCGGACACCTACTGGCTGCTGGCACGGCTGTGGCGGCTGCGCGGCGTCCGGTTCGTGTTCGACCACCACGACCTCAACCCGGAGGTCTTCCTGTCGCGCTTCGGAGCACCCACGGGACTGGGCGGCCGGATCCAGCTCGGCGGTCTGCGCTGGCTCGAGCGGCGAACCTTCCGGTCGGCGGACCGGGTGATATCGACCAACGTCTCCTATCAGCGCATCGCGCAGGGGCGGGGCGGCGTCCCGGCGGAGCGGACCGCGGTCGTGCGCTCGGGGCCCGACACCTCCGTCATGCGGCCGGTGGCCGAGACCGGCGCCCTGCGGCGGGGACGCAAGCACCTGGTCGTCTACCTCGGCATCATGGGACCCCAGGACGGGGTGGACGGCGTCCTGGACGTCGCCGAGCGGGTGGTGCGGCACCACGGCCGCGAGGACATCGGGTTCGCCCTGCTCGGCTTCGGCGACTGCCTCGAGGAGCTGAAGCGGGCCTGCACCGAGCGAGGGCTGGACGACTACGTCCACTTCACCGGGCGGGTCGGGCCGCCGGAGATCTCCGCCTACCTCTCCACCGCGGTCGTCGGGCTCTCACCGGACCCGTACAGCCCGCTGAACGACGTCTCGACGATGAACAAGACCATGGAGTACATGGCTTTCGCGCTGCCCGTGGTGACCTACCGCCTCACCGAGACCGTCGTCTCGGCGGCCGACTGCGCGGTGTACGTCGAGCCCGGTGACACCGACGGTTTCGCGGAGGCACTCGTCACGCTGATCGACGACGCGGACCGCCGGGCCGATCTCGGGGCGCGCGGGCGGCGCCGCGCGGAGCGCGAACTGGACTGGGCGCAGCAGGCGCGGGTCTACGTCGGGGTGTACGACGAACTGCTCGGCGTCGAGCCAGGTCAGGTGGACGATGACCGTCCGGTGCAGCCGGCCGACGCGTCGCCGGCGAACGACAGCATTCACCTCGATCTCGACGATGACGCGGCGCTACGACGGTTCGCCGCCTCGCGTGCGATCCACTAGGAATCACCGTCCCCATTGCGCTGAACGGGGTCCACTGTGACCCCCGTCACGTAACACTCCGCTTCCTCGGCCGTTAAAGCAGTAGTGGCCATCAGTGTGGACCGCCGCCCCGACGGTGTCCGGTGACCACTCAGGGGGACATTGCTAGGGGGCCAAGTGAGCAGCAGTACGGAGACCGGGCCGCTCCCGGTCGTGGGCGGACACCGCGACACGGTCGTCGAAGACCACGCGGCCCGCGTGACCAAGGGGGAGTCACGCTGGGAGTCCCGGTATACGAAGTCGGTCATCACCGTTGATCTTGTTCTGATCACGGTCGTCACGATCGTCGGCGGCCTGTTCGGCCCCGACATCTCGGCCGTCGGGATCCCGCACGCACAGTGGCTACTGGTCGCCGCCGCGGCCACGCTCACCGCCGGCAGTCTCGCCGCCTACCGCGCGTGGGAGCCGCGGGTGCTGGGCCAGGGCTCCGAGGAGTTCGGCCTTGTCCTGCGCGCCGCCGCGACCAGCGCGATCGTGCTCGGGCTGTCCGGGCTGGCCGCGGGCGTCGAGGACGTGCGGCCGTGGACGTTCGCGATCATCCCGGCGACGGGCGTGTGCCTCGTCGGTGCCCGCTACGGCCTTCGCCGCGGCCTGCACCGTCGACGCCGGCATCAGGGCACCTGCATGCACCAGGTGCTGGCCGTCGGCACGCCGCAGTCCGTGGCCGAGCTCGTCGTCCGCACCCGCGACGCCCGCCACTTCGGCTGGGTCGTCGCCGGAGCCTGCACCACCAACGGCCGTGGGTTCGGCGACGACGACACGATCGCGGGCGTTCCCGTCGTCGGGGACCTGGAGATCCTCCCGCGCCTGGTCGACGACGGCCGGTACCGGATCGTGGCCGTCACCCCGAGCCCCGACTGGTCACCGCGCCGGCTGCACCGCCTGGCGTGGGACCTCGAGGATTCCGGCGCCGAACTGGTCGTCGACCCGGGCATCATGGAGGTCGCCGGCCCACGGCTGCACGTCAAGCCGGTGGACGGACTACCCCTGCTCCGGCTGACCAAGCCGACGTTCGGTGGCCTGTCCCAGATCGTCAAGGGCGGCTTCGACCGGCTCTCGGCGCTGCTACTGCTGCTCGTGCTCCTGCCGGTCTTCGTCGCCATCGGCATCGCCGTCAAGCTGGACGGCGGACCGGTGTTCTTCCGGCAGACCCGGGTCGGCCGGGGCGGCAGCGCGTTCAGCATGATCAAGTTCCGGTCCATGGTCGTCGACGCCGAGCAGCGCAGACTGGACCTGCTGGAGGCCAACGAGGGCGCGGGGCCGCTGTTCAAGATGCGTCACGACCCGCGGGTGACCCGGGTCGGACGGCTGCTGCGCCGGTACTCCCTCGACGAGCTGCCGCAGCTGTTCAACGTGCTGGGTGGCTCCATGTCCCTGGTCGGGCCGCGTCCGCCGCTGCCCGAGGAGGTCCTGACCTACTCGCGCGAGCAGCACCGGCGCCTGCACGTGCGGCCCGGACTCACCGGTCTCTGGCAGGTCAGCGGTCGGAGCAACCTGTCCTGGGAGGAGTCCATCCGTCTCGACCTGCGCTACGTCGAGAACTGGTCCCTTGCGCTGGACGCTCTGATCCTCTGGAAGACTCTGGGCGCGGTCGCGAAGGGCGAAGGGGCGTACTGATCGCCCGAGAGCGTGCCGAGCTCCGGGCCCGGTGCGGACCGTTCGCAAGCGTCCGGCACAGTGGGCCGGGGACGCCGACGACCGACGGCGCGCGGTGAGGAGAGTAGGGACGTGTTCGCACGGCGGATCGCGGTCATCGGGACCGGCTACGTAGGACTGACCACGGGAGCGTGCCTGGCCTCCCTCGGGCACACCGTGGTGTGCGCGGACGTCGACGCCGCCAAGATCGAGCGGCTCTGCGACGGCCAGGTCGACATCCTGGAACCCCGTCTGGACGATCTGGTCGCGGAGGGGCAGGCAGCCGGCCGGCTGTCCTTCGTGGTCGGTGCGGCGAACGCGCTGACCGGGCCCGCAGGCGCGGCCGAGGTGGTGTTCCTCTGCGTGCCGACACCGATGGGCGTGGGCGGCGTGGCCGACCTGAACGCGGTCCAGGCGGTCGCGGAGGAGGTCCGCGACCAGCTCGCACCCGGCTGCGTCGTGGTGAACAAGTCGACGGTTCCGGTCGGCACCGCCCGGCGCATCCACGAACTGCTCGACCGCGACGACGTGACCGTCGTCAGCAACCCGGAGTTCCTCCGCGAGGGCTCGGCCGTGCACGACTTCCTGAACCCCGACCGCATCGTGGTGGGCTGCGACACCCAGGACGCCGCCGAGAAGGTGGCAGCGCTCTACTCGCGCCTGGGTGCACCGACCGTGCTCACCGACGCGGCCAGTGCCGAGATGGTGAAGTACGCGGCCAACTGCTTCCTGGCGATGAAGCTGTCCTACGTCAACGCCCTGGCCGAGCTGTGCGAGCGGCTCGGCGCCGACATCGGCGACGTGACCGAGGGCATCGGCTACGACCACCGGATCGGGCAGGCGTTCCTCACGCCGGGCCCCGGATGGGGTGGCTCGTGCCTGCCCAAGGACACCCAGGCGATGCTCCAGGTGGCCGACTCCGCGGACTTCGAGTTCCGGCTGCTGCGCGCGACGATCGAGACCAACAACCGGCAACGCCAGCGGATGGTCGACAAGATCCGGCTGGCGGTCACCGGCTCGCGCACGGGGTCGCTGTCCAGGATCCGCATCGGCATGCTCGGGCTCACGTTCAAGGCCGGCACCGACGATCTCCGCGACTCCCCCGCCCTGGCGGTGGCGGCGCTGCTCCGGCAGGCCGGGGCCGAGCTGCTCGCCTACGACCCGGCCGTTCGGTCGGACTCCGCGGTGCCCGAGCTCGCGGACGTGACGGTCGTCGACGAACCCGTGCTGGCCGCCAAGGACGTCGAGGCCCTGGTCCTGCTCACCGAATGGCCCGAGTTCCGCAGCCTCGACTGGTCCGAGCTGGCCGGCGCCGTCCGGCAGCGGATCGTCGTCGACACGCGGAGCCTGCTCGATCCCGACGTCCTGCGCCGCGCCGGGTTCACGGTCCACTCGCTCGGCCGGAACTGACCAGCGCCACCGGTAGCCCTGCCGCCCAACCACCACAAGGGATGTACACCGTGTCCAGCGACACCGCCGCGACGACCGGCTCCAAGACCCCGCGCTCCGCGGACCTGCACCCAGGTCCCGGATTCCGGATCCGCCTCGACTTCCCCCGGCTCGACGCCGAGACGGTCGCCGCATTCCGCGACTTCGACACCCCGGAGATCTCCGACCAGCTCAACCGGCTCTACGCCATCGACTCCGACATCCGCTGCCACAGCGGCGCCGGGGGCAAGCTCGTCGGTCTCGCCTGCACCGTGCGCTCGTACCCGGGCGACAACCTGATGGTGCACAAGTCGCTGGACGTGGCGAAGCCCGGTGACGTCGTGGTGATCGCGGCCAGCGGGGGCCGGTCGAACGCCGTGCTCGGTGACATCGTGTCGACCAAGGCGCGGCACCGCGGGATCGCGGGCTACGTCGTCGACGGGCTGATCCGCGACCTGCCGGGCATCCCCGCCGACTTCCCCGTCTACGCGCGCGGCACCACCCCGATGGGTCCGCTGCACAGGGGCCCCGGCGAGATCAACTACCCGGTCGCCTGCGGCGGCGTGGTCGTCAACCCCGGTGACGTGATCGTCGCCGACGACGCGGGAATCGTGGTCGTCCCCCAGCAGGTGGCGCGCGGGCTCCTCGGACGGCTGCGTGCGCAGGTCGAGGGCAACGCCGCCTACCTGGCCGCCGTCCGGCGCGGCGAGTTCAGCAACGCGTGGGTGGACACCCAGCTCGCCACACAGGGCTGCCCGATCGACGACACCGCGGCTCCGACGGACACCTGGTGAGTCCCGCTGCACGACCCCCCGTGATCGTCGTGGGCGGGGACGCCAACGCGTTGTCCATCGCCCGCGCGCTCGGCCCTGCCGGAATCGACGTGTACGGCCTGGGGGTCTCGGTCGCGGCAAGCCGTTCACGGTTCCTGCGCCCACTGCCGTTGCCCTCCGGAGGTGAACCCGAACCGGCCCTGACCGAGGCGCTGCTCGGGCCGGTGACCGAGCACCTCCGCGGAGCCGTGGTGCTGGCCTGCAGCGATGTCGCCATCACCGTGCTGGCGCGCAACCGGGCGGCGCTCCTCGAGCGCTTCCGGCTCGACGAGTCCGACGTCGCGGCCCAGCTCGACATGCTGGACAAGCTCACGACCTACGAGCACGCCGTGGCCGCCGGAGTCCCCACTCCGCTGTTCTGGCGCGTGGACTCCCCGGAGGATCTCCGGCGGCACCGGGACGAGTACGTCTACCCGCTCATCGTCAAGCCGCTGCTGTCGCATGAGTACCAGGCCCGTTTCCCCGGCCGGACGAAGTTCCGGGTGGTCACCGATTTCGACGAGCTGCTCACGGAGTACCGCGCGCTCAGCGACGCCGGGCTCGCTGTTCTGCTCACCGAGCAGATCCCCGGCGGGGACGAGTTGCTGTGCAGCTACTACACCTACATCGATGCGACGGGCACGACGACGTTCGACTTCACCAAGCGGGTCATCCGCCGCCACCCCCCGGGAATGGGGCTGGCCTGCTACCACATCACGGACTGGAATCCCGAGGTCCGCGATGTGGCGCTGCAGCTGTTCAAGTTCGTCGGATTGCGCGGTCTGGCCAACGCCGAGTTCAAGCGCGACGAGCGCGACGGCAAGCTCAAGCTAATCGAGTGCAACGCCCGCTTCACCGGTGGCAACCCGCTCGTCGCCGCGGCGGGACTCGACCTGGCCGCGCACGTCTACCACCGCATTCTCGGCGAGCCGCACGAGTTGCCCACCGGCTACGTCCGCGGCAAGCGGATGCTGACCCCCGTCGAGGACATGCGGTCGTTCCTGGCCCTGCGGGCCGCGGGTGAGTTGAACGCCGGGCAGTGGCTGCGCAGCCTCGCCCACCGGCAGATCTTCCCGTACCTGCACTGGACCGACCCCATGCCGGCGGTCGCCCGCGCCGGCTCCCGCACGCGCAAGCTCCTCACCCGTCCCCGCCCACAGTAGGTCTGCGCCCACCCTGGGCCACGTTATGGCTCCGCGACTCGGGTGGGAGGCGGGGCGGGGACGGCTAGGTGGGAGAGGGTGTCGTCGAGGGTCAGGGTCCAGTTGTCGCGATCAGGCTCCCAGCGGCCCAGCACGTCGGCCGCGGCTCGGGCGAGCTCGGTGGGCAGGCCGGCGGCGGCCAGCGTGTCGGCCACCTCATGCATCTCCGGCGCCCACCGCCACGCGCGGGCCGCGACGCCGGGCAGGTAGTCAGGATCGGCCAGCGGGGACCCTGGCATCCGGTGTGACTCCGCGAGCAGTTCGGCGGTGACGCCGTGCCGCCCGGCGAGCGCGTGCGCGACCCCGGCCAGCGTGCGGGCCGCCTTCTGGTAACCGGCGAACGCCATCTTGAGCGCGCTGGCCGCGCCGATCCCGCCGGACAGCGGCACCGTCTCGACCGGACCGGTCGCGAAGATCCCGGCGACGAGGCCGAGGTCGGCGGGCTCGCCCGCGAGGTACAGCCGTGCCGAGCGGCCGTCTCCCGGCGGCGGGCCGATGATGGCGGCGTCGATGGTCCGGGCGCCGGCCCGCTCCAGCAGCCTGCAGATCCCTTCGGCGCGCTCGACGCTGATCGCGTTGGCCTCGACGTAGAGCCCGTCGAAGCCGGCGGCGGCGACCTCGCCCGCCACGTCACCGGCAGACGCGGGCGGGCAGATCGACAGCACCACGTCGCTCGCGGCCAGCAGGCCGGCCAGATCGGGAGCCGGGGTCAGACCGGCCGCTGCGGCGCGGTCCGCGGTGGCCGGGCTCCGACCGGCGGCGCACCAGAGGACCTCGTGCCCTCCCACCGCTGCGGCGGCTGCGATCGCCGCGCCCATCTGGCCGGGATGCAGCACGCCGACCGTCGGGATCGAGTTGCTCACTGGCGGGCGGTACCTCTCAGGACGGGACCGGGACGGTCAATGTTGACATGTCCCACCATCCGAGAAGGGGTGGAACGCGCCCACCGCCCATTGCACCAGCGGCAGCGCCTCACCGAGCACCGGGTCGGCGGAGTGGCGTCGAGTCGACCGGGGAATGACTCAGGGTGATCGGTACGCCCGATGGAGGGCAGGATGTTGAGCCAGTTCACCCCGTGCGAGACTGCTGTCAGCCTATCGAGGCCACGCCCCTGCGACCGACTGGAGAGATTGACGCCTATGAAGGTCTTCAACTTCGACCCTGCCGACTATCGGTCCCAGTACCAGCAGCAGGGCTACGTCCACATCCGTGAGGGCGTGACCACCGAGTTCCACGACTACCTCCTGAAGTTCGTGGCGGAGCTCGAGTCGCACCGCCTCGCGGAGCTGGCCGGCAAGGGCAACAAGGAGCAGGCCCTCCTGGAGTTCCCGGACGACGTCGACTACCCGGGCGAGCTCTACGACGTCATCGCCGAGGTGTCCGGCCTGAACCGGGCGACCATGGTGCTCTCCGAGCGGCACATCAAGGCCTACGAGGCGGACGCCAAGCCGGAGCCGACCGCGCACAAGGACCGCTACCCGTCCCAGGTGTCCGTTGGGCTCTCGATCAGGATCCCCGAGGACTCCACCCTGGTCCTCTACCCGCACGACCACGTCACGCCCAACCCGTTCAACTCGGCCGCGGAGCTGTGGGCCAGCCTGCAGCCCGACGAGCAGCCGGACGTGGCGCTCGAGAACGCCCGCGAGGTCGAGCTCGACGACCACGACCGCGACGTGCTGATCTTCCCGGGCTCGGCCACCTGGCACCTGCGCCGCCGTGGCGCGAACGTGGTCAACCTCTACCTGAAGTTCAACGACTTCGGTTCCGACCCGCTGGGCGAGGACCCGGGCACCGCAGGCCTGCGGGAGCGGACGCTGGGAGCACTGCAGTCAGGCGACGGGCTCGACGCCCTGATCCCGACACTGTCGCGCCGGCTCGACACCGTCGAGCAGGTCTACACCCGCGGCTGGGCGGAGTCGCTGCAGGTGCGGATCTACGGTGAGGCGCCGTTCGGGATCACCCGGACCCAGTACGAGGCGCTGCGGCTCGCCGACGGCCGTCGTTCCCTCGCTGACGTGCTCTCCGAGGTGGCCGCCGGCGGCGACATCGAGCGCGCCCGCCGCGAGGTGCTCGGGCTCGCCGAGCGCGGCGCTCTCGACCTGCTGTAGGCCGAACCGGCACGGACGGCGTCGTCCCGGCTACCGCGTCTGCGACGCTGTGGACCCGGTGGCCCGGGCGACGCACCCGTTCACGGCCCTCCGACCGGAGATCCCGTCAGTGGTACGCCACCGGGCCGGTGGCCCCCCTGCCGCCCCGGAAGGACAGCGCTGATCTCGGCCAACGCCAGGCGGACCATCAGCACGGACCACAGCGCCGTACCCATCGCCTTGGTCCCGTCCTCGGGCAACAGCGCGAGCGGGCCACCCAAGGAGTAGACGATGTCGAGGCCGACCGACGCGCCCCAGAACCCGTACGCGGCGACGAGCAGCACGACATCGCCACCCAGACGGCGGCGGAACCGCCACGCGAACGTGGCCGCACCCGCGGCGTAGAGGCCGTAGACCACCTCCTCGGGGATGCCCAGTTTCGGGTAGACCGCCTCGTGCAGCAGGAAGAAGTCGTCGACGACCATCAGGCCGGTGAGCACACCGCCAGCGAACAGGAACAGCGCCGCCTCACGCTGTCCCGCCCGGCGCAGCACCAGGGCGCCCACCAGGGCCGCTGTCGCCGCGACCTGCCAGACCAGCACGACGAGGTGGGCGAACCACCCCGTGTAGCGCGGGGCGGAGAGCGCGTCCACCGGCTCCTTGCTGAATTCCCCGAACGGCACGCCCGCCACGTGCCCCGCGATGCAGAAGGCGCCGATCACGGCTGCGGTGGCGGCGATGGTCACGACGCCGGCGAGGACGGGCCGGCCCAGTCCGCGCCGCGGGCATACGGCCTGGTGGGCTCCGCTCATAGGCGCGAACTTTAGGGCAAACTCCGTCCGAAAGGCCGGTGTCGATCCGGTGAACCGCCGGGCCGTTGCCCAGCTGTTGCTCAGCCGGCGGACCCGTACACCGGGTGCCCGAACAGTCGCTGGAGCAGCAGCTTCGCGGGGTCCACGGCCCCGGGGTGACCGTGGTAGTGGGCCACCAGCCCGGGCGTCGTGTTGACCTCGAGGACGCACCCGCCGGACACGTCCAGGGGCACCCGCGGATCGGTGGTGATGACGTCGACGCCGACCATGCGAGCCCCGACAACGGCTCCGGCCCGCGCCCCCTGTTCGACGATCGACTCGCACAGGTCCTCGAGCGCCGGCCAGTTGTCCTCCGGGGAGTTCTGGTTGATCGCCCTGCGCAGCGCCACCGTCCGCCCGATCTCCGGTACCGAGGAGAGCGTCACCGATTGCTCTGCGAGGGTCCGGAGCATGTCGGCATCAGGCCGAACGGGACGCTGACCGTTCTGCCCTCCGCCCGAGGTGCGGCGGGTGTTCAACCGCTCGATCAACTGCGCGACGGTCGAGTGGCCGTCGCCGGTCGCGCTCAGCTGGGCACGGCGCACGGCGTCGATGAGCACCCCGTCCAGGTAGAGCAGCCGGTAGTTGTCGCCGGGCACCTGGTGCTCGATGAGCAGCGGAACCCGCCGCAGGTCGCGGAACTTCGTGGACAGCCGCGCGAACGGAGAGCCCGTCCGGCTGGATCGGCCCGCCTTCGCGCCGGCCGCCGCGGCCACCGCCGCCGCGTCGACCAGATCGTGCACGGTCCGCACACCCGTCGTCACGCCGTTGCCCGCCGCGGTGTCCCGGGCGGGCTTCACCACGCAACCGGCGGGGGCGTCGCCGAGGAACGCACGCGCGGCGTCAGGCGAGTCGATCGTGAAGGTCCGGTGCTCGGGGACGGGGATGCCCTCGGCCGACAGCAGACCGTGCACGAGCACCTTGTCCCCCGCGCGATCGAGCACGTCGCGCGGATCCAGCTCGCAGACCGTGTTGCGCACCGTCACGGTGTCGGCGCCCAGGCCGATCTCCAGCACGTCGCCACCACGATGCCGGACGGGCAGGCCGAAGCCCGCCGCGGCGTCGGTCCAGACCCGCCGGTAGAACGCCGAGCGGCTCTGACGGACCGATCGATCCGCTCGCGAGAGACGCTGCTGGACCAGCATGCGGACGAGGTGTCCGCAGGCACGGACGTGTGCGCGGCGGGTCGGGGTGGAAGCCGGCGTCGTCATCGCACTCATCTGGCCACGCCGTCCCGGGCGACGAGTGGGGTGCAGACGTCCTGCCACGGGGCCGGGTCCCTCTGCTCAACGTCACGCACCGATGTCATGTGGACAGTATGCGTGACTCTGGGTTAGCGCTCGGCAATCTCCCGGTCACCGAACTGAAAGATCATCCCAGAATCTCCGGTCCCGGTGACACCGGCGGACGATCTGCGTCCACCGCGTCGTCCGGCTCCGCGTCGCGATCACCCTGCTGCGGCGACGACGGCAACAGAACGGTGAACTTCGTCGGAGCCGACGAGGTCAGTTGCAGCCGTCCGCCTTCCGCCTCGGCGAGCCGGCGCGCCAGTGCCAGACCGATGCCGTGCCCGTGCTCATCGGGCAGGCGGCGGCGGAACAATTGTGCGGTCCGCCCGGCGGGGATGCTGCCCCCATCCACGACGTCGATGGCGACGGCGTCGCCGATCTCACGGACCGTCACGGTGACCCGGCCTGCGCCGTGCTCGACTGCGTTGTCGAGCAGCACCGCGAGCAACTGGCGGACCGCGGCGGCCGAGGCCTGGACCTTCGGGGCGTCGGGGTCGACGGCGATGGCGAGGGTCCGGCCCTGGGCCTCGAGGCGCCGCTGCCAGGACGGCTGTGCCTCGGCGAGCAGGCCGTCGATGTCGAGTACCTCGCCGGCCGGTCGTCGACCGTGGGCGAGCGCCATCAGATCGTCGATCGTGGCCTCCAGCCGGTCGGCCGCGGCGAGACTCGTCCGGATCGCCCCCGCCTGCTGGTCCGGGGGCGCGTGCAGCGCGGCCTCGAGGGTGAGCCGCAGGCCGGCCAGTGGGGTCCGCAGTTGGTGCGACGCCTCCGCGGAGAAGGCCCGCTCGCGTTCCAGCAGCGCGTCCAGCCGCTCCGCGGTGGCGTTCATGGACGAGCCGACGGAGTCGATCTCGCCGATGCCGACCGGTCGGTTGCGGATGCTGAAGTCCCCGTGCCCCAGCCGCAGCGCCGCTCGGGACAGGTCCTCCAGGGGGTCGGCGAGGCGCGCGGCCAGCCGGCGGGCCAGCAGCCAGGTCACCAGTAGCGCCACCCCGGCAAGGCCGAGCATCAGCACCCACCGCTCCGCCGCCCGCAGGATGGGTTTCGTCTCCGGCGTCGCAGCGCGCACGACGCCGATGACCTCGGTGCCGTCCATCACCGGCACGGTCACGACCAGGTCACTGCCGTCCACCCCGGTCCGCACGTCGCTCTTGGCGATCGCCCGGGACACGAACCAGTTCCCTGGGTCCGGACCGACCCCGCGCAGCAGTTCCCCCTCGGGGCTGTACAGCGCCAGGGTGAGGTCCTCGTCCTCGTCGGTGGGCCACGCGTCCGGGACCGTGCCCCGTAGCAGCGCGGGTGTCAGGTCGGCCTGCGCGTAGTAGGCGTTGCGTTCCAGCTCCCGGAACTCGTCGGCCCGGTAGAACCGTTCCGCTGCGGCGGCCAGCGGGAGACCGAAGAGAGTGATCGCGATGGTGGCTGCCAGTACCGTCAGCCACACGATCCTTCTCGCCACGTCGACCTCCCTGGGCCACCGACCGGGCCGGGCCGCCGGAGCCGGACCCTACCGACCGCCTGTCAGGTGAGGGCCGCGTCCGGTCCCGGAAGGCGTTGCCCGGCCACTACCCGGCGCTGCGCCGGGCCAGGCCGAGCGCGTACTCCGGATACCACTGGCCCGCCGCGGGCTCTCCCGGCCGGCACGCGCCGTCCGACTCCCCCGGCCGCTTGATCCACAGGTAGGCATCGACCAGTGGCCGGCCGGTCTCGGTCGTGGGGGCCTGGCCGAGGGCCCGGCCCGGCGGGTTGCAGAAGCTCGGCGCCCCGTCGATCTCCGCTTCGCCCACCGGGCCCAGCCCGTTGCGGCTGGTGTCGATGACGAAGGACGCGCCGCCGAGCCGCTCGGAGATCGCAGCGCCGAACTCCGCGCTGTCGTCGGTGGTGAAGAAGTTGGCCACGTTCAGGCTGAAACCGTCGGCCCGCGCCACCCCGGAACGCTCCAGAGCCCCGGAGAGCGCGTCGACGTCGCTGATGAAGCCGGGGTTGCCGGCGTCCAGGTAGACCGAGGCACCCGCTTGCGTGAGGGTGTCGATCGCCTCGGAGAGCAACTCGTAGCGTTCGTCGCGCACCGCACCGTCCACGCACCCGGACAGCTCGTGCGGCACCGCGTCCGGCTCGAGGATCACCGTCGACGCGCGCCCGGCGAGGCCCGCCGCCATCGCGGACACCCAGTCCCGGTAGTACTCGGCGTCGGGCGCGCCACCACCGGAGAAGCTCCCGCAGTCGCGGTGCGGGATGTTGTAGGCGACGAGCAGCGGCCGCTGCCCGGCGGCCACCGCGCGGTCGACGTAGTCCCGGGTCTGCGCCTCCGCCTCGGCGGCATCGCCGGTCACCCACAGCGGCAACGGCTGCTCGGCGATCTTGCGGATGTCCGCGGCGTCGGCGGCGCGCCCCTCGCCCTGCCACTGCTGGACCTGCGCCGCCGCCGGCGTCTGTGGGTTGACGTAGAACCCCGACGCCGAGGCCACCACGACGGCCGGCGCCGGCGGCGGTGGCACCCGTTCGGGGGCCGCTGCACCGGAGCAGGCGGTCACGGCGAGCACGGCCAGCGACCCCGCGAGCAGTGCCGCTTTCGAGGAGAACGTTCGGTTCCGGTCCACGGGTCGAGAGTGTGTCAAACCGTCACGCTCCCCGGTCGGGCGGACTTGTCACGTGCATCCATCGGGCGACCGACGGCGTCCCCTCGTCGTCGACGAGGAACAGCATGTAGTAGCCGGGCGGCACGATCGTGGGCTCGACAGGCACCGTGAGGCCCAGGGTGCCGTCCGGGCGCCGGTCGATGTCCAGCGCGACCGACCGTTGCTCGAGGTCGGTGACGTGGGTGGCCAGGCCGGGCCGCATCAGCCGCGCAGTGGCGATCCGCGCCGAGTCCGGAGACGAGACCGTCATCACGCCCCCGAGGTTCACCTGCGCCGGGGCATCGGAGATCACCGGTTGGGGACCGTGGAACAGGTAGGGCGGGGTGTAGATCTCCAACCGCTGCTCGAACTTGCCTTCCTTGGTGTTCAACTCGTCGGAGAACAGCGAGTCGCCGCCCATCGTCAGGACCTGCCCGTTGGGCAGCAGCAACGCCTCGCTGTGGTAGTTGCGCCCCACCGCCGGGTCGGCCGCCGGGCTGAGAGTGTTCGTGTCCGGGTGGTACAGGTTGGCCTGGAGCACGTTGCTCCCACCCTTACCTCGGTAATCGAGCGAGCCGTTCGAGATCAGGATGTTGTCGTCGGGCAACTGCACGACATTGGGGTAACGAACCGGCACGGGGAGATCCGGTCCTGCGGTGTAGCGCGGTTCGGGGTCCTTCAGATCGACCACGTCGATCCGGCCGGTCGTCAACGGCGACTCGCCGACCCCGCCGCCGCCCACGACGATCACCTTCTGGTCCTGCACCGGGCCGGCCCAGGCCGAGCCGCTGGTCTCCAGCAGATCGGGATCGCGCATACCGGGAACGGGTGCGAACGAGTTGTCCTCCAGGTTCCACAGACCCGGGACCCGGCCCTCCTCGGCCGGCCCGTAGCCCGCGTTCGCACCCGAGTAGAACAACGTGCCCGGCCGCTCGGTCTGGAACAGCGCCGGGTAGGTCGGGAAGTAACGGAACAGGTCCGGCCGCTCGGTCCAGGTCTTGGTGGCCGGATCGTAGATCTCGTTCTGGCCGCCCAGGATGGTGCCGGTGCCGTCGAGCCCGGAGACCGACAGCACCTGGCCGTCGGGCAACCCCGTCAGGGTCGGGTACCAGCGCTTGTGCGCCATGTCGCCGACCTTGACGTACTGCTCGGTGAACGGGTCGAACTCGTAGCTCTCCGCGATCCCCTGGAAGTCCTGCTTGTCCAGGGCCATCTTCTCGGCGATCCCGTACATGTTGTCGAAGTCGGCACCTTCGAGCCCGGTGATGGCGTACTGCCCGGGCTGGTCGGTCACCCCGGCGGGACCGTCGACCTCCGCTTCCACCCATACCGTGACCTCGCTGGCGGTCACCGTCGCGCTGCCGTCGCGGGCGGTCACCTTGGTGGCGGGCGGCAGGGTGAAGGCGCTGGTCGCGCGGTACTTCCGGCCCTCCGGGGAGACGAACTCGGTGCCCTCGGGGAAGTCGCGACCGGCGTCGGGGAACTCGTTGCGCACCCGCATCGCCCCGGCCGCGCGGGTGACCGCGTTCTCGAGGATCTCGTACCGCTGTGTGCCCCCTGCGACCAGCAGGTTGCCGTCGGCCAGGAAGGCGTGCCCGGAGCAGAACAGGTCGTCCGGGGTGAGGATCTTGCGGCCCTGCCCGGTGGCCGGGTCGTAGATCAGGGTCTCGAAGGTGCCGGCGTCGAAGGTCTTCTGGTCGTTGCCGGACCCGGCGATGAGCAGCACCTTGCCCGTCGGCAGCATCGCGGCGTGGATCGCGTTCACCCGCTGATCGGTGGGCAACTCGATCACGTCCCACTTGCCGTGGACGGCCTTGTACTCCTGGCTGTTGATCAGCTGGTCATGACGGAACTCCTGCACCCAGGCGACCGCGGGCGGGACGTTCACCGCCAGCAGCACCGCCGGCAACCCGACCAGCGCCAGCTTGCGCTGGTGCCGGGACAGGCCGGCGAGGATCCGCTTGATTCGGCGCTTCACGCCACTGCTCCGATCTTCTCCTTGTCAGCGGCGTCGACGGCATCAACGGCCCCGGCGGTGGCCTGCTGCGGGCGCACGAACCGGACGGGAATGGGCTGGGTCGCGGCAACGGCGTCGACCAGCTCGGCGGGCGTCGACACGAGGGCCTCCGGCTCCGCCTTCGTGTCCTCGCCCGCGCGCCCCAGCAGCCACAGGCCCACCGGCGCCAGGCTGATCAACAATGCCAGCGCGGGCCACATCATCACGTCGATGTTCGCGTAACCGAACCACACCGAGGCACCGAGCGCGGCCGACAGCAGCACCGACCACTGCAGGTGCCGCCGGAAGGTGACGAGCCGGTCCTGCGTTGCGGCATCGCTCTTCGGGGTCACCACGAACTTCGCCGGCCTGCGCAGCACGGTGGCGATGAGCGAGCTCGCATAGATCGGTGCGGACAGCACCGACATCGCCATGCCGCGCAGACCGGGGGAACCCGGTCTCTCGTACGGACTGACGTTGTAGCGGCGGTTGCGGATGTAGACCCACGTCTGGAAGAGGGTCGCGTCGACGTACAACGCCAGCCAGAGTTCCGGCGGCACCACGATGCCGGAGACCCCGAAGGCCAGGTAGAGCACGGCGTTGAGCGAGCCCAGGATCCAGCCGACCGCCATCGACGGATAGAACGTCGTGATCAGCATGTAGTGCAGCAGCCGTCCCGGCGGGAGCCGGTGCAGGCGGTTCCAGAAGGTGCTCGCCAGGATCTCGAAGGTGCCGCGCGACCAGCGCAGCTGCTGGCTGAAGTAGTCGCCCCAGGACGAGGGGCCCTCACCGACCGCCACGACGTCCGGGGTGTAGATCGACCGCCACTTCGAGCCGGTCACCGGGTTGCGCCGCGAGTGCAGGGCGAGCCCGGTCGCCATGTCCTCGGTGATCGAGTCGGCGAGGCCCCCGATGCACATGAGCGCGTCGATGCGGACGGCGTTGTTCGTGCCGACCAGCATCGCGGCGCCGTAGGCGTTGGCCGCGCGCTGGATGACGCTGTGGAACGGGAACTGCTGCGACTCCGCGCCCCTGGTGACGAAGTTGTCGCAGTTGGCGTAGCACTGCGGACCGACGACGTACGCGACGTCCGGGTCGCGGAAGTAGCCGAGCATCCGCTCCGCGTAGTTCGGCAGCGGCACGTGGTCCGGGTCGACCGAGAGGAACACGTCGTAGCGGTGGCCGTGCCGATCCACCCAGGCGTTGTAGTTGCCGTGTTTGGTCTTCGCCTTGAAGTGGCCGCTCGGCTGGTTGTACTCCGCCACACCCTTGCGGCTGAAGTGCCGGATGCCCTCCCGGCGGCACATCCGCTTGACCTCGGGGTCGTCACCCTCGTCGAGCAGCCAGACGTCGAAGATCCCGCAGTGACGGATCCGGCGGGCCGCCCGCAGGGTGGTCCGCACCATCTCCAGCGGTTCCTTACCCGGGACGATGGTGGTCAGGAACGCCACCCGCAGCGCCGGGTCGGGCTCCACCGGGATCGGATCGCGGGCGAGCAGCGAGGCCAGCGACAGCGAGACGACGTTGATCAACCGCAGGCCCTCGACGAGGGCGATCGAGGCGATCACGAAGACGTTGGCGGCGAGCGTCCAACCGCCGCCGTCGACCTCCGGGTGGTGGGCCGGCGAGAGCAGCCAGAGCACGAAGGCGCACTCGAAGGCCACGTTCGCCAGGATGATCAGGACCGAGCGCACCACCGCGCCGCGACGGCCGGAGACGATCAGGCTACGGAACCGGACCCGGTACTCCCCCGTCGGCGGCTCGGTCACTGGGCCGGCGAGCTCGCTGAATCGGTGCAGTGCCTCCGACGCCGCGGTCTGACCACCGCGCGCCGCTGTCGCGACCCCGTTCGACAAGATCCACCCTTACGTCGGCTGTCCGAGCGAAGGGTAGCGACGGCGCGGCCGTGTCGATCACGGGCCGCCGAACGGCGCAATCGACCCTTCGTCAGCTTGATCGAGTGCCCGAGAGGTCGCGTTACAGATTCAGAGCGTCACTGTTCGCCCGATTACAGTGCAGCTGAGCACCCAGATTAGACCTAACGGAGTAATAAGCAACCACCGGTCTTACATCATCTGGACTAGATAATCTGCCTCGTCCGATCGGCAGCGTCGACCCGTCGCCGTCGGGCCGCAGGAGCGGGGCGATGAGTCGACCCGCACGACGGCTCACGGCCCAAATGCGGCTCTTCGTCCCTGAGCGTGGTGCGCCGTTGTAGGACACGATCTTCAGCCTGGGCCTGAGCATGGGCCTGGGGCCTGGGGCCTGGGGCCTCATGATCCGTGGTGTCAAGGACACGAAAACGGAGGCCCCAGGTGGAACGAGATCGTAGTGCGGCGGCGGCGATGTTGGGCATGGCGGGCTTCGTCGTGCTGGCCGTGTCGGAGCACGAGGGCGAGCTGGAACAGGCGATCGAGACGACGGCCGATCTGGTCGGCTGCCCGACGTGTGCGGCCGTGGCCGAGCTGCATGATCGGCGGCCGGTGTGGGTGCGAGACCTGCCCTCGGCCGGACGACCGGTCACGGTGGTGTGGATCAAGCGGGTATGGCGGTGCCCGCACCTGCTGTGTCCGACCAGGACATGGACCGAGTCCAGCGAGTCGATCGCGGCGCGGGCGTCGCTGACCCGGCGTGCCCGCGCAGAGATCTGCCGACGAGTGGGCGAGGACGGGGCGTCGGTCGCGGCGGTGGCCCGCGAGTTCGGGATCGGCTGGGGCACCGCGATGGCCGCGGTCCGCGAGCACGGCGAGCCTCGGGTGGACGACCCGGCCCGGCTCGCCGACATCGACGCGGTCGGGGTCGATGAGACCGCGTTCCAGGCCGCCGCCGCGAACCGTTCGACGAGCTTCGTGACCGGCGTGATGGACCTGACCCGCGGGCGTGGACCGGCCCGGCTGCTCGACGTCGTCGAAGGGCGCAGCGCATCCGCGCTGCTCAGCTGGGTCAACACGCAGGACCCCGCCTGGCGGGCAGGCATCACGACCGCGGCCCTGGACCCCTACCGCGGCTACGCCAGAGCGCTGCGCGCTGCGCTTCCCGATGCCGTGCGCGTGCTGGATGCCTTCCACGTGGTGCGCCTCGGCTTCGCCGCCGTCGACGACGTCCGCCGCCGCATCCAGCGCGAGCAGACCGGGCACCGCGGCCGCACCGGCGACCCGCTCTACGGCATCCGCCGGCTGCTGCGCCGCCGCCACGACCACCACTGCGACCGCTCCTGGGCCCGGCTGCTCGCCGGCCTGGACGCCGGTGACACCGCCGATGAGCAGCTCGCCCGGACCTGGATCGCCGCCCAGGACCTGCGACTGATCTACCACGCCGGCGACCGCGACCACGCCTCCCAGACCCTCTACCGATGGCTGGCCTACTGCGCCGACGCCGACATCCCCGAGCTCACCCGCCTGGCCCGCACGATCGACTCCTGGCGAACCGAGTTCCTGGCCTACTTCGACACCGGCGGCGTGTCGAACGGACCAACCGAGGCGGTCAACCTCCTAATCAAGAAGATCAAGCGAGTCGGGCACGGATTCCGCAACTTCGACAACTACCGGGTCCGCCTACTGCTGCACTGCGGTGTCGACTGGGACACTATCCGCGCCACGCCGATCAGAGGGCGGCTACCACGCTCAGCGGCGTAGAGCCCCAAATGCCGACGAGGCGCTTCCGCCGCGGGACCCCGGCACCGTCGCGGCGGATCGCACGCACGAGTGGCCCAGTCGTCCGAAGGCATCGCTGTACCTCCTGCACCACATCATCAGGATTTGCGATGTCGACCCGACTTTCGCTCACCAGGCTGGACTTCATGGGGGCTCCAGGAGTAGGGGGCACTGCAGGCGGCGAGCGTCCAGCCCCACCGTGGTGGCATCAACGCGGGTGGAAACTCAGAGCCACCGCGATCGCACGAAATCTTGTCAAGCATGCGTATCGAGGTGCTGTGGACACGCTCTTCGAGCGCTGGTACGGAGTACGGACGAGCGGAGAGATCGATCTCGCCACCCTCGGCCTCGCTGGCCCGGATCGCAACTACTATGCGCCCAGCAGATGGCTGACGCTCCGCAGGATCCTGCCACAGAACGAAGTCGATGACCGAGACGTCTTCATCGATTTCGGTTCGGGTATGGGTCGCGTCGTACTGCAGGCCGCGACGTACCCTTTCGAACGCGTGATCGGAGTGGAACTCTCGAAGGAGCTCTACGATATCGCGCAGGCGAATGTGGCCTCCGCTCGCAGACACGTCGTGTGCAATGAAATCGAACTCGTCCACGCGGACGCCACAGACTTCGCCATTCCCGATGACGTGAGCGTCGCATTCTTCTACAATCCTTTCGGTGGTAGCTCCTTCCAGACGGTAATCGCCAGACTCATCGAGTCGTATGATCGCCGCCCCCGGCATCTCCGAATCATCTACCGTAACCCCGTCGAAGAAGGTGCCCTGCTGGCGACGAGTCGGGTACGTCCGGTCCGATCCGCCGTCGAGGTGCGCCCCACGATGGACTGGACCCAGTGGCGATCCCTGCGAATGTATGTCGTCACGGGGCCGATCGAAGCGACCGCCATGCTGCCGCCCTCCCGGCAGTCCCGCCACCGTCTTCCTGAACTCTCGCGGCCACACCGAATACCGCAGCCACCAACCGAGCACAGACCGTAACCGCGGACCGCGCCCACAGGGAGACCCCCGGGCGGATCCACAATACTGACGATGTCGACACGACTGACAGTCCACGAGGATCCTAACCGTCAAGCAGCGCGAAATACGACCGCCATGCCAAAGCAGACTTGGCGTGACATTCGACGCGAAAGGCCATCATCCTTGCCGCCCTGAGGCAGCACTCGGGGAATGACGCATCTATGCATTTCGCTACCGTCGCGAGGTCAACGACTCGAACCCCACGTCTTTCGTGAAGTACACCTGACATTCCGCCGGAGGCGCACATGTCTACCCAACATCAGGAAACAGCCGCGAGCCCGGTCCTCCCTCCGCCGCCGGTCGACAGCAACAAGGCGATCGCAGAGGTTCGACCCTTCGGGGCCGACCTCCCGCGACCGCGTAGCAGCGCTCCGGCTGACATGGTCAGGACGGTCCCCTCAGGCAGCAGTGCGGCGGCGCCCACCGTCTCGTTGGTGATACCTACGAAGAATGAGGCCGCAAACGTCGGCTGGGTTCTGGAGCAGATCCCCAACTGCGTCGACGAGGTCGTCCTCGTCGACGGCCGGTCCTCGGACGCCACCCTCGTCACGGCCCTGTCCTATCGCGCCGATCTGCGTGTGGTCGTCCAGCAGGGCAGCGGAAAGGGCGATGCGCTCCGGGCAGGGTTCCTGGCCGCATCGGGCGACATCGTCGTCATGATCGACGCCGACGGCAGCATGGCTCCGCAGGAGATTCCACACTTCCTGCACTTCCTGTCCAACGGCTACGACTTCGTCAAGGGCTCACGCTTCATGGGGGGTGGTGGCTCGCTGGACATCACCCGGACGCGACGGCTCGGCAACCGGGCTCTGCTGCACCTGGTGAACGTGCTGTATCGCGCCCAGCTCACCGACCTCTGCTACGGCTTCTGTGCGTTCCACCGCCGCTACCTGCCGTTCCTCAACCTCACCACTCCGGGGTTCGAGATCGAGACCCAGATGACGATCTCGGCTCTACGAGCCGGGCTGCGAATCGCCGAGGTCCCGAGCCTGGAGATGCCCCGGCGCTGCGGCCGGTCGAACCTGCGGACGTTCCGGGACGGGACACGGGTCCTGCGCACGGTCCTGCGCGAGCACCAGACCGGGCTCAGCGGACGAGCGGTGCAGTCGGTTCGGCACCTGGTGCACGGCTCGTCGGGTGCGGTCGTGGCCCGCCCGTCGGGTGAGCTGCTGCCGTGACCGAACGGCACGAGACGGTGATCCGGGGCGAGGACCCTTCCCAACAGATCCGGCACGACCCCCAGGCCGTCCGGCAGACGGTTCTCGGTCTCGTGGCGGTCGTCGCCCTGCAAGGAGTTCTCGCTCTGGTCTTCTGGCTGCTCCACGGCGGTACGCACGCCGGTGCGACCCTCGTCTTCCTGCTGGGAGCGCCGGCCGTTGCGGTCCTGGTCCCCCTGCGGGGCCTTGACCTGCTCGCCAAGTCCGTTATCGCGCTGGCCACCGCCGTCGTGGTCAACGCCGTCGTCGCCGAGTTCATGCTGGCCACCGACAGGTGGTCGATCGACGGCGCGGTGCAAGCCGTCGGGACGATCAGTATCGGGTTGGCCATCGCGACATGCGCCACCTCGGTCCGGCTCATTGCCCGCCCCGGCGGCCGCCGTGCCGACCCGGACGCAGGCCACGAATCCGCGGACGGTTCGTGATGCAGGTGGCCGTTGCGCATCCGAGCGAACTGGGACAGACCGAGTTGACCACCTGGCGTGATTTCCAGCGGTCGCGGCCGGGTTGGGCGAATCCGTTCCTGTCCCCGGAGTTCACGCTCGCGGTGGGCCGGCTGCGGCCCCAGGCCAGGGTCGGGGTGCTCTTCGACGGTCACCAGATCACCGGATTCTTCCCCTTCGAGAAGCGGCCACTGGGCTATGGCGTGCCGATCGCGGCGGGCCTCACCGACTGTCAGGGACTCGTGCACGCGCCCGATCTCGACTGGGATCCCCAGGAACTCCTCCGACGCTGCGACCTCGCCGTATGGGAGTTCGACCACCTCGTGGACGGACAGCGGCCGTTCGCCCCCTACGAGGTCTTGCGCTCACCGTCGCCGATCATCGACATCCGCGGTGGCTTCGACTCCTACATGGCCGAGCGTCGCCGCGGCTCACCGATGGTTCGTGACCTGCCGCGCAAGAGGCGCAGGCTCGCGCGCGAGGTGGGCGAGGTGCGCTTCGTCTTCGACTCCCGCGACCGGGAGGCGCTCCGGACGGTGCTGGCGTGGAAGTCGGCCCAGTACCAACGGACGGGGCGGGCCGATCGGTTCGCCCACCCGTGGATCGTTGCGTTGATCGAGCAACTGCTCGAGGAACGCACCGCGGACTTCTCCGGCCTGCTGTCCCTGCTGT
Source organism: Pseudonocardia mahuensis (assembly GCF_018531475.1). Lineage (GTDB taxonomy): Bacteria > Actinomycetota > Actinomycetes > Mycobacteriales > Pseudonocardiaceae > Pseudonocardia. The sequence goes on from NZ_JAHDTG010000007.1 coordinate 89,976, forward strand.
ACGCGGGCGATCATCTGGTAGCAGGCCATTTCGGGCTGCGGTCCAATCGGGTGATCCCCACCTGGTTCCCCGCATACGACACCCGGTTCGGCCGGCACTCGCCCGGGCTGCTGCTCCACCTGGCTATGGCGGAGGGCGCCGCGCACGCGGGCGTCGACCACATCGACATGGGCCGGGGGCCGAAGAGCTACAAGGAGTCGCTCAAGAGTCGCGACCTCGCTGTCGCCGAAGGCCGGGTCGTGCGACGGGTGCCCGCCGCCGCGCTGCACTGGGCCCGGCGCGTCCCGGTCAGACGGCTCCGCAACGTCGTGACAGATCATCCCGCCCTCTTCCGGGCCGCCGATCGGCTCCTGCAGACGGGCGGGCGGGTCCGCACCACGCTCCAGAAGAACTCACAACGGAACTCGTCCCGGGAGCGCATCCATTGTTGACCGGTCCTCTCTCGGCCCCGGACAGCCCACCGGCCGTCTCGGTCGTCATCTGCGCCTACACCGAGGAGCGCTGGGATGACGTCGTCGCCGCCGTCGAATCCGTGACGGCCCAGCGGCTCGAGCCGCACGAGATCATCCTCGTGATCGACCACAACCCCGCCCTGTACTCGCGGCTGAAGAGGACCCTGCCGGACGTGCTCGTGGTGCAGAACCGGTCGGAGCGAGGCCTGTCGGGGGGCAAGAACACCGCGATCCAGATGGCGAAGGGAGACGTCCTCGCCTTCCTGGACGACGACGCCGTCGCCGAGCCCGACTGGTTGACCTACCTCGTAGCCGGCTACGGACAGCCCGAGGTGATCGGCGTCGGTGGCCTGACGCTGCCGCTCTGGGAGACCGCCCGACCGGCCTGGTTCCCGGAGGAGTTCGACTGGACCGTCGGATGCACCTTCACCGGCCGGGAGCCCGGGCGGGTGCGCAATCTGCTGGGCGGCAACGCCTCGTTTCGCCGAGAGGCGTTCCACATCGCCGGAGGGTTCCCGACCGGTATCGGCCGCTCGGCGGCCAACCGGAGACCCCTGGGCTGCGAGGAGACGGAGTTCTGCATCCGGTTGGCCCGACGCCGTCCTGACTCGATCTTCTTGTTCGACGCCAGGGCCGTGATCCACCACCGGGTTCCCCGCACGCGGTCCCGGTTTCGCTACTTCCGCTCGCGCTGCTACGCCGAGGGTCTGTCGAAGGCGCAGGTGACCCGCAGCGTCGGGGTCGCCGACGGCCTGGCCACCGAACGCAGATACGCGACAACGACCCTGCGGCGAGGGGTGGCGCAGGGCCTCTTGGATGCGCTACTCGGCGATCCGGCCGGACTGTCCCGCTCGGCCGCCATCACGGCCGGCCTGGTGTCCACGACCGTCGGCTACGTGGTCGGAACCCTGCAGGGCAGCCTTCGCGCTCCGAGGCGGGGGGCCCGCAGATGAGCGTGGGCGTCCCGGTGCTGATGTACCACGCGATCGCCGAGCATCCCGCGGCCCAGACCCGCAGACTCTCGGTGAGACCGGCGATGCTCGCCGAACAACTCGCCTGGTTGACCGGGCACGGCTTCAGGACGCTGACGTTCTCCGAGCTCATGGCGGCACGGCGCAAAGAACGCCCGCTCCCCGAGCGGCCGGTCGTCCTGACCTTCGATGACGGTTACGCCGACTTCCACAGCGCGGCGCTCCCCTTGCTCGCCGAGTACGGGTGCGTGGCCACGGTCTTCGTGACGACGGGCTGGGTCGAGGACGCCGGTGAACAGCGCGCAGGCAACCCGCTGGACCGCATGCTCGCCTGGACCCAGATCGACGAGGTGTCGGCCGCGGGCATGGAGATCGGAGCCCACAGCCACAGCCACGCCGAACTCGACCAGCTGCACGACGACGCCCTCATGCAGGAGTTGTCGGCGAGCAAGAGCCTGCTGGAGGACCGGCTGGGCTGTGAGATCCCCGCCCTGGCCTACCCGTACGGCTACTCCAGCAGACGAGTGCGGACCGCGGTCCGCACCGCCGGCTACCGGCACGCCGCTGCCGTCGCGAACGCGACCAGCCGGCCACCGCACTCCCCCTTCGCGATGCCCCGGCTCACGATCAGACGCTCGACGAGCCTCGACACCTTCGGACAGGTCCTGCAGGGGCGTCGGGTCGCCCGCACGTTCCTGCTCGACCGGATCCTCACCGCCGGGTGGTCGGTTGTACGAACGCGGCACCTGCTGTGACGGACCGGCGATCATGACCGACATCGACGAAGCCCGCGCCCAGCCCGTCCTGACCGGACCCGCGGTCGAGGCCCTCCGCAGCCGGGGCAGATCGGAGGACGCGAGCCCAGGACCCCCCACCCGGCCGATCGGGGAGGGCCGGCCCCGGAGAGTGGCCCAGCTGCGGAGCCATCTCGCGCAGCCGTTCTTCCGCAACGCCTATGCCTTGATCGTCAACACCGGCGTCAGCGGCCTACTCGGCATCGCGTTCTGGGCGATCGCGGCCCGCCACTACAGCGATCCCGACGTCGGCCGCGGCTCGGCGCTGATCTCCGCCATGACCCTGCTGTCCGGCATCGTCGCCATCAACCTCACCGGCACGCTGAGCCGGTTCATCCCGGAGAGCGGCAGGCGCACCCGCCCGCTGGTGCTGTGCGCCTACGCCGTCAGCTCCGCCGTCGTTCTCGTCCTCACCGTGGGCTTCCTGCTCACGCTCGACAGCTGGGGGCCGTCGTTCGAGCTGCTGCGGGACCCGACCACCGCGGTGTGGTTCATCCTCGCGGTGGTCGCGGCCGGCCTGTTCACGGTCCAGGACGGCGTCCTGGTCGGGCTGCGCAGCTCGGTCTGGGTGCCCGTCGAGAATACGGTGTTCGGCGTCGCCAAGATCGCGCTGCTGGTGGCCCTCGCGACCAGCTTCCCCCGCGACGGGGTCTACCTGTCATGGGTGATCCCGATGGCCATGCTCCTGGTGCCCATCAACGTCCTGATCTTCGGCCGGCTCGTCCCCCGCCATTCGCGACTCACCGGAGCCGAGTTCCTGCCACCGCCCGCGACGCAGGTCGGCCGCTTCTTCGCCGCCGACTACCTCGGCGCGCTGTTCATGTTCGCCGCTGCCTGCTTCGTGCCGCTGCTGGTGGCGCCGATGGTCCAGCCGTACACGTTCGCCTACTTCTACGTCGCGTGGATCACCGGCGGCATGCTCAATCTGATCCCGGTCAACCTGGCATCCTCACTGACCGTCGAGGGCGTCTACGAGGCCACCACGCTCGCCGCCAATTGCCGCGCTGCCCTGCGGCGCGCACTGGGGCTGCTGATCGTCGCGGCGGTCGGGGTGTCGCTCGTCGCGCCCTACGGACTGGGGTTGCTCGGGCGCGGCTACCTGGACGCGGCTCCCATGCTGCAGGCCCTCGCCCTGGCCGCCGTGCCTCGAGCGGTGGTCGACATCTGGATCGGGGTACTGCGGGCGCAGAGCCGGGTCCGCCAGATCGCGCACGTGCAGATCGCCTCAGGAGCGCTCGCGCTCGCCTGCGTGCTGGCCTGGTTGCACGTGGACGCCCTGGCCCGGATGTTCCCGCTGGAGCCGATCACCGGCGTCGGCGTGGCAATCCTCGTGAGTCAGACGGCCGTCGCCCTCGTGGTCCTCCCCCCGCTGCGGCGATTCCTCCGGGAGACGTCAGGCGAGAGCGGGGTGGGCCACGTCCCCGACTCCGTCGACGCTGCGTGGGCTCCGCAGCGCGCGGTGGCCACCGGCCCCGCAGACTGCCCACAGGCGGTGCCCGCGCTCCGAGACCGCTCACACCTGCTCGCGGTCACCGGGGTGTGCGCTGCCAGCGCGGCTGCCCTCCTGCTCTTCGTGCTGCCGCTGCGCGGCGTCGAACTGCGGCGCATGAACGGGTACGGGTTGATCTCCGTGCTGCCCGTGGCGTCGCTGCTGGGTCTGGCGCTGCTGTCGCTGGCCTTCGTGGCCACGCTGTCATTCCATCGCCCGCCACGAGTCGTGCTCGGCCTGCAGCTTGTCGCCTTCGTGAGCTGCCTGTACGGGGTGTCGGCGCTGCTCACATCGCTGCCGCGGTTCCCCGTCACCTGGATCCACATCGGATTCGTCGACTACATCAGCCGCACCGGCACGACCGCCCCCGGCCTCGACGCCCGTTTCAGCTGGCCGGCGTTCTTCGCCCTCGTCGCGTTCTGGATGGGGAAGACCGACTGGCAGGATCTCCTCCCGGTGCTCAAGTGGGTGCCGCTCGTGAGCAACCTGCTCTACCTCCTGCCACTGGGGCTGCTGCTGAGCAATCTGCGAGCGAGCTGGCAGGTGAAGTGGTTCGCAGCATGGCTGTTCTGCGTCTTCAACTGGGTCGGGCAGGACTACTTCTCCCCGCAGGGCCTCGCCTACTGGCTCTACCTCGTCTTCCTCGCCATCCTGGTGACGTGGCTGCGGTCCGGCGCAGCACCGGACCGGCAAGGCGGCGACCGCCCACCAGGACGCATCCTCGGCAGCACGGTCGCGCGTCGGTGGCAGGCCGTCCGATCCCGGTGGCTGCCCGACGCTCTCGTGCCGGGCGAGCTGCCGCCCCGCGAGGCCGGCCCCGGCCTGCGCTCCGCTGTATTGGTCCTCCTGATCGGCGTCTTCGCCGTCGCCAGCGCCAGCCACCAGCTGACGCCGTTCCTCATGCTGGCCGCCAGCACCGGGCTGGTGCTCACGCGCCGCTGCAACGTCGTCGGGCTCCCCCTGCTGCTGGCCGTGATCCTGGCCGGCTGGATCAGCTACATGGCCGTGGCGTACTGGGGCGGGCACCTCAGCGAGCTGCTCAGCGGGATCGGCGACGTCGGCGGCAACATCACGACGAGTGTTGCGGACCGGACGGGCGGCGGCGACCAGCACCGCAGGGTGGTGGCGTTGCGCATCGGGATGGCGCTCACCGTTTTCGCGCTGGCCACGCTCGGAGCGCTGCGTCGCCGTCGGCGGTCGATCGACGATCGCGTCGCCCTCGTGCTGTTGCTCTGCCCGCTCATCGCCGTGGGGCTGCAGAGCTACGGCGGCGAGATTGCGCTACGGGTGTATCTGTTCACGCTGCCGGCGGCCGCGATCCTGGTCGCGTACGCCATCTTCCCCGAGGCGGGGCCGCTCGCCCGCCGGCCCTTCAGGTTCGTGGTGCTGGGTGTCGGCACGCTGGTCCTCGTCGGCGCGTTCCTGGTGGCGCGCTACGGGAACGAGAAGTACGAGATGACCTACGAGGGCGCGTTGGCTGCGGTCGAGCACGTCTACCAGGAGAACGGAGCCGTGCGGATCGTCGCTCTCACCGATCCACCGGCCAGCGAGGCACCCCCGTTCCTACCGGTGGGTTACCGCGCTGTCGAGCGAGGGACCCACGAGGTGCTGATCGCACCTCGGGATCCCGACGACATCGGGGACATCGTCGCCGGACTCCGTGAGCGCGGCCCGGGCGCCTACTTCATCACGAGCCGAAGCTCGGATGCCTACCTGGAGGTGAGCGGGGGCTACCCGGCGGACTGGGGTGAGCGGCTCCGGGCCCGCCTCGCCGCCGCTCCGGAACTGGTGGTGGTGGTCGAAAACGCCGATGCCGCAGTCTATGCGCTCCGTGGCATGGTGGGCCCCGCCCCGATCTCCGCCCCGACCCTCATCGGAACGCGGATCGGATCGACCCCGTGGACGCCGGTCGGCGCGGTCTTCCTCGTCGTGCTGCTCGTCGTCCTCACCGGTCGTGAACTCTGGCGGCTGCGCCTCGGGCCCGGAAGGAGCTGGCAGATGCGTCCGTTGGTCCTCGCGACCGCACCGCTGCTCATCGGACTCATCCTGGTGATCGCCGAGCGGCTGGTGCTCCTGGCATGAGCCCGTACTACGCGCGGGGATCGACGGGGGGTTGGCGCCGGACCATCGCCACGGCCTCCAGCTGCGAGGTGACGTCGAGCTTGGTCAGGACAGACCGGATCTGGGTCCGCACCGTCGCCATGGACACGACGAACCGATCCGCGATTGCGGCCGCCCGCTGCCCATCGGCGAGCAGATCGAGGACCTCCCGCTCGCGCGCGCTCAGCCGCTCGAGCCGCTCGAGCCGCTTGACCAGCTCACGCTGCTCGGCCTGGTGGTCGCAATGCAGGACCATCCACTCCTGGCGCTCGGCCTCCGACATGACGGGCTCGCCCGCCGGTACCCGGACCACCGCGTCGAGCAGGGCCTCGAACGATGCGGACTTCGGCACCGAACCGACGGCGCCGGCCGCAATGGCGGCGGCGACGCCCGCCTGCCCTGCACTGCCACTCACCACGAGCACCGTCCAACCGGCGGAGCGGAGGGAGCCGACGAGATCGGAGCCGTGCATTGGATTGCCCTGGTCGTCGAAACCTAGGTGCAGGTCGAGAACCGCCAGACCGGGTCCCGTTCGTCGTGCCAGGCTGAGAACATCGTCGATGTTGTGGACCGCTGTCCACCGGGCGTCGAGCCCGTGCCGGATCAGCGCCATCGCGAGTGTGGCCCCGAACAGCTCATGATCGTCGAGGATCAGGACGCGAAACCCGCGCGTCGGTGATCGTGGGCGCCACTGCGTCGGCTCCGCCGGCATCACGATGTTCCACGCCTGGCCGGCGTCAGCATCCTCGTCGCCGGCAACTCCACGAACATGGTGCAGCCGCTGCGGCGTCGCGGGGAGACGGCGTCCACGGTGATGGAGCCGCCATCGGCGGCGAGCAGTTGACGACTGATGTACAGCCCGAGCCCGTCGCCGCCGGCTGCGGGTTCACCGGTACCACGAGCGAAGATGATCTCTTCCGAGCCCGGTGCGATACCAGGTCCGAAGTCGGAGATCCGGATCCTGATCCGGTCTGCGCACCTGCTGGCCTGCACGCGTACGGGCGAGCCCTGCGCGTGCCGGGCACAGTTCGAGAGGAGATTGGACACCACCTGGGCCAGCGCCGCGGGCGAGCCGGCAACCCCGAGCCCAGAATCGGCGTCCAGCCGGATGTCCATGCCCGTCGACTTCCACAGGGCGACCAGGGCCTGCAGCACCGGCTCGAGTGCGTATCCCGAGATCGGCACGGGCGAGGCCGCGATGCGCTCCTGGCGGGCGGCAGTTGCGACACCGGCGGCGCGCGGCTCGCACCGTGGCGCAGACACACCCGTCCGCGAGCTGTCCGCGTCGCCCAATGAGAATGCAGGCGAGACGGCCCCGCCGTCGAGCATCGCGTCGAGCCGGGACAGCTCGGCTGTCACCGCCGAACGCAGCAGCACCTTGTCCTCCTCCTCGGGCGGCGACTCGTCGAACAGCGTGGTGACGCCGGCCAGACCCGCCAGCCCGTTACGCAGCTCATGGTCACGTTCGGCGCAGCGACTGGTCATCTCGCGAAGGCTGGCGAGCGCCAGCCTCAGGTCGTCGCGCTGTCTCACTTGCGCTGCATCCACTGCATCGCGAGCGCGGCGGGACAGCCCGGCGAACCCGATCAGCACCAGCAGGACGCCGAGGACGCGCACCGCGGAGACCATCAGCGTGGGCGCCGCGATCAGGCCCGCGGTTGTCAGAGCGGACGAGTGTGCGCCGGTCATCAGTGTGAGACCAGCCCCGACCTGGGCGAACGGCAGATCACGCCGCGCCACGCCCAGTACCGTGAGCGCTCCTCCCGCGACCACACTTCCGAGCGCCGCCGCGGTGTGGACGAGTGATTCGGGACCGAGAACAACGGGCACCGTCCCCGCTACGGCGATGGCGACCGCGGCCGACGCGCCACCGAGCAGCAAGCCGACGCAGGCCGTGAACCAGCCGCTACGGAGCCTGATCACCCGGGGCGGTCGGATCGCGAGCAGGAGCAGCGCCGTCACGGTCATGTCGACGACGACCGGCAGCGGACTACCGGCGCGATCGGACAGCACCGGCAGTGTGGCCGCGGGCACCGCCGCCAGGCTGTGCAGCGCCAGCGCCGCACCGATCAACGCCGGCCGCTCGTCCCGGGCGAGCCAACACACGACGTCGGCCGAATTGACGGCCATCGCACCGGCGGCCGCGACGCCGAGGGTCACCACGGCTGAGAGTTCGACGGGCGACATCGCTGCGGCGACGGCGGACCGGTTCGCGGCGACCAGCACGACGAGTGGCCCGGCGAGCAAGGCGACCCTCATGATCGTTCTCGGGTGGATGGTGGCGCCGGCGGCCCCCCGCCACGACCATCCGTTCATCGCGCGGTCACCCGGCCTCCGATTACGCCGCCGTGAATCCGGTTCGATTCACATGCGAGAAGGCGACCCACCACGCAAAGTAGCCGCATGGCCGCAACATGCGAAAGAAATGGTAGGCGGCGACGCCGAGGAACTCCGCCAAAGCTCATATGATCATTTCCCGCTTCTCGGATGCTTCCCGAGCACCATGCCGCCTGAGAACTCGGACCACGATGCTTCTGCGTTAGCGACGACAGTTGCAGCGAACCTATGCGCTACGCTGATGAGAGTGTGCCGAGAGCCCGATATGAGCCGTCTGCGCCGCGGAGTGCGACCTCGACTCGCAAGGCCGGTCCGATCAGTATGAGAGGTTTGTTCCCGCCGCGCTTTACCCTCCGAGGCCTCGGATTGCTCGCACTCCTCGCGACGGCGGCCATACTGGTTTTCGCCTCGTGCGCCGACGGTGCAGATACCCGGTGGCCGGGCTGGGGCTTCACACACACCCAGTTCAGTGCGGACCACGGCGAGACTGAAGCCATGACCTCGGCGCAGCAGGCTGTTTCCCGGCAAGTCATGCTCCAGAACCAGCACATCATGGGCTGGGGGGTCGAGAACCCGGAACCAGCGCCCGGCATGTACGACTTCTCGGACCTGGACTCCAGGATGGGCTTCATCCGAGAATCCGGCGGTATTCCCATCATAACTCTCTGTTGTGCGCCGGACTGGATGAAAGGCGGCACTGCCGGGGAGACCGACTGGAACGAACTCACGACGGCACCTCTCCCTGAGCACTACGCGGACTTCGCGGACCTGAGCGCGGTGATCGCGCGTCGTTACCCGGACGTGCGACATTTCATGGTGTGGAACGAGTTCAAGGGATTCTTCGACGAGGCCACCAAGCAGTGGAAAGCCCGTGAGTACACCGACCTCTACAATCAGGTCTACGACGCGATCAAGGCGGTGAATCCGGACAATCGTGTGGGCGGCCCGTACATCGGCATGGCCACGACGTCGCCGGACATCGCCACGACTGCCTCGACACTGAGCGGCCCGTGGGGGTCGGTCGACCAGAGGGCACTCGAGACGCTCGACTACTGGCTTGCCAACAAGCGCGGTGCGGATTTCGTCGTCGTCGACGGGCTGGCGACCCGGGCAGGCGGGGCCGGGGACGAGTTCGCAGCGCTGGGCAAGCTGTCCGCGGTCAGTCGGTGGGTACGGGAACGCACCGCACTGCCGCTGTGGTGGGCAGAGTGGCACGTCGAGCCGGCCGAGTCGGGTTGGACCGATCGCCGGCAGATCGCCCTCCGTACCGCAGCCATGATCACGATGGCGACGAGCGGCGTGAACACCGCGCTGTACTGGAATCCCTCGCCCGCAAGCGAGGGCTGCGCCCCGTGCCTCTGGACCGACACCCGGGATGAGGACGGCGGCCGTCCGCTCCCGCTCCTGTCGACCCTTCAGGAGTTCGCACGGTGGTTCCCACCCGGCACCCCCTTGGAGGAGGTTCCGGCACCACCCGAAGTGCGGGTGCTGAGCCAGCCGCGGCGGGTGGTGGCGGTCAACACGGTGAACTCAGAGGTGACAGTGCAGCTCGACGGGCGGGCCGTACGCCTCGGCCCCTACGAGACGCGATGGATCACACGAGAGCGGGAGTGAGTGGCGCGTTCAGCAGTTCGCGCGCCAGGAGCGCCGCCGGCGTCGAGCCGGCCAGCAGCTGCACCCCGGACCACGGCGAGTGGTGGTCAGCACCGCGGCGCAGCAACCTGCGGATCCAGCAGAGCGGATCGCCGGTGCGGCGCCGGCCGTCCGTCGACCTGCGCCGACAGTTGGGCGCCGGACAGGTCGACGAAAACCCGGTCTCCCGCAGCCGGGTCGTGGTCCTCATCCCGCCCGGCGACAGCTCGCGGACCTGCTCGCTGAGCCAGGCCGCGTCGGGGTCCGTGGTCACCAACTGGACGATCTCGACCCGAGCGGGCTGAGCACGACATGCTCCACCGCCGCTTCGTGTAGCGCGCCGGACCGCCCCTGCTCGGTCACATCGGCCCAATAACGAAGAGGCATATTGTTCATGAACAAGGGGTCGCCGCCGAGCGCCGGGCGTGCAAGCCTGGTGTCGTGGATATTCGACCCCTGGCAGACAGCGCCAACGCTGAGAGTCTGGTCGCCGACGTCCTACCCTGGGTGCACGAGGCAGGCAACCCTTACTTCGACTGGCTCTTTGACGGCGCGCACGTAGCGATGCCGGTTCTTGCCTCTCGAATGAAGAGTTCCTCCTCGGAAGTTTCCATTCGCGAGGCCACCCTATTCGTCGACAGCTCCGACGACGCGGTCGGCGGCTTCATCGCCTGGAGCGGCGCTGACCTGCAGAAACGCCGAAGGGCAGACGCGATCGCGTACCTGCAGAGTGTCGGCAAGCCGAGCCGATCGCCACTGATGCAGCGTATGCGGGAAAGTCGTCACCTGTTCGCGACGGTCGAACCCGACGAGTTCTACCTGAGCAAGTTGGGGGTACGCTCCGATGTCCGAGGACTCGGCTACGGTCGAATCCTCGCCGACCGATTTCTGACTATAGGACTGGTCCGCGGTATACGTCGATTTGTTCTGGATGTGAGCGCCAGCAATATCCAGGCCCTCCGACTTTACGAGTCGCTCGGCTTCCAAGTGGCGGCAAAATCGCACCTCCAGACGGGGGAGATGACGTATCTGACCATGCAGCTGGATCCTACCTGGGGGAACCCATAGCACGGCTCACCTGGAGGTACACCTCTGGACGCCTCAGCTCGACGGCCGGACTGTACGCCTCGGCCCCTGCGAGACGCGATGGATCACACGAAAGCAGGAGTGAGCGGCGTATTCAGCACGTCGCCGAGCGTGAGAACCTCGTTCGGCGCCACTGCGGCGCCATCTACCCGCAGCCGGCGCACGAGCACCCACTCGTCCCCTGCGGCGATACGGGCCTCGACGCCGTCGCAGGCAGCGACGGTGCCGGGGGGCGACGAGGTGGGTTCTCCGGTTGCCCGCGCCCTGCAGATCTCGATCTCGGTGTCGCCGCGTCGGGCCCGGGGCCGTCCCCAGGGCGACAGCCACGGGCCGAAGTCGCACGCGCGGACGAGGCCGAGAACTCGTCTCGCCGGAGCCCGCCAAGGGATCCAGCCCTCGTGAGGTACCTGACGGTGGAAGTAGCGCCGCATGCTCAGATCCTGCTCCACCGCCGGGATGTCGACCGGGTCGGCGGCGAGTCCGGCCAGCAGCCGGCCGATCAGCGGGATGCCCCACCGCACACAGGCGGCAGAGACCGACAACCCGGTGTCGTCCTCAGTGAGTGGGAACCGGGCGCTGTGGGCGATGGCCCCGGCGTCCACCGTCGGGGACATCCAGTGCAGCGTCACTGCGTGGCTGGCCTCGCCGTGGTATACGGCCCAACTCGGCACGTTCATGCCCGCGTACGAAGGCAGCGGGCCGGGGTGAAGGTTGAAGCAACCGACCCGCGGAGCGGCGAGGACCGCGGCATCGATGAGGCGCAGCGAGTGCACGTTGAGCAACACGTCGACCTCGTAGCGCGACAGGACGCCGGCAAAGCCGGGGTCGCTGACCAGAGCGGCCGGCAACGTCGGCACTCCCAGATCGCGCGCGACCGAGGCGACGGTGACGCCACGCCCGGTCTCCTCGCAGGCCCAGGTGCTGGTGAGCACGGTGTGAAGGCGGTGGCTCGTCGCGCTGATCGTCCGGAGCGCCTGGATACCGGCAGCCTCCTCGGCAACCAGGACGATCTTCACGGCACGCCGGCTCTGTGCGACGTCATGCTCGGCCGGCCGTCGGCCCACAACAGGTGATGGCCCATCCACCACTCACCGTCCAGCCGAGTGAGGAGCGCCTGGGGCGAGCCGAGCAGCGCGAGCGCGGCCGTGTCCCGGGTGTGCACCAGGGACCAGTCGGTGGGGACGAGCACGCAGCCCCGCGGGTGGAGCTCGCCGATCAGGGCCGGCTCGACCCGGCCCAGCACCGCCGCGGCCCCGTGGGAGTCCGCGTGCCACAGGAGGTGGTCCAGCACCGAGCCCACGTCGCCCGCGGGCGCGGCGAGCTGGAGGACCTGCGCGAGCCCGCCCTCAGCGAGGTAGTAGACGTACCACCCGACCGCGAGACCATCGCCGGTGCGCACCACGTGCCGAACCGGCACGCCACGCACGTCCACCACCAACAGTTCCGCAAACAGCCACTCGGTGAACTCCGAGTCGTAGTCCGTTCGGAGTCGGAGCGACCGATCCGCGTCCTGGGCCTGCCTGACAAGCCCCTCTGCGGTCAGGACCTCCGCCACCGTCGTCGGCTCGGCCGGGATCAGCCCGTGACGCCGACCCAGACGCCGGACCGCAGCGTCGATGGCCGGCCCGAGGACCTGCAACGGCCGGGTGAGGCGCGGGTGTCCGATTCTCGACGCCACCGCGGCGCCCACCGCTGCCGGCCGGAGGAACTTCGCCCACCCGATCGACGCCGCGGTAACGGTGTACCCACCGAGTCCCGTCCAGACCCGGCGCATGTAGTCGGTCGCGCCGTCGGTGATCGTGATGTCCTGCGGCCCCGCGAGGTACCGGCGCACGAGCAGCGCACCGACGCCGCGGTGACATGACTCGGGCGCCGCGACGAGCTGGCCGCTGCACGCCAGGCGCAGAAGCCGGCCGTCCACCCGCAGTCGGCGCACGTGCGAGCCGAGGAAACCGACGATCTCGCCATCGGCACTCTCGTAGACGAGGGAGGGTATCTCCTCGTCCGACCACGGGTAGTCGAAGAAGGTGCGCTCGAAATACCGGACGAGGGGCGGCGCCGGGTCGGTCGAGCCCGAGCGCACGACACGTTCGTACAAGGTGCAGACCGCGGGGAGGTCCTCCCTGCGCAGCGGCCGGATCCCGCTCATCCGCCACTCCGGCTCACCATGCTCCCCGGGCCTCGAGCAGGCCCGAGGAGTCGAGGAACTCCGTGATGCGGCGCGTGGTGCGGAAGTTCTCGATATCGAAGTCGTCGAGCGGCAACTCGCAGGCGAACGACTCCTCGAGAGCCGCGATGAGCATGACGAGTGCCAGGGAGTCGAGCAGGCCGGTGTCGAACAGATCGGCGTCGGTGTCGGGCACGTCGACCTTGAGCCGGTCGCGCATCAGGACGACGATGCGAAGGGACACCTCTTCCCGGGCAACGCTCATCGCTGCTGCGCTCCCTGCGCCGGTGTCAGTTCTCGGACGAACCACTCCTTCAACTCCTTGCGGTCGATCTTCCCGTTGACGTTCTTCGGCAAGGCGTCCATCTCCCGCCATCTCGCAGGCAGCATGTACGCCGGGAGCAGCCGGGACACCTCCGCACGCAGGGCCAGCGCCGGCAGTTCGACACCGTCCGGGGTCGAGAACGCGCAGCAGATGGTGTTGCCCTCGAACCCGCCGGTGTCCACACCCACGACCGCGCACTCGCGAACTCCTTCGGTCGCGTTCACGGCCGCCTCGATCTCGCCGAGCTCGATCCGGTAGCCTCGGCTCTTGATCTGGGAGTCGGCGCGGCCGAGGAACTGGACCAGACCGTCGTCTCCGCGTTGGGCGAGGTCGCCGGTCCGGTAGATCCGCTCGGTGGAACCGGGACCGTTCGGGGCGGGCAGGAACGCCCCGGCCGTCTTCTCCGCGTCACGCCAGTAACCCGGGGAGAGCCCCACCCCGGAGATGTAGAGGTCGCCGATCTCGCCCACTGGGGTGGGCCGCAGGGTCTCGTCCAGGATGAGGAGGTCCTCACCGTCGCACGGCGTACCGATCGGGATCGGGGCCGTCTCGTCGACGGGGCAGATCGGCACCGTGTAGTAGCTGCTCGCGATCGTGGCCTCGGTCGGGCCGTAGAGGTTCGTGAAGCGGACATGCGGAAGCCGCCGCATCCAGTAGGCGAGCACCGGGGTGGGCAGCACCTCGCCACACCACAGCAATCGCTCGAGTGCCGGGAAGTCGTGGTCGGTGACGACGTCGAACTTCGCCATGTACGTGAGCACGGACGGCACCGAGAACCACTGGGTGAGCTCGCCGTCGCGTATCAGGTCCGCCAGCGCGCGCGGGTTGACGCTCAACGTGCCCGGGACCAGGTGCAGTTCGGCGCCGGCCGCCAGGGCACCGTAGATGTCAAACGTCGACAGGTCGAAGTGCAGCGGCGGATGACCGGAGATGCGGTCGGTCGGCTTCATCCCGAAGTACCGGACAGCCCACTCCACGAACGCGAGCACGTTCGCATGGGTGATCATGACGCCCTTCGGTACACCCGTCGACCCGGAGGTGAACAGCAGGTGGGCGATGTCGTCGGAAACCCGGGGCCGGCCGAGCGGTTCAGCGGAGAGCGTGGCCGCGTCGGCACATGTGAACGCCGAGGTGAACCACGCGCCGCTCAACCGCCCGTTGACCGAACCGATGCGCGTGTTCCTCCGCGAGAGGGCCCCGGCGTCGATCAGGTCGTCGACCAGCTTCACCGCCGACCCGTCGGCCAGGATCAGGCTCGGGTCGGCGACGTCCACGATGCGGGCAACACGGGCCGATGGGCTCGCGCTGTCGATGGGCACGTACACCCCGCCTGCCTTGAGGACCGCGATCAGGCCGACGATCGTCCACGGCGTCTTCGCCGCGAGCACGCAGACCCGGGCGCCGTCGACGCAGCCCATCTCACGCATCAAGCGCGCCAGCCGGTTGGTCTCCCGTTCCAGCTCGCCATAGGTCAACCGGTCATCACCCATGACCAGTGCGCCGCTGTCGGGAGTGCGTTCTGCAGATCGGAGCAGGTAGTCCTGTAGCAGGCTGATCATGCGGTGACCATCTCCTGGGCTCTCGCGAAAACGACACCGATGTGGGCCAGATCCTCTTCGGAAGCCGGGATATCGAGGATGAACGTCGTCGTACCGATCTCCATGTAATGGGCCAGCGTTCGCGCCACCCGGTCGTGGCTGCCGACGAGATACGGGCAGAAGGTCTTGTAGTTCTGGAAGGGCCCAAGCCAGTACGGGTCCGGCTCGATCGGCGCCGGCGAGTTCGCTGGACCGGTGCGGGACCCCTCCCGGCTAGACAGCTGGTGATGCCAGTGGGAATCCGAGACGCCCATCGCGAGCCGGTGGGTCACCTGACCGATCCGGTCGTCGGGGAAGCGTTCATGGGCGACCTGCCACGCTTCGTCGGCGTCCTCACGAGCGATCACGCCCACCCGCACCCCGAATCCGGCACCCGCTTCGTCACCGCTCGACAACCGTTCCTCTCCGGGGCGGTCCGGGTACTTCACGGCGGTCGCGCCCAGTGTCCGGGCCGCTTGCAGGCCGGCCGGCGAGGAACCCGACACCAGCAACTCCGGCACCAGCTCGGCCGGTAGCGCGGGAGTCAGCTGCAGATTGCTCACCGAGTAGTAGCGACCCGAGACGGTGACCGGCCCCTGGCCCCGGAGCAGTGCCATCGCGATCTCGGTGTACTCCACCGTCCGTTGGTACCGCTCATCGTGCGGCGTCTCGTCGCCCAAGGCCAGCAGGTCGTTCCGGAACCCACCGGCCAGCATGTTGAGGTGTATCGCGCGCCCGTGCAGGAACGCGAGGGAGGTGATCATCTTCGCCATCGAGTAGGGATGCATGTACACCGGCTGAACCGCGACCAGCGGACACAGCCGCTGGGTGGTCTCGATGACCACCTGGGAGACCAGCCAGGGGTCGACGATGCCGTTGTCCGTGTACACGAGGATCCCGGTGCACCCCGCCTGCTCGCTCCACACCGAGACGTTCGCGACCGCGGCCAGATACGCGGACTGCTCCACGTCCTTCGACTGGGGGCACGTCGCGTAGATCGTGAGCATCAGTCCACCCCTCACCTGCTCCTCCGTCGCGGCCGACCGAGTGCGCCCCATCTGGCGCGAAGACGACGTTAGGGGCCGAATCTTCGGGCCGCGTCATCAACATTGCCGATTCGGCGGCCGCCCGCTGCGGAACGTTGCGACAGCCGGCATGCCTGCCGATCACGTCGTCCGCGGCGTCCGCCGGGATCTCCGGATCCGGGCCGGGCAGGTGATCGTCAGGACCGGACCGACGAACGCCCCAGCCGGGATCGCCGAGCTCATGGCGGTGTCGCAATCGCAGGCCGGAGCCGGATCCTCACGACGGGCCTTCCCGGATCGCTCGATCCGTGGTGCGGTACCGGAGCTCGGACGACGGCCCCGTCGGTTCTCGGTATTCGTCCGCCGCTGCGGTTAACGCCGGGTGCCCACCCTGCGAGGTCCTCCGTGCGGCAGGAACCCGGCGCCTCGTGGAGGACGGGACGCCCGGTTCCGGCAGTGCACCGTCCGCGCCGCGATGCGGTGGCGGGGCGTGCTGACCGGACCACCGCCCCGGTCAGCACGCAGACGGCCCGTCCCTGCAGGGATGGGCCGTCTCTGTTCTCCGGTCCGTTCTTCGGTCCGCCGCGCAGCGGCCGGGGCGACGGTCGTGCCGGCTACCGGGACGCCACGGCGTCGCGAAAGATCTCGGTGAAGGCGAAGCGGGACTGCTCGATCCCGCTGCAGTCGAAGGCAGCCTCGGGGCGGCCCGGGCAGTCTCCGTTGTCGCGGCCCAGCGACCAGAACCCCACGTAGTCGACGCCGCGGGAGTGGGCGGCAGCGGCAACGGCCCCCGCGTCGTCCGGCGTGGTCACCGGTCCGAAATCCGTCCGGCCGACCATCGCGGTCACGCCGATGCGGCGGGCGATCTCGTCGTCGCCGGCCTGCGGCCATACCCCGCGCAGTTGCGTGGCGACCGCGTCGACCGCCTCGATCATCGCGGTGGCCCACTCCCCGCGGTGGTCGAAGTTCATGACCATCGCGTTGACGGTGAAGCGCACCCCGGCGGCGTCCGCGCGGCGCACGAGGTCCGATGCGGCGGGCGCGAGGCCCACATCCTGGCCCGCGACACCCAGCGTCAGGGAGACGGCCGTGTCGCGCTCGGCCTGCAGCTGCGCGAGGGCGGTGACGACGGTGTCGACCGGGATCTCCGCCTCGATGTCGACGTCGAGGCGGTTGGTCCCGACGGCGTCGAGCGCGGTGGTGTACGCCGTGACCAGATCGGCCACCGAGCCGCACGTGGACTCCAGGTAAGGCCCATTCGCGCCACCGGTGGCGACGGTGAGCTCACCGCCCCGGTCGCGCAGCTCCCGGACGGCGGACACCACCTCGGGGTCGGTGAGCGGCCGGACCCCGGCCCACGACGGCGCACACCGGCCGTCGGTCGCCAGCACGAAGGCGAGGACGACGTCGGCGACACCGGTGGCGTCGGCCATCTCCAGCAGCGGCAGAGGTGACACCGATGCGTCGACATAGGGGGCGAAGCGGGTCGGCGCCGGCGCGGCACCGCTGTCGTCCGGGGCCTGCCCAACCGGTCCGCAGGCGGCCAGACCCACAACCCACACGGCGAGTGCCAGCGGGCCGAGCCGCCGCGCGCCCGGTCGATTCATCCGCACCGCCTCCAGCATCCGATACCCAGCTGCCAGTTCGGCCGGCGCGGCGGAGTACGACCGCAGACGACGAGGCGCAGCGTCCGAACGGAGTGTCGGAATCGGTCAAGTGGGTGTTACGACGACTCGACGACACCCGCGACAGGCGGGCGTCCGGCTCGCCCGGCCGTAGCCCGGACCTCCGGCTACGCCGCGGCCGCCAGCCAGGGCTCCCACGCGGGTAACGGCTCCACCGCTAGCACCAGCACCCCGCCGGCGGACCGGCCGGGCGGGGCCGGAGCCACCGGGAGCGTCCACCCGAGCTCGTCGATCAACCGGTCGGCCTTGCGCGAGTTGCACGCGCGGCACGCCGCGACACAATTGTCCCAGGTGTGCGTGCCACCGCGGCTGCGCGGCACCACGTGATCGATGGTGTCGGCACGCTTGCCGCAGTAGGCGCAACGTCGGCCGTCCCGGCGCAACACGCCGGCGCGGGTCATCGGCAGCGCGCGGCGGTAGGGCACCCGCACGTAACGGGACAACCGCATCACCGAGGGTGCAGGAATCGACAAGTTCTCGGAGCGGAAGGCCGCGCCCTCGAGCGCCGCCTGCACACACTCCGCCTTCCCGCTGAGCATCAACACGACGGCGCGCTTGGCGGTGACCACCGCGAGCGGCTCGAACGTCGCATTGAGCAGGAGGACCCTGGACCCCGTCGGGACCGCGCCCGGGCACAGCGCATTCCCCGGCGCTTCCCCTGGCTCGGGGTCGGCGCCGCTGGGGTCGGGTTGTCGATGCCGCACGCGACCACCTCCACCGGGTTGGGCACAGTCGACCATACGGTGGCCGGGTTCGCACGTGTGATATTCGGGGTGTCGCTCCGATGGACGCACGGGAACGCCGAGCGGACATCGCGCGCACACCGCATGGGCCGCAGCGACCCCGCTCAGCGGTCGACGCAGTCCAGCGCCCCGAGCACATCGGCCACCAGATCGGCGGTGTCCTCGACCCCGGCCGACAGTCGCAGCAGGCCCGGGGGCACGGCATCGCCCCAGCGCTCGCGCCGATCGGCCGTGGTGCGCAGTCCACCGAAGCTGGTCGCCGAGGCGACCAGCCGGGACGCCGCCAGGAACTCCGCGACCGCGGCGGTCGAGGGCAGCGTGAACCGCAGGACGCCGTTCCAGCGCCGCATCTGGCGGGCCGCCACGGCGTGCGCCGGATCGTCGGCCAGTCCCGGCCAGCGCACGTCCGCGGCCGCTGGGTGCTCGCGCAGCGCCAACGCCAGCGCGCGGGCGTTCGCGGCCTGCCGCTCCAGGCGCAGGTCGAGCGTGCCCAGCCCGCGGTGCGCGAGCCACGCCTCCATCGGGCCCGGGACGGCGCCGCCCCGGGCCCGGGCCGCGCGCAGCCGCCCGACCAGCATCGGATCCGTACTGCTCACGTGCCCGAGCACGATGTCGCCGTGGCCGGCGAGCGCCTTGGTGTCGCTGGCGACCACCAGGTCCGCCCCCAGGTCGAGCGGCCGCTGTCCCAGTGGCGTCGCGGTCGTGTTGTCGACGGCGAGCAGCGCACCGGCGGCGTGTGCCCGGGCAGCCAGGTCCGCGATGTCGCAGACCTCCAGCCCCGGGTTCGACGGGGTCTCCAGCAGCACCAGCGCGGCGCCGGCGAGGACCCGGCCGGGCCACGACCCGGCCGTCGGCACCGCGCGCACCCCGACCCCGAGCGGAACGAGTTCCTCGTCGGCGAGCACGCGGGCCAGGTAGTAGCCGTCGCTGGGCAGCACGACCGTCGTGCCCGGCCGGGCGGCCAGTCGCAGCACCGCCGCGATCGCCGCCATCCCGGAGCCGAACAGCACGCACTCGCCGCCGTCCAGTTCGCCGATGGCCGCCTCCAGCGCGCGCCAGGTCGGGTTGTCGGCGCGCCCGTAGAAGTCCGTGGGCGTCGGATCGGCGGGCAGCCCGAGGTGGAACGTCGAGGACAGTGCCGGCCCGGGGTGCAAGGGGGCGCCGAGCGGCTCGTCGCGGGCGGATCCGTGCCCGGCGTGCGCGCAGCGCGTCCCGTCCCCGATCACGGCAGCGACCCTACGCGCTGGTCGCAGCGCATCTGCGCGGAGCTACTCCGGCTTCGGCGCCCGGCTGATGAGCTCCTTGGCCATGGCCGCGGTCGACAGCCCCTCGTGGCAGACCCGGCGCACCGCGTCGGCGATGGGTAGCTCGACGCCGTGCCGGGCACCGAGCTCGCAGATCGACGTGCACGACTTGACACCCTCGGCGACCTGCCCGTGATTGGCCTCCTCCGCCTGCGCGAGGGTCTCGCCGCGGCCGAGGCGCTCACCGAAGGTGCGGTTGCGTGACAGCGGGGACGAGCAGGTGGCCACCAGGTCACCGAGTCCGGCCAGCCCGGCGAAGGTCATCGGGTCGGCCCCGAGGGCCGTGCCCAGCCGGCTGATCTCGGCCAGCCCCCGGGTGATCACCGACGCCCGGCTGTTGTCCCCGAGGCCCATTCCCGCCGCTATCCCGACCGCCAGCGCGATGACGTTCTTGCCGGCCCCGCCCAGCTCGCAGCCCACCACATCGGTGTTGGTGTAGGACCGGAAGTACCCGGTCGAGCACGCGTTCTGCAGGGCCACGGCGCGATCGTGGTCGGTGCAGGCGATCACCGTGGCGGTCGGCTCCTCCGCAGCGATCTCCCGGGCCAGGTTCGGCCCGGACACCACAGCCACCTGCGACGGCGCCACGGCGGCGACCTCGCAGATCACCTCGCTCATCCGTTTGAGCGTACCCAGCTCGACTCCCTTGGCCAGACTGACCAGCGTCGCGCCGGCCGGCAGCAGGTCACGCCAGTGGCCCAGGTTCGCCCGCAGGGTCTGGGACGGCACCGCGAGCACCACCACGTCCGCCCGCTCGAGCACCCGGGCCGCGTTCGTCGAGGCCGTGAGCAGCGGCGGCAGCTCGACACCGGGTAGATAGTCCGGGTTGGCGCGCTGCTCGTTGATCGCCGCGGCGACCTCCGGTCGGCGCGCCCACAGCACGACGTCCCGGCCGGCGTCGGCCATGACCTTGGCGAACGCCGTACCCCACGACCCGGCCCCGAGCACCGCGACGCGACGGACCTCGTGCACCCGGCTCACGCGGCACCGCCCCTGCGGTAGAACTGCACCGGCGCCGGTTCGTCACGGACCTCGGCCAGCAGATCGCGGACCCGGCCCATCACGAGATCGGTCACCTCGCGCAGCACGACGGCGTCGATCGGCTTGCCGCGGTAGGCCGACAGGTCGACCGGATCACCGCTGCGCACCGTGACGCTCGTGCGGGGGAGCGGTCGGAACTTCTTGTTGTAGTGGTCGTAGATCTCGCGGGTGCCCCAGTGCACGACCGGGATCACCGGCACGTCGGAGGTCAGCGCCAGCCGGGCCATCCCGGTGCGGGACTGCATCGGCCAGCCTTCCGGGTCGCGGGTGATGGTGCCCTCGGGATAGATCACCACGATCTTGCCGTCCTGCAGCGCCCGGGTGCCCGCGCTGAGGCTGCGCTGGGCGTCGACGGAGTCGCGGTAGACCGGGATCTGCCCCGAGCCGGCGAGGATCCGGCCCAGCACCGGGACCTTCCACAGGCTGTGCTTGGCCAGGAAGCGCGGCACCCGGCGCGACCGGTGCACGAACACCGCGGTGTGCACCGGGTCGAGGTAGGAGATGTGGTTGGCCACGAGCAGCGCGCCACCCTCCGCCGGGACGCGCTCGCGGCCCTCGTAGCGGATCCGCCCGGTCGCCACGACGATCGGGTAGAAGAACGCCGCCGCCAACGCGACCCAGAAGCCGCCCTTCTCACGCCTCACCCACGACCTCCTCGCCGCCACGCCGTTCCGGCCGCGGGCACCCGCCCGCCGTCGCCGGTTCGCGATCTCCGCGGAGAGTCTCCCGGGCCGGGCGTCGCGGGTCCACCACGAGGGGGGTGCGACGATGAACGGGTGGGCCCGATCCGGATCGACACCGTGGACCTCGTGGTCCCGGTCAAGCCGCTGGCCGCGGCCAAGTCCCGGCTGCGCGGGGCGGCCGATCACGGCGTCGGGGACCCGGAGGCCCACGCCCGGCTGGCGCTCGCGCTCGCGCTCGACACCGTCGCCGCGGCCCGGGCGGCCCGCCGGGTCCGGCGGTTGCTCGTGATCACCTCGGACCCGAGGGTCGCGGCCGAGGTGGCCGCCGCCGGTGTGCCGGTGGCCCCGGACATGCCCGGGGGTGGGCTGAACCCTGCGCTCGAGCGCGGGGAGCAGTTGTTGCGGGACAACGATCCGAGCGCCGCGGTCGGCGCGTTGCAGGCCGACCTGCCCGCGCTGCGCCCCGCCGAGCTGGACGCGGCGATCGAGATGGCCGCGGCGGTCTTCGCCGCGGGACCGATGCGCCGGGCCTACTGCGCCGACGCCGACGGCGAGGGCACGACATTGCTGGTGTGCGCCCCCGGCTCGGCGCTCGAACCCCGCTTCGGCACGGGCTCGGCGGAGCACCACGAGCGGTCCGGGGCGTACCCGTTGCCGGGCGACTGGCCGGGGCTGCGCCGCGACGTCGACACCGGCGAGGACCTGCGGCGCGCCACCGGCCTCGGTGTGGGCTCGCACACCCGCGGCGTGTTGACGAGCTGTGCGCGACACTGACGCCCGGACCGTCCGTTTCCGGGACGAACATCCGGATCAGGTGATCACCGTTCACCCGCTGCCCCGGACGCGAGCGTGTCGTGACCGAGAGTTCACCCGGATGTCGGTGGAGGGGCCCACGCCTGCACCCCACCAGTGGGGAAGAATCGGAGAGCGTGAGTGGCGACGCGAGCGGCCAGGCACCCGATTCTCCCGAACCCGCGTCCTCAGGGGACACGGGGGCCGCGGGTTCCGGTGATGCACCTCGACGGGGCCGGGCGCAGGGCGCCCCGCGTCGTGCTCCGCGCCCGTCCGCCCGCCGGGTCCACTCCGTGAGCCGCCCGGTGTCCGGGGCGGGTACGAATGCGGCGGGATCGACGGACGGCACCGCGTCCGACGGAACCACCCGCGAGCCGGTCGCCTCCCGCTCCCGCTCCACCAAAGCCGGGACCAGCAGGGGCACCCGCGCAGAGACCAGCGGAAAGACCAGCGGCGGGACAAGCAGGGCCACGACGAGCCCGCCCGCGGCGGTCAGCGTCCCGGCCGCCCCCGGCCCGGTCACGACCCTGGCGTCGAGCAGCCTCGGCAGCGCCCCGATCGGCCCGCCGGCACCGACCACCGCCGCGTCGCGGTCCGGGCTGCCCGACGACCGCTACCTCAACCGCGAGCTCTCCTGGCTGGACTTCAACGCCCGGGTGCTCGCGCTCGCCGAGGACCCGAGCCAGCCGCTGCTCGAGCGGGCCAAGTTCCTCGCGATCTTCGCCAGCAACCTCGACGAGTTCTACATGGTCCGGGTGGCGGGGCTGAAGCGCCGCGACGAGACCGGCCTGGCCGTGCGCAGCGCCGACGGGCTCTCCCCCCGCGAGCAGCTCGCCCGGATCGCCGCGCGCAGCCAGACGATCTCCGAGGCGCACGCGCGGGTCTTCCTCGAAGACGTCCGCCCCGCGCTGGACAAGGAGGGCATCCACATCCAGCGCTGGGCCGACCTGTCCGAGGCCGAGCGGATGCGGCTGTCGGACTACTTCTCCGACCAGGTGTTCCCGGTGCTCACCCCGCTTGCGGTCGACCCGGCGCACCCCTTCCCCTACATCTCCGGGCTCTCGCTCAACCTGGCCGTGACGGTGCGCGACCCGGAGGGCCGGACCGAGCGCTTCGCCCGCGTCAAGGTGCCGAACAACGTCCCGCGCCTGGTCAAGGTGAGCAGCGACGACAGCAACGGCGACGTGACCTTCCTGCCCATCGAGGACCTCATCGCCGCCCATCTCGGTGACCTGTTCACCGGCATGGAGGTGGCCGAGGTGCACGCCTTCCGGGTCACCCGCAACGCCGACCTGGAGGTCGAGGAGGACCGCGACGAGGACCTGCTGCAGGCCCTCGAACGTGAGCTGGCCCGCCGCCGCTTCGGCCCGCCGGTGCGCCTCGAGGTCACCGACACCATGAGCGAGCACGTCCTCGAACTGTTGCTGCGCGAGCTCGACGTCGATCCGCACGACGTCGTCACCGTGCCCGGACTGCTCGACCTGACCGCGCTGTGGCAGGTCTACGGCGTCGACCGTCCCGACCTCAAGGACGACCCGTTCGTCCCCGCCACCCATCCCGCCTTCGGTGAGCGCGAGACCCCGCGCAGCATCTTCGCCACCCTGCGCGAGGGCGACGTGCTGGTGCACCACCCGTACGACTCGTTCTCCACCAGCGTGCAGCGTTTCATCGAGCAGGCGGCCGCCGACCCGGACGTGCTGGCCATCAAGCAGACGCTGTACCGCACCTCGGGCGACTCCCCCATCGTCGACGCACTCATCGAGGCCGCCGCGGCCGGCAAGCAGGTCGTCGCGCTCGTCGAGATCAAGGCCCGGTTCGACGAGCAGGCCAACATCCGCTGGGCACGCGAGCTGGAGAAGGCGGGCGTGCACGTCGTCTACGGGCTCGTGGGGCTCAAGACGCACTGCAAGACCTCGCTCGTGGTGCGCCAGGAGGGCTCCACGATCCGGCGCTACTGCCACATCGGCACCGGCAACTACAACCCCAAGACGGCCCGGCTCTACGAGGACATCGGCGTGCTCACGGCCGACCCGACCATCGGCGCCGACCTCACCGACCTGTTCAACGCCCTCACCGGCTACTCTCGGCAGACCTCCTACCGCAGCCTGCTCGTCGCGCCCTACGGCGTGCGCCGCGGCATCGTGCGGCGGATCGAGGACGAGATCGAGTCGCACCGCGAGGGCAAGCCGGCCGGCATCCGGATCAAGGTCAACTCGCTGGTCGACGAGCAGGTCATCGACGCGCTCTACCGGGCCTCGCAGGCCGGCGTGCCGGTCGACGTGGTGGTCCGCGGGATCTGCGCGCTGCGGCCCGGACGAGAGGGGCTCTCGGAGAACATCCGCGTCCGGTCCATCCTCGGCCGCTTCCTGGAGCACTCCCGGGTCTTCCACTTCGAGGGCGCCGACGAGTACTGGATCGGCAGCGCGGACATGATGCACCGCAACCTCGACCGCCGCGTCGAGGTGCTGATGCGGGTCGCCGACCCGCGGCTGGCCGACCAGCTCGGCGACATGTTCGACTCGTGCCTGGACCCGGCCACCAGGTGCTGGACGCTGCAGTCCGACGGCAGCTGGGAACCGTCCCCGTCACCGGGTTCCGACGTCGAGCGGGTCCGCGACCACCAGGCCGAGATGATGCTCCGGCACGCCACGGTCGCCGCCGACGCCGAATGAGCAGGACGGACGCGATGACCGAGGCCCCTGCCGGTCTCGACGCCGACGTCCTGGCCGCCGGTGCGGTCCTGTGGCGGCCCGCCGAGGGCCGCGACGGCGCCGGCAGCGGTGCCGACGCCCCGGAGGTCGCGGTCGTGCACCGGCCGCGCTACGACGACTGGTCACTGCCCAAGGGCAAGCTCGACCCCGGCGAGTCGCTGCCCGCCGCCGCCGTCCGTGAGGTGGCCGAGGAGACCGGGTACCGCGCGCGGCTGGGCGCCCGGCTCGGCGACACCCGCTACGACGTGCCCGAGGGACGCAAGCTCGTGCGCTACTGGGCGGCGCAGGCGCAGCCCGGTGGCCCGGGATTCGTTCCCAACCACGAGACCGACGAACTGCGCTGGCTCCGCCCGGGTGAGGCCGCCCGGCAGCTGACCTACGACCGCGACCGGGAAGTGCTCGACCGCTTCACCGAGCAGCCCGTCCCCGAGTCGACCCTGCTGCTCGTGCGTCACGCCAAAGCCGGCAACCGGCGGAGCTGGAACGGCGACGACGCGCAACGCCCGCTGTCCGGGACCGGTCGCGCGCAGGCCGATCAGCTGGCTGGCCTGTTGCAGCTCTTCGGCCCCGAACGGTTGCACTCCGCACCGCCGGTGCGCTGCACGCAGACCCTCGCCCCGCTCGCCGAGGAACTGGGGGCCCGGATCACCGAGGAACCGCTGCTCGGCGAGGAGGGCTTCGCGCAGCACCCGGCCGCCGGGCTGGCCCGGGTCCGCGAACTGCTCGATCAGCCCGGGGTCACGGTCCTGTGCAGCCAGGGCGGGGTCATCCCGGACGTCGTCGAGAAGCTCGGCCGTGAGTCGAGCCTGGCCGAGCACGTGGTCGACGACAGCGGCGTCGTCCCCTCCCGCAAGGGCAGCACGTGGGTGCTGGGCCGGCGAGACGGCCGGCTGCGGTTCGCCGACTATTACCGCAGCCCCTCTGCCTGACCCGGTGCCGGGCGCGGACGACCACCGTCCGCGCCCGGTCCGTCGGCCGGAACTACTTCTTGCCCTTCGCGGGCTTCTTCACCGGCTTGGCCTTCTCCGACTTGGCGGCCGCGGCCTTGTCTCCCTTGCCACCCTTGCCGCCCGTGGCCTTCGCCGGGGCCGCCTTGTCCGCCTTGTCCCTGGCGGCCTCCGGCTCCGGCGCGAACGAGGCCGAGGCCTTCGCCGCACGCTTGCCGCCCTTGGCCGCCTTCGGCTTGGGCGCCGCTGCGGCCTCCGGTGCCGCCTCCGCGAGAGCCGGAGCGGCCGCCTGGGCCGCCACCGCCGCCCGCCGGGCGCGGCGGACCGGAGTGGCCCGGGCCGTGGCGCCGTTACCGCTCACCGAGGAGCGGAACGCCGCACCGGGGCGGAACGCGGGCACCGTCGTCGCCGGGACGTCGACGGTCTCACCGGTACGCGGGTTGCGCGCCACGCGGGCGGCACGCGCGCGTGCCTCGAAGACCCCGAACCCGGTCAGCGAGACCGAGCCGCCGGAGCCGACGGTGTCCACAATGATCTCGAGCAACCCGTCGACCGCGGATGCCGCGGTGCGCCGGTCGCCGATGCGCGCCGCGAGCGCGTCCACGAGCTGGGTCTTGTTCATGGGCGCGACCGTAGAGCGTGGACACCGCGTTGCGCCAGACGGCACGCACGATGGTTCCGTTGCAGGTCAACGGAACCATCCGAAAGATCGTTCCGCCGCAACGGATCCGGACACGGAGCGGCGACACCCCGCCCCGATCGGGTCAGCTCGCCGGAGCGGCGGTGGTCGGCAGCCGGGACGGCCGTGCCGCCTCGAACGCCGTGACATCGTCGGCGTGGCGCAGGGTGAGCCCGATGTCGTCGAGGCCCTCCAGCAGCCGCCAGCGGGTGTAGTCGTCGATCTCGAACGGGACCGTGAGGTCCTTGGCCTGCACCGTCTTCTCCGTCAGGTCGACGGTGATCTCGGTGCCGGGCTCGTTCTCCAGCAGCTTCCACAGCAGCTCGACGTCGGGCTGGGCGACCTGGGCCGCGACCAGTCCCTGCTTGCTCGAGTTGCCCCGGAAGATGTCGGCGAACCGGGAGGCGATGACGACCCGGAACCCGTAGTCCATCAGCGCCCAGACCGCGTGCTCGCGCGACGATCCGGTGCCGAAGTCGGGCCCGGCCACGAGGACGCTGCCGCGGGAGTACGGCTCGGTGTTGAGGATGAAGTTCTCGTCCTGACGCCAGGCGGAGAATAGCCCGTCCTCGAAGCCGGTCCGGGTGACCCGCTTCAGGTAGACCGCGGGGATGATCTGGTCGGTGTCCACGTTGGACCGGCGCAGCGGGACGCCGATCCCGGTGTGCGTGCTGAACGGCTCCATGGTTCTGCCCCTCTCAGTCCAGGTCCTCGGGCGAGGACAGCGTGCCGCGCACCGCGGTGGCCGCAGCGACCAGCGGCGACACCAGGTGGGTACGTCCGCCCTTGCCCTGGCGGCCCTCGAAGTTCCGGTTCGACGTCGACGCGCTGCGCTCCCCCGGCGCGAGCTGGTCCGGGTTCATGCCCAGGCACATCGAGCAGCCCGCCGAGCGCCACTGGGCCCCGGCCTCGGTGAAGACCTTGTCCAGGCCCTCCTCCTCGGCCTGGAAGCGCACCCGCATCGAGCCCGGCACGACGAGCATGCGCACCCCGTCGGCGACCTTGCGACCGGCGATGACGTCCGCGGCGGCCCGCAGGTCCTCGATCCGGCCGTTGGTGCACGACCCGACGAACACGGTGTCGACGGCGACCTCGCGCAGCGGGGTGCCCGCCTCCAGGCCCATGTAGGCCAGCGCCTTCTCGGCGGCGACCCGCTCGTTCTCGTCCACGATCCGGGCGGGGTCCGGGACCCGCTCGCCCAGCGGCAGCCCCTGACCGGGGTTGGTCCCCCAGGTGACGAACGGGGTCAGCGCGTCGGCGTCGATGTCGATCTCGGCGTCGAACACGGCGTCGTCGTCGGTGCGCAGCTCCCGCCACGCCGCCACGGCCTCGTCCCACTCCGCGCCCTTCGGCGCGTGGTCGCGCCCCTTCAGGTAGGCGAACGTGGTCTCGTCGGGGGCGATCATGCCGGCCCGCGCGCCCGCCTCGATCGACATGTTGCAGATCGTCATCCGGGCCTCCATCGAGAGGTTCTCGATGACGTTGCCCCGGTACTCCAGCACGTAGCCCTGACCGCCGCCGGTGCCGATCTGCGCGATCATCGCGAGCACGACGTCCTTGCTCGTGACGCCCTCGCGCAACCGCCCGCCGGTGCTGTTGACGTTGATCGCCATGGTCTTGAACCGCTTGAGCGGCAACGTCTGAGTGGCGAGCACGTGCTCCACCTCGGACGTGCCGATGCCGAAGGCCAGCGCACCGAACGCGCCGTGGGTGGAGGTGTGGCTGTCGCCGCACACGACGGTCAGCCCCGGCTGGGTGAGCCCCAGCTGCGGGCCGACGACGTGCACGATGCCCTGCTCGGCGTGGTTCATCGGGTACAGCGGGACGCCGAACTCCTCGCAGTTGCGGCGCAGCGTCTCCACCTGGGTCCGCGAGACCGGGTCGGCGATCGGGAGCTCGACGTCGGTGGTCGGGACGTTGTGGTCCTCGGTCGCGACGGTGAGGTCGGGCCGGCGTACCGGGCGCCCCGCGAGCCGGAGCCCGTCGAACGCCTGCGGACTGGTGACCTCGTGCACCAGATGCAGGTCGATGTAGAGCAGGTCGGGCTCGTTCCCCTCGCCCTGGCGCACCAGGTGCTGGTCCCAGACCTTCTCGGCCAGCGTGCGTCCCGCCCCAGGGTTCGTCACGGCGCTGCCTCCCTCGTAAATATCGAGCACTGCCGCTCGGGCCCCGCGTGGTGGTGTGGTCTCCCAAATTCTGGGAAGCTAGTATCGAGGCGTGAGACAGCATAGCGGCATCGGAGTGCTCGACAAGGCCGTGGGGGTTCTGCGGGCCGCAGCTGCCGAGCCGTGCGGGCTGTCCGAACTGTGCCAGCGCACGGGGCTGCCCCGGGCCACCGCCCACCGCCTCGCCGTCGGCCTGGAGGTGCACGGCCTGCTCCACCGCGGCGCCGACGGCCGATGGCGTCCCGGCCCCACGCTGGCCGAGCTGGCCAACCGGGGCGGTGACCCGCTGCTGGAGGCCGCCGGCGCCGTGCTCCCCCGACTGCGGGACATCACCGGGGAGAGCGTCCAGCTCTACCGCCGTGACGGCACGCACCGGATCTGCATCGCCACCGCCGAGCCCTCCAGCGGGCTGCGCGACACCGTCCCCGTGGGCACCCGACTGCCGATGACCGCCGGTTCCGGGGCCAAGGTGCTCGCCGCATGGTCCGACCCGGCCACCCAGCGCGCGGTGCTCGCCGACGCCTCCTTCACCGAGCGTGTGCTCCTCGACGTGCGACGCCGCGGCTGGGCGCAGAGCGTGGCCGAACGCGAATCGGGTGTCGCCAGCGTGTCCGCACCCGTGCGTGACAGCTCTGGTCAGGTCGTCGCCGCCGTGTCGGTGTCGGGGCCGGTCGACCGCATCGGCCGCCGGCCCGGGGTGCGCTGGGCCGCCGATCTGCTGGCGGCCGCCGAGGCCCTGCAGCACCGCCTCTGACCGTCGCGCCGGCGCGGATCCGAGATGGCACCGGCCGAGCCGTGGTGGGCGCCGAGGCGCTCTGTCCGTCATGCTCGTCGCGATCGGACGTCCTGGGCCAGCCCGCCCCGATCGGAGCATGGTCGCAACGCTAACGTGACCTTCGGCCGACTCGATGAACACGGAGAGTCGTCAAAGACGGACGCAGACGAAGACGGGTGACCATGAGCTACCTGCTCGGTATCGATGTCGGGACGACGCGCACCGCGGCGGCCATCTGCCGCCTGGTCCACGGACAGCCGGGCGAGACCGAGATGGTGACCCTGGGCGATCGGTCCACCTACGTTCCCTCGGTGTTGTTCATCGCCGGGGACGGGTCGGTGGTGGTGGGTGATGCCGCGGAGCGGCGGGCGTTGACCGATCCGGATCGGGTGGTGCGGGAGTTCAAGCGGCGGGTGGGGGATCCGACG
>NZ_JAHDTG010000085.1 GCF_018531475.1 Pseudonocardia mahuensis
GACCGCCCTCAGCCGCAGCACCTCCAGCGTCCGATGATCCAACTTCCGGCCGTCGTTCTCACGCACACGCCGATCCTGTCAGATCACGCCATCCAAGTCGATCTACTTATGAACTCCTTGGTAAGGGTGGAGTGTCGCCGTCGCGATTGTAGTAGTGACTCATTTTCCTCCCTCTTGCGGCGACCCATTCTGAGCGACCTCCCGAACCTGGCCTCCTGGTTGCCCTGCTACGCCGTCCATTCCACATGGCCTCGACGAGCTACCCGAACATCGGCTTCCTGGCCTCCGCGAGGGCCCGTGCCGGCGCTGCGAGTTTGTCGACGGGGAGCCCCAGGAATCTGGCAAGGTGTTCGACGCCGGCTACCCGGTCGTACTCGCCGAAGAGTCGCTCCTTGAGGAAGAACAGCGGATAGCCGTTGAGTCGCTCGAAGTAGTCGACCCTCATGCCGAAGCTGTCCGACGTGATGTCCCAGACGAGCCCCATCAGCAGGTTCTTCTCCTCGGACACCAGGTCGAAGCCCTCTGTCACCTGACACAGCAGTGGGCCCAGTTCGGGGTGCGAGAAGTCCTTGTCCGTGAACAGCATCAGCGGGCCTTGGCCGGCCATCTCGCGGATCTTGCCCATGATCGTGCCGTAGTGCTCGACCCCGTAGACCCGCCCGGCGGTGACGTAGTCCACCTGCGGCCAGACGACGCCGGACTCGGTCGTGATCGCGTAGTCCTGCGCGGACATCGCGAGAGAGCGCTGCACCTGGGCGTAGACGACCAGGTCCGCGACGATCTCGCGCACCTTGGCCACCCGCACGGTGCCGATCGAGTCGATGATCATCTGCGCCACCGCGACGAGCAGTTCGGCCTTGACCGCCATCCGCACGAGCGTGTTCCAGTGCTCACCGGCGCCGATGTCCCCGTACTCCAGCGGCAGGTCCGGGTTGCCGAGCGAGAACACCCGCTCCATCGGCACGAAGACGTTGTCCAGGATGACCAGGCAGTCCTGCTCCTCCCCCTTCGACGCGAGCGGGTGCTCGGTCGCCGACGGCGGGTGGGCCAGTGCCTGCCGCAGGACGATGTGCAGCCCTTCCGAGTTGGCGGGCAGGGCGCACCAGAAGCTCTCCTCCGGCGAGACGCCGGGCTGCGTGAGGATCAGGATCTCGTCCGCCTGCGGGATGACCGTGCCGACGATCTTCGCGCCGGCGATGACGATCCCATCGGAGCGCTTCTCCACCACCCGCAGCAGCGGGGGAAGCCGGTCGGTGTCGCCATGGTGCTTGAGCGGGATGCGCTCGCCGATGGACCACTTCTCCTTCGCCCGCGCGCCCTGCGGGTCCGCGACGATGCCCCCGATCATGATGTTGTTGTCCTGCGCGTACCGGATGTAGCGGCCGATGTTGCCGGCGAGTTCGGGCTCGGTGAACAGGTGCTCGTAGGCAGCCAGGCCGAGCGTCGTCCACGCGATGTTGTCGAAGTGGCGCCCGAACATGCCCAGCGTGTGCCGCGATGCCAGCTCGTCCATCTCCCGCTTGGCGCGCAGCTCCTCCTTCGTACGGGGCAGCTGCCAGGCCCGGGTGACGCGCTGGCCGTCCTCCCGCACGAACGTCATCGTGTCCTGGTACCGCGGGTCGTGCTGCATGTCGAAGATCTCGGCGAGTCGGTCGATACCGCCGGCGGTCGCCGGGTGCGTCGTGACGTCGTCGATTCGCTCGCCGCCGTACCAGACGACGCGTCCGTCGCGCAGCGCCTTCTTGTATTGCTCACCCGTACGCAAAATGGCGTCCGTATTGATCCCCATGGTTAGCGTTTCCTTTCACCATTCGAATCCGCGAGAAAGCGTCGAACGACGCCGAGAAAATCCTCGAGGTTGTCGTACGGGACCATGTGGCCGGCCCCGGCGATCGAGACATAGTTGGCATCGGGATTGGCCGCGCGCAGCTCGGCCTCGTCGTCGGCCGACAACGCCGGGCTGTCGGCGCTGCGGATCAGCAGCAGCGGCGGGCGCAGCCCCCGCCAGGAGCTGGCCAGATCATCCTGTTCGAGCCCGAGGTAGCTCTCCCGGACACCGGCTTCGCTGCAGGTCGGCAGCCACTGCTGACGGTCGCGCAAGCGCTCGATGTCCCAGCTCGGCCAGGATCGGCCGAGCTCCTCGAGCGTCAGCTCGCCGGCTGAGGCCTTGCGCAGCTCGTCGATGTAGGCCGACATCGGCGAGGCGTACGGCGGCCGCCCCGGCCCCATCATCGGCGGATCGACGATGATCTGGGGCCCCACCCGTTCGGGACGGCGGGCTCCGAAGTAGGCCGCGATGCGGGCCCCCATGGAGTGCGCGAGTACGGCCGGACGGTCCAGCTCCAGCGCGGTGAGCAGCGCGTCCAGGTCAGCCGCGAAGTGCCCGACGCCGTAGCCGGTCTCCGGATGGTCCGACAACCCGCGCCCCCGCGCGTCCCAGGTGAGGATCCGGATGTCCTCGGCGAGGCGCTCGGCGACGAACTCCCAGGTCGCCGCGGGGCTCGTGATGCCGGGTAGGAGAAGCAGGGTGCGCTCGCCCGCGCCGTACTCCAGCACGTGCAGCCGCACGCGGCCGCAGTCCACGAAGAGGCTGCTCCCACGGGTCTTCCGCGCGGTGCTCATGCGGCCTGCCACGCCTGATCGGGGGCCACGCCGTCGGCGATGGCCCGCCGGATCACGCTCGAACTGATCTTCCGGGCCCGCCCGGCGGTTCGTATGAGTGGGCAGGCGACGACGTCCACCCCGAGCCCACGCAGGTATGCGACGCTCCCCTCCCGGTTGTGGCCCAGTGCGAAGTCCTCGCCGACGCAGAGCGTCCGCATGCTCAGGTCGGTCGCCAGGAGACGGGCGAACCGCTCGGCGGTGACCGTGGCGAGCGCCCGATCGAAGGGGATGACGACGACGTCGTCCACCCCGCTCGCGTGGAGCCGGTCCACCCGCTCGGCGATCGGGACGATGTCGGGGAGCGAGTGCTCCGGCGACAGCACCTGATCGGGACGGGGACTGAACGTCACCGCGATCGTGCGCAGCCCGCGGGCCGTGGCCAGGCCCTTCGCGTGCGCCAGGAGTGCGGCGTGACCGTCGTGCACGCCGTCGAACGTGCCCATCGTGACCACGCTGGGACCACGGTGCGGTCGCAGTAGCGCGGACAACCGGGCGACAGCGTCCTGACCACCCGTCCGGTGCGCTGGTTCCGTCACAGACAACTCCTCGGTTTTCGGCCGGCCGGCGATGTGCACCCCGTGAACGCTCTCGGCGACCAATGATCGGCGCTGCTGCGACGGGCGCCCATCGTGCAGGTAGAGGATCGGATTGATGGTGCGGGCGGAGGACCCGGGGGGATTCACCGCCGTGGATCGGACCTAGCGGTTCAGCACCCGCTTCTGTCGGACCTGTAGCTCCGGGACGACGAACTCACCGTGGAGGAGGACCGGTTCGTCGTCGAGGTAGACACTGCAGTTGCGCATCGGGATGTCGAGGTGGCACGGGGTGTCGTTCGGCCCGCCCAGCTCCTGGTTCGGCCCGGTCGAGAACAGCACGTTCCCGTAGAAGGCCCGGCTCTCCATGCCGATCCCCCGCCCGTCGTGCGCCAGGCCCGACCACCGGGCGTTCTCGTTGCAGCCCCACCCGATGTGCGAGATCGCGCGTCCCCGGTCGTCGTTGAAGCTGTTGATGTAGTCCCGGAACAGGTCGGCGTCGACACCGCCGCGGATCTCGTCGATGTAGCCGTCGGAGATCGTAATCTCCACCGGCTCGTCGACGTATCTGCCGAACGGCGGGGTGAGGATGTCGCCACGGTCGAGAACGACCCGGCCGTTCACCCCCACGTCCGATGCACCGGTGGCGAGGAAACCCGACGGCCAGTGGTCCCAGCGACCCGGGAGGTCGGTGTAGCCGTACTCGGTCAGCACCGGATAGTGGCCGAGGTCGTAGACGACGTCGGTCCCGGCCGGGTTCGTGAACCGCAGGCTCTTCGCCCTGGACAGCAACTCGGCGCTCACCTCGACGCGCCGCCGCTGGTCAGGTGTCGGCAGCATCCGCGCGAGATGAGCCACCGGTTCCACGCACAGCAGGATGCGCGTACCCGATTCCTGGATCTCCAGCTGCTCCTTGGAGAACAGCAGGAACAGCAGGTCGATCACCAGGTCCGCGCCTTTGAGCGAATCGATGCCGACACGGTTTCCGGCCAGCGGGGTGACACCGAATCCGTCGCCCCCCGGCGGGCCCACCGACGGCAGCGGGTCCGGGAGACGGACGTGGAACGTGGCCGCGCCGAGCTGCCGGGCAGCGGTCATGAACGCATCGGCGTAGTCCTGCCGCTCGTCGCCCTGTGAGAGCACTGCGACGGTCTCCGTCTCGTTCACGGCGCAGAGCCGCAGAACGTGCTCGCACAGTCCGACGAAACCGGCCGGTGTCATTCCATCCAGCATCACTTCGCTCCTGTCCTGGAGGACTCGCTGTTGACGGTTGATTCGCGCAGCGGGCCGGCGCGGCGGCCGGAACGGGAGAGCGCGCGGCTCACGATCGCTGCTCCTGCTCACCGAGCGCGTCGAGGCCGTGGTAGCTCTGCGAGCAGTACACGAGCGGACGGTCGGCCGACTGCAGGAGCACCGCGTGCACGTCACCGATGAACAGGAGGTGGTCGGCCGCTGGATGGGCCTGGTTCACGGCGCAGTCCACGTGCGCGGCGGCGTGCCGGACGATCGGCGTCGCCGAGGCGCCCTCGGGCTCGCAGGGAGTGCAGTAGTCGTCGATGTACTTCGGCTGACCGGGACGGGAGGCGAACTTGGCGGCGTCCAGCGCCCTCGCTCCCAGCAGGCTGACGCCGAACCGGCCGGTTCGCTGGATCGCCGACGCGCTCACCGTGGAGGACTTGAGCGAGACGAGCAGGAGCGGCGGGGCGACCGAGATCGAGCAGCAGGCGGTGGCGGTGATACCCCACGGGCGGTCGTCCACATAGCACGTCACGATGACCACACCGGACGCCAACCGGCCCATGGCCTGTCGGAACAGGAGGTCCACCCGGGCGTCCTCGACGATCGCGTCGACCGCGTGCAACGAGCGCCCGGTGGCGCTCACCCGATTGCGCCCGATGGCCGCCGGGACGGAAGGATCGCGAGCTACCGGCATCTGGCCTCATCTGCGTCGGCGTCGGTGTCTGATGCCCACGCTGCTCGGCCGCCGTCGGATCGCCCATCCTGCAACGCGACGATCGCGAGGAGGATCCGGCCTGAGGATGAGGGTGTGCCCGCCTACTTGAGGATGCCCCGGCGCAGGGCCTGGCTGACCGCGGCGACGCGATCGGCGACGCCGAGCTTGTCATAGACGTGCTGCAGATGCGTGCGAATGGTGGTCTTGCTCAGATGCAGCCGCTCCCCGATCTCGACCGCGCTCAAGCCGTCCGCGGCGAGACGGAGAACCTCGAGCTCGCGCGGGCTCAGCACCGGCCGGTCGTCGGCGGGGCGGCGGAGCCGGATCTCCCGGGCCAGCCCGTACTGAATGGCCGGCGAGATGACGGTCTCCCCGCGCGCCACGGCGAGCACCGCGCTCACGATCTCGGCGGCGCTGCTGCTCTTGGGCAGATAGGCGTCGGCGCCGAAGGAGATGGCCCGGTAGATCGTCGCGCTGTCCTCCTGCGCCGAGACGAACAGGGCCCTGGTCGGGAGCGCCTCCCGCTTGACGGCATCCAGCACGCCGAGGCCGTCGATCTCGGGCAGGGACAGATCGAGCACGGCGACCTGGGGATGCAGCTCGCGGATGCACTCGAGGGCCTTGCGCCCGTCCTCGGCCTGCGCGAGCACATCGATCTCGGCGCGCTCGCGCAACACGCGCACCAGACCGTCGCAGTAGAGGGGGTGGTCGTCGGCCACGATCACACCGACGCGCCCCTGCCCCGGGCTTACCGACTTCATGATCACTACGCCTTCTCCTCGGGGCCGACGCCGAGCGCGGTTGCGACGACGCGAACGAACTGCACAAGGTCCAGCGGCTTGGTCAGGTACTCCTCGGCGCCGGCCGCTCGAGCGCGCGTGATCTGACTCGGTGTGGCGTCCGCCGACAGTACGACGACCGGGATGTGGGCCGTGTGCGGATCCTCCTTGAGCCGTACCAGGACCGTCTCGCCGGGCAGGTCGGGAAGATGCAGGTCGAGCAGGATCAGATCCGGGACGAGCTCTCTCGCCAGCGTCAGCCCGATCTCACCACAGGCCGCCGGGACGAGGGTGAGGTCCGCGGCCCGGCCCAGGGCCTGTTCGATGAGCTCGAAGTTCGCCGAGTAGTCCTCGATGTAGAGGATCCGCCCGCGCAGGGGTGTACGGCCGATCGCCTCCACCTGCCGCGCCCCGAAGACGATCTCGTGCGCGTTGGCCGGTGCCGCGACGAGCTGCAGTTCCACGAACAACGTGGTTCCGCGGCCCGTCTGGCTGCTCTCGATGCCGATGGTTCCACCCATCGCCTCGATCAGCGCCTTGGACACCGCGAGGCCGAGCCCGGCCCCCTCCGGGTGCTGGTCCTGCCCGTTCATCCGCTCGAACGGCATGAACACCCGCTCGAAGTCCTGCCTGTGGATACCGGAACCGGTGTCGGAGACCAGAAACCGCAGGCGATCGACGGCCACCCGGCGGAACGAGACCCGCACCTCCCCACCCGGCCGGTTGTAGTTGATGCCGTTCGACATGAGGTTGAGCAGGACCTGGTGCAGGCGCCGCCGGTCGGCGGAGACGAACTCGTGGATGCCCCCGTGCAGGTCGACGGCGAGCTCGATGTCGCGGGCGGCGGCCAGCGGCCGCACGATGTCCACCGCCTCGCTGACCGGGTCGCAGGCGTGCACCGGCTCGAGGCGGATGCGGTCCTGTCCCTGCTCGATCCGCGAAACCTCCAGCAGGTCGTTGATCAGCTCGAGCAGGTGGTGGCCGGCCCTCGCCATCCGACCGGCGGTGGCCGGGATGTCCAGCCCGAGGCCCTCGACCTGTAGGAGCTGGCAGTAGCCCAGGATGGAGTGCAGTGGGGTCCGTAGCTCGTGGCTGACCCGCGACAGGAACTCGCTCTTGGCCCGGTTCGCCCGCTCGGCCTCGTCCCTGGCCTCACGGGCCGCCGTCTCAGCCCGCTTGAGCGCGGTGATGTCGGTGGACACCCCGCACAGGGCATAGGGCCGGTTCTGCCGGTCCAGCAGCGGGAACTTCAGCGAGTAGTAGGTGTGCTGCTCGCCGTTGTGCAGCGCCCACTCCTCGAACTCGCGGGGCTCACCGGCCGCCAGTGCTTCGGCGTCGTGCCGGCGGAACTGCTGCGCCTCCTCGATCGTCGCGATGTCCTGATCAGTGAGCCCGACGCACTCGCCGCCGAACAGCTGGCGGGTGCGCCGGTTGGCGAGGATGTAGCGGTCCTGCAGGTCCTTGATGAACACCAGCGCCGGGACACCGTCGATGATGTCCTGCAGGAGCTTGCGGGTGTCGCGCACGTCGCCCGGCGAGCCGGCATCGGCGCCGCCCTCCAGGAACACGATCGCCTGACCAGTCGGCCCGCCGGTCGAGCTGCCGTCGAAGCGGGTGTCGGCCGCCACCGCGCCGCCGTCGGCACGGATCCACCGGATAGTCCGTGGTCCGATCTGTGACTCGCCCCGGCCCAGTGCGACGAGGCATCGCCGGAGCGCCGCGACGTCGGAGGCCGCGACGACCTCGGCGAGCCGGATGCCCACCAGATCGGCGGTCCGGTAGCCGAGGAGCGCGGCGAACGCGCGGTTCACCGCCACCAACCGACGCTCGCCGCCGGTCTCGACGATCGCGCCGGGGATCGGGGCCGCGGCGAAGGCCGCCTCGAATGCGCAGTGTGGCGTGGGCCGGTCGGCGGCCGGCACGGGTGCCGGACTCCCGTCCTTCGGCCCCGCGGCGGGCCACGACATGTCGTCCCGCACTGTTCCCTCCCGGTACGGCGTCGGCGGGGTCATGGGCGGCCACAACGGCAGCCGACCCACAGACCTCCCGGCGCCCTCGGGGATCGAGGGCGCCGGGAGGTTCGAAGGCTCGCTCGCGCGAGGCGGCCCACCGGCCGCCGCCGGTGTGGTCAGCCCCGGCCGGCCTCGATGAGCGCGAGCACGTCGGCCGGTCGCACCGGCGCGTGACGGATCACCGCGCCGAACGGGGTGAGCGCGTCCGCGATCGCGTTGATCACGGCTGCCGGGGCGGCGATCGTGCCGCCCTCGGCCATGCCCTTCATGCCTCCCTCGGTCACCGGCGACGGGGTCACGATGTGCGAGACCTCGATCGTCGGCACCTCCGTCGAGGACGGGTAGAGGAAGTCCATCAGCGTCCCCGACAGGAGCTGGCCGCTCTCGTCGTACTCGAGCGACTCGTACAGAGCCGCGCCGATGCCCTGGGCCACGGCGCCGTGCACCTGGCCCTCCACGATGAGCGGGTTGAGCATCGTCCCGCAGTCCTCGACGGCCACCACCCGCTGCAGGTCGACGCAGCCGGTCTCGGCGTCCACCTCGACGATCGCCACCACCACCCCGTTGCTGTAGGTCTGCGGCGGATCGTAGTAACGGGTGGCGCTCAGGGTCGGTTCCTGACCCTCCGGGCGGAGCGCGCCGCCGAAGTAGCCGACCCCCGCGAGCTGGGCGATCGGCAGGCTCTTCTCCGGCACTCCCTTGATGCTGGCCTGCCCGTCGTACAGCTCGATGTCGTCGGGGCTCGCCTCGAGCAGGCTGCCCGCCAGCGCGAGGAGCTTGTTGCGCACTTCGGTGGCCGCGTACAGGATCGAGCCGCCGGCCACGACGGCGGACCGGCTGGCATAGGTGCCCGCCCCCCACACCGCCTTCGAGGTGTCCCCGTCGACGACGCGCACGTTCTCGATCCGGACCCCGAGACGGTCGGCGGCGAGCTGGGCCAGGCTGGTGTGATGCCCCTGCCCGTGGTTGAAGGTGCCGGTGGTCACGGTGACCGTGCCGTCGGGCTCGACCGTCACGCTCGCGGTGTCGTAGAACTCAGCCGGGAACCCGAGCGCCTTCGCGCCCTCGGAACCCCACGTTCCGGCCTCCACGAACGGGCTGAAGCCGATCCCCAGGTATCGGCCCTCCGCCCGCGCCACGGCCTGCGCCTCCCGGAACTTGTCGTAGTCGACCAGTTCCTGGGCCTTGCGGATCGACTCGACGTAGCTGCCGCCGTCGAAGCGCATGTTGTTCACCGTGACGTACGGCTCAGGGCCGATGCAGTTCTTGATCCGCAGTTCGACCGGGTCCATGCCCAGCTCGTGCGCGATGTCGTCGATCAGCGTCTCGCGGGCCAGGTGGCCCGGGGCCATGCCGGGTCCGCGGTAGGCCGTCGTCTGGCACTTGTTCGTCAGCACCGCGTCGACCTGGAACGACATCTCACGCACGTCGTACAGGCTGGGCAGCAGGTTGGCCGCCGCCAGCGGGTCGATCAGCGCCGTCCACGGGTAGCCCGAGTAGGCCCCGCAGTCACCGATGTAGCGGCCTCGGAAGGCCAGGAACCGCCCGTCGTTCGTGACCGCGATGTCGATATCCATCACGATCTCCTTGGCGTGACCACTCGCCGCCAGGTTCTCGACGCGGTCCTCGACCCACTTCACCGGCCGCCGCAGGCGCTTGGCCACCAGCGGGATGATCGCCTCCTCCACGAAGACGTGGCACTTCAGGCCGAAGCCGCCGCCCACGTCCGGGGCGATCACGGTCAGGTTCCGCTCGCTCATCTGCAGGTGCGGGGCGATCAGCGTGCGCAGGAAATGTGGGAGCTGGGTCGAAGACCAGATGGTCAGATGCCCGGTTCCGGGGTTGTAGTCCGCCATGACGCCCCGCGTCTCGAGCGGCGCTGCGTGTTGGCGACCGGCGTGGAAGCGCTTCGTGAAGACGCGGTCCGCCTTGGCGAAGGCCTCCTCGACGCCGCCGCTGTCGAACTCGATGTGGGCGACGTTGTTGCCCGGGACGTCATCGTGCAGCAGCACGGCCCCGTGGCTGAGCGCCTGCTCCGGGTCGACCAGCGCCGGCAGCGGCTCGTACTCCACGGAAACGAGTTGCGCTCCGTCCTCGGCCAGGTAGCGCGACTCCGCGATGACGATCGCCACCGCCTCGCCGACATGGCGGACCTTGTCCGTGGCCAGGAGTTCCTTCCCGACCGGCAGCACCTCCTCGCGCTGCAGGTCGGCGACGAGCGGCGTTCCCAGCTTCGCCAGTTCGACGCCCGTGAGGACCTCGACGACGCCCTTGAGCGCCTTGGCGGCGCTGACGTCGATGCTCGCGATCCGCGCGTGCGCATGCGGGCTGCGGACGAAGGCGGCCTGCAGCATGCCGGGCAGGGCCAGGTCGTCGAGATAGCGCCCACGCCCCATCAGGTACTTGTTGTCCTCGACACGCAGCACGCGGGCCCCGACGTACTGCGGGGGCCGAACGGTGAGGGGTTCGGTGACGGTCATGTCGGTCTTCCTCTCAGCGCTCGGTCGTCGTGGATGCAGAGGTGGCCTCCGCCGCGCCCCGACCGGCAGCCGCCGCTTCCTTGACGGACTCGACGATGCCGACGTAGCCGGTGCAGCGGCAGATGTTGCCCGACAGGAAGTCCCGGATCTCCCGTTCCGAGGGAGTCGGGTTGCGGTCCAGCAGCGCCTTGCAGGTCAGCACCATGCCCGGCGTGCAGAAGCCGCACTGCAGGCCGTGCTTGGCATGGAAGGCCTGCTGGACCGGGTGCAGTTCGCCGTCGTCGTCCAGCCCCTCGACGGTGGTGATGTCCGCGCCCCTGGCCTGGATCGCGAACATCAGGCAGGACCGCACGGGCTCACCGTCGATCAGAACGGTGCACGCCCCGCACACGCCGTGCTCACATCCGAGGTGGGTACCAGTCAGGCCCAGCTGCTGGCGCAGGAAGTCGGCGAGCAGCAGGCGCGGCTCGGCACGGCCGCTGCGTGGGCTCCCGTTGACCGTGACCTCGATCGTGATCTCGTCCTCGACGACCGGCTGGAGGTTCTCCGAAACTGTCGACATCGCTGCCCTCATTCCCCGTTCACGGCGTTGCTCAGGGCCCGCTTCACGAGGACCGCGGACACCTTCTTCCGATAGCTTCCCGGCGCGTGGATGTCGCCCGCCGGATCGAGATCGGCCGCGCCGAGCCGGCCGGCCTCTTCGAGCACCACGGGATCGTGCGGGTCCTTGCCTTCCAGGAACTCCTGCGCCCGGTGGGCCAGGACCGGCCGGTCGGCGACCCCGCTCAGCGCGATCCGCACCCGGCGCGCCGCCCCGTCGATCAACTCGAGGCTGACCGCGGCGCCCACCAGCGCGAAGTCCCCGCGCCGCCGCGAGACCTCCACGAACGCCGAGCGCGATGCCGGCCCGGGAACGGGGACGTGGACGTCGGTGAGCAGCTCGTCGTACTCGACCGCGGTCGTGAAGACGCCGCGGAAGAACTCCTCCGCCGGGACGGTCCGCTGCCCGCCTGCGCCGGTGACGGTCATCGTCGCGTCCAGCGCGAGCATGATCGTCGGCAGCTCGGCGGCCGGATCGGCATGGGCGATGCTGCCACCGACGGTTCCGCGCGCTCGGATGCCGACGTGTCCGACATGACGCAGCGCTTCGGCGATGACCGGGGCGACGCGCTGCACGTCGAACGACTCCAGGGCGGTGCGCTGGCGTACACCCGCGCCGATGCGCAGGCCGCCGTTGACCTGCAGGGCCCGCAGCTCGGCGATCTGGTTGATGTCGATGAGCACATCGGGCTGCGCCAGGCGACCGTTCATCATCGGTACCAGGCTCTGGCCGCCGGCCAGCACCTTCGCGTCATCGCCGAAATGCTGCAGTAGGCCGACCGCCTCCGCGACAGTGGTGGGACACGCGTACTTGAAGCTGGCTGGTTTCATCAGTCTCCTCGTTGAGCCTGCGGCCAGAACGGGTCGCGCGCCCAGCATTGGCCCGGCACGCCAGCAGAGCATCCCGGAGCGATGAGGACGACCCCCATCCTCCTGTGTGAGGAGCGATGTGATGAGCCGCGCAGAGGAGACGACCGATGCGCGGCGACGCCGAGGGCCGAGCCACCCGCCGTGCAGATGCCGAGCGCCCCGCCGGCGGTGCCGGCGGGGCGCTCGGATCCGGGACCGGTGCTACAGCACGCCGAGCCGGTCGTCACCGTCGGGCAGCGGCTGCAGGTACACGACATCGGGCGGCGTGGCGAGCGCTCCGCTCAGCTTCGCGCCGAGCTCGGCGTAGGCCGGCGCCTTGGTGTGCTCGTCGAGCGTGGCCGCCGAGCTCCACTTCTCCAGCACGACCAGGCTGCTGGACCCGTTGACTCCGCGATGCAGCGCGAAGCGCTCGCAGCCAGGCTCGGTGTGCACTGCGCGGACGGCCTCGCGACAGGCGGCCTCCACGTCCGCTTCCCGCCCCGGAAGGGGCTGCAGGGTCGCGACGATGACGACCGGATCGGACGGCTGGCTCATGGGAGATTCCTTTCATCGGTGCCCGGGTGCGAGATCAGGGCGTCCAGCAGCTCGTCCGCCCAGTCGGTTCGGTAGTGCTCGAGGCGCGGGAACCCGTCCGGGGGCTTGGCCGTCCAGTGGTAGGTCGCGCCCGGGTTGTGCGTGGTGTACCCGCCCGCGGTGAGCAGCTGGGGACTCCCCCGCACTTCCGGGCGCTGCGCGACCTGC
This sequence comes from Pseudonocardia mahuensis, assembly GCF_018531475.1. Lineage (GTDB taxonomy): Bacteria > Actinomycetota > Actinomycetes > Mycobacteriales > Pseudonocardiaceae > Pseudonocardia. Next base: position 12,634 of record NZ_JAHDTG010000085.1, read on the forward strand.
CACTGGGCGTGCACCTCGGCCCGACCGGCGCCGTTCGCCAGTGCCTCCGCCAGGGCCCGCACGTCGACGTGCTCGCACTGCTCGGCTACGTCCAGCACCACGGAGTGGACGCTGATGCATCGGCCGTGGACGTAGAACGCCTCCCGTAGCGCCGCGTCGAGCTCGTCGCTGGCCCGCAGCCCACCCACCGACGGGTGCTTGCAGGCCTGCACCGCCTCCATCGCCGGCAACGTGGTTACCGGGTAGGTCCAGTCCGGAGCGATCCACGGCTTCCAGCCCAGCTCGGGCCGTAGACCCGCGATGATCACGACTTCGGCGTCGACGATGAACTTCGGGGTCGGCTGGGAGTTGAACAGTTCCAGCGGAAAGCAGCGGTGATCGATGAAGACCTCCTCACCCCGCTCCCGCATCCGGGACCGGAGGGTGTGCAGCGCCAGGCTCGCCCACGGGCAGCCGATGTCGGACCAGACCGTGACGGTGCTCGGTGCCGGGTTGACGAGCTCCTCGTCCGCAACCTGATCCTCCGCACGGCTCTGCGCCCGCCCCGTCACAGGGCGGCGCTCCCGACCGGGGTTGCGACGGTCCCGAGGTACTGCAGGGCGTCGCGCAACGAGGTGACGTTCGCGTACTTGGCGTCGATGTCGACGAGATTGGCCTCATGGGGAGTCTGCGCACGATCACCGACACACTCCCGCGGGACCAGCGTCGGGAACCCGTACTGCAGCAGATCGATCGCCGTCGCCCGGATGCATCCGCTCGTGGAGGCCCCGCACAGGACGACGGTGTCGACCTGCTGTGAGATCAGGACCGATGCCAGATTCGTGCCGAAAAACGCCGACGGCCCCTTCTTGACGATGACCGTCTCCTCCTCCGCCCGATCCAGCCGGGCATCGACCTCGACCTCGCGACGACCGGTCTGCAGCATGGCGAGCCCGGGCAGCTTCTGCAGCCATAGGCCGCAGTCCCTGAGGTTGGACTCGTACTGGATCGTGGTGAACACGACCGGATAGCCACGGGCGCGCGCCTGGTCGAGAACCTGCCGGGTCGCCTGGACCTGCTCCGTCAGATCCGCGCCCAGCACACAGCCGGGGTCGGTGAACCCGTAGATCAGGTCCACCACCAGTACGGCAGGCCGGGTCCCGAGCCGGACCGGCTGCCCGAAGCCTGCGCGCGTGTACACAGCGCTCGTTTGTTGATCCATCCCGGGTCGGGCTCCTCCTGTCGGATCCGCATGAGGCGGTTGTGACGCTGGTTCCTGTCAGACGTCGACGACCAGCCGGGCAGAGCGCGCGCGGGAGACGCACGGAAAGATCAGCTCACCGGCGTTGCGCTCCTCCGCGCTGAGCACCGCGTCACGGTGGTCGGCGAGTCCCTCGACGAGATCGAGCTCGCACGTACCGCAGGTGCCCTCGCGGCAGTCGTAGTTCAGGTCGACCCCGGCCGCCAGCAGGGCATCGAGCATGCTCTGCCCCGGCGGCACGGTAACGGTCACCCCGGACTCCACGCACTCCACTTCGAACGCTGTCTGCTCGTCCTCGCCATCCGCGACCCGGGCCGTGAAGCGCTCCACGTGTAGCCGCCCGGCCGGCCAGTCGGCGCACAGCCGTTCCACCGCCTCGATCAGCGGCTCCGGTCCGCAGCAGTACACGTGCCTCTCGCCCGGGGCCACGAGCAGATCGGTCAGCTCGAGCAGGCCATGCTCATCCTGCGGCACCACCTGCACCTTGTCGCCATAGGCAGCCAGCTCGCCGAGGAAGGCCATCGACGTTCGAGTCCGTCCACCGTAGACGAGTCGCCAGCGGCGACCCTCCGCCTCGGCTCGCGCGATCATGGGCAACAGCGGGGTGAGCCCGATCCCGCCGGCGATGAAGAGGTAGTCGTCCGCAGCGCCGAACGGGAAGTGGTTACGGGGTGGGCGGACCGTGACAGAACAGTCGGGATACAAGGTCTCGTGGATGAGCTGAGAGCCACCCCGCCCTGCCGGCTCCAGCAGTACGCAGAGCCGGTAGTGGTGGCGATCCGAGGGGTCCCCGCACAGCGAGTACTGCCGGGTGAAGCCGGACAGGCACACATCGACATGAGCACCCGGTTCCCATCCCGGCAGCTCTGCGCCTTCGGCGTCGGCGAGCACAAGCGCGACGACCCCGTCGGCCTCCCGGCATCGCTGTCGAACCACCAGGCGCAGCGCCTCCGCGCCTGCGGCGGCTGTGTGCCCTACGTCTACCTGCACTTCCGACTGCACTTCCGACTCCTCGATCGATGGGGAACTCGGGCCAGACGCTCGGCTGGGCGGGTTCGGCCGCATGCAAATCAGGCGGTCGGGGGATGCGATGGGGCGGCTGGGTACGTGGCTGACTCGGACGGCGCCCATCACGACCGCGTGTCGCGAACCGTTCCAGACCGTTGACCGCGCCGGCCGTGGGGCTGGCGTCCGGCGCGGCAGACAGATTGTATACGCGGCCTCGGACAGGTCAACACCCGAGGGACGCAAACGTGTATACATACGCTGCGCGCCTTGAACCGCGGCCGCGTTTCCTCCGGGCCGGACCGAATCCGAGTCGGTCTCTCACCCGGGTCGTGTGAGGAGCCATATGAGTATGGATGTGACCATCGTCGAGGTCAGCCCCCGCGACGGGCTGCAGAACGAGGCCCGGATCCTGCCGACCGACGCGAAGATCGAACTCGTCCGTCAGCTGATCGAGGCGGGGGCACGGCGAATCGAGGCGGTCTCCTTCGCCCATCCACGGCTGGTTCCGACCATGGCCGATGCCGAAGCCGTGATGGAGGGGGTCCCACGGGTCGAGGGCGTCTCCTACGCCGGGCTGATCCTGAACCAGCGGGGGTTGCAGCGGGCCCTGGCATCGGGCGTGGACGAGGTCAACGTGGTCGTGTGCGCCAGCGAGGCCTTCAGCCGACGCAACCAGAACTGCTCGACCGACGAGGCCATGGCCGCAGCGCTCGAGGTGATCGACGAGGCGCGCTCCCGGGGGCTCTTCACAACCCTGACCCTGGCGACGGCGTTCGGCTGCCCGTTCGACGGGGAGGTGAGCCTGGACCGGGTCGTCGAGCTCGCGGGCAAGGGTGCGGCCGCCGGAGTGCACGAACTGGCCCTGGCGGACACGATCGGTGTGGGGACCCCGAACCAGGTCCGTGAGCTCAGCCAGCAGATCAGATCGGTCACACGCGACGGCGCCGAGCTGCGCTTTCACTTCCACAACACACGCAACACCGGCTTCGCCAACGCCTTCGCCGCCCTGCTCGAGGGCGTGCGCGTGCTCGACTCGAGCGTCGGGGGTATCGGGGGATGCCCCTTCGCGCCGGCCGCGACGGGCAACATCGCGACCGACGATCTCGTCTACATGGTCGAGCGGATGGGGCTGTGCACTGGGCTCGATCTCACGGCGCTGATGACCGTGTCGGGCTTCTTGACCGACCAACTCGGTCACGAGGTGCCGGCTCTGCTCCCCCGGGCCGGCGCGTTCCCCTGATCGGCCGGAGGACCGCCCGCCCTCTCACGTGTCGAGATCGGCGACCTTGCCGGCGTCGAGCACGTCGCGCTGGTAATCGAACAGGAAGTCCTTCACCGAGAACACGTGGCTGCGGGCGACGGCCTCGGCCCGGATCGGGTCGCCGGCGCGGATTGCCTGGACGATCTCCCGGTGATAGACCAGCGCTGTCTGGCGGATCCGGTGCGATGACCAGAAGGCGCGCTTGATGCTCCGAGAGACTTCGGCGGCGTGCGGTACGACCTCCATCGCCTTGGCGTTGCCGCTCCCCGCCACGATCGCGCGGTGGAACTGGTCGTTGAGCCGGATCAGGGCTTCGACGTCCGGCTGCTCCATGCCGAGTTCGTGCTCGAACTCGGCATGGAGCTCGGTCAACCGCGCGACCGCGGCGCGGTCCATGCGGGTCGCGGCGCGGCTGGCGCAGAACCCTTCCAGCACCGCCCGCAGCGCGTAGGCCTCCTCGACTTCGGCCGGAGTCCAGCCCCGCACCGTAGCGCCGCGGTTGGGGACGATCTCGACGATGCCGTCGCGCGCGAGCTGCCGGATGGCCTCTCGCACCGGTGTGCGGGACATTCCGAGCTCGTCGGCCAACTTGACCTCGAGCAGCCGCATGCCGGCGGGGTAGTGCCCGGTCTGGATGCCGCGGTGCAGCGCCTGGTAGGCCTCCTTGCCCTTGACGCTGGTCACCGCCGATGGTGCTTCCACCCCGTCCACATCATGCTCCGCACCTGGCTTCGCCCCACTGACCGCGGCACCACCGGTGTCGACATCCCCCGAATCCTGCATACACGGTAATTTACTGCAGCAATCCTGCTACAGCTCAGGACCTAGTGGGATGAGCAGCGTCAATCGGTCCCCCCCTCCGATCCGGCGGGTGATGTGGCCCAGCCCCTCGGTGTCCTCGGTCAGCAGCACGCTGCCGGGGCCGAGACGTCGCTTCTCCCCCGTGGACGTCTCCACCTCGCACTCACCCTTGAGCATGATGATGAACTGGCGGCGCGGGGCGTTGTGCGGGCGGCTGTCGTCGGCCTCGTGCACGACGTGGCGGAACACGACCCAGTCGGCCGACATGGGCTCGGAGAACGTGGCTCGCAGGTCGGATTCGACGACGCCGGTGGTCCGGCCGAGCGGCGAGACATCCTCGAACCGCGAATGGCCTTCGGCATCGGTGTAGAGACGGATGTAGGCCACCGGCATCTCGGCCGAATCCTCGGCAGACCCGGTCAGCACGGTCACCGGCTGCTCTTCGTGGCGCGGTCGGGGCCGCGCGGTCGGGGTCCCCGTCATCGGACCGCGCGCCCGGGTCGGTCGGAGAGCGAGCTCCGCGTGGATCCGACGGGGCTGCATGCCTTGCTCAAATCATTGACCCTTCGAAGTCGTGACGAACAGCGGTCCGGGGGGTGTGCTCAGGAGCGCACGAACCGGCATCCGACCTTTTCCTCCCGGGCCGAGGCCACGGCCTGACGGGCGTCCTCGGCACTGTCGTAACGACGGTCGGGAATCGCCTTGGCGATGACACCGACAGTCAGCTCGTCGACGTCGAAGGGATAGGGATCCACGGTGACCACCCCGGGCTCGACCGCGGTGAGGGTGATCTCGACCCGCTCCCCGCCGATCGACACCGGAACCGACGGGATCGTGCGAACGCCCGGCACGTGGTCGATGCTCTTGAGCGTCTCGAAGACCTGGCGAACGGGGCCGTCGTCGGGGACGGTGTCGCACACGCAGGCGTAGAGGGAGAGCAGATCCCAGGTCTGGAGAAGGTCGTAGTTGTGCCACAGGCTCAGCTCGAGATCGCTGCGCCGCTGGTCGCGGACCAGTTCGCGCTTGACGTCGATCCAGCGCTGTTCCTCGGCCAGGACGGCCTCGTCCTGACGCACGTCGTCGCCGAACTCGACGCGCCCGGCCTGCATCCCCCAGCGCGAGCGGTAGAGGCCGGTCCAGTGCATCGAGACCAACAGGCCCGCATACGGGTCGGTGGCGAAGACCTCGTCGACCCCGCGGCCGTAGAGCTTGACGTGATCGTCCATCCCGATCTCGAGGAAGTGCAGCGGCCGCGCCTCCTTCTCGTTGAACAGCGGGATCGAGTCCGGTTCACGCCACCCGTCGTCGTGCATCGCCGCCGCGAGGCACGCCTTGTCCTGTGGCCGCGGGGCCGCGAACTGCTCGTTGCCCCAGTGGCCGGCGATCTCGGCCGCCATTCGGGCGTGCACCACCTGCTCGATGAGAATGAGTTCGCCGTTCCGGCGTTTGATCAGCATGAATCCATCTCCGTTCTTCGCATTTCAGCCGCACCAAGATTCAACGTCGAAAGGCCCGGCCACGCCCGCCGCGGACGCCACGGTTCCGGCGCCGGGCGCTGTCAACCGACCACGAACCCCCCGTCGACCGGCATGGCCGTGCCGGTGACGAACGAGGCGGCGTCGGAGCAGAGCCAGGTCACCGCGGCGGCGATGTCGTCCGCCATGCCCAGCCGGCCCATCGGAACGCTGCTCTCGACCTCCTGGAGCATGGTCCGCGCGCGGTCCCCGGACTCCTCCACGATCTTGTCGAACATCGGTGTCGTGGTCGGGCCCGGGCACACCGCGTTGATCCGGATGCCGTGGGCCGCATAGTCGAGTGCCGCGGATTTCGTGAGCCCGATGACTCCGTGCTTGCTCGCGCAGTAGGCGGGGACGCCCTTCTTACCCACGAGGCCGAAGTTCGACGAGATGTTCACGATCGAACCCGCTCCCTGAGGGAGCATCACGCGGATCTGCTCCCGCATGCACAGGAACGTCCCGGTGAGGTTGACCGCCAGGGTCAGCTCCCAGTTCGCGGTGCTGCACTCGCCGGCCGGCCCCAGCTCCCCCTGGATGCCGGCGCTGTTGACCGCCGAGTCCAGCCGGCCGAACTCGGAGACCGTCGCGTCCACCGCGGCCCGGACCTGTCCCTCGTCGCTGACGTCGACCTGGACACCGGCGGCCGACCCGCCCGCCTCGGTGATCTCCTTCGCGGTCGCCGCGGCCGCGGCCGCGTCCGCGTCGCCGATCATCACGGCGTGCCCGAGCCGGGCGAATGCGAGCGCACTCGCCCGGCCGATCCCGGATCCACCACCGGAGATGAAGGCTACCTTCGAACTAGGCGGCACTGCCTGCCTCCAGCGGCTTGTCGATCACCGAGACGAACGATCGCAGGTCACCGCCGTCCATCACGGGTCCCTGGTTGTAGATCTCCACGGCGTTCGCGACCTCCACCAGCGACAGCGCCAGGTTCAGCAGGTTCGCGTCCTCCTGCGACATGTCGGTCGGCGGGCGGGTCTGCAGGTAGGGCAGGATCCGGTCGAGTTCGGGCAGGATCTCGTCGTAGAACGCCTTGACCTCCACGAACGGCACTGACAGTCGGCGCTCCACGCGTTCGCGATCAGTCGGGACCATCCAGTCCCGGAACCGGGCGAGGTCCTCGAAGCCGTTGGGCAGTGCCACGGGCTGGGTGTGCTCAGACATGGGACGCTCCGGAGATGCGCTCGTCGAGGGACTTGTGGAAGCTGCGGATCTGGATCTCCTGGTCCTGCAGCACGAAGTCCGGGCGGGCCCGCGACCGCAGGCCAACCTGCAGCGCCTCATGACCGACCTGGTCCTCGCACAGCACGTCGCGCAGCCGGGACTTCATCTGCTCGATCGCCACCCGCTCGGCCAGCGTCCGCGGATGCGGGTAGTGGAAACGGATCTCCCAGACGGTCTCGTCGACGCCGATCGGCCAGAAGTTGTAGGTGAACATGGAGTTGCCGAGGAAGGCGACGACCATGTTGGGGAACAGCACGTGGAAGGCGAAGGGGGCCCGCGTGGGCAGGCGCGGGACGCTGAAGTCGGGGCAGGCCGCCTGGATCGCGGCCTCGGCCGGTGTCGGGACGTAGTCAGGGTCGACGTCCGAGCAGTAGACCGTGTGCGGTCCCCACTTCTCGAAGTCCTGCAGCCGGGTGTACCCGTCGTCGTTCGAGGCGAAGGCGGTGCCCAGGAACCGGTGCAGCGGAGCGAGCATCGGGATGTGGTAGATCTCGTTCTGGGCGTCGAGCGCGACCTTCCAGTTCGCGCGCTCACGGATGTCGAAGCGGTAGGACAGCTTCAACTCGTGGAACGGGAAGTTCCGGAGGTTCTCGCCCAGCCCGGCCAGGTGGTCATCCAGTGACTCGGTCCCTGTGGTGTCGAGGTTGACGAAGATGAAGCCGTTCCACACCTGAGTCCGAACGGGGACCAGGCCGAGCTGGCCCTTGTCCCGGAAGTGGAAGTTCTCCGCGTCGGGAACGGTCTCCAGCGCACCGTCACGGCCGTAACCCCAGCCGTGGAACCGGCACGCGAACTGCCCCGGGCAGGTGCCGTCGGACTCCCAGATCAGCTTGTTGCCGCGGTGCGAACACACGTTGTGGAAAGCCAGGACGTCGCCGCTGTCCTGCTGGACGACGAGCAGGGAAACGCCGAGGATCGCGATGTCACGCACGAAGAACGCGCCGGGCTCGCCCAGGTCCTGCGTGCTGCCGACGTTCAGCCAGGACTTGGCGAACACCCGGTCGCGCTCCTGGTCGAACTGCTCCTGCGAGATGAAACGCTCGGTCGAAATCGGACCGGTGCCCAGCTCGGGATACCGCCGACTCCAACGGTGGTACGCCTCGGTGGCCTCCGGCGCATCCGCGCGTTCGCCTACATAGGTCATGGCTTCCTCCTGCACACTGACAACTTCTGGTGGTGACGGGTTGCGGCGTTCGGTCTGGTGTCCACGGGCGTCCCGTCCGACTCGTGGGGCGCGGGCGCCGGCATCACTCGCACAGTCATCGCTTCGGCGGCACGCTCGCCGGTTCGCGCTGGAGCGCGACGGCGAGGTCGGAATCCACGGGGGCAGGATCCGAGACGTACAGGTCGCCGCCCTCGACCACGCACTCGTAGACCGCCACCGGCCTCTTCGCCGGCCGTCGTGTCGCTCGGCCCGTGCGCACGTCGAACCGCCCGGAGTGCAGCGGGCATTCCACCTCGCACCCCAACAGCCGGCCGTCCGCCAGTGACGCCTTGCCGTGGCTACAAGTGGCGGCGAGGACATGGAACTCACCGTCGACGTTGCACACGACGAGCTCGGGCATCCCCTCGAGGCGGACGGACCTCATCTCGCCTGCCGGGACCTCCGCTGTGTCGCAGAGAAACCGCATCATGCGGTTGGACCTCCTTCTGGACCACTTCGGGTGCGCGTCACGGGGTCATCGGTCGGAGCCGATCGCATCGGCCGGAGACCGACGGGCCTGCGGGTCCGCCGGCGGATGCCGCTCACGTCCCGTGCCGCGCCGTGACCGGCCGCCGCGACGGAACGCGCCGAACCAGCCCCCACACATCGCCCTCGAGCGGACATCGATGCGTGGGTGATTCCCCGGCACACGCCCCCTGGATCGTCAACCGATCAATGGGATGTGGGCGCCTCGGGGCAGCTGTCGAACTGCGTGGTGTCCGGCGCTGATGTCATGCTTTTCCTCCTTGACCGCGGTGCGGCCCGGTGCCAGATCCGGGCCACGCAGCGGGTCGCGGCGGCCGGACGAGGCACAGTGTGGCAGATCTGGCCAGCAATGTATACACACAAGAGTTTCGTGTATACGCTCCCCGCCATGCGCGTCTCGCTCGCTCGCGAACCCCCACCGAAAGCCCCGCCCGGGCCACCGAGCGGCTCTTCACTGCACCGCGCCCACCGCAACTGACTGCGCAACCGCCGCTGGCGGCCCATCCCGATCAATGGCACGTGTCGAGCATTCTGGGAGCTCGCCGCGCGCGGCGGAGTCGGTGTGCATCCCCACTGGGCCGGAACGACATCAGACCGCTGCTCGGATCGTGTCGCCACCGCACTGACCGGCGGCTCGCCGGCGGAGGATGGATGGCCTCACCCTCGGCCCGACGGCTGTGACCGGCCCGGGCCGCGTTGTCCCCGACGTTCGATACGCGCCCGCTCGGCCCATCACCGGCATTCAGCGCGTCTTCACGTGGCCGCATCGGACGGCCCGATGCATTCATGCCACACCCAACGGCCCGGAGCGTCGGCACGCCCGCAGGCCGGAAGCCCAGCTCTACCTCTCATCGATCTCATCAAGGAGGATGCGATGTCACAAGATCTCGACAGGGTGATCCGAGGCCCGCTCGAGGTGAGTTACACCGACGACGAGCACGTCGTGCGCCACGCAGCGACCGAGGACTACACCACCCACATCATGCCGGTGACCTGGCGTAGTGGGCGCTTCTCGCTGACCATGGCGTGGTGGGCGATGATGAGCGGAGTCGTCTACCTGGTCACCGCCGCTGTAGTCGCGCTCGCAGTCGGCACGGTGAACGCCCTTATCGGGATGACACTGGCGGCCATCGCGTTCTCCGCCGCGAACTTCCTCTTCTCACGACATGCGGCACGGACGGGACTGACCGTGGCGCTCCTCTCCCGGCGGCTGTTCGGACATGGTGGAGCCGCGCTGGCCTCGCTGCTGTTCGCTGGTACCGCGATCTACTACGCGGTGTTCGAGGGGTCGGTGGTGGCGGTCGCCCTGCACCGGTACTTCGGGGGCGTTCTCGAAATCTGGTATCTGGCCGTCATCGTCTACAGCATCCCGCTGGTGGTCGGCGGTGTCCGCCGTTGGCTGGACAAGCTCAACGGCGTCCTGCTGCCGTTCTACATGGCCGGCCTGGTGGCCGCCGTGGTGCTGGCCGCGAGCAGCGACACCGCCTCTTCCGACTGGTTGACCCGCGGCCCCGAGGCCGCCCCCGAGCTTGCCGGGCCCGGCTGGTTGTTCGCGTTCGTCACGTACCTCGGCATGGCCATCTTGATGATGTTCACCATCGACTTCGCGCGGTTCGGCAGGAAGCAGGACGAGACGTTCCACGGTATCGTCACCTTCGGCCCGGTCTTCTACCTCCTGGCGTTCCTCGTCAACGGGCTCGCCGGGATCTTCCTGGTGGACAGCCTCGCGACCGACGGCCCGTTGTCGGAGAGCTCGGTCGTCACCGGAATCGTCGACCTCATGGGCATCTTCGGCGTCCTGTTCATCCTGGCGACGCAGACCCGGATCAACACCGCGAACTTCTATCTGGCGTCCACCAACCTGGAGGCCTTCTTCAGCCGGGTCTTCAGGGTCAGGATGCCGCGAGTGGCCTGGCTGCTCGTGGCCGGTGTCCTGGCCTATCTGTTGATGCTGACCAACGTGCTGAGCTACCTGCTGGCCGCGCTGGCCTGGCAGGCCGTATTCATCATCGCCTGGGTGGGGGTCGCGTTGACCCATGTCGCCCTCAACCGGGGGGGAGACAAGAACGGGCTGCCGGAATTCCGGCCGGGCCGGGTCAAGGCCATCACCCCCGGTCTGGCGGCCTGGTTCCTGGCCGCGGGTTGCGGAATCTTCCTCCTCACCCTCGGCGGCCGGTTCGGCGCCACCTGGTCATCCCTGATCACGCTCGTGCTGAGCGTCGTGCTGTACCTGACGGCCAGCAAACTGCCCGGCCGCTGGTTGCTCGATCGTCCTGGAGACCCCCGCGACGAGGTCGCGGACATCTGGGAGGCGCGGGTGAAGTGCCACCGCTGCGAGCACTCCTACACCGCAGTGGAGATGGATCGCGATCCCAGCACCCCGGATCACGCAGCCATCTGCGCGGCCTGCGGGATCACCAGCACGGATTTCCTGCGGGCGGCGCGAGCCGACGCCGGCCGTACCGCTTGGGTGGAGCGGCCCGCGGCCACGACGGCGGCCACGGAACCGCACCCGGTGAAGCAGTAAGTCCATTGCTCACCCGGCGAGGGGTGGGTTCGGCCGAACCCACCCCTCGCCGCCACGCTTCCGGGACTGTTCGTCCTACGCCTCCGATCGGCGGGCAGAAACCGCCCCCCGAATTCGTGTATACACGCGCTGGGTCGAGCGTGTATACATTGGCCATGCCTGCCTCGTTCTCACTCGGCCCCCTGCTGCGGGGCCCCGCTCCCGGGTTGGAGAGGCCGCTCCGGTGCCGGGCCACCCCGGACCACCCCGGTTCGCACCGATGAGCCGCGCCCACCAGCCCTCCGGGGTCGCTGGCAGCACGACCACGACCGTCCAGACAGGACCGCTCGCCGGGGTCCGCGTCCTCGAACTGGGCTCCATTATCGCGGGACCGTTCGCCACCCGGATGCTCGGCGACTTCGGCGCCGAGGTCATCAAGATCGAGCTGCCCGGGTCCGGGGATCCGTTGCGCGAATGGGGGGTCCACCGCCACGAGGGGCGAGCACTGTGGTGGTCCGTCCAGTCCCGCAACAAGAAGCTCATCACGTTGGATGTCCGACAGCCCGCGGGGCGCGAACTGTGCCTGCGGCTGCTCGACGCGTGCGACGTGCTGGTGGAGAATTTCCGGCCCGGAACGCTGGAGAAGTGGGGCCTGGGACCGGGTCGGCTGCACGAGCGGAACCCCAAGCTGATCATCGCCCGCATCTCCGGCTACGGACAGACCGGCCCCTACGCGAACCGGCCGGGCTTCGCCTCCGCCGGCGAGGCCGTCGGAGGACTGCGCTACATCAATGGCTTCCCCCAGCAGGCCGCGCCGCGGGCCGGGATCTCCCTGGGCGACTCGCTCGCGGCGATGTCCGCGGCCCAAGGGATCCTGATGGCGCTGTACCACCGGGACGCGAACGGCGGCTGCGGCCAGGTCATCGACACCGCGATCACCGAGAGCTGCTTCGCACTGCTCGAGTCGATGGTGCCCGACTACGGGAAGCTGGGAGTTATCCGGGAGCCCTCGGGGACGGTGCTGCCGCACGTCGCGCCCTCGAACGTCTACCGCACCCGAGACGGCAAGTGGGTCGTCATCGCCGCGAACGGGGAGAATCTCTGGCGCCGGCTCTGCCACACCATCGATCGGGCCGACCTGCTCACCGACGAGCGGTTCCGCACCCTCGGCGGACGCGTCGAGCACATGACCGAGTTGGACGCGATCATCGGCGAGTGGACGGCGCAGCACGACGCCGCCGAGATCGACCGGATCCTCGTCGCCGCCGACGTCGTCTACGGGCCGGTGAACTCCATCGCCGACATCTTCCAGGACCCGCAGTTCCGTGACCGGGACATGCTCATCGAGGTCGACGACCCCGAGGTGGGCCCGCTCACCGTGCCCGGGGTCGTGCCCAAGCTCTCCGCGACACCGGGCAACCCCGGCCCGACCGGTGCCTGGGAGCTCGGCGCCCACAACGACGACGTGTATCGCGAGCTGCTGGGCCTCGACGACGACCAGCTGGCTGCACTGGCCGCCGCCGGAACGATCTGACTCCCCCTGCGCCTCTCACCCCCGACCCCGAAGGCAAGCCGATGCAACTGAAGAACACGTTCACTGTCACCGCGCCGGTGGATGCTCTGTGGGACGTCCTCAACGATGTCGAGCGCTTCGCGCCCTACGTTCCGGGATTCGTCCTCACCGAGTCCGACGGCGACCGGCACCGCGGCCAGATGAAGGTCAAGGTCGGTGCCGTCACCGTGCAGTACGACGTGGACATCACGGTCGTCGAGCGCGACGCGGTCGCCCGGACGGTCAAGGCCGTGGCCGCCGGTCGCGAGCGGCGGGGCGCGGGCACCATGAGGGCTGACGTGACCGGCAGACTGGCCGTCCACGGCGACGTCACCGAGGCGACCATCGTGACCGATCTGGACGTCACAGGACGAGTGGCGCAGTTCGGCCGGAACATCCTCGCCGAGGTCGCGGGCAAGCTGCTCACCAAGTTCGCCGACGACCTGGAGAAGAAGGTGCTAGCCGGCCCCGAGCCGGAGCCTGGCGCTCCGAGCCAGAGCGCGACGGTCGGTACCGAACCGGTGGATCTCGTCGAGGTGGCGGGCGCGTCGGTGGCCAAGCGGGTCGTCCCGGTCGGCCTGGCGGTCCTCATGGCGGTGGTGATGTACCGGATCTTCCGCGGTGGCGGCCGCTGAGGGAGCGGGATCGCCGGAGAGGAGCACAGATGACGATCGCCGCTGCACGGGCATCCGTCACCGCGCAATGGCTCACCGAGGCCCGGACGGTGGTCGCCGGGCTCCTGGTGGACAGCGCCGGATCAGCACCCCTGGAACCGGGTGCGGTGATGCTGATCGACGGGGAGCACAACGTCGAGGGGACGGTCACCGGAGGCTGCGTCGAGGCCGCCGTCCTCGCGGAAGCGCAGGAGTTGCTCGCGGGGGACCGATCGGCTCGCCTGGTCAGCTATGGCATCTCCGATCAGCTGGCCGGCGATGTCGGCCTGATGTGCGGGGGTCTCGTGCACATCCTGGTGCACGAGATCAGCGGCGAGTCGGCTGAGACCGAGCTGGCCGCGGCCCGGGCGGTGATCGAGGAGCGCCCGGTCGTCGTCGCCACCCTGCTCGACGGGGAGCACGCGGGCGCCAAGCTCGCGGTGATCGACGGCGGGGTCACGGGGGGCCTCGGGGCCGGTGCCCTGCTCGATGCGTCGGTGGCACGGGACGCGCGCGGGCTGCTCGACACCGGGCGGTCGGTGCTGCGCCGGTACGGCGCGGACGGCTCGACGCTCGGCTCCGACCTGCGGGTCTTCATGCGGGTGCACGCTCCGCGCCCGCAGATGGTGCTGTTCGGGGCGATCGACTTCTCCGCCGCACTGGCCCCGATGGCCGCCGAGCTCGGCTACGCGGTCACCATCTGCGATGCCCGGGAGACCTTCGTCAGGTCACCGCGGTTCGCCCGCTCGACCCGAAGTTCGACGAGCCGGCGCTACTGGCGGCGGTGAGCACCGACGCCGGCTACATCGGCGCGCTGGGCAGCAGGCGGACCGTCGAGGACCGGAACGAGCGGCTGCGGCGAGCGGGGGCCACCGAGGACCAGCTCGCCCGGATCTTCTCACCGTGCGGGCTGGATCTCGGGGCACGCGGGCCCGAGGAGACGGCGATCTCGATCCTCGCCGAGATCATCGCCCAGCGGACGGGTCGCGGCGGCGGGCACCTCCGCGACACGACGCGGATACACGACGAGCGGGACCCGGTCCCGGTCGAGTGATCGCGGCGGCCCGTCCGGCGATGGTATACAAGCGATCTCGTCGCGCTCGGCCGGCTCTCGCGTCCGCACAGCTGCGCAGGCGCGGAGCGGGCAGACGGAGTCCGGTGATCGGGCCCGCGCGAGGGCCCCTGTGAAAGGACGACAGTTGACGACCTCCAGTGTCACCCCGCTCCGGGCCCCGGGATTTCCCGAGGGCATCAGCGAGTTGGACGCAGCCCTCCGTCAGCACAGCTACATCCCGGACCCGGGACTATCCGTCGCCCTCTATCTCGGGCTCACCATGTCCCGTCCCATCCTGCTCGAGGGCGCGCCCGGAGTGGGCAAGACCGAGGTCGCGCGGACGCTCTCGCGCATGCTCGGCGGTCCGATGATCAGGTTGCAGTGCTACGAGGGCATCGACGCCTCCCAGGCACTCTACGAGTGGGACTACGCCCGTCAGATGCTCCAGGTGCGCGCCTGGCAGCAGGACAACGGGGACTCGGCCAACAGCGTTGCCGAGCTCTACGGACCCGAGTTCCTGCTCGAGCGGCCGTTGCTGCGGGCCGTGCGGGAGAGTGGACCACGAGTGCTGCTCATCGACGAGCTCGACCGGGCCGACGACGAGTTCGACGCGTTCCTGCTCGAGGTCCTCGACGACTTCGGGGTGACCGTCCCGGAGATCGGGCGGTTCACCGCCGACGAGCCGCCGGTCGTCATCATCACCTCGAACCGGACCCGGGAGCTGCACGACGCCATCAAGCGGCGCTGCATGTACCACTGGATCGACTTCCCCGACGTCGATCGGGAGGCGCAGATCATCCGCCTGCGGGCGCCGGGGGTGGACGACGAGCTGGCCCGGTCGGTGGCCAAGGCGATCGCCGGGTTGCGCGACATGGACCTGACCAAGACCCCGGGTGCCACCGAGGCGATCGACTGGGCGCGGGCGATGGCGCTGCTCGGCGCCAGTCGCGCCGAGGGCGAGGCCGCGCTGGCCACGCTCGGCTGGGTGGCCAAGAGCCGGGAGGACATGTGGAAGATCCGCCCGATGTTCGACCTGCCGACCGGTTGAGCACCCTCGTCGACGACGTCGCCGCCTTCGGCCGACGGCTGCGCGCCGAGGGGCTGACCGTGGAGCCGGCCCGGCTGGCCACCTTCGCACAGGCGATCGCGCTCACCTCACCGGAGACGACGTACTGGGCCGGGCGGGCCGTGCTCGTCTCGCGCCCGGCCGACACCCCGGCCTACGACCGGGCCTTCTTCGCCCACTACGGGGCCGGCTTCCCCACCGAGCGCACGCCGATGCCCCGGATGGTGGCCCGCGTCCCGGACGTCGCGCTGGAGACGCCTGACGGGTCCGCGTCGAGCACCGGGGCGGCGAGCGTCTCGCCGGCGAGCCGGGTCGAGCAGCTGCGTTACAAGCGCTTCGAGCTCTGCACCGAGGAGGAGCTCGCGCGGCTCGGGGAACTGATGCGCGAGCTGACGTGGAGCATGCCGCCCCGGCGGACCCGACGGCGGCGGAGCAGTCGGCGCGGCGAGCTGGACATGGCCCGCACGCTGCGCCGCTCGATGCGACCGGACGGTGAGGCGGCCGG
Organism: Pseudonocardia mahuensis; assembly: GCF_018531475.1. Classification (GTDB taxonomy): domain Bacteria; phylum Actinomycetota; class Actinomycetes; order Mycobacteriales; family Pseudonocardiaceae; genus Pseudonocardia. Next base: position 28,711 of record NZ_JAHDTG010000085.1, read on the forward strand.
CATCCAGTGGCACCAGCGCCGTCTGACCCCCCGCCGGCTGGTGCTGCTGCTCGACATCTCCGGCTCCATGTCGGCGTACTCGCGAGCATTGTTGATCTTCGCGCACGCCGCGCTGTCCTCCGACGACGGCTGGGAGGCGTTCTGCTTCGGCACCCGGCTGACACGCATCACCGGTCAGCTGCGCACCCGCACACCGGACGCGGCGCTGCGGGCCGCCTCGGAGACGGTGCTCGACTGGGACGGCGGGACCCGGATTGGGGACGCCGTGAAGGCCCTGGTGGATGGCTGGGGGCAGACCCAGGTGCTGCGAGGGGCGGTCGTCATCGTCTGCTCCGACGGGCTGGACACCGGCGAGCCGGACCTCCTCGCCGAGCAGATGGACCGGCTGCACCGGCTCTCCCGCGAGGTGGTGTGGCTCAACCCGCTGAAGGGCCTGGTCGGCTACGAGCCGATCGCTCAGGGCATGGCCGCCGCGATGCCCTACATCGATCTGTTCGCCACGGGCGACGACCTGGCCAGCCTGGAGGCGCTCAGCCAGCGGCTGAGCACCGTGCGCGGGCGGTCGCGGCGGCCGTCGCACTGACTCCCGCCAGCCCGCCCCGGGTCCGGCCACTCGCATAACACCACAACGGCGAAGGCCCCGGCAGCGGTGCTGCCGGGGCCTTCGTTGTGAACTCAGCGGGTCCGCGTCACTCAGTCACGCGCGGCCTGCGCCTTGCGGATCATCTCCCGGATGGTGTTGGGCGGGATCGGCATCTGATCGACCTTGACGTTGAACTCGCGCAGCGCGTCGACCACCGCGTTGCCGATGGCGGCGGCGCCGGAGATGGTCCCGGCCTCCCCGGCGCCCTTGATGCCGCCCTCGGTGACCGTCGAGGGCGTCTCGATGTGCGCGATCTCCACCGCGGGCATCTCAGTTGCCGCCGGGAACAGGAAGTCGACGAGGCTGCCGGAGAGGAACTGCCCCTCCTCGTTGTAGATCAGGTCCTCGTAGAGTGCGCCCCCGAAGCCCTGCGCGAGGGCGCCGCACACCTGACCGTCGAGGATCAGCGGGTTGAGGACAGTGCCGCAGTCCTCGACCGCCACGCACCTGAGGATCTCCACGAGGCCGGTCTCCGGGTCGACCTCGACGATGACCGCGGTCACCCCGTTGGTGTACGTCTCCGGGGGGTCGTAGGAGCGGGTCGCGGTCAGCGCCGGCTCGATACCGGCCGGGCGGGCCGCACCGCCGAAGTGCGCCATCCCGGCGATCTGCGCCACGGTCATCGACTTGTTCGGGACGCCCTTGACCGTGGCCACCCCGTTGTACAGGTCGATGTCCTCGGGGCTCACCTCCAGGGCGTGCGCCGCCATCTGGATCATCTTCTTCTTCACGTCGGCGGCGGCCCGCATGATGCTGCCGCCGCCGATGACCGCGCTGCGGCTGGCGTAGGTGCCCATGCCGTAGACGGCGCGGCCGGTGTCGCCCTCGATGACCCGGACGTCCTCCAGGCGCACACCGAGGTGGTCCGCGGCGACCTGGGCCAGGCTGGTCTCGTGGCCCTGACCGTGGTTCTGCAGGCCGTTGGTCACGACGACCGAACCGTCGGGCTCGATGTGGATGCTCGCGCTGTCGTAGAACTCGGCGGGGAAGCCGTTGGCCTTGGCGACGTGCGAACCCCAGGCCGTCGGCTCGACGAACGGGCTGAAGCCGATGCCGATGAAACGTCCCTGCGCGCGGGCTTCCTTCTGCCGCATGCGGAAGCCCTCGTAGTCCAGCATCTTCGCCGACAGCTCGAGCGACTCGCGGTAGCTGCCGCCGTCGTACTTCATCCCCGAGGCCGAGACGTAGGGCTCGGAGGGGATCACGTTCATGAGCCGGAACTCGACGGGATCGAGCCCCAGCTCCGCCGCGATCTCGTCGATCAGCACCTCACGCAGCGTGTGCCCGGGGGTCCAGCCCACGCCACGGTAGGCACCGGTCTGGCACTTGTTCGTCAGCGCCCCATCCACCACATACGACAGGTTCTGCACGTCGTAGATGCCGGTCGTGGTGTTCGCGGCCGGCAGGACGTCGATGAGGGAGGTCCACGGATAGATCGAGTACGCCCCGCCGTCGCCGATGTACCGCGCGCGCATCGCGGTCATCTTGCCTCCCTTGGTGACCGCGATCTCGAGCTCGCCGATGACGTCCTTCGCGTGTGCGCTCGCCGCGAGGTTCTCGTACCGGTCCTCGACCCACTTGACCGGGCGCCCGATGAGCTTCGAGGCCACCGGGATGACCGCTTCCTCGACGAAGACATGGCACTTCTGCCCGAACCCGCCACCCACCTCCGGCGAGATGACGCGGAACTGGCTCTCCTTCAACCCCGTCACCGGGACCAGCAGCGTCCGGATGAAGTGCGGCATCTGGGTCGAGCTGTACATCGTCATGTCGCCGGAGGCGGCGTCGTAGGAGGCCAGCACCCCGCGGGTCTCCATCGGCGCCGCCATGTGCCGGTGCGTGTGCAGTCGCTTGCTGAACACGTGGTCGGCCTCGGCGAAGGCCTTCTCGACGTCGCCGTGGGTGTACTCGATGTGCCCGATGTTGTTGTTGGGAATGTCGTCGTGCAGCTGCGGGGCCCCGTCGGCGATCGCCGCCTCCGCGTCGGTGACCGCCGGCAGGACCTCCCACTCGACCTGGATGAGGTCGATCGCATCCTCGGCGATGTAGCGAGAGTCGGCAATGACGACCGCAAGGGCTTCACCTACGTGGCGCACCTTGTCCACGGCCAGCAGCGGCTTCGTGCAGGCGACACTCTCCGGCCGCTGCAGCACCGAGACCAGAGGCTTGGTGTGCGCGGCGATGTCGGCGCCGGTGAAGATGGCCACCACACCCTCGAGGTTCTGCGCCTCGGTCGTGTCGATGCTCAGGATCTTCGCGTGCGCGTGCGGACTGCGCAGGAACGCGGCGTGCACCATCCCGGGCACCTCGAGGTCCGGCAGGTACTTGCTCTGCCCGAGCAGCATCCTGCGGTCCTCGACCCGCTTCACACGCGAGCCGACGTACTTCTGCGGCCGTCCCGTCTCCGCCGGCGCGGATTCCATCAGGGTCATCGGGCACTCCCGTTGGTTGCGGGGTCGGCGGCGGAGTTCTGCTGCAGCTTGCGCGCGGCGCATCGAACCGAGTTGATGATTCCCTGGTATCCGGTGCAGCGGCAGATGTTGCCGGACATGTGGTCCCGGATCTCCGCCTCCGTCGGATCGGGGTTCTTGTCCAGCAGCACCTGAGCGGTCATCAGCATTCCGGGGGTGCAGAACCCGCACTGCAGGCCGTGCTCCTCGTGGAAGGCCTCCTGTAACGGGCTGAACTCCCCGTTGACGGCAATCCCTTCCACCGTCTCGACCTCGGCGCCGTCCGCCTGGACCGCCAACATGATGCAGCTGCGAACGATCTGACCGTTGACCCGGATCGTGCAGGCGCCGCAGGCACCGTGCTCGCAGCCGACGTTCGTCCCGGTCAGGCCGAGCTCGTGCCGGATGAAGTCGGTCAGCAACAGACGGGGCTCGGCCAGGCCCTTCCGGACCTTGCCGTTCACCGTCATGGTGATCATGCGGGCGTCAGCGCTGACAGCCCCGCTCGTAGTGCTGAGCGTCATGAACGAGCTCCTGTCTCGATAGCCTGGGCAACGGCTCGCCTGACGAGCGTTTGCGCCACTTCCTTGCGGTATTCCGCAGAGGCGTGCACGTCGCCTTCCGGATTGAAGGCCGAGGCCGCGACGGCTGCCGCCTCGGCGATGACGTCCTGTTCGGACAGTCGTGCGCCCTCCAGGACCGCCTCCGCGGCCTTGGCCCGCACCGGCACGTCGGCGACGCCGCTCAGCGCGATCCGCGCCTTGCTGCAGACCGCGTCCGGGCCATCCCCGTCGGTGGTGAGCACGACCGCTACGCCGACCAGCGCGAAGTCACCGTGCCGGCGCGCGACCTCGAGGAAGGCCCACCGGTCAGCAGGCGTCAGTCGACGCAGCCGGACCCCTTTGAGGAGCTCGTCGTCTCCGACACTGGTCGTGAAGTAGGTCGTGAAGAAATCGTCGGCCCCGACGGTCCGGGTCCCGGATTGTCCGGCGATCACCGCCTCGCCCTCCAGCGCGGAGAACACCGTCGGGAGCTCGGCCGCGGGATCGGCGTGCGCGATGCTGCCGCCGAACGTTCCACGGGTCCGGATGGCGGCGTGGCCCACATGGCTCAGAGCGGCGGGCAGGATCGGCAGTGCGGACGCGATCTCCGCCGACTGCTCGACCTCCACCTGGCGAGTCATTGCACCGATCGAGATGGAGCCGTTGCTCGTGATGCCGGCCAGCTCCGCGATACCACCGAGGTCGACGAGAACGGACGGACGAGCGAGGCGCATGTTGAGCAGTGGCAGCAGGCTCTGGCCACCGCCGAGGACCTTCGCCTCGTCGCCGTGCTCGGCGAGGATTGCGAGTGCCTCGTCGACCGATTCCGGCTTGGCGTAGGCAAATGGGGCGGGTTTCAATCTGACCTCCAACACGGGGAACGAACCCGACTTCGGGCAGCACGACCTCGCCAACTGGCCACGAGCGCAGTATTGGCGCGCCCCGTGGTAGTTTGTATACACGGTCGAGCGGGAATGTATACGCGCTTGGATGTGGCCGTCAACCGACTCTCGTCGGTGCCAACCGGCTCAACCGGTGGCACCTCGGCGACCTCCCCGAACACTGCGCGGAGTCTCAGCACGTCAGCGGCAACGTACTGGGGAAGGAAGCCGACGAAGACGACCCTAGGAATGGGTTTCTACTGTCGAGTACGGGCCCGTCAGATGCTACCGCCCAATCAGAGATCACCCAGGGGGGTGATCGGGAGCACAGCGCTCTGTGGACGTGTGTACAGAGCCTGTCATTACGTAGGGCATCTTGGCCTGCCGGCACCCGTCGCGTACTGCAGTTCGTTGGCGACAGCATCGGCTACGCCGACAGCGCGAACGGTGGTATACACAGCGCATTCAACCGGCGAGCGCGGCAGAGCAATCTCTCCCCGGCGTGCGTGACCGCCGCCAGCGCCCCATCGACGCAGGAACCTGATCTCCCCGAGAGGATCGCCTGTTGACCGCCAAGATCGAGCTCGGCCTCCCGGCGTTGCGGGGGTCCACCACCCGAGACCCGGCCCGCCCCGACGACCCCCGGTTGATCGACGGGTTCGGCCGGGTGGCGACCGACCTGCGCATCTCGCTGACCGACCGCTGCAACCTGCGCTGTACCTATTGCATGCCCGCGGAGGGCCTGGAGTGGATGGACCGCGCCGAGCAGCTGACCGACGACGAACTGGTCCGGCTGATCGGCATCGCGGTCCGCGACCTCGGCGTGCACGAGCTGCGCTTCACCG
>NZ_JAHDTG010000086.1 GCF_018531475.1 Pseudonocardia mahuensis
CCTCACCTTCGACGACGGCGGCCTCGCCCGCACGGTGATCGTCACCCGGCACGACCCGCCGGAGCCCGGATCGTCCAACCGCCCCGTCCCCGGAAGTCGGCCCCCGGTCGACACCGGCAGCGCCCGACACAGATGAGGACCGCCATGTCCCCGCTGCCCCCGCTTTCTCAGGTCGCGTGCACCGTCCGGCCGTGGGCGCAGTTCCCCCTGGACCGTGCCCTGCGCGGCATCCGCGCCGCGGGATTCGACGCGGTCGCGCTGCCCGTGCACGGGGTCACCGAGGTGATCACGCCCGACACCCCCGCGGCTGCGGCGGCCGAGGTGGGCGATCAGATCGCCGGCCACGGCCTGACGCTGTCGGTGCTGAGCCACTCCGCGGCCCTGGACCGCTCCGACGCCGAGGCGCTCGCCGCGCTGCGTCGCCAGATCGAGCACTGCGCCCGGCTCGGCGTGCCGGTGCTGGTCGACATGAGCTGTACGGAACCGGCCGCCTACGAGCGCTACCTGCGGCTGATGCGGGCCGGCGCCCCGCACGCCGCCGAGCACGGCGTGACGATCGCGGTGAAGCCCCACGGTGGTCTCACCCGCACGGCCGCGGACCTGCTCGCCGTGGTGCACCGGGTGGACCACGAGGCGTACCGGATCTGCTGGGACCCGGGCAACCTCGTGCACTACGGCGGCGAGCCGTCCGCCCGGGGACTGGCCGAGGTGGCCCCGTGGATCGTCGCGGTCGGGGCCCGGGACCATCCGGGCCGCGGCGTCGGCCGTGGCGCGACGACGGGCGCGATGCCGCCGGCGATCACCCCGGGCGACGGGATCGTCGACTTCACCGGGCTGTACCGGACGTTGCGCGAGCACGGCTTCGCCGGCCCCAGCGCGGTGGAGAGCGTGACCCGGCTCGGCACCGTGGAGGCCCTCGACTCCGAGGCGGCCCGGGCACGGGAGGTCCTGTGTGCAGCCGTCGAGGGCCGACCCGCCCCGGAGCGGGCCGCGAGCCGCTTCGCCCGGCGATCCTGCTCCCGGATCGCGCGCGCGGGCGACGAGGAGCTCGTCGGGACGGCGAGGTACTTCGACCGGTTCCTGCTCGTCGAGCTCCCGCTGCCCTGGCCGCCCGGGATGGGGACCCCGGTCTGGGAGACCGAGCGGGTACCGGAGCCGCTGCGGGCCGCGCTGCGCGCCGCGACCCGGCGGACCCAGGACCTCGGGTACGAGATGAAGACCATGGCGCTGGCCCCGGACGAGGAGTACTCCCGCCCGGGCCACACCCGGGTCCTGCGGTTCGACCGCCCGCCCGGGCCCACGGCCGGGCTGACCCGCTCCGAGTACCACGTCCCCGACGGCGACGCGCCGGCGCTGATCGACGCCCTGTTCGCCCCGGGACCCGCGCCGCTGGAGCGGTTCGCCGGCGCCCGGGTCGACGAGGTGGTGCGGGACCTGATCGTGTGCACCCACGCCTCGGTCGATGCGTGCTGCGGCACGTTCGGCTACCCCCTCTACCGGCAGCTGCGGGCCCGGCACGGGTCCGGCGGCCCGGTCCGGGTGTGGCGGGTGAGCAGCTTCGGCGGACACCGGTTCGCCCCCAGCGTGATCGACCTGCCCGAGGGCCGGTACTGGGGCAACGTGTCCGTCGAGCGGATGGATGCCCTGGTCGATCGCACCGGGCCGGTGGAGGACGTCCTGGACATGTACCGCGGCTGGGGCTGCCTGCGGCATCGGCCCGAGCAGGTCCTGGAAAAGGAGCTGTTCCGCCGGGAGGGATGGAGCTGGGTCGGACGCCGGTTCGATCTGGACACCCTCGACGTGGACGGCCCACGCATCCGGTTCCGGGCGACGGCACAGGGCCTCGACGGCTCCGAGCGGTACGAGGCGGTGGTGGCCCACACCGGCACCCTCCCGGTGCTGATCGGCTGCGACGGCACCGCCGGTCAGGTCGAGCGCTATGCCCTCGAAGTCCTCGAACGCGCCGGCCGCCGGGTGACCGTGTGAGCCGCGACGAGGACGGGATCGCGGCGCCCGACGGCTGGGCCCGCCTGGCCCGGACCACCGCCCGGGGCGGGGCGCCCGCCCACGCACGCCGTGACGATCACCGGTGCAGCCGGCGCCGCACCGTGCGGCCCGCTTCGCGCGCCTGCCTCCGGACGGTTCTCGCCGACCGGTCCAGCTCACGCACCGGCCCCTTCCTGCGCCATCGGCGGACCTGCTTGCGCACGCCCTTCCTGACCTCGCGCGGCCGCGGCAGGAGCAGTCCGAGGCCCACTCGGTACAGGCGGAGCGCAGCCAGACCCAGTAGCAGGCCCACGGGCAGAAGCAGGACCGTCACGGAAAGGACGAGCGCGAGGAGGAGAAGGATCGTGGCGACGAACCAGATCAGCACGGCCCCGAGGACCCGGAGCGCCCTCATCTCGGGCTCCGCGGAAAGCCGACGATCCCCCGCGACCCGGGTCGCCACATGGTCGGCCTCCTCGTCCGCACCGGCCGACCGTCGCAGCGCCCTGGCGACTGGGGGCCGACCGGTTCGGACAGGGAATAACCGCTGCTCGCAGGTTCCAATCCAGGCGAAACGTCTCCCTGTGCGCACCGGGCGGTCCGAGCCGAACCGACCGGCCCGATGGCTGCGATCAGCCGCCGCTCGAGTCCGATAACGAGACCTGTGGCAGCAGCGAGCGGCGACGGCCGGCTGGCGTCTCACGCGTGATACAGTCCCGTCATGGACGAGGTCACGATCCGCGATCTCCGCAACCATGGCGGGGAGGTGATGGACCGGGTCGAGCATGGTGAGACATTGACCGTGACCCGCTCCGGGGTGCCGGTCGGGGAGCTGCGGCCGCTGCCACGTCCTCGGATCACGGCGAGCACGCTGCTGGCGCGGTGGCGCTCGGTTCCGGCGGTGGATGCACAGGCCTTTCGCGCAGACGTGGACGCGGCGCTGGACCCGTCGCTGTGACCGCTCCGGTGGCGGGACTCCTGGACACCAGCACGGTGATCAACCTCCCGCGCCTGACCGATGCGAGGGCACTGCCCGACGTGCCACTGATCTCGACCATCACCCTCGCGGAGCTGTCGGTGGGCCCACTGGTGGCCACCTCGGAACGGGAGCGCGCCAACCGGCAGGCGGTCCTGCAGCAGGCCGAGGCGGACTTCGACCCGCTGCCCTTCGACGCCGCGGCGGCGCGGGCATTCGGGAGGGTGGCCGCCGCGCTGGGACGGAGCGGGCGCAAGCCCCAGGCGCGCGCGTACGACGCGATGATCGCCGCGGTAGCGCTCGCCCGCGGCTTGCCCGTGCACACCAGCAACCCGGATGACTTTGCGGGCATCGATGGGCTGACGGTCGTCCCCGTCCCCGTTCCTGAGTGATCCGTTCGACCGGCGCTGCTGCCGTTCACGACGCAGCTCTCGGAACTGCACGTGGCAGCGCCCGATGAGGACGGTCGGGGAATCCGCAGCCGGCTCTTCTTCGGGGATGGGTGAGGCCGGCGCTCGGCAGCGGTTCGTCCCCGACGGGAGCGATGCGGCGTTCGGCAAACGCCCGCGAGACTGACGCCGGCCAGACGGCTTCCCCGTGCTGAGGGCCGCGAGGGAAGCTTCGCCGCCAGGGCGCTGCGACGGGGCCCGACGACGATCACATACAGGGCATTGGTTCCGTCTTCGATCGTCGTGCGTCCGCAGCCCGCTGCACCGCCTCGTAGCCCGTCAACGCGGCGGCCTTCGTCTCGTAGGCCTCACCGGACGCGACGACCTGACCGTTGCCGGCCTTCAGCCGAAGCCGCCCGGCCGGACGAACGGGCGGATGAGGGGCCTGCAGCGGCCGAGCCCGCCATGTCGGTGGTGATGGGCATGAAGGCGCCCGAGACGTTTTGGCTGCCGGGTCAGGGATACCCGAGCCGATCTCGCGGTCCACGACTGGAGGTGTGATGGCGAACGGCTCGTCCACCATGACCGGCCGGGCCGCCGGGCGTTCCGAGGGGATCGCGGTTCCGGCGACCGTCCTCGGGGCGGGTCTGGGCGGCTTCGTCGACGGGATCCTGCTGCACCAGCTCCTGCAGTGGCACCACATGTTCTCCGGCGTCGACCCGCCGGACACCGTGCCGAGCCTGCAGATGAACACCGTGGGGGACGGGCTGTTCCACACCGTCACCTGGCTGTGCGTGTTGATCGGGCTCGGCCTGCTCTACGCGCGGGTCACCTCTTCCCGCGGGCGCCTCTGGAGCTCGCGGGCGTTGTGGGGCTGGGTCCTCGTCGGCTGGGGCCTGTTCAACCTCGTCGAGGGGATCATCTGCCACCACGTCTTCGGCATCCACCACGTGCGCCACGGCCCCAACCAGCTGTGGTGGGATCTGGGGTTCCTGGCCCTGGGCGCGGTCCTCGTCGTCGGCGGATGGCTGCTGCAGCGCAGCGGGAGACCGGTCGACCTCTGCGCGGAGCGGGTCGCCTCGCCCTCACCGCGATGACCGTCGCCCACGTCGCGCACGGTCACGGCGACGGGACCGCCGCGCTGGCCCCACCGCTCGTGCTCGTCGTTCTCGCCGCGGGCTACGTGGTTCTGGCCGCCCGGCGACGAGACGACGGGCGCGGCTGGAGCTCCTGGCGCACCGCGAGCTTCCTCGCCGGCTGCACCCTGCTGGCCCTCGCCTCGGCCCTGCACCTGCTGCCGGATCTCGCTGAGGATTTCCGCGGACACGTGCTCCAGCATCTGCTCATCGGGATGCTCGGCCCGCTCGCCCTGGTCCTCGCCGCCCCGATCACGCTGGTGTTGCGGTCGGTCCCGCCGCGCGGTGGCAGGTTCATCGGGCGCGTGCTGCGCAGCCGCGCCGTCCACCTCGTCGCCAACCCCGTGGCGGCCGCGGTCCTCAGCCTCGGGGGCCTGGCGGTGCTGTACCTCACCCCGCTCTACGCCGCCACCATCGGCAGCTCGGTGCTGCACCACCTGGTGCACCTGCACTTCCTCGCCGCCGGCTGTCTGTTCGCCTGGGTGATCGCCGGCCCCGATCCGGCGCCGCGGCGGCCATCCGTGCCTGCCCGCCTCGTGGTGCTCGGCGTGGCCATCGCCGTGCACGCCACCTTGTCCCAGCTCATGTACGCCGGAGCATTCGTCCAGATCCCGGTGCCCCCGGACCAACGGCGCGGGGGCGCTGCACTGATGTACTACGGCGGGGACGTCGCGGAGCTCCTCCTGGCTTTCGCGCTGGTCGCGACCTGGCGGCGCCGACCCGGGCGGTCTCCCACAGCAGGGTCCACCGTGCCGGCTGCTCCTCCCCCTGATGTATCTCCGGCACGCCGGTTCACTGAGAACTGACTGACACCCGGCACGTGTCGGTTCGCGGTCAGGTCGAGCAGCATGACCACCGCTGACCGGCGGCACCTGCGCGGGGCGCATCCGTCCCACAGCACAGGGCGGGCCGACCCCGCTGAGCCCGCGGGGCTGACGACGCGGCGGCGGCGCGCGGGCAAGCTGGTCGGGCGGGGGACACAACGGCGACCGGCGCGACGGCGCAGTGTTGCGTCCACGGTCGTCACCCGATCCTTCTGCGACGCCGAGTGTCGCCGCCAGGGGCCGGGGTGGAGGCCGTACCGGGAGGGGCGGATGTGGGTAGCGCTCGCTGTGCCGCAGGCGATCGGAACGATCGCGCTCGTCCTGCAGCAGGTCGAGGCGTGGCTCGACCGGGCGCAGCTCGACGTTCCCGTGAGCGCGGCACACCCTCCGGCGGAGGAGTCGCCAGGCAGCCGAGCCACAGCGCCGGACGCCCGCCTCGACCGGCCGCCTGCGGGCGTCGACCCTGCATCGGCCCGCGCGTGGCGCGATCGCTGTGGCGCACGGGTCGCTGAGCCTGTCATTGGAGCGTGAGATCGTGGCTGCTGGCGGTGTGTCGGTCGAGACCGCAGGGCGTCGCCCGCGGATCGTGGTGGTGGGCACGGGTTTCGCGGGCTACTACTGCCTGCGCACCCTGGAGAGCCGGCTGCCGCCGGACGCGGCGGAGCTCGTGGCGGTGAATCCGGCCGACCACATGCTGTACGTGCCGCTGCTCCCCGAAGTCGCGGCCGCGATCCTGGAGCCGCGTCACGTTGCCGTTCCGCTGCGAACCCGGCTACCGCGGACCCGGGTCGTGCTCGGCAACGCCGCGGCGGTCGATCTCCAGGCGCGGACGTACACCGTGCTCGACATCGAGGAACGGCCGCGGACGTTGCCGTGGGACCGGTTGGTGTTCGCGTGCGGTGCGGTCACCCGGCTGCTGTCCGTCCCCGGCGTCGCCGACCATGCCAAGGGCTTCAAGTCGATCGCGGAGGCTGTCTACTTGCGCGACCACGTGCTGCGGCAGCTGGAGCTGGCCGAGCAGGCCGACGATCCGGCGGAAAGGGCGGCGCGGACCACATTCGTCGTCGTGGGCGCCGGCTACACCGGGACCGAGGTCGTCGGGCAGGGGGTGTTGCTCACCCGGGAAGGGCTGCGCCATTTCCCCCGGCTGCGGCCTGACGAGGTGCGGTGGATGCTGCTCGATCTCGCCCCTCGGGTGCTCCCGGGCCTCAACCCGGCCCTGTCCGGGCCGGCGTTGCGGGTTCTGCGCCGCCGGGGCGTGGAGGTGCGGCTGCAGACCACGGTCACCGAGGTCACGCCTACCTGCGCCCGCCTCAGCGACGGCACGGAGATCCCGACCAGGACGGTCGTCTGGTGCGTGGGTGTGCGCCCCGACCCACTCGTGGAGGCTGTCGGTCTGCCGACCCGGGAGGGGCGCGTCGCCGTCGACGAGCATCTCGCGGTGCCCGGCCACGCCGGTGTGTACGCCGCGGGCGACGTGGCCGCCGTGCCCGATCCGGGCCGACCCGGGGAGATCACCACCATGACCGCCCAGCACGCCCAGCGCCAGGGCCGGCTGGCCGGGAACAACATCGCCGCCTCCCTGGGCCACGGGCAGTCCCGGCCCTACCAGTACGAGGACCGAGGGTTCGTGGTCGACCTCGGTGGCTTCCAGGCCGTCGCCGACCCGTTCCACGTTCCTGTCACCGGTGTGGTCGCGAAGGCCATCACCCGCGGCTACCACCTGGTGGCGCTGCCGGCCGGGCGGTCCCGCGTCGCTATGGACTGGTTGGTGGATGTGTGGGCTGAGCGCCCGCTCGTCCAGTTCGGCCTGGTCTCCGAGACCGCCGTCCGGCTCGGCGATGCGGATCGGATCGCCTGACGGCCGGGAGTCGGGACATGCCGAGGCCCGCCCGACCCTGTGGGGAGACAGCACGCTGGGGATGGAGGAGGGGCAGGACGACCGTCGCTACGTGCGCCGCCCGGATGCTTCGCGGAACGCGCGCACCTCGGGGCGGATGCGGGTGACCGCGGCGGTCGACCTGCCCGTACTCGTGTGTCCTCTGCCTGTCCGGTACCTCTACGGGTGCAGGACGACCTTGGTGTAGCCGTCGACCCGCTTGTCGAACTTCTCGTAGGCCATCGGTGCCTGGTCGAGGGGGAGTTCGTGGGAGACGACGAAGCTCGGCGTCGCCCTGCCCTCGATGATGAGGTCACGGAGCTGCCTGTTGTACCGTTTCACGTTGCACTGCCCCGTGCCCATGCGGTGCCCCCTCTCGAACATCCTCCCGATGGAGACGAGGAGCATGCCGCGCTTGGCGTTCTCGTCGGGGGCGCCCGGATCGGCGGGGACGTACAGGCCCGGCACCCCGTGGGCGCCGGTCGCCCGCACGGTGTCGATGAGCGAGTTCAGCACGACGGCGGGTTCCTCGCGACTCTCGCGCCCCGCCTGCGCCTGGTACCCGACGGCATCCACGCCCTTGTCCGCGCCCTCGCCGCCCGTCTGGTCGTTGATCTGTTCGACGGGGTTGCGCTCGGTGAAGTCGATCGGGATCGCGCCGATCTCCTCGGCCTTCTGCAGGCGCTCGGGGATGCGGTCGACCACGAAGACCTTCGAGGCGCCGCGCAGCAGGGCGGAGTAGGCCGCCATGAGACCGACCGGACCGGCGCCGTAGACGGCAACGCTCTCGCCCGGGGACACCTGGGCGAGCTCGCAGCCGTGGTACCCGGTCGGGAAGATGTCGGCCAGCAGCACGAAGTCGAGCTCGTGCTCGTTCCCCGAGGGCAGTTTCAGGCAGTTGAAGTCCGCGAAGGGCACACGCAGGCGCTCGGCCTGACCACCGGGGTACGGTCCCATCGCGACGTAACCGTACGCGCCACCGGCGAAGCCGGGGTTCACCGTCAAGCAGAAGCCCGTGTAGCCCGCCACGCAGTTCTTGCAGAACCCGCAGGCCACGTTGAAAGGCATCACCACGCGGTCGCCGGCGTTGATCGAGACGACGCCGTCGCCGACCTGCTCGACGATCCCCATGTTCTCGTGCCCGAAAACGATCCCGGGCTCGGCCGCCGTGCGGCCTTCGTACATGTGCAGATCGGACCCGCAGATGGCGGTGGACGTGATCCGCACGATGACATCGTTCGGGTGCTGCAGCTGCGGGTCGGGGACCTCTTCCACAGCGACCTTGAACGGCTCCTTGTACACCACTGCTTTCACTGCGACTGCCTCCGATCGGTGATCAATTCTCTGAGGTGCGGCAGAAACGACGGCGTTGGCCAGCAGCAGCCGTCGGTAAGGTGAGTGGGGCATGGCCGCACCGACCGTTCGAGCCGCCGGAGGAGGACGTAACGTGGCACAGCGCCTTGGGACCTTGCTCGTCCCCGTGCCCGGGCTGTCCGGAACCACCTACCCTGCCGGGACCCAGGTGGTCGTCCGAGGTCAGGGGGCGACGGTCGATGCGTTCGTCAACGGTGACTGGCTGCCCTTGGCATGGTGGGAGTACGCCCCCGTCCGGAACACCACTCCCGAGCCCGGATCGGCCACGTGATCTGTTGCGCCGGTCGTCCTCTGCGCGGGTGTCCGGGCTGCTCACGGGGATCGCGGTGACCAGCCTCGAGGCGGTCGCGTGCACATCGACCTCCAACCTCGCGTCAGCGGAAGGCGGCGCGGTCACGACCGACGCGACGAGCCCGCTGCCGACTGTCTGAGTCCCGCGCGCTCGTCGGGGCCACCCTGCATCGTGGTCGCGCGAGGGGAACCAGGCCTGGCCCTACGGGGGTGAAGACGGGTGGCTGATCCTGGCTCGCGGGGTCGAAGGTGGGTGCGGCCGTGGTGGCGAGCGTGGCGGTCCCGCGGGGATCTCGAGGACAAGCAGAGTGACGGCGATGGCGATGACCGCATCGCTGAACGCGACGACCTCGGGAGGGTCGCGTGGTCCAACCGCTGTTCAATCCGGACGACCGGTGTCGGCCGCGGAGATTGGTGCGGCCCACGCGAACCGCCACCACCGACGGCGACAGCCCCCTCCTCTCAGGAGGGAGCTGTCGCCGTTCCAGGCTCGCCACCGCCACGGGCGGCGGCGCCCGGTTACCGGACTCCGCCTACAGCGCCGCGGAAGGCGGTGGCGAGATCGTCGATCAGCACAGCGCCGCTGGGCGTGGCACCGAGGGTCCACGCGAAGCCGTGCAACATGCCGTCGTAGCGCTTCGCGGTGACATCGACGCCCGCGGCGCGCAGGTTGGCGGCGTACGCCTCGCCCTCGTCACGCAGGGGGTCGAACTCGGCGGTGGCGACGAAGGCCGGGGGCAGGCCGACGAGGTCGTCGGCGCGGGCCGGGCACGCGAACACGTCCTTGCCGAGGTCCTGCGCACCGAGGTAGTGGGCCCAGAACCACACCATGGAGCCCTTGGTGAGCAGGTACCCCTCGCCGTTCTGCTCGTAGGACCGGGTTGTGAAATCGAAGTTCGTCACCGGGTAGATCAGCAGCTGCGCGGCGAGGCGCGGGCCCTGCCGGTCGCGGGCGGCGAGCGCGACGGCGGCGGCGAGGTTCCCTCCGGCGCTGTCACCGCAGGTCGCGACGCGCGCGGGGTCACCGCCCAGCTCAGCGGCGTGCTCGGCGACCCACTCGGTCGCGGCGTAGCAGTCGTCGAAGGCCGCCGGGTAGACGTGCTCGGGTGCGAGCCGGTAGTCGACCGAGACGACGACCGCGCCGGTCCGGTTGGCGATCCGGCGGACCGGGTTGTCGCAGACGTCGAGGTCGCCGATCACCCAGCCGCCGCCGTGGAAGTACATGATCACGGGCTTCGGGCCGTCGCCATCGGGGGTGTAGATGCGGACGGGGATGTCGCCCGCGGGCCCGGGGACCGTCCGGTCCTCGGTGGCGATCTCCTCGGGCTCGCCCTGCAGGTCGATGAAGCCCTTGGCGGCCTCGCGCGCCTGTGGAACGGTCGTGTGCTCGAACGGCGGCAGGCCGGCCGCGTCGAGCGCGGCGAGCAGCTGCTGGGCCTCCGGGTGAAGTGGCATGGCGTTTCCGATCTCCTCAGCCGATCACTGCGCGCGCGGTCTTGACCGGGAAGCGACTGGCCGGACGCGTCCCGGTCACCGACGACTTCCCGTACTTGGCCATCCCGAACCCGTCGTAGCCGTGTGCCGCGACCTCCTCGCAGATCTTCCGGTAGTTCCCGACGCCGCCGACGTACGGGTAGAGGTTGCGCGGCTTCCCCGGGATGTTCGCGCCGACCCACCACGAGTTCGCCATCGGCAGCAGCGTCGCCTGGGTCACCGCATTGTGGTGCTCGACCCAGTCGTCCTCGGCCTCGGGCAGCGGCTCGATCTTGTCGAGCTTGTGCTCGTGCATGTACTTGATGCAGTCGGCGATCCAGTCGGCGTGCTGCTCGATGGAGACCGGCATGTTGCTCAGCACCGACGGGCTCTGCGGTCCGGTGATCATGAACATGTTCGGGAAGCCGTGGGTCGCGACGCCGAGGTAGGTCCGCGGCCCCTGGTCCCACTTCTCCTGCAGGGTGACGCCGCCCCGTCCGGAGATGCCCATCTTGAAGAGCGTGCCGGTCATGGCGTCGAACCCGGTCGCGAACACGATGGCGTCGACCTCGTACTCCCCGTCCCTCGTCCGCACACCCGTCGGGGTGATCTCCTCGATCGGTGAGCGCCGCACGTCGACCAGCGTCACGTTGTCCCGGTTGAACGTCTCGTAGTAGCCGTTCTCGAGGGGCGGCCGCTTCGTGAAGAAGGGGTGGTCCTTCGGCGCGAGGAGTTCGGCGACCTCCGGGTCGCGCACCCGCGCGCGGATCTGGTCGCGGACGAACTCGGAGGCCGTCTCGTTGGCCTGCGGGTCGATCAGGAGGTCGTTGAAGGTCAGGCCGATGCGGAAGCCGCCCTGCGCCCACGCCGTCTCGTAGATGCGCTGTCGCTCCTCCTCCGACACGGAGAGCGCGGCGCGGTCCGGAGCGTCGTAGGGGAAGCCGAAGCTCGTCTCCCGCGTCCGCTGCCAGATGTCCTTGTACTTGGCCTTGGTCTCGCGCACGTACTCCTCGGTCAGCGGCCCGTTGCCCCCTGCGATGTCGTAGTTCGGGGTGCGCTGCAGCACGTACACGTGGGCCGCCTGCTCGGCGATCTCCGGGATGGCCTGGACCGCGGTGGCCCCGGTGCCGATCACCGCGACGCGCTTGCCGGTGAAGTCGACTCCTTCGTGGGGCCAGAGCGCGGTGTGGTACTGCTCGCCCCGGAAGCTGTCACGCCCCTCGAAGTTGGGCGTGTTGACCGCGGACAGGCAGCCGACGGCCGTGATGAGGAACTTCGCCGTGACCCAGCCGCCGTCGTCGGTGCTGATCACCCAACGGTTGGTCGCCTCGTCGTAGTCCGCGGCGGTGACCCGGGTGCCGAACTGGATGTCGCGCCGGAGGTCGAACCGGTCGGCGACGTGCTGCAGGTACCGCAGGATCTCCGGCTGGGCGGCGAAGCGCTCGCTCCAGTTCCACTCCTGGAGCAGGTCCTCGGACAAGCGGTCGGAGAAGCTGTAGAAGTAGCTCTCCGAATCGCACCGCGCGCCGGGGTAGCGGTTCCAGTACCAGGTGCCGCCGACGTCGTCCGCCGCTTCGAAGACCCGCACCGAGAGTCCGAGCGCGTCGCGCAGGCGATGGAGCATGTACAGCCCCGAGAACCCGGCCCCCACGAGGACCGCGTCGAACTCGGTGCCCGGTTCGGCGCCGGTGGCTGCAGTGTTCTGCTGCGCGCTGGACATGCCTCTCCTTCCGGTTGGCTCTCCTGGTCGCGTACTACCTGCGGCAGGGTCTGCCGGCAGGGGAAGACGTGGTCCGCTCCGGCGGAGCGTGCTGTTCCAGGCAGGTTCTCAACGGCACTCCACTGATCGTCGAGGTCAGCTGCGTCGAGTCACGGCCATCGGGTGAGTGACCGGTCCCGCCGGGTGGTGTGGCGGAGTGTGATCTAGGACACGACCGAGTGTCAAGGCCGCACCTGCCCACCGGTCCGGCCCGCGGCTGCCCGCCGGCGGGTGGCGATGGTGTCCGGGCAACCGTCCTCACCGACGGGAACGCGATGATCGGACCCACGGCGGACGCACCGGTGGGGTGACGGTCCCGGCGCAGATCCGGCGGGCAGCGGGGATCGAGGCCGGGGTGCCGCTGGGGTGTACGTGGAGGCCGGGCGCGCGGTGAGCGAAACCCGCGAGCAGCTCGCCGACCGCATCCGCCGGGACGTCACGGCGGCCGGGACCGGCGAAGGGTCGGTCGTGACCGAGCTGATCGCCGGGCGCCGCGCGCGGAAGCAGCCCGCGAGGACCAGCGGTGACCGCCGTTCTGGACGCCGCCACGGTGCCGGCCTGGCTGCGCGACGAAGCCGACGCGGTCACCGCCACGAAGCTGGGCGTGCACCCGCGCGGCCGGTCCGCCCCTGGCTGTCGATGCTGCCTGGCGCCGGCCGCCGGCCTGGCGCTGACCACGGTCACCGCGGACAACGCCTGGGCCGACCTCGACTTCGGCATCGCGGTGCGGATCATTCGATGACCGCCCGGGCTCGCCGGGGCCCGCGGCCGGCCCGGGCGGGTAGGCCCCTTCGGGGCGTGGGTCGGCGCGTTCCACCGATCAGTCCAGATCACCCGGTTCTGATCGGTCAGCTGCTCCTGGGCTGCGTTATCGGCGCGGGCCAGCTCATCGTCGGCCCCAGGGCCTGGCATGGACGGCGGCGTCACGCATCGTCGTCGTCCTCATCGTCGCCGTAGAGCGCGTCGAGCACCCGCTGTACATCGAGCGGCTGGGCTGTGAACGGCTCGACCTGCCCTCCGGGCTCAACGCCGGTGCTTCGAGCTGGCATCTGCATCACATCGACCATCTCTTCTCCCCCTACAAGTCAGTAAATCTATAGTTATCACTATAGATAACTCGAGGGTTGAAGTCAGGTCGACAGCACGCCCTGGACGCATCGTCGTCTGTGTCGATCACGGAGAGGACGGTGCCGAGCGTCGCGGTGGGCGCACCGGCCGAACGGGTGCCGGTGAGGAAGGCGGTGGCGCGCGTGCGGCTGATCACCGTGGGCAGGTGCGGCGTGTCGCGTTCGAGGTCGGACTCGAGCAGGTGGGCGCCGGGCACGTCGTGGCCGAACCAGGCTGGGATCCGCGACGGCGGCTCCCGCACGCAGGACGCCGGAGCGGTTGTCTCAGAACACCGCCTCGTCGTCGACGGGCACGATCTCCAGCCGGCCCGCGTCGGCCGCCGGTTCAGGCGAGGACGGCGTCAACCGCCTTCTTCGGCGCGGCCGGCTGCTCGGGCCGGCGCGGGGCCTTCTTCAGTTCCAGCATCTCCGCCCCGATCTCCCGAGCTTCTTGCGACCCAGCCCCTCACGCATCTGCGGGAACCACTCCTGCTCCGCCTCGTCGATGTGGTGGGTCACGTTTCTCGATGAGGACGGTGGTCTTCGCGTCGAAGCGCTCGTCGTCAGCGCTCATCGCGACCGGTTCCATGCACAGCACGTCGGCCACCTGATGCTCCTCATAGGACTCCGGCACGTCGTCCTCGACCTCGACGTCCACCGTGGCGGACCGGGCCGAGCGGTCGCAGATCGGGTCCGAGGCCAGGCCCAGGGTGTCGGTGCACCCCGCGTGCACGGCCAATCCGCATCGGACATCGCGGAGCGGGGGCCGCCGCACCCGCTATGGCGGCGGCACCCTGCGCCACACCGCCCGCTCCGAGGATGGGACGGGGGTCCATCTGACGGTGTGGGTTCCGGGTGTCAGGAGTGTGGTGGCGAAGCGGAGGGCGACGGTCCCATCGGGGCCGGCTACGTGGGTTCCAAGGTCGATTCCGGCGGGTTCGAGGCTCACTTTCACCAGGGTTCCGGGCGTGAAATTGTGGCCGGTAGCGGTTTGTTCCTGCCCGAGTTCTATGACCGCTGTTCCGACCGTCCCGAAGTGCTGCCCGGTCGCGGTGGTCGTCGGGGTTGCGGGTGCCGGCCCGGCCGACGGTGGTGCGGTGGCCGAAGGGGGCACGGAGGCCGCGGGCGCAGCCGACGGTGACGCGGCCGGGGGTGTCGGGCCGGGGCATGGTGCGCCGGGTTCGGTAGCGGGTGTCGGGGCAGGTGAGGGGCAGGCGCTTGCCGGGCTGGGTGGGACGGTGGTGCTCGGCGGGGGGTCGGCGGGGTGCACGTGCAGGAGCGCCGGTGGTGAGCTCGTGGCCTGCTGGCCGCTGCTGGCGGTCGCGCGGAACAGGTGGCCGTCCATGCTGGTGGTGGCCGTCGGCGTGAACACCGTGGCGGCCGACGTCTCGAGGTCGGTCCACGGACCGGTCGGTGTGGTCGCGGTCTGCCAGCGGATCGTGACCGGGGACCGGCTCGTGATCGCCGCGGTGAAGGTCGCGGTGGTCCCTTCCTGCACGGTCTGCGCCGCGGGCCCGACGGTGACCGCCAGGGTCGCCGGGCCGGGCGCGGCGGAGCCGGCTGCCGCCGCGGTAGCGGCGGCGCCGGCCTCGCCCTCGCCCGATGGTGGGGTGGTGGCGCCGGCGGGGGTCGGCAGCCCGACCAGGGCCAGGGCCGCGGTGAGCAGCCCGGCCGACCGCAGCGCCCAGCGCTTGCCCATCGGTGCCCGTGGGTGGTTCATGATCCTTCCCTACCTGGCTGAAGACGGTCACCGTGGCGACGACCGAACGTCGGGATGCGGGTGTTGCGGCACCGCGGGCGCGGGTGATCCGGGCCGTCCCGTGAACGATCTGCCGAGGATGGTCCGGGTCAGGCGGTGTGTCGGCCGTCCTTGCCGCGGCGGCGGAGAAGGAGCACAACGGCCACGGCGGCCAGGGCCAGCAGCAGCGCGCCGATCAGGATCCCGAGGTGCTCGCCGAGCATCTTCTGCACGCCGACCGGTGCCCCGGCGCCCGGGCCGGTCGGGAACTGGATGCGGGCCTGGTAGTTCTCCTCGAGCAGCCCGCTTTTGAGGTTGATGGTGGCGTTCCACGGCCCGTCCGGCAGTTGCTCGTCCAGCGCGATGTTCACCGTCCCGGACTGGCCGGGCGCCAGCGTGCTGGCCACCTGCGCCGGGAACGGGCCGGCGCTCAGCGAGCCGGGTCCGTCGGACAGTGACAGGGTGCCGGCCAGGTCCAGGGCGCGCCCGCCGGTGTTGTGCACCTGGGCGGTCACCACCGGGCGGCCGTCAGGGGCCCGCTGCGCGGTCAGGGAGTCCACGCTGAAGCTGGACGCCGGGGCGCCGCCGGCGCCCACCGACACATACATCCGGATGCCGACCCGGTTGACCAGGGTGACCCCGGAGGGGTTGGGAGCGCTGGCCTCGGCCCACACCACCGCGTACTGCTCCCCCGGTGCGGCATCCGCCGGCACGGTCACGGTCACGGTGGGGGTGGCCCGGGCGCCCGGGGCCAGCTCGAGGTCGCCCTGGTCGAGAGTGGTCCACGACGACAGGTCGTTGGCGGTGCGCCCGACGGCGCCGACCAACGCCCCGTCGGTGATGCCGGCCGCGGCCGGATACACCGCGACCCGCATCGGCGCGGCGGTGGTGTTCGACACCTCGATCCGGCGGTGGATGACCGCGCCCGGCGCCAGGTGGTCCACGATGTACTGCCGGGCCCGCGGGTCGTCCCGCGCGCTGGTGGGAGCCTCCAGCAGCCGCACCCCCAGCCCGCCCGGCGCCGGCGGCGCCTGGCTCGGCAGCGGCCCGGCCACGGCGGCCGGGGCGGCGGCGGCGGTGCCGGTGACCGCGGCCCACGCCGCGATCACCAGCGCCGATGCGAGAACCAATCTCCGCATGATGACTCGCTTCGGTGTCCGCTGCGCCGCGCTCAGGCGACCGAGTGGGTGATCGTGCCGGTGTAGGCCCCGGCCAGCGCACCCCCGGGCACCGTGATGGTGATCGTGGGGTTCCAGGCCGCGGTGTTGGCGCCGGACACGGCGCTGGCACTCACCACCGCCGCCGCGACGCTGAGGTCCGGCGACGCCGCGGCCGTCAGGGTGACGGTACCGGTGGACGTGGGGGCAGGGGCGCTGTAGCTGACCGCGGTGGCCGGCACGGAGGTGGAGTTCGGCCCGGTGAAGGCCGTGGAGCTCACCTGCGCGGCCCACGCAGCGGTCCCGCCGCGGTTGTCGGTCACCGAGACCTCACCCAGCGGGCCCGAGACGGTCTGGGTGCCCACCCTGGCCGTCACGCCCGGCAGAACCACGCTCGCCGGATCGGCGACGGCGAGGGTACCGGCGGCCACCTCGAAGGAGGTGTCCGTTTGCGCGGAGGCCGGGCCCGCGGTCAGCAGCACCAGCGCGGCGCTGGCGATGATCGGGGTGACGAACATGATCTTTCGCATGATGGTCCTGTTCGGAGCCGAAGGGAGCCGGGAGAACCTCCCGGTGAAACGCTGCGTAGCGTCTTGCTCCAGGTATCGCCGCTGGGCCGGATGCCGTAACAGGCAGACTCCGAATGACAGAGCCTGTCGCGAGGCCCGCCTGTCGCTGAGGTGCTGTTGATGCAGGTCAGGGCTAGGAGCGCCGCCAGAAACGCGCCACGAGACCAATGAACTTCACCAAAACTGATGAGGCAGCCGCGTGTCGCCCAGTCCGATTCGTCCGCTACTCGCACGACGTCGACGACCAGCAGCCTGCTGCTCACCTGCGGGCCTCGGCCACGACCCGGCGCTCACTGCCGACCGGCCCGACGATCACCGTCGGCAAGGGGCCACCGCTGGTCCGGTCGCTGCTGACCCGCGACGCCGAGCTCGCCGAGCTCGCCGAGCTCGGCCGGTTGATCGCGGTCCGCTTCCGCGCGCACCGGGACGCCGCGGTGATCACCAGTCTGCCCGGGATCGGGATGCTGCGGGCGCCGAGCTCGTCGCGCTCACCGGAGGCGATCGGGCCGCCTACCTGGACCGGTTGGCCGGGGTCGCCCGGCTCGGGCCGGCACCGCGGCCCTCGGGGCGGGTCAGCGGGAACCTGCTCCGACCGAATTTCGAACAGTGGCTCGATCTGATGATAGGGCGCCGCCTCCGGGATGGCCGGCGTCGGGGAAGGGCGCCCAGCCGTCCCGGAGGTTCACCACGATGTCCTCCCCTCGAGCACGGCGTGCTGGAGCAGCTCGGGGAATCAGCGCGGTGCGGTCAGGTCGTGTTCGGGCCAGCCGAGCAACCTCGCGCCGAGCACCGCGGCCTGGATGGTGAAGCGCTGCGCGGGATCGGTGGGGTCGTAGCCGGTGAGCGTCCTGATCCGGTCAAGCCGGTAGGTGACCGCGCGGACGGACAGGTGCAATCGCCGCGCGGCTTCGGTGGCGACGCAGCCGGTGGCGAAGTAGGCATCGAGGGTGGCCAGGAGCGGTTCGGCTCCGCCCTGCGCCTGGACCAGTGTGCCCAGCACCGACTGGACCAGGTCGGTGATGGCGGGTTGATCGCGCAGGAGCACCCGGTAGATGAGCAACTGCTCGGCGTGGATCACCGGGGTGTCCAGGTGCAGCCGCACAGCCATGGTCAGGCCCTCCCGGGCTTCTTCGTACGAGCGGGGAATTCCGTAGGAGCCCGGGTAGGGCCGCCCCACGGTGACTCGCCACGGCCGGCCGCGGGGTGAACGGTTGAGTTCGGCGAGTATGAAGTCGCCGAGCTTCGTCGTCCCCGCCCGGGGTCGGGGCGGGGACGGCACGTCTGCGTCGGCGGGAGCCACGACGACGATCCAGCCATCCTTGGTGGCCACCAGCACATCGCGGTCGCCGACCCGGTGCACGACCGCGCGTTCCAGGGAGCTGATCGCCGCCTCGGCGGCGAGTCGCCCGGTGGGCGCGGCCAACGCCACCTGGTGCGGGCGGGCCATGTCCAGTCCGAAGGGCTCGGCCCGTTCCACCAGCCGACCCACATCGGCGTCGCCGCGCAGCAGGTCCTCGATGAACTCGCGGCGCAGCGTCTCCTCCCATCGCACCATCTGCCGGCGGGCCTCGGTGTAGCCCTCGGCCAGGCGGGCGACCGCGGCGTCGACCACGTGCAGCACCGCTTCAGCGGCGGCCCGCACCGCCCTGTTGTCCCGCGAGCGGATCACCATCGGAAGCTCTCCCCACAGCCGCCGGGCAGCCGAGAGGTAGAGCTGCACCGCGCTGCCCGCCGACACTCCGAGCTCGGCGGCCCTCCTTCCCAGCATTTCCACCGCGTCGAGTTCGGATGGGTGGGGCTTGCGTCCGGTGGTGGCGGCATCGGCCAGCAGCGTCAGGTAGTCGCCGAGGAGCTCAACCGGGACGTCGCCCGCCTCGCGGGCGGCGGCCTGCGCTACCTCGATCAGCCACGATTCATCCGCCGTCGGTGATTCGGCTCGCGTGCCCGGGCGCTGCTCACCTCGGTCCGTCACGGCCGCCGCTCCGTCCCTCCGCCGGGTCAATGCGCCCCATGGCACAGCAACTGCCGACGCATGGCAATGAGGACTGGTGCTGCTGTCTACGCCGGCCATCGCCGGTTCCTCGAGGTGCTCCGGCGTCGGGGGCCCTTGTCGTGGTCCGATACTTGATCGCGTTCAGGGACCGAATCCGCGACACGCCCGGCGGGGGGTTGCGCTGTCAGCGCGCTGTCGTGACGGATGATCGCGAGCGGGCTGTGGCCGTGGCGTAGAACGGATCGGCTGACCGAACCGAGCATCGCTGCCAGCACGTGTCCTCGGCCTCGGGACCCGACGACGAGCAGGGCGGCCCCGCGGGATTCGGCGACCAGCGCGTGAGCGGGATCGCCGCGCACGAGCGTGGTGACGACCGGGACGCCGGCGAACTCGGATCGCCAGCGGTCGAGCGCGCGCTCGAGGATCCTGCCCGCGAGGACTTCGGCCATGGCCGGGGGACCGGATATCGCCTCGAGATCGGCGGGTCGGTCCGGTGTCCAGGCATGTACGGCGGCGAGGGGAACGCCGCGTTGCCGGGCGGCCTGGAACGCGAAGCCGACCGCGGGCGTGCACGACGACGCTGCGTCGACGCCCACGACGACGCGGGGCGGTGACCAACCGGGATCGCCCGCGCCCTGCGGCGGTCGGATGACGACGACCGGGCAGCAGGCGTGCGCGGCGATCTGGATCGAGACTGATCTGGCCAGCAGACCGCGCGGGCCGCGGTTGCCCAGGACGAGCAGCCGCGCACCCGCGGCTTCGTCAAGCACGGCCCGGGCCGGGGTGCCCAGCCGCAGCCGCGCAGACACCTCGAGGTCGGATGCGACCGAGCGGGCGCGGGCCACCGCTTCCCGCAGTATGGACTCGGCCCTCATCCGGGCCGTGAGGAGGCTGTCCAGCGGCGGGATGACGCCGTAGGGGTCGGCGGGTAGCGGCGGGTTGACGGCGTGCACGACGCGCAGTGGGCACCCGCGAGTCGCGGCCTCGGCGCTCGCCCAGTCCACCGCATCGTCGGCCGAGCCGGCGTCATCGATCGCGACGACGACGGGAGCCCGCCCCCGGCCCGGGCTCATCGCTCCGCCACCGCTGCCGCATTCGGAGCGGCGGGATGTGCCCGGCCGGCCGTGGCCGACATCCCGAGGTGTTTGCGGTCCAGGCGCTGCGCGCGTCGAACGACCGGGGAAACCCCGGGGCGTCAGCCATGAACTGGCGTTCGAGCTCCCGCCCCATCTTGCGCTCGTGATCACTGATCACGAAACACCTCCGTCGGAGGGCACCCGCCTGGCACGTTCGATCCGGCTGCGATCAGCTTCTATCGTACCAGGATATATCGTGTTCCGATACAAATTCGGGGATGGCGGAGCACGATGCACTGCCGGCCGAGGACGACGGGGCGCAGGCGCAGGGGCTCGTGGAGCGCGCGCCGCATCCGGACGACGCGCGCGGTGCGCGTGCTGGTGACCAGGACGGCGAGCAGACCCTGGCCCGCCTCAGCGCGCTGCATCGCGACGAGCTCCGCCGCGAGGACACCACCCTCGCGCTTCCGGCCGGGCACGACGAACCCGAGGACAGCACCGTCGAGGGGGCAACGGCGCTGAGCGATCGGCAACCGTGAGTGGTGCGAGGAAGCCGCCTGCCCCGCCCATCTGGCGCAGCCGGGACGGATCGAGCCGACCCGCGGCAATATGGCTGCGGCGTTCGTGGCTGACGGCCACTCCTGCCCCGTCGATTCCGGACGCGGATGATGGGCGGAGTCCAGGTCCCCCCTCCTGGATAGGGCGTGCGGATCGCGCCTGGCCGCGCATTCGGCATGCCGTCCTTGCGGCGCACCGAACTCTCGCCGGTCAGCCGATCTTCGCCACCGTGAGCAGCACCGCCGCGTCCTCGAGCGCCGTCAGGCCGTGCCTGGCCGGGGGAATGATCAGCAGATCACCCGCGGAGCCGTTCCACGACGCATCAGCCGTATCGAGGCGCACCCGTCCGTGCAGCACGTGCAGAGTCGCCTCCCCGGGACTGTCGTGC
This sequence comes from Pseudonocardia mahuensis, assembly GCF_018531475.1. Classification (GTDB taxonomy): domain Bacteria; phylum Actinomycetota; class Actinomycetes; order Mycobacteriales; family Pseudonocardiaceae; genus Pseudonocardia. The sequence continues at coordinate 20,673 of NZ_JAHDTG010000086.1, forward strand.
TCCTCCAGCGCCTGGCCGCTCGCCAGCGCGATCACGGTCTGCCGGAGCACCTGTTCATGCCCGCCGAACACGGTCTTCGCGCTGCGCCCGCTCGCCGCCGAGCGCGCAGCCAGCAGCTGCTCGCGGGCCAGGGCCGTCAACGACATCTTCTGCATCCCGGAACCTCCACCTCGACGATCACGATCCGGTCAGGGTGGCACCCGAACACGCTCCGCGTGTTCGATCCACACTGCCCGGTAGACGGCGGACGCCGGAGGCGGCGGACGCGGCAAGGTGCCGCATCAGCCCGACGGCGTCGCGTCGCCAGCCCCCGGCGGCCCGGGTCGGGCGACGGTGGAGGATGACCGGGCGCTGACGGCCCTCGTCGGCGTGCGGCGAGGAGCCAGAACCCGGCCTTCGGCGCCGTCGCTCAGCCGATGATGGCAGCACAGGCACAGCGTGGTCTGGGGAATCGCCTCGAGCAGGACAGGGGGGACACCGGCACCGCACGCACGGCAGCGGCCGTAGTCGCCGGTCCGGATCCTGGCCAGCGCGAGCTCGATGTCATCGAGCGCGCGTCGGGCGCCGGCCTCGACGAGGGCCTGCACCTCACGCACCGCCGGCGGCGTGTCGCAGGCCGCACCCCGACCCGCGGGCGGCGTCGATGTCCTACCGCTTGGCTCGTGCGCGTCGGGCTGAGCGAGCTGCTCACGACGGAAGTTGCGCTGGCGCACCAACGCCGCTCGCAGAACGGGCACGCGCGCGGCCAGGAGATCGCATCGGGCTGCGGTCAGAGGCTTACCACGGGCAGGTGCGGTACGTGACCGAACCATAGAAACTCCAGGTCAGGGGTTGCGAAGGATGGATGGCCATGCGACACCGCGACGGTGGACGGCACGGCCGGGGCGACGGCCGGAGCCGCGTGAGTGCTCGCTTCGGGCGTCGAGGCCAGGACGCGGTGCTGTGTGGGGGGCGCGGGGGAACTCCGACGGCGGTACGGGAGCGCCGTCACCAGCGTGAGCGTCATCGTCTCGCCGCCCGGGATCCGGTACTCACGTCGGTTCCCCTGCCCGGCGCCGGTGAGCGTCGGGCTGAGCGAGCTGCTCACGACGGAAGTTGCGCTGGCGCACCAACGCCGCTCGCAGAACGGGCACGCGCGCGGCCAGGAGATCGCATCGGGCTGCGGTCAGAGGCTTACCACGGGCAGGTGCGGTACGTGACCGAACCATAGAAACTCCAGGTCAGGGGTTGCGAAGGATGGATGGCCATGCGACACCGCGACGGTGGACGGCACGGCCGGGGCGACGGCCGGAGCCGCGTGAGTGCTCGCTTCGGGCGTCGAGGCCAGGACGCGGTGCTGTGTGGGGGGCGCGGGGGAACTCCGACGGCGGTACGGGAGCGCCGTCACCAGCGTGAGCGTCATCGTCTCGCCGCCCGGGATCCGGTACTCACGTCGGTTCCCCTGCCCGGCGCCGGTGAGCGTCGTGCCCAGCGGCGAGTGGGGCGAGTAGATCGGGAGGTCATCGTCGTGGGTGGATTCCTCCCGGTCAGCGAGCAGGAACGGCTCGGTGAGGTCTGCCGCCTCGTAGTGCACGGTCAGCACCATGCCCGGCTCCGCGACGCCGTCGTCGGGCGCTCGCGACCGCCGGCAGCGTTCCTGAGGAGTTCCTGCAGCTGCCGGATCCGAAGCTCCCGCTGTTCTGGTTCGTTGTGTACTCGGCGCGAGCCCGTGGCGCGCTCCATCAGTAGCAGCGCCAGTTCGACCCGGGCCCGGTCGTAGGTTTGTTCGGTCCAGGCTCGCTGTGTGTTGATCGGCATCGGCCGGTCCTCCTGTCGATTCGGTTCGGGGTTTCGGGGTTGCCGCAGCTGCGCGGTCATCCCATGCGGCCGAGGCGTATCGACCGGGTGAAGGGGACAGCCGACCCGCGATCGGTCGCGGTGGACCGGCGGCGGTCGGACGGTGGGCGCCGAATCGGCTCGTGACCGCCGACGGCGCCGCGTGGGACGGGACCCGAGGACCACCGTTGCACGAGGTGCTCGGCGAGCTGCACCGCGGCGCATCGCACTGCCGTCGGGATCGACTCGCGGTCGCTCTCCAGCTCGAGGCTCACGGCGCTCAGCAGCCGGTCCAGCACCGGGGCCAGGTCGCCTCCGGCCGAGCGGGCTTCTTGGCCCGCGCGGAGACGCAGGACCGCCGACCGGCATACGAGGACCTCCGCTCGGGCGGTGTCTGATGAATCGTGCGACGTCATCGATGAGCCTCCTGATCGGTGCGACCGTGCGCTCGGATGCGGTGGTCCAGCGCTGTGGGGCCCGCCGGTCGGACCGGGCGGCCAGCCGGCGCGGTGTCTGCGCTGGCAGCGGGCGCTGCTCGTCAACCACCACGCTGCCTTGCCGATCCGGTCGCGGCAGCGGACACCCTCGGCCGACTTGGCGAGGTGCAGCTTGCCGACGTCCGGCAGAACCGATGCTGGTGCCGGTCTGTTCGGGATCCGGATCGGTAGGACCGCGGGGGCCGGCCGGCCTCGGGTGGGCTAGGTCGGGGGGGCTAGGACGCGGCGTGTGGCGGGGCGCAGCCCCGGCCAGCCGGGATGAGGAGCCGCGCCGGTCGGTGGCGGTCGCCCGGTTGCCGGGCACCGGCATCTGAGCCGGGGTGAAGTTGGCCGGTCGCACCGGTGCCGTGGGCCCGGCCGTCGAGGCATGTTGGGGCTAGCCGGACGCGACCCGGTTGGAGCGACCGTCGTGCTCGTGTCGCTCGCCGCCGTCGGATCCGGGATGTCGTCCACCGACGCCTCGGGCGCCGGGTCGAGCGGCCCCATGTGAGGAGGTGCGTCGTGCTCAGTGATCACGAGCGGAAGGCGTTGCGGGAGCTCGAACGCCAGTTCATGGCCGACGACCCGGAGTTCCCCCGGTCGTTCGACGCGCGCGCGCAGCGCCTGGACCGCAAGCACCTCGGGGGCTCGGCCACGATCGCGATCGTGGTCGCGGTACTGCTCTTCGCACTCATGCTGGCGGCCGGGTCGCTCGGCGGCGCGCTGGCCTTCGCCGCCGGGACCGGACTGATCTGGTTGGCCTGGCAGTACTCGAATGACACGCGCCGACAGCCCCCATGACGGGCCTGCTCGAGCCTGAGAACGTTCAGCTGAGGTGACGGCCCCTGTCGATCCGTAACGAGATTCGGGCCGGCCGGATCGGGGACGAGACGCCGGAGGGCGACACGATGATCACCATCTACGTACTGATCGCGGTCATGACCCTGGCCCTGGTGTTGCTCGGGTCGAGCGTGCGGGTCATCACCCAGTTCGAGCGGGGCGTCGTGTTCCGCTTCGGCCGGGTCCGCCCCGGGACCCGCGGCCCCGGACTGGCGCTGATCGCGCCGGTCGCCGACCGGCTGCAGAAGGTCAACATGCAGATCATCACCCAGCCCGTGCCCGCCCAGGACGGCATCACCCGCGACAACGTCACGGTCCGCGTCGACGCCGTCCTCTACTACCGGGTCGTCGACCCGGTCCGGGTAGCCGTGGACGTGCAGGACTACGGCTCGGCGGTCCTGCAGGTCGCGCAGGCCTCGCTGCGCTCGATCATCGGCAAGAGCGAGCTCGACGACCTGCTGTCCAACCGGGAACGGCTCAACCAGGGCCTGGAATTGATGATTGACAACCCGGCCGTCGGCTGGGGCGTGCACATCGACCGCGTCGAGATCAAGGACGTGGCGCTGCCCGAGTCGATGAAACGCTCCATGTCGCGCCAGGCCGAGGCCGAACGGGAACGCCGCTCCCGGGTGATCACCGCCGATGGTGAGCTGCAGGCCTCCCGGAAGCTGGCCGAGGCCGCCGAGGTGATGGCCGAGCACCCGGCCGCGCTGCAGCTGCGGCTGCTGCAGACCGTGGTCGAGGTGGCCGCGGAGAAGAACTCCACCCTCGTGCTGCCCTTCCCCGTCGAACTGCTCCGCTTCCTCGAACGCGCAACACCGCCCGAGACCACCACCGCGGCGAGCACCGCCGCGACGGCCCCATCCGAGCCGGCGCCCCCCACGGCCCCTGCGCGGACGAACGGTGCTGTCCCGGCCGGCCGGGCGGTGTATCCCGCCGCTCCGGATGCGGCAGCGGTAGCGCACGCGGTGGCGGAACGATGAGCCCGGGCCAGGCCATCCGGATCGCCGGCTCGATCCGCCGCCGGCTGCACGGTGAGCAGGCCCGCGAGGTCGTCACCATCGAGCCACGACATCCACAGCAGGGCCCGTCGTGACCGCCGTCGAACCGGAACCGATCGCCTCGCGCCCGCACCCGGCGCGCCGGTCGAGCACGGGGTCCCGGCTGCTGCACATGCTGCGGACCACCGATCCCAAGGACATCGGGATCCTGTACCTGGTCACCTGCATCGGCTTCTTCCTGGCCGGCGGGGCGATGGCGCTGCTGATGCGCGGGGAGCTGGCGGTGCCCGGGCAGCAGTTCCTGTCGAGCGAGCAGTACAACCAGCTGTTCACCATGCACGGCACGATCATGCTGCTGCTGTACGCGACGCCGATCCTGTTCGGCTTCGCGAACTACATCGTGCCGCTGCAGATCGGCGCCCCGGACGTGGCGTTCCCGCGACTCAACGCGTTTTCCTACTGGTTGTTCCTGTTCGGTGGGCTGATCGTGCTCTCGGGTTTCCTGACTCCGGGCGGCGCGCCGGACTTCGGCTGGACCGGCTACAGCCCACTGTCGGGGGCGATCCACTCGCCCGGCGCCGGCGCCGACTTGTGGATCACCGGTCTCATCGTCGCCGGCCTGGGCACGATCCTGGGCGCGGTCAACTTCATCACCACCATCGTCTGCCTGCGCGCTCCCGGCATGACGATGTTCCGGATGCCGATCTTCACCTGGAACATCTTCGTCACCGCGATCCTGATCCTGCTCGCGTTCCCGGTGCTCACCGCGGCCCTGTTCGGACTGTTGGCCGACCGGCACCTCGGGGCTCACGTGTTCGACCCGGCCAACGGCGGGACGATCCTGTGGCAGCACCTGTTCTGGTTCTTCGGCCACCCCGAGGTCTACATCGTCGCGCTGCCGTTCTTCGGCATCGTCACCGAGGTCTTCCCGGTGTTCTCCCGCAAGCCGCTGTTCGGCTACAAGGGCATGGTGTTCGCGACGCTGGCGATCGCGATGCTGTCCGCGGCGGTGTGGGCACACCACATGTTCGCCACCGGCGCGGTGCTGCTGGCGTTCTTCTCGCTCACCAGCTTCCTGATCGCCGTGCCGACCGGCATCAAGTTCGTGAACTGGATCGGCACCATGTGGCGCGGGAAGCTGACGTTCGAAACGCCGATGCTGTTCGCCGTCGGCTTCGCCGCCACGTTCCTGTTCGGCGGGATGACCGGGGTGCTGCTGGCCTCCCCACCGCTGAACTGGCACGTCACCGACACCTACTTCGTGGTGGCGCACTTCCACTACGTGCTGTTCGGCACGATCGTGTTCGCCACCTACTCCGGCATCTACTTCTGGTTCCCGAAGATGACCGGCCGAATGCTCGACGAGACCCTGGGCAAGTTTCACTTCTGGACCACGTTCATCGGCTTTCACGGCACGTTCCTGGTCCAGCACTGGCTGGGCAACGAGGGCATGCCCCGCCGCTACGTCGACTATCTGCCCACCGACGGGTTCACCGTGCTGAACACGATCTCCTCCATCTTCGCGTTCGTGCTCGGCGCGTCGACGTTGCCGTTCATCTGGAACGTGTTCAGGAGCTACCGCTTCGGGCGGATCGTGACCGTGGACGACCCGTGGGGTCACGGCAACTCGCTGGAATGGGCCACGTCCTGCCCGCCGCCGCGGCACAACTTCACCGAGCTGCCCCGCATCCGCTCCGAGCGCCCCGCGTTCGAGCTGCACCACCCGCACATGGTGGAGCGCTTCCGCGCCGAGGCGCACGCCGTCAGACGTTCGGGCCGCGCCCGGACGACGCCCTCGGAGGTCGCTGCGCACGCGGTCCAGTACGACATCGAGGAGGGCCCACGTGAGCGATGACCTGGTATCGACGGCCGAACTGGTTTGGGAGAACGAGGGCGGGCGCCTGCGCCCGGCGTCACCGGACGGACCCGGCGAAGGATCAGACGATGACGCCGCGGTTCGCGAGCCGGGACTTCACGATCAGCGAAACCACGGTCCTCCCCTCCCTGAACTGGTCGAGTAGCTGCGCACGTCCTGACCAGCTCCGGCGGGGCTGTTAGGGGCCAGCCACCCAATATATATCGTTTTACGATACAAATAGTGAGATTACCCGGCCCCCAGGACGGGGCAGGGGCGCCCAGGAGGTGCGTCGTGCTCGATGACCGCGACCGGGAGTTGCTCTTCGAGATCGAACGTCGGCTGCTGATCGAGGATCCGAAGCGGGTCCGGTCCTTCGGGGCCGCGCCGCATGGCAGACCTCCTGATCACCACCCGGGCACCAACATGCTCACCGCGGTCGCCGGGCTGACGCTCTGCGTCGTGCTGTTGATCGGCCCGCGCCCCCTGACCGACGCCGAGATCGCCACCCGCCGGTCGGCCGCCCCGCCGCGGGCAGCAGCGGAGGCCCAGGTGTCACCGCGAGCCCGCTCCGGGACGCCCACGTCTGCACGAGATGAGGAGACCTAGCGTGACCGCCACGATCAGAGCCGGACTCGACCACCGGCCGACCGAGAACGCTCGCCCTCCCGCCGCTCCGGTGAACGAGCGGGGCCGCCGGTTCCCGCGGTCGATCACCCCTGGGGCCGGCGCCGACAGTGACGAGAGGAGCCCGAGGATGCCAGGACCGCCCCGGGTACGGGTCGGCCGGGTCTACGACGCGCGCACAGCCGAGGACGGCACCCGGGTGCTGGTCGACCGCCTCTGGCCACGCGGTCTGACCAAGAGCCGGGCCGACCTGGACGAATGGTGCAAGCAGATCGCCCCGTCCGCGGCGTTGCGCACGTGGTACGGCCACGACCCGGACCGGTTCGCCGAGTTCAGACGCCGCTACCGGACCGAACTCGACGATCCCGGGCGGGCCGAAGCACTGCAGCACCTGCGCGAGTTGGCGCAGCAGCGGACGCTGACCCTGCTCACCGCCGCCCGGAACCCCGAGACCAGCGAGGCCGCCGTGCTCGCGGACCTGCTCACCGCCGAACCGGGGACCGACTGATGGCCACCCCGCCCGGCGCGGACCCGCAACCGCAGGAGGCCAGGATCGTGGTCGGCGTCGACGGATCACCCGGATCGCTGGCCGCCCTGCGCTGGGCGGTGCGGGAAGCCTCCATCCGCGGCCTGGCGGTACATGCGGTGACCGCCTGGGAATTCCCGGTGGAGTCGACCGTCGGCGACACGCGCACGGACGGCGACTTTCATCCGGTGATCACCGCCGAAAAGATCCTCGTGTCGGCCCTCGCCGATACCGGCGTCGCGGCCGATGACGCCACGATCAGCACCGCGCCCGTCCAGGGGCACCCCGCCGAGGTGCTCATGCAGAGGGCCGCGGGCGCCGAACTGCTGGTGGTCGGCTCCCGGGGCTACGGAAGGATCTTCGGAGCGCTGCTCGGCTCGGTCAGCCACTACGTGGCCGCACACGCCGCCTGCCCGGTCGTCGTCATCAAACCCGGCGCCAACGGGACCGGCCGAAGATCCCGTTCTCGACGCTGACGGCGCTGCCCCGCGGACCGTCCGACTCCACTACTTATGTCGCAATACGATGGATGGAGAACAGTGATGACCGAGGGTATGTACCCGGCGGCGGCACCTGAGCTCGCCGCTCGACGCAAGGAACTGGCCCCAAAGATCCACGATGCGTTCGAGAACTTCAGCCGCGCCGTCTTCACCGACGGCGCCCTGCCGGAGAAGACCAAACAGCTGATCGCCGTGGCGGTCGCGCACGTGACGCAATGCCCCTACTGCATCACCGGGCACACCAAGCTCGCTCACCGCAAAGGGGCACGCCCCGAGGAGATCATGGAGGCGATCTGGGTCGCCGCCGAGATGCGGGCCGGGGGCGCGTACGCCCATTCGACACTGGCCCTGCACGCCCTGGGTGATGGAACAGCTGAACGCCCAGCACACCGGTAGGGCTCACCACGCCATGCACGGAAAGGACGTCGACACCGAGATCGACCAGCTCCTCGACGCGATCGGCTCGGTCGAGGCCAAGACGATCCGTGGCACGGCCGCGATCGTCAACGCCCGGCTGGCGTTCCAGAGCTATGACGAGGTCCTCACCTCCGACCGCTGGCACACGCTCGCCCAGGCCGGCGCCCAGCCGCAGCGGCCCTTGTGGGCTTCCGGCGTGAAGGACCCGGCCTACGCCGACACCCGCTACCTCCTCGACCTGGTCACCAGCGGCGTGGTGAACACGATGCCCGAAGCGACGCTGCACGCGGTGGCCGACCACGGCGTCCTGCGCGGCGACACGGTCCGCCCCGGCTACGACGCCGCCGCCGCGGTGATGACCGCCCTGGCGAACCTCGGCATCGACTACGACGACGCGATGGGGCAAGCTCGAGCGCGACGGCCTGACCACCTTCCAGGCGTCCTGGGCCGCGCTCGCAGAAACCCTCGAGCACAAGCTCGCCGGCGCGAAGCGCGGCGGCGGAGAGGACGGCCGCACATGAGCGACCCCCGCACGTTCGCCATCGGACTCGCGGAATCTTCCGGAGCCAGGGAGCAACTGTCCTCGCTACGCGCCCTCGTCGTCGTGGGCATGATGATGTTTCGTGGAGCCGGGCTGGAGGAGATCCTGCGGCTCGCCACGTCCTCCGTCCCGTCGCTGTCGTCCGCCCGCGCCGAGGCGGTCCACCTCGTCGAGAACGACGAACTGCAGTTCTCGCTGATCGGGACGCCCCGGCCGCCGAGCCCGGAGCTGACGGCGTTGGGCGCCCGCGAGGGCGCGGTCCCGGTCCCCGGTGCCGAGTGGGGCTGGGCGCTGCCGCTGTCGGGCCTGGGCCGGTTCCGGGGTTACCTGGTGCTCGGTGCGGACGCCGAACCGGGAGAGGAGGAACTCTTCCTGCTGCGGGTGCTCGCCGAGCAGGCCGGGGCCGCGCTGACCACCGCGATGCTCGTGGAGGAGCAGCGGGAACAGGCCGACGAGCTGCGCCGGATGGGTGACCGGCTGGCCGGCGTCAACGCCCGGTTGAACGAGACCGTCGAGGACCTCGGACGCCGGGCCGCTGTGCACGAGATGCTCAACCGGGTGCCCGCGACCGGCGACCGGGCCGAAGGGATCGTGCGCGCCGTGCACGATCTGACGGGATTGCCGGTCGTGGCCGAGGACCGTTTCGGCAACGTGTTGGCCTGGGCCGGTCCCGGCCGTCCGAAGGCCACGCGCAAGGTTCCGGCCCGGCAGCGCGCCGACGTCCTCGGGCGGGCCCAACGCGACGGTTGCCCGGTCCGCGACCGGGACCGGCTGACCGCGCTGGCCCAGCCGCGCGACGAGGTGCTCGGGGTGCTCAGCCTCGTCGACCCGGGGCGGACCGCGGGGCCCCACGAGGTTCTCGCCCTGGAGCAGGGAGCCACGATGCTGGCGATGGAGCTGGCCCACCGGCACGGGCTGGCCGAGGTCGAGCTGCGGCTGCGCCGCGACCTGGTGGAGGATCTCATCACCGGCACCGACGAGGACGGCGCCGTCACCCGGGCCCGAACGCTGGGCGTCGACCTGCACCGGCCGCACCGGGTGATCGTGGCCCGGGGCCGTGGCGGGGTGAGTGACGAGGCGGTCGCCCAGGCCGTCGGACAGGCCGCCCGCGGCCTCGACGCGGGGTCGTTGCTGACCCGACGGTCCGGATCGGTGATCCTGCTGGCCAACCGCCCGGCCGGCTGGGGCGAGGACCCCCGGTGGGCCGAGATCCACGCCGCCGTCAGCCGGCACCTGCGCTCGACCGCGGTGGCGATGGGGGTCGGCGGGGAGTGCGAGCGCCCTGCCGACTACCCGCGCTCCTGGCAGCAGGCCGAGCGCGCGGTGGCCACCCGGGAGCGCTCCCGCAATCCCGGAGGCATCACCGCCTACGAGGACCTCGGCCTCTACCGCGTACTCAGCGACAGCGACGGGGACGCCGAGGTCGACCGGTTCGTCCGGGAATGGCTGGGAGCCCTGCTCGACTACGACACCCAGCACCACTCGGAGATGGTGCGGACGCTGTCGACCTACCTGGATTGCGGCGGCAACTACGACGAGACGGCCGCCGGGATGTCCATCCACCGCAGCACGCTGCGCTACCGGCTCCAGCGAATCCGCGAGGTGAGCGGTTTCGACCTCGGCGATGCCGATCACCGGCTCAACCTCCACGTCGCCACGCGCGCCTGGAACCTGATCGCGGCCCCGCACTAGTAGGGCTTTGTTAGGTCGTGTCTGGGTAGGGGCGTTGGCAGGTGTGGCAGGCGCCGGTCCAGAGGCCGAGGAGGGTCTGGAGTTCGCGGAGGACGGCGTAGAGGGTCAGGCCGGCGCAGGGGCTTTTGGGTCGTAGCGCAGGGATGTGCAGAACGCCTGGGCCAGGGCGGTGAGGGTGACGTGGCGGTGCCAGCCGAGGTAGCTACGGCCTTCGAAGTGGTCGAGGCCGAGGCCGTCTTTGAGTTCGCGGTAGTCGTGCTCGATGCGCCAGCGGATCTTCGCGAGCCGGACCAGCTCTCGTAGTGGGGTGTCGGTGGGCAGGGTGGAGAGCCAGTAGTCGGTGGGCTCGGCCTTGCCGGGCGGCCATTCGGCGATCAGCCAGCACTCGGGCAGGGTGCCGTCGGTGGCTCGGGGGATGTCGCGGTTGGCCGGGCGGACTCGCAGGGCGAGGAAGCGGGAGGTCATCGCCGCGGTCGGGTTCCCGGGACCGCGGCGAGTGCCGTGGCGCCAGGTGACCCGGCGCAGCGCGCGCCGGCCCGCGGCGAGGGCGAGCGCGGCGAGGGTGGATGGGGCGTCGGGGTAGCGCGGGACCGGTGGTCTGCCGCGACCGGTGTAGGGCGGGGTCACTGGCTCGACATCGGCGGAATGGACGCTGGTCGTGGCCTTGACCGCCAGGACGTAAGGCATGCCGCGTCGCTCGAGTGCGAGGCGGAACTCGGTGCAGTCGCCGTAGCCGGCATCCGCGACCACGGGCCGCGGGTCGAGTCCCCAGGCGCCCGCCTGCGCGTCACCGGTGATCTCGTCGAGCATGTCCAGGGCTTGACGCCACTTCTCCCGGTGCCGCACCTCATTCGGGATCTTGCTGCGGGCGCGACGTGCTCGGATCTCGCCCGCGGCCTCGGGGTCGTCGGTGTGATCGATCGCGAGGTCGTCCCAGGAGCGCGGCAGGTACAGCCGCCAGTCGATCGCGGCGGAGGCCCAGTCGGTGACCGCGTGCACGCTGACCCCGACCTGGCAGTTCCCGACCTTGCCCAGCGACCCGGAGTACATCCGCGCCACCCCGGGCGAGTCCACGCCGTCCTTCGGGAAACCGGTGTCGTCGATGACGTAAGCGCGTGGGTCGATGAACTCGCCCGCCCACCGCGCCAGCCGGCCCCGAACCTCGACGTAGTCCCAGGTCGAGGACGTGACGAACTGCTGCAACTGCTGATGATCGACACCGAGGCGGTCGGCCATCGGCTGCATCGACTTGCGTTTGCCGTCCAGCAACAGCCCACGCACGTACAGCTCGCCCTTGGCCCGCTGATCCGACCGGGCCAACCCACCGAGCATCCCGGCCGCGAACGCCTCCAGCCGCGGCCTGATCCGCGCCATCTCCTCCGGAGTCACGACCCGAACGAGATCACAGGCAGCGCCGGATCAGTGGGAACGACACACCTAACAAAGCCCTACTAGCCGCTTGGGGCAGCGCCGTTCCCGACATAGACGCGCGGCACGCGCGCACCGATCCGGGTCACGATCTCGTAGGGGATGGTTCCGGCTGCCTGCGCCCAGGCTCGTGCGGTCGGTTCGCCGTGGTCACCGGGACCGAACAGCACGACTTCGTCGCCGGGCGCCACCGGATCGTCGCCCACATCGATGACGAACTGGTCCATGCAGATCCGGCCGGCGATCCGGTACCGACGACCGGAGACCATCACCTGCCCCAGCCCGCTCGCACTTCGCAGCACCCCGTCGGCGTAGCCGAGCGGGACGACGACCAGCGTCGTCTCCCTGGCGGTCGTGTACCGGTGGCCATAGGAGACGCCGGCGCCGGCGGGTGCCCGTTTGGCCTGGACGACACGCGCCGCCAGCGTCATCGCCGGCCGCAGCGCGGGGCCGGACAGCTCCTGATCCGGGCCCATGGGGTCGAGTCCGTAGATCGCCAGCCCCGGCCGAACCAGATCGAAATGGCTCTCGGGCAGTGTCAGCGTGGCGGCCGAGTTGGCGATGTGGCGCAGCCGGGGCCGCAGACCGGCCCGGGCCGCCACGTCGACGGCTTCCGCGAAGACGGCCAGCTGCCGACCGGTGCAGGGATGGCCGAGCTCGTCGGCGCACGCGAGGTGGGACCACACGCCCGCGACGTCGATCAGGCCCTCGCGTTCGGCCCGGTAGGCCGCCGTGACCAGCTCCGGCCAGTCCTCGCCGGTCGCTCCACCCCGCCACATCCCGGTGTCGGCCTTGAGGTGCACAGTAGCCGCAACGCCGACAGCCGCCGCGGCATGCGAGATCTCCTCCAGCTGGGAGACGCTGTAGGCGGCGACGTCGATGCCCTCCGCAATCGCTCGTGGGAAGTCGGCCCCGGGGGTGGCCAGCCAAGCGAACACCGGGGCGCTCACCCCGGCCGCCCGGAGGGCGAACGCCTCCTCGAGCACGGCCACCCCGAGCCGGCCGGCCCCGCCGTCCAGGGCCGCACGTGCAACCGGAACCAGGCCGTGGGAGTAGGCGTCGGCCTTGATGACGGCCATCACCTCGGCCGTCCCGGCCCGGTCCCGCAACGCCGCCACGTTCTCCCGGATCGCATCGAGATCCACGGTGCAGGACGCGCGGAGGTACCCCCCGCCGGCGCCGGCCGCCATCAGCGCAGCGGGTCGAACGGTGCCAGCTCGACCGGGCGGCGGCCGGTGGTGATGGCCTCGGCGAGGAGCTGTCCGGTGACCGGACCCAGGGTGATCCCCCACATGCCGTGGCCACCGGCCGCGAACACCCGCGGTGACCGCGTCGCGCCGATCAGCGGCAGTCCGTCGTGCGTGCAGGGGCGAGATCCGACCCACTCGTCCGTCCGGGCGTCGAGGTCGGCGCCGCGCAGCAGCGGGCGAGCCGCCTCGACGATCGCGCGGATCCGCCGGGGA
>NZ_JAHDTG010000087.1 GCF_018531475.1 Pseudonocardia mahuensis
AAAGCGCTTCGCCGAGTCAGCCTGTGCCCGTGGCGCATCGGCGCCATCACCGCAGCCGCGCTGGTCCTGCTCCACCGCGAACACGACCGCACCACATGATCTCTCGACGGCTACTGGGAATGGCTCAGTGACATCGGAGCTGTTCGGGATCCGGGAAAGGTTCTTCCCGTCGAAATCCATCGTCCACAGACCGTCGATCGTCGGGTCCTTGCCGCTCCGGGCGAGCGCGATCCGCGCTCCGTCCGGTGACCACTCGGGCGTCACGTCACTGATCGCGGCCGTGCTGGTCAGGAGTCGAATGATCCTGGTCCGGATCGAGATGAGGGCGGTGTCCTCGATATTGTTGCCCCGGCGCCGAACCGGATGAAGACGAGCTGGGGTCCCCAACTCACCAGGAGATCAGCGAGGACCGGCGGTAGCCGATCGACGGTCGCGAGGACGGTCGAGGACAGGCGTTCCAGCACGTTGATCAACTCCTCCGGTGGACGGTGCTGGCGGGCGGCGCCGGGCCTGCAGCCGGGGACGCCTCCGTCACCTCAACACGTCGAGCTCACATGAGGGCGGCATTCCCGCAGATTGCGCCCAGGAGTCGAGCCGGGAACGAGCCGACCGGCGGCGATTCACGTGCTACCGCCGCGCTCCGGCAAACGGCAATATGTGAGGACCAGCTGAGGACGTCCTGAAGATCTTGATTGTGTATTCGCGCGGCCATGCCTGCCGTGGGCATCCTGTGGAGAACGAGATCGCCGATGGAGGTGCCGGTGCAGGGTCGTCCAGAAGTGGGAGTACGCCCCGGACGGGCGCGCCGCATCGCTGCTGCCGGTCTGGCCGCGGTCCTTCTGGCGGGGGTCGTGGTGGCGGTGGGCGTGCTCTTCGCGTCCCCGTCGGATGTCCCGTCCGATCCCCGGCAGATCCCGGCCGGCGGTGCGTGTGTGGCGGCTCCGGGGGCATCCCAGCAGGACGTCGACCAGGAGGACACACCGGAGTACCCGTGGGCCCACAGTCCCGGCCAGGGGGTCACGGTTTACTTCGAGACCGGGAACCTGCCGCCGCGGTACGCCGGTTTCGTCGAGACGGGTGCAGGCATCTGGTCGCAGAGCCCCTGCATCGAGGCGATCGCGATCGACCGTTGTCCGGCTGACGCCGCATGCTCGACCGTCGCCTCGGTCGCCCGGGCGCGCGGCGGCGGAACCGATGGCGAGTCCCGGGGCGTCCAGCGGGATGGGGTCCGGGTGGGCAACGCCATCACGCTCTACACCGGATTGCTCGACGAGGCGAGCGACAACGGTGCGCTGGCCGTCGTCGTTCACGAGATGGGTCACGCCCTCGGGCTGGTGCATCGCAATGATCGGGACTCGGTGATGAACGCGGTGACGGACGACAGGACCGATCCGGTTCCTGACGCGATCGATTTCCACAACCTCACCACCATCTACGGTGCGGTACAGAGCGAAGGCTGACGCTGCGCGATCGGGCTGCGGTCACCGACGGACGGTCGCAGGGCCTGGGCCCCGTCTCACAGGGCCAGGTCGAGTTGGAGCGTCCGATCGTGGCTTTCGAGGTCGAGCAACCGCCGCTTGGCGGTGAGGCCGCCGGCATAACCGACGAGCGTGCCCCCGGCCCCGAGCACCCGGTGGCACGGGACGATGATCAGGACCGGGTTGCGGGCCATCGCCCCGCCGACCTGGCGTGGTCCGGCGTCGGTGAGCCCGACCGCGGCGGCCAGCGCGCCGTAGGTGATGGTCTCGCCGTAGCCGACGCGAGCGAGGCCCGCGAGTACCTGGCGGTGCAGGGCGCCGACCCGGTGCAGGTCCACCGCCACGGTGAAGTCACGTAGCCGGCCGGCGAAGTAGTCGTCGAGTTCCCGGCGGGCCAGATCCAGCCACCCCCGCGCGGACGGTGACGCCTCGCCGGCCCCATTCGCGGGCACCCGCGCAGGACGGGACGTGCAGCGGGTCAGGCCGGATTCGGAGGCCGCCAACGTGAGCGGGCCGACCGGTGTCGCATGGGTGATCGTCGGTGTCGCGGTCATGGATGCTTCTCCTCGGGAGAGTGAAACGGGGAACGTCGTCGCGGTCATGCCGGCATCGCCTCGACCCCGGGCCGGCAGTGCCGGCACGGCCGGTACCCGGCCGCGACGGCGCTGCCGATGGTGCGGAACCCGTGCCGGTGCGCAGGCGTGATCCGCCGTGCGTTGTGGCAGGTCGGGAAGCACACCACCCCCGTGCTGCCGCTGCCCAGGTAGTGGACGCCCTGCTGGGCGAACGCCGCGACCTCGTCGAGGTTGACGTCCTCCGCGCGCAACAACTCCTCCTTGTGGGCCGGACCGAACATGTAGTCCCCGAGCCGGCCGTCGGAGCGGACCACGCGGTGGCACGGGACCAGCAGCGGAACCGGGTTACGGGCCAGCACCGAGCCGACCGCCCGGACCGCGTGGGGCCGGCCGGCCTCGCGGGCGATCCAGCCGTACGGGCGGGTCTGCCCGGCGGGGATGCGCCGGGTCGCGGAGAGCACATCGCATTCGAAGTCCGACAACCCGCGCAGGTCCAGTTGCAGCCCCGCAGCCGGGCGGCCGCGCAGAGCGGGCAGCAACCCCGCGGGCGCGCGGCCGGCGGGACGGAGCGGCCTGCCGAACCGGCCACGGTAGGCCTCGGCGAACGCATCGGCGTCGCCGTGCACGGACTCCGCGGAGCGCACGAACTGCACTCCGTGGTCGGTGAACGCCACGAACACCTCGCCGAGCCGGCTGGGTGCGGCCAGCCAGCCGGTGAACACCTTGTCGGTCAGACCGGCGGGTGCGGGGGCGGCGAGTCCACCCAGTGCCGTCGCGATCGGGTCGACACCGTTGAGCATCATCGAACCGTCCTTCCAGGCGTGAGCGCGGGCCGGAGCTCGGCTGCCGACGAGCCCGGGGGACCGTCGTCCTGCTCGGCGAGCAGCGCTCGCAATCGTTGTAGTCCTCGCGAGATGTGGGACTTGGCCGTACCGTCCGGGCAGCCGAGGACCTCGGCGACCTCGCTGGTGGGCAGGCCGACGACGTGGCGGAGCACGACGGCCACCCGCTGGGCGTCGGGCAGCTCGGCGAGCACCGCGCCCAACTCACGCTGCGCGTCGTCCTGCTCGACCTGCTGCTCGACGCTCGGTCCGGCCGAGATTTCCTCCACCGGCTCGAAGACCGGTGGGGGTTCGGGTCGGCGGCTCGCGTCCCGGGCCGCGTTGCGGGCGGTGTTGCGCAGGATCGTGAGCAGCCACGGCCGCAGCCGCAGCTCCCGGATCCGCGCTTCGTCGTAGTCACGCAGCGCCCGGTAGGCACGCAGGAACGACTCGGCGGCGAGGTCCTGCGCGTCTGCCGGGCGGCTGCTCAGCCGCAACGCGACCGAGTAGACGACCCGCTCATGTACGCGGACGACCTCGGCGAAACCGGAATCCAGGTCGGCGACCAGGGCTGGACGCAGCTCCGCATCCGTCCTGTCCGCTGCACCGGCTACCGCCGGCTCGTCCCCGGACTCATCCACCATGTTCACCAGAACACCTGTCAGCGGGCTCGGTTGCAGACCATCCCAGACATCGTCGGATCACCATCCGGTCGGCGGTCGCCACGAGGTACCAGCAGGGCAGCGTGCGCCATGCCGCCACGGCCGGCGCTCCTCGGGCGCGCAGGCCGCCACGGGTCGTTGCCCGGTGGTGGCGACCGTAGCGGTCGGTGCGGAGAGATCGGCCGAACACCGCCGCGAAGCGGTTCCGGTTCAGATAGAGCCCCACGGACGCGCTAGGCGGTCTCGACGAACGCCGTGACGGAATCGGCCACCAGCTGCACCGCGATGGCGGAAAGGAGCAGACCGGAGATCCGGGTGATCAGTGTGATGCCTCCGTCACGGAGCAGGTGCAGCAGGCCCACCGAATAGCGCATGGTGAGCCACAGAGACAGGTGTACGGCGATCACGCCACCGGCCAGGGCGACAGCGTCTGTGACGCTGTGGACCTGCCGGACGAAGACCATCGTGGCCACGATCGCTCCCGGGCCCGCGAGCAGCGGCGTTCCGAGCGGGACGAGGGCGACGTTGACGTTGCCTGCCTGGCTCGGCGTCTGCTCGTGCCCGGTCAGCAACTCCAGGGCGACGAGCAGGAGCAGCAGCCCGCCCGCCCCCTGCATCGCGGCCAGCGTGATGCCGAGATAATTGAGGATCGACTGACCGAAGAGCGCGAAGACGGCGATGACGGAGAACGAGACGAGAACCGCTTGTGCGGCGAGCCGTTTTCGCTCCTGATGGCCTCGGCCGCCGGTCAACGCGAGGAAGATCGGGATGGTCCCGATCGGGTCCATGATGATGAACAGCGTCACGAAGACCGAGATGAAGAACTTCAGGCTCGTCACGGTCGGGTCACGACGACAACCACGTCCGCGTCCCTTCGATCTTCAGAGGTCGGCCAGGATGACAGGCCGGACATGGGGATGAGCAGTCGTCACAAACTGATCTTGAACACCCTCCTTCGTCGTTCACGACCGCCACGCCGTCAGGACCTACTCGTCTGGGCGGAACCCCGCGGTTCAGCGCGGCGCCGAGCTCGGGACGCGAGGTGATCCCGAGCTTCGGGAACATCCGGTACAGGTGCGAGACGTAAAGTCACTGCCCGATCTCCCGGTTCGACAACCCCTCGGCCGCCATCCGCGCGATCTGCAGCTCCTGCCACGCCCGCTCACCCCACGGGATGAGACCGAGCGCGTCGAACGTGTCCCGGGCGGTGCGCAACGGTGCCCGGGACTCACCGATGCGACGCTCCCGGCGTAGCCAGGTGCCGTGGGCCAGGTGCAGGCGCGCCCGGGAGAACAGCCAGCGCGGCGTGTCGGCGCGCAGGGCGGCCGCAAAGAGTGCTTCGGCGTCCTCGTCGGCGATCAACGGACGAGCGTGGCACATCGCCACGTGGATACGGGGTGACGGGGTCCGCGCCGCGACGTCCTCCAGCTCTCCCATGAGCGCGCGGGCCTCGTCGCCGTGCCCACTGCGGAGGGCGGATTCGGCGAGGTCCCCGACCGACCAGTAGCGCTTCATGTAGTGGTGGGCCGGGTCACCTGCACCCTGAGCGAGTCATCGACCGATCCTGGTGGCACCGCACGCCGCCAACAAGACCCGCAGCGCCACGGATTCCTCACGCCGGCCGCACCGTCGGTCCGTTCGGGCTCACGGGCTGCGGTGGCCGGAGTGCTTCCCGGCGCTGGAACGCGCGTTCGACTTCAGCAAGAGCAAGGGGGTGCTGCCGGTGCCCACTACGGCACTCGCGGCGGGCGAGCTGACAACCGGCCAGCGACCCGGGGAACATCCACCCGGCGAGCACGTCGAACAGTTGTTCGATTCAATGCTAGGGTTGCCGTCTCCGGGATGGCTGGCGTCGGGGAAGGGCGCCTCGCCATCCCGGAGGTTCATCACGAGGTCCGCCACATCGAGCACGGACGACCAGCGGCCTGAGAGCCAACAGGTGCGGCGCGGAGCGGGGGAACTCCATGCGCAGTCGCCTCGCCACATCTCAGGAGCACCGCGCCGAAGCCGAGGTCGCCCATGTTCACAGCACGACGACGAGGGGTGTGCCGGTCCGTGGATGGTCGTGCACGACCGTGTCGATGCCGTAGACCGCGGCGAGCCGGTCGGGGGTGAGCACCTCGCGCGGTGTGCCGACCGCGACCGGGCGCCCGCCGTCGAGCAGGCAGAGTCGGTCACAGAACATGGCGGCGAGGTTGAGGTCGTGCAGCGCGATCAGTGCGGATGCACCCAGCTCGGCAACCAGGTGAAGCAGGTCCAACTGATGGCGCACGTCAAGATGATTGGTGGGCTCGTCCATGACCAGCAGCGACGGCTGCGCGGTGAACGCCCGGGCGACGAGTACACGCTGCCGCTCACCTCCCGACAGCGACGCGAACGGCCGCTCGGCCAGATCCAGCAGTCCGAGCAGCCCGAGGGCGGCGTCGAGGACGGCCGCGTCGTGGTCGTCGTCGCCGTCGAGCAGGCTCTTGTGCGCGGATCGGCCCATCGCGACGACGTCGCGGACGGTGAGCGGGAAGTCCGCGGGCATGTCCTGCAGCACCACACCCACTCGCTGCGCCACCCAGCGCGCGCTGCGCCGCCAGACGTCCTCACCATCGACCAGGACCCGCCCGGCGGCGGGCCGGTTGACCCGGTACACGGTGCGTAGCAGCGAGGACTTTCCGCTGCCGTTCGGCCCGATCAGCCCGACGATCTCGCCGGACTCGACGGTCAGCGACACGTCGTCGACCAGCGCCCGGCCGGCCGCCAGGTAGTGCACCCCCTCGATCCGTAGCCGCGCGCCGGTCACCGCACTCCCGTCTCTCGGCGGGTGTCGCGGCGCAGCAGCCAGACGAAGAACGGGCCGCCGACGAGCGCGGTGACGATCCCGACGGGCAGTTCCTGGGGCGAGATCACGGTGCGGGCGACGAGGTCGGCCGCGATCGTGAAGACCGCGCCGACCAGGACGGCGACCGGCAGTCCGCGGCGGTGGTCGGACCCGACGAGGAACCGGACGACGTGCGGAAGCATCAACCCGACGAAACCGATCACCCCGCTCACCGCGACCGTGACACCGATCAGCACGGCGACGAGCACCAGCATGGCCTGCCGGAACCGCTGCACGTCCAGCCCGAGGGCGGCCGCGCTCTCCTCTCCGGCCAGCAGCAGGTTGAGGTTGCGCGCGTGCACGAGCAGCGCGGCGACGCCGGCCAGCAGCACGGCGGCAGGGACGATCAGCAGTGACCATCGGGCCGCACCGAACCCGCCGAGGGTCCAGAACAGCACCTGGGACGCCAGGGTCGGGCTCGGTGCGGTGAGCACGAGCAGGCTGGTCAATGCGGAGAGCACGGCGCTGATCGCCACCCCGCCCAGGATCAGCCGGAGTGCGGTGATCCGCCCGCCGGCGCGCGCCACCACGAACACCACGGCGAGGGTGGCCAGAGCGCCGAGGAACGCGGCCACGTTGAGGGTCACCGCGCCGAGTCCGAACAGCCCGAAACGCATGACCACGACGGCGCCGGTCGCCGCTCCCGAGGAGACCCCGAGGACGCTCGGTCCGGCCAGTGGGTTGCGCACGATCGCCTGGATGACCATGCCCGCGACGGTCAGCGTGGCGCCGACGGTCCCGGCGAGCAGCACCCGCGGCAGCCCGGCGTCGGCGACGATGAGGTCCTGGGCTCGTGTCCAGTCCGGGGTGAGCAGGGCGGGGCCGCCGATGCGGTGCAGCAGGATTCGCCAGGTCTGCCCCCAGGGCACCGCGACCGAACCGATGGCCAGCCCGGCCACGGCCGTGACCAGCAGCAGCGCGCCGAGCCCGGCCAGGACCGCGGGCAGCGGCAGCGCACCACCACGACCCCTACCGGGAAACGGCGAGGTGCGCCGCCGGGCCCGCCCGGGCAGCGGCGCGCCACGCAGCGCCGCGACGAGCGCCGCCCGATCCTGAGGTGCTGCGGCGCCCTGGCGTGGTCCGGAACCGGCTGTCCGGGTCACCGGAACCGGTCGGGATGGAGCTGGCGGGCGAGTTGCTCGACGGCCTCCACCGAGCGCGGCCCCGGCTGGGCCACCGACAGCGACATCACCGGGAACGCGCCGTTCACGATGGCCGGGACCTGGGCGATCGCCGGGACGGCCCGAAGCGCTCCGATCTTGGAGTCGACCGACGGGTTGAGGTAGTCGTAGATGAGGATCGCCTCGGGGCGGCGCTGCGCCACCTGTTCCCAGGACACCTCGGGGAAGCGTTCCGGCACGTCGGCGAACACGTTGACCCCGCCGGCCTGGGTGATGATCTCGTTCAGCATGGCCTCGCCACCCACGGTCCGAGCCGCGCCGGTGCCGCTGTTGTAGACCATCACCGAGACCGGGGCGACCGGGGCGGTGCCGCCGAGCGCGGTGCGGACGGCGTCGAGCCGGGCACGCAGAGCCTCGACCGAGGCGGCCGCCCGGTCCGGGACGCCGAAGATCGCGCCGACCCGGGTGATCTCGTCGAACAGCAGGTCGAAGCTCACCGGGGCGCCGGCGCAGGACTCAGGGTTGAGATGGGTCCGCACGCCCAGCTCGCCCAGTCGGGCGCGGGTGTGCCCGGAGGACTCGGAGAACCCGTCCGGGTACCCGGAGTAGACGAAGTCGGGCTCGACCGCCAGCAGTTGCTCCAGCGAAGGCTGGCCGTCGGCGATCACCGGCACGGTGTCGTACGCGGCGGCGTACTGCGGCCCGATCTGCCGACCGCGCAGGTACGCGGTGCCCGCCATCGATTTCTCCAGACCGAGCTCGAGCATCAGCTCGGTGGCATTCGAGGTGAGCGTCACGGCCCTGGCGGGTGGGGCGTCGTAGCTGGTCGTGACACCGCAGTTGTCCGTGTCGGTGACGGGGAAACCCGCGGGCGACGCTCCCGTAGCGGGCGCAGGGTCCTGAACCGCGGACCCGCACCCCGCGAGCAGAAGGGCGAGCGCGACGACACTGCAGCAGAGCAATCGCGAGCGACCGATCCTCCACACGTTCCCTCCCGATGACGATGAAGGGTCAACTTTCATTGCCCATCTGAACAACTGTCAATATGACTTTGGTCGGGCACCTCTCGGCGATGTCGACTCAGCCGCGGATCCCGGCGTTGCCCGCACGGCCGGACGCCGGCAGGGCGCACCTGTCACCGCGAGTTGCCGCCGTCTCCATGCCGCCTCCGCTGCCGCTCAGGAGAGGCCGGACCGCGGTGGCCAGCATCGTGAGGATCGGACGCAGCTGAGCGAGCGTCAGCCGGGCGGGCTGGACGTGGCACAACAGGTGCGACGCGTGGGGCAGTCCGGGATCAGCCAGCAGGCCCGCCGCCACGGCGGCGGGGTCGCCGGCGTGGACGTTGCCCCGCGCGAGATGCTCGTCGGCGGTGTAGTCGCGTGGATAGCGGGCGAGCGTCCTGCCGACCTCGACCCACCGCTCGATGTGTGGGCGCAGCAGCGCGTGCGCCGCTGCGAGCGAAGGGGCGGGCACGATCGGCCGGGACAGTCCGACGCGGGGCGCCGCGGCGGCCCGCCGGTACTCGGCGAGGAACTCGGCGACAGCCTTGTCGTTCGGGCCTTCGGGGCCGGAGCTGCGCCCGGACAGCACTCCGAGCCCCCGCTCGGCAGCGATGCGCATCCCGGAAGCGGACGATGTCCCGATCCAGAGCCGGTCACGCAGCGCCGGAAAGCGCGGGACCAGCTCGGGCTGACCGGCGAGCTCGAGCAGTCGGTCGAGTACCCCGACCAGATCGGCGTGCCGACGCTCGTGGTCGCGGCCGAACGCCCGGGCGGTCTCCGGGTCGGCCCCTGCGCCGAGCCCGAGCTCCAGCCGGCCGCCGCTGAGAGCGTCCACCGTCGCCGCATCCTCCGCCAGTCGGAGCGGGTCCTCCAGCGGCGCCACCACGACAGCCGTGCCCAGCCGTATCCACTCCGTCTGCGCCGCCACGGCGGCCAGCACCACCAGTGGCGACGGGACGTGTCCACCCTGCGCGCCCAGGTGATGCTGAGCCACCCAGAACGAGTCGAAGCCCAGCTGCTCGGCGAGCACGGCCAGCTCGACCGTCTCGCGCAGGACGCTCCGGAAGTCGCAGTCGCCTGCCGCATGGGTCAGGACGCCGAACCGGAGCGGTGCGCTGCCGTCTGCCATTCCGGCATTACACCTGCTGGCCTGATCAGTTGTGCAATCGCCTGTCGGCCCCAGGGCGCCGCGGGGAAGTAGGAGCGGTCAGATAGGCGTCCGGTGGCCAGTCTCGGCGCGGGTGGTGCGCGGGCCGGCGCCGTGCGTCGTAGCGGCCGGCAGGTGCTCCACCGACGCACGGCGCTCGGCGGAGCCCTGGTCGGAGCCCAACCCAGGTGAAGCGAGCAGACCCGGCGAGAAGCCAGGTGCTGCGAGCACCACGACAACCGAGGCCCGCGGCCGGATGACCGGTTGCGCCTGCGGGTCGTCGCTGCGCAGCCGACCCGCGCCGACGGCGTGCCGGCCGTCTGGATCAGGCCTGGCTGCTCGCGGGCTGGGTGAGACCGGAGAGCAGGTGCACCACGTGCTCGCGCAGGTCCGGCAGCGCGTTCTCCGAGCCCGACAGGTACCGCAGCAGCGCCTGCTGGAACAGGCCGTCGACCATCGCGTAGGCCACGGGTGAGGTGACGGTGAGCGGGGTGCCACCGAGTTCGCCGAAGCGGCTGACGATGCGCCAGATCATCCGCTCCAGGCTCTCGTCGATCGCGAGAACATCGGCGCGGAAGGACTCCTCGAACAGCGCCTGGGACCGCAGGTCGTACCAGAGGCGGTGCATGAACGCCTCGTCGCGCAGCGTCGCGACGAGGCCGTCGGCGAAGCCCTGGGCAAGCGCCTCGGCGGTCCGTGCGGTGGCGACGGTCTGGTCGTAGCGGAGCACGCACCGCGCCTTGTACTGCCGGACGCAGTAGGTGATCAGGTCGACCTTGTCGGTGAAGTAGTAGTGCAGGACGCCGTGGGAGAACTCGGAGTTCTGCGCGATCTCGCGCAGGCTGGTCCGCGCGTAGCCGAGCTCGGACAGCGTCTGCAGCGCGGCGTCCGCGAGCCGCCTGCGCCGGGATCGAAATCTCGGCCCTCGTCGTCGACCTCGACGCGGACGAGCTCCGCCGCATGCTCGAGGTCAACGTGGTGGGCACGGCCCTGGGCTGCAAGCACGGGCTGCGGGCGATGCGGCCCGGGGGAGCGGCCGGCACCGGCGGCGCGATCGTGAACATCTCCTCGGTCGCCGCGACCATCGCCTTTCCGGGCATCGCCGGCTACTCCGCCATCAAGTCCGCGGTCGACCGGCTCACCCGGGTGGCCGCGCAGGAGTCCGGCAAGCTCGGCTACGGAGTGCGGGTGAACTGCGTCTACCCAGGGCTCGTGCCCACCGAGATGGGCACCAAGCTGGCCGCCGACATGGCCGAGCTCGGCCTGTTCCCCAGCCCGGAGGCCGCCGCCGGTGCCGTCGTCGACCTCACCCCGGCCGGTCGGCTCGGCGAGGTCGCGGACATGGCTGACGCCTGGCCACAACGACGATGTTCACCGAGCAGATCAAGCCGCTGCCGCCCGAGCGGCAGGAGGCCGCCCTCGCCGACATCGCGGCGTCGGTGCAGGCCGGGATGCCGCCGCGGGAGAACCCGCGGATCAACACCTCGGTCGACTCGGTGTACGCCTCGGGGCCGATCGTCATGGCGAAGCCCGACCTCAGCGAGTTCCTCGCGCTGGTGCAGCGGCACCGCGTCACGCATACGTTCCTGCCGCCGACGCTGATCTACATGCTGCTGGCGCACGAGGGCCTGGCCGCCGCCGACCTCGGGTCGCTGCAGTGCTTCTGGTACGGGGCGGCCCCGATGTCGGCGGCGCGGCTCGAGGAGGCCATCCTGACGATCGGCCCGGTGATGGCGCAACCGGCTGTCGTCCGCCGGGCGCCCGGCGCCCCTGGTCACGGTCGCGATCATGGACGGCGAGGGGCGGCTGCTGGGCACCGGTGCGCGCGGGGAGATCGTCGTCCGCAGCTCGCTGGTGATGGCCGGCTACTACAAGAATCCGGAGGCCACCGCCGAGGTGTCGAAGCACGGTTGGCACCACACCGGCGACATCGGCTACCTCGACGCGGACAACTTCCTCCACATCGTCGACCGGGCCAAGGACATGGTCATCACCGGCGGGTTCAACGTGTACTCGGCCGAGGTCGAGCAGGCCCTGATGGAGCACCCGGCCGTCCGGGACTGCGCCGTCGTCGGCATGCCGGACGACACGTGGGGGGAGCGGGTCACCGCCGTCGTCCAGCTGCAGCCAGGGGCGGACGCGCAGCCCGAGGACGTCGTCGCGTTCGTCAAGGCCCGCCTCGGGAGCGTGAAGGCCCCCAAACAGGTGGAGATCTGGCCCGACCTGCCGCGCTCGAAGGTGGGGAAGGTCCTGAAGACCGACATCAGGGAATGCCTGGCGCGCGTCGCGGGCGGCCCGGGCTGACAGCGATCGCGCTGCCGTCGCTGACGCGGGTTCGAACGGTCCGAGCGCCGTGCCCCGGGCCGAGGTGTGCACGGCGAGATCGCGCAGCGACTCCATCACCCGGCGGCAGCCGGACCTGCCCAGCCGCAGGAAGTCGTGGTACCGGCCGACGATCTGGTGCCCGGCCGGGAGAGGTTCAGGGTGAATGTGGGCATGTCGCCGCCCACCGGCTGCGACCAGGGGCTCCTCCGCCCCCCATCGTCACAGTGAACGATGTGCCTCTGGGAAGCCCTGCCGCCGCTCGCGCTGTGTGCGTTCGAACCGCCCATGGAGCAGACCGATGAAGAGCTGGGCCAGGAGGACGGCGACGATGATCTTCACGGCGTCGAGACCGAAGAGGATCTTCGTCATGGCCAGCACGTTGAGCGACAGGAGCACACTCGACAGGGTCCACAACAGAATGCGGGCCAGCTTCCGCATGGCCTCGTCCATAGGGCCTCACCTCCGGCGAAGATCATAGCCATGGCGACCGGCGACGGGCCGTTCTCGCGAAATGTCGGTGGCCGCCATCCGGGCACGCCACGCACCCTGCGCTCGGACGGATGCGGGGTCCAAGGTGCGGGTGCCGATCGAGCGCGGTTCCTGACGGTCGCCTCTGTCCGGTCGGGGCGGATGGGAGCACGATGGCCCCGGGAGGTGACGCCATGATCCTCACCCAGCACTATCTGGCCTGCCTGTCCCACGCGTCCTACCTCGTGGGCGACGAGACGACCGGGCGGGCGGTGGTCGTGGATCCCCGCCGCGACGTCGGTGTGTACCTCGAGGAGGCGGCCGCACGGGGCCTGACGATCGAGCGGATCGTCGAGACGCATGTGCACGCCGACTTCCTCAGCGGCCACCTGGAGCTGGCCGCGCGCACCGGCGCGGTCATCTCCTACGGCGACGCGGCCACCGTCGACTTCGCGATCGAGCCGCTGCGCGACGGGCAGCGGTTGTCGTTGGGCGAGGTGACCCTGGAGGTGCTGGCCACGCCGGGGCACACCCCGGAGTCGATCTGCGTGGTCGTGTACGAGCACCCGGGGGACGAGGTGCCCTACGGGGTGCTGACCGGGGACACCCTGTTCGTCGGGGACGTGGGCCGGCCGGACCTGCTCGCGTCCGCCGGGGCCGGGTTCTCCGCGGAGACGCTCGCCCGGCAGCTGTACCGGTCGCTGCAGGACAAGGTGCTGCGGCTGCCGGACGCGACGCGGGTGTTCCCGGCGCACGGCGCGGGGTCGGCGTGCGGCAAGCAGCTCTCCAGCGCGACGAGTTCGACCCTCGGCGAGCAGCGGCGGACCAACTACGCGCTGCAGTCGATGAGCGTCGAGGAGTTCGTCGCCGCGGTCACCGAGGGCCAGCCGGTGCGTCCGCAGTACTTCGCGTTCGATGCGCGGCGCAACCGCGAGCTGCACCCCCTGCTGGACGAGGACACCGCGCCCCCGTTGCTCGACGTGGACGAGGTGCTGGCCCGGCACGCCGCCGGCGCCGTGCTCGTCGACCCGCGCGAGCCCGCCGAGTTCGCTGCCGGGCACGTGCGGGGGGCGGTGAACATCGGGCTGCAGGGCCGCTTCGCCGAGTGGGCCGGCGACGTGCTCACACCGGACCGGGACGTCGTGCTCGTGGGTGACCCCGACCTGGGCCTGCAGGCCAAGGTCCGGCTGGGACGGGTGGGTTTCGACCGCGTGGTCGGGCAGCTGGCCGACCTGGCCGGGTCGCTCGCCGCCCGGCCGGACCTGGCCGAGGCCAGTTCCCGGCTGACGATCGAGCAGCTGGCCGAGCTGCGCGGGCTGGAGCGCGGCCTGCAGCTGATCGACGTGCGCAACCCGGGCGAGACCGCCGCGGGCACCGTGCCGGGCGCGCGGGAGGTTCCGCTGGCCGCGTTCACCGGCTGGTTGGAAGGGTGGGAGCCGGCCGGCCCGGTCGTCGTGTACTGCGCGAGCGGCTACCGGTCCCAGGTCGCGGCGAGCCTGTTGGCCGGCACGGGGTTCTCCGACATCTCCGACGTGCTGGGGGGCTACGGCGCCTGGGCCGGTGCCGGGCTGCCGATCTCGCACGACGCGACGGCGGGGGAGCTGGGCGCGACGCCTGAGGTTCCGCCGTCCGCGGCCAAGGCCCAGCTCGACGCCGGGGCGTTGCTGCTCGACGTTCGCGAGGCGGTCGAGTGGGATGCCGGGCACGCCCCCGGCGCGTCCGCGCTGCCGATGCGGCAGGTGCACGAACACCGGTCCGAGCTGCCACGGGACCGGCGGATCCTGCTGATCTGCCGCTCCGGTGGTCGATCCGCGGCGGTGACGGACTCCCTGTGCGGGTGGGGTTTCGACGCGGTCAACGTCGCCGGCGGGATGCGGGCGTGGGCGGCGGCCGGGCTCGGCGTGATCACCGACAGCGGGGCCCCGGGCAGCGTGATCTAGACCGGGATCGGGAGGCCACGGTGCCCGCGGGTCGACGACGTTCTCGGTGCCGTGGCCGGGATCGGCTGCGGCGACGTCGGAGAGATGCCGGCGACCGCTGACCCGGGTCGTCGACGGGGACGCGGACAGCTGGTGCCGCTAGTGGCTCGCGACCGCTGAGCGCGTGGGGGCGGTCGCGGACCGGGCCGCCGCGTCGAACCACCCGATCAGCGCCCGGGCGGCCTACCTGCGGGCGACCAGCTACTACGCGCTGGCCCTGTCGGCGGTCGATGGCACCAAGGACCCGTCCGCGCTGCTCCTGCCGACCTTCCGGTGGTCGACTTCCTGCTGGCCCGCCCGGACGTCGATCCCGCGCGGATCGTGCTCTACGGCATCAGCCAGGGTGGCTGTTGGGTGCCCCGGGCATTGGCGTTCGAGCACCGCGTCGCCGCGGCGGTCGCCGGCCCCGGGGTCCACGACGCTTTCGAGCCCTGGTGGACCGCGTTGCCGCCGGAGCTGCGGCGGCTGCTCGACCGCGGTGAGAAGGACGAGTTCGACCGGCTCATGGACGAGGGGATGGCAGCGGCCACGCCGGCGCAGCGGCAGAACTGGAGTGGCGGGCGAAGGCCCCACGTGTGGACCGGCACTGCGAACCGATGGCTCGATCGCTGCTGGAGCAGCGCGTGTTCGACTGGCTCGACGAGACGGTGGACATGCGGTGACGCGGGCGTCGGGCCGGTTCCCCGCCGCTCGGCACTGCTCCGATTGGCGGTATCGGCGCGGGCCGGGAAGCATCGCACCGGTCGCCGTCGAGAGGACCCGTTCGTGCCCGTTCCCGCGCGTCGCGGCCGCGGCGGTCCGCTGCTCCTCGCTCTTGTGCTGGCCGCTGCCCTCGCCGGGTGCGCGGACGGATCCGGCGGTGGGATCACCGTCCGCGCCGCGCAGTTCCCCTGGAGCGCGGCCAAGCTGACCAACGCGATCCTCGCCGAGGTCACCGCCGGCCACCCCGAGCTGGGAGTCGGGCGCATCAAGTCCGTTCAGGTGGGACCGGCGACGGCCTGGGCGGGTGCCCGGCGCGGTGACGTCGACCTGCTCAGCGAGGTGGCGATGCCCAACCAGGAGGAGCTCGCCGCCAAGGCGGCGGACCGCATCGAACTGGTGCACGAGACCTACGGCGATGCCCGGCAGGGCTGGTTCGTCCCCACCTACGCGACCGGGCCGGGCCGGCCGCTGGCCGGGCTGCGCAGCGTCACCCAGCTCAACGACTACGCCGCCGCGCTCGACGGGAAGCTGATCGACGCCGACCCGAGCTTCATCACCACCGAGCAGAACGCCAAGCGGCTGGCCGGCTACGGCCTGAACCTCGAACAGGTCGCCTCCAGCGAGGCCGCCCAGCTCGCCGAGCTGCGCCGCGCCTACGAGCGCCGGCAGCCGATCCTGGTCTACCTCTACCACCCGCACTGGGCGTTCGAGGAGTTCGAGCTGACCCAGCTGGAGGAGCCCACGGACTTCCAGCCCGACTGCTTCACGACAGGGAACGGGGCCTGCGCCATGCCCGACTACGCCGCCTGGACCGCCACCAGCAAGGAGCTGGCGCAGGAAGCGCCACGCTTCCACGCGATGCTGCAGCGCTTCGAGCTCCCGCTCACCGACGTCGAGGCGATGCTCAAGAGCGTCGACGTGGACAACGCCGACGTCGAGGAGGTGGCCCGGCAGTGGGTCGCCGAGCACCCCGACCTCGTCGGTGAGTGGGTGGGCCCGTGAGCGAGCGGCCGATGATCCGCTGCGACCGGCTCCCAAGGTCTTCGGCTCCGGGCCCGCGGCCACCGAGGCGTTGAACCTGGCCCGCGACGGCGTCGCCAGGGCGGAGGTCCAGCAGCGCACCGGGGCCACACTCGCCGTGCACGACGTGTCGTTCGACGTTGCGCCCGGTGAGCTGTTCGTGGTGATGGGGCTGTCCGGATCGGGCAAGTCGACGCTGGTGCGGCTGCTCAACCGGCTCATCGAGCCGAGCGAGGGCAGCATCGAGATCGACGGTCGTGATCTCGGCGGGCTCGGCGACGCCGACCTGCGGGAGCTGCGCAACCGGCGGATGAGCATGGTCTTCCAGCACTTCGCGCTGCTGCCGCACCGCACCGTCGCGCAGAACGCCGGCTACGGGCTGCAGATCCGCGGGGTGTCCGACCGCGAGCGCCGGGAGAAGGCCGAGTGGGCGCTCGACCAGGTCGGCCTCGCCGACCGGGCCGACGCCTACCCCGGGCAGCTCTCCGGCGGCATGCAGCAGCGGGTCGGCCTGGCCCGGGCGCTCGCCAGCGACACCGACGTGCTGCTGATGGACGAGCCCTACTCCGCGCTCGACCCGCTGATCCGCCGCGACATGCAGGCGCTGCTCGCCCGGCTGCAGTCCGAGCTGCGCAAGACGATCGTCTTCATCACCCACGACCTCAACGAGGCGATACTCCTCGGCGACCGGATCCTGCTGCTCAAGGACGGCGCGCTGGTGCAGGTCGGCACCGGCCCGGAGATCCTGGCCGCACCGGCCGACGACTACGTGGCCGACTTCGTGTCCGACGTGGACCGCACCCGGGTGCTCACCGCGCAGGACGTGATCCGGGAGCCGCGGATCGTGGTCCGGCTCGACGACCGGCCGTCCGACGTGCTGGCCCGGCTGGGCGGGGCCGAGGCCAACGGCGCCTACGTCGTCGACGACGAACAGCGCATCGTCGGCGTCATCCGCGACGACTGGCTGGCCCGTGCGGCCGGCAACGGCACGGTGTCGATCTCCTGCGACGGCCTCACCACCGACTTCCTGACGACCGAATCCGACCGGCCGCTGATCGACCTGCTCCACCAGGTCGGCCGGCACGTCGTGCCCCTCGCCGTCGTCGACGACGAGCGCCGGCTGCTCGGCGTGGTCCCGCGAGCGGCCGTGCTCGCATCCCTGGCCGCCCCGAGCAGGAGCTGACATTGCCCCGTATCGAACTCGGCACCTACGTCGAGCAGCTCATCACCTGGCTGCTGCGCAGCGTCCCGGGCCTCCTCGACGGGATCAGCGCCGTCGTCACCGTGGTCACCGACGCGCTCACCGCCACCCTGGCCGGCCCGCCGTTCGGTGTCTGGGTGGCGATCCTGACGGTCGCGGCGCTGCTCGTGCGTGGCTGGGGGCTGGCCGCGTTCACCGTGACGGCATTCCTGCTGATCTCCGCGCTGAACCTGTGGCAGGAGACGATGGAGACGCTCGCGATGGTGCTGGTCGCCGCCGTGATCGCGACGGCGATCGGGGTCCCGCTGGGCATCTGGGCCGCCCGGCGCCCGACCGCCGGGGTGATCCTGCGGCCGATCCTCGACTTCATGCAGACCACCCCGGTGTTCGTCTACCTCATCCCGGCGGTGTTCTTCTTCGGCATCGGGGTGGTGCCCGGGGTCGTCGCCACGACGATCTTCTCGATCCCGCCCGCGGTCCGGCTCACCGAGCTCGGTATCCGTGGCGTGGACCCGGAGGTCGTGGAGGCGGCGCAGGCCTTCGGCGCGCACCCGCGGCAGATCCTGCGCGAGGTGCAGCTGCCGATGGCGCTGCCCTCGATCATGGCCGGGATCAACCAGGTGATCATGCTGGCGCTGTCCATGGTCGTCGTCGCGGGACTGGCCGGGGCCGGTGGGCTGGGCACGGTCGTGGTCAGCGCGGTGACCCAGCTCGACGTGGCCGCCGGCTTCGAGGGCGGGCTCGCCGTGGTCATCCTGGCGATCTTCCTCGACCGCTTCACCGCCGCACTGGCCGATCGGCCCGGCCGCGGGCTGTGGCGCAGGCTGCGGAACCGCCGTGCCACGCCCGCCGCCGCGGCGCCCGGGCGTGCCGCCGAAGCTCCGGCTCAGCCGGCAACGGGGGTCTCACCCGCAGCCCGCTGAGCCGCGCTCGAACCGTCTCGACTGGACACCCCAGTATCCGTCGAGGAGGGTGCGCAGGCGTGACCCCAGCGACGAAGATCAAGGATCTGACGGGACCGGGTCGCACCGACCGCTTCGGTGTCGGCGGGACCGATCTCGGGGCGACGGCCGCGGCCCCGGACGGTCGGCTCGTCTCGGTGTTCGGCGACACCTTCGAGAAGGCAGGCGTCGGTGGACCGGGGTGGCGTTCGCCGGTGGTGCTGTTCGGTGATCCCGCGACCACCCCGACCGGCATCGAGTGGACCGGGTCGGCCGGTCCGGGTGCCTACGCCCACCAGGTGCTCGACTACGACCACGGGTCCGTCGTCGGCGGGCGCAGGGTCACCACGGTGCTGCCGACCGACGTGATCGCCGTCGGTGACCGGATGTACCTGCATGTCATGGTGTGCGAGGGGCTCGGCAACGTGCACTGGACCGAGGTGTTCCGGTCGGCCGACAACGGGGAGACCTGGGGGCGCACCGGCGCCGCCTGGCCCGGTGACCACCACGGCGGCCTGTTCCAGATGCTGACCTGGGCCCGCGGCGGTGACGGCTACGTCTACGCGTTCTCCACCGGTTTCCAGCGCGACAAGGGGCTGATGCTGCAGCGGGTCCCGGAGGAGCGGCTCACCGATCCGGCCGCCTGGGAGGGCTGGGGGTTCCGCGACGGCAGGTGGGCGTGGGGCAACCCACTGACCACCGCTCTGACCGGCGCCTATGGCGAGCTGTGCCTGCGCCGTGTCGAGGACCGGTGGGTACTCGTGCTCTTCGACGCGGGCGGCTATCGCATGGACGTCCTGGTTCTCGACGCGCCGACGTCTGATCTGTACCGGGCGGCGCGCGCGACCGTGCTGCACGGCGCCTCGTGGGAGGACGAGGACCACGAGCGGGGCCGGGTCGCCCAGCTCTACGGCGGTTACGTCGTGCCCGGCTCCACCCTGGACGACCTGCACCTCGTCGTGAGCCAGTGGAACACCGCCACGAACTGGCCGTACCGGGCGATGCAGTTCCGCGCCGACGTCTCCCGGCTCGGGCACCGTCGACCTCGCCCGCCGACCTCCTCACGGCGATCGAGGCCGTAGCCGTGGCGACGCGCTGCTCTCGCCCGCGGTCACCCGCCGGCTGATCGCGGAGTTCGCGCGACGGCCTACGAGAACGGGTATCAGATCCGTTCCCAGCCGCGGGGCGCCGGGCGCGCGGCCGGGCCACGCTGCCGCGATCGGTAGACGATGTAGGGCCGGAACAGATAGCCCAGCGGCGCGGTGAACGCGTGGACCAGCCGGGTGAACGGCCAGATCGTGAACAGCAGCATCCCGATGAGGGTGTGCAGCTGGAACGCCAGCCCGGCCCCGGCCATGCTCGCGATGTCGGGTTGGAGCACGAACAGCGAGCGGAACCACGGCGCGACCGTCAGCCGGTAGTTGTGCTCCTCGCCGCCGGTCGCGCCGAGCAGGGTGGTCGCCAGGCCGGCGACGATGGCTGCGACGAGCACGACGTACATCAGCTTGTCGTTGCGGGTGGTGGCCATGAAGACCGGGCCGGTGGTCCGCCGCCGGTAGATCAGGATCGCGACCCCGGCCAGGGTGCAGAACCCGGCGATGCCGCCGAGCAGCAGGGCCTGTACGTGGTAGGCCTGCTGGCTCAGCCCGGCCGCATCGGTCCAGCTCTTCGGGATGATCAGCCCGATCACGTGCCCGATGATCACGACGAGGAGCCCGAAGTGGAACAGCGGGCTGCCGATACGCAGCAGCCGCGACTCGTGCAGCTCTGATGAGCGGGTGGTCCAGCCGAACTTGTCGTAGCGGTAACGCCAGATGGTGCCGCCGACGAGCACGACGACCATGACGTAGGGCAGCACGGCCCACAGCAGCACGTCCTGCCAGTTCATCGGTGTTCTCCCGTCGGTCCCGGTGCCGTGGGTCGCAGTGCGAACGGCGCGAGTTCGAGCCCGACCTGCTCCCGCGGTGGTCCGCTGCGTGCAAGTGCCTTGGCCGCGGCGACGTCGGCCGGGGACGGCCCCGGTAGCAGCGCGCAGACCGCCTCGACGGGCGCCGCGTACGGGGTGCCCGCGTCGAGCAGCGCCAGGCGCAGCAGCTCGATGCCCGCCCGGTGCTCCTGTAGCAGCACCAGCCCGCCGGCGAGGTCGGCGGTGGCGGCGAACTCGAGTACCACCGGCAGGAAGTCGGGCAGCTCGCTGCTGTCGAGCTCGGCTCCGGCGGCCCGGTAGCGGGCCTTGAGCGCGGCGAGCGCGCCGCCGCGGCGCCGGGTCTCGCCGTCGGTCCACCAGGTCAGGTAGAGGCAGCATCGCCGGCGGGTGTCGAAGACCCCGACGTAGTGCTCCGCCAGCTGGCCAGGTGGGGTGGCCGCGGCGGAGTCGAGGAAGGCGCCCAGCCGCTCCCGCGGCCTGCCTTCAGGGAGCGCGGCGACAGCGTCCCGGACAACCGGCAGCGTCCCCAGCACGGTGGCGTCGGGGTACTGCAGGCACACCGAGGCCGCCTGCAGCACCACCGCCTGGGCCCGCTCGCCGTAGGCCGCGCTCATCGTTCGCCCTCGTCAGGCTCAGCCGCGGGCGCCGTGGCGGCGCTGCGCGCCGTGATATCGCCGGGCGCGCCCACGTTGGGCACGTCGGCGGCGACGTCGTCGGGGCCTGGTGACGCTTGCCGCGGCGGCGGGAACAGCCCCGGTGGCCGGCCCTTGCCGTCCCAGTTCAGCAGGTTGATCCGGGCGCCCCGCTCGCCCGGGTCGGCGATGCGGTCACTGGTCTGCCGGTCGCGCAGGGCGTGGAAGGTCTCCACCGATACCGGCATAGGGCGGCCGGACGCCTCGCCGAACGGGCCGCTGCCGACCATGCCCGGCCCGCCGTCGACATCGAGGCTGCAGCCGAGCTCCTCGAGCTGGTGCGCCTCGCCCTCGTACGCGGTCGGGATGACGTAACGCTCGTCGTACTTCGCGATCGCGAGCAGCCGGTACATCTCGACGATCTCGCCGCCGGTCATACCGACGGCCGTCGCGATCGACTCGTCGCGCGGCCGGTCCAGGCTCACGTCGCGCATGTAGGAGCGCATCGCGGCCAGCTTCTGCAGTACGCCGCGCACCGGCTCGGGGTCGCCCGCGGTGAACAGCTCGGCGAGGTAGGAGATCGGGATGCGCAGCGCGTCGATGGCGCCGAACAGGTTGGCGGCGTCCTCGCCGTCGTGGCCGGTCTCGGTGAGCCGGTCGACGACCGGGGACAGTGGCGGGATGTACCAGACCATCGGCATCGTGCGGAACTCCGGGTGCAGCGGCAGCGCCACCCGGTAGGTCTTGGCGAGCCGGTACACCGGGGAGCGGCGGGCGGCCTCCAGCCAGTCCTCGGCGATGCCGTCGCGGCGGGCGTGATCGAGCACCTCGGGGTCGGTCGGGTCCAGCAGCAGGTCGAGCTGGGCCTCATAGAGGTCCTGCTCGTTCTCGACCGAGGCCGCCGCGGTGACCCGGTCGGCGTCGTAGAGGAACAGTCCGATGTAGCGCAGCCGGCCCACGCAGGTCTCGCTGCACACCGTGGGCAGCCCGACCTCCACCCGCGGGTAGCAGAACGTGCACTTCTCGGCTTTGCCGGTGCGGTGGTTGAAGTAGACCTTCTTGTACGGGCAGCCGGTGACGCACATCCGCCAGCCCCGGCACTGGTCCTGGTCGACCAGCACGATGCCGTCCTCGGCGCGCTTGTACATCGCCCCGGACGGGCACGACGCCACGCAGGACGGGTTGAGGCAGTGCTCGCAGATGCGCGGCAGGAAGAACATGAAGGCCTGCTCGTAGGAGAATTTGACCTTCTCCTGCGACTCGGTGCGCAGCCGCTCGACGATGGGGTCGCGCGGGCCGTGTTCGGGGGCGCCGCCGAGGTCGTCGTCCCAGTTGGCGCTCCACTCGATGGCCATCGGCTCGCCGGAGAGCAGCGACTTCGGCTGGGCGACGGGGAAGTCGTCGCCCAGCGGGGCGTCGGTGAGGTTCTCGTAGTCGTAGGTCCAGGGTTCGTAGTAGTCGCGGATGTTGGGCAGCACCGGGTTCGCGAAGATCGTGAGCAGCTTCCGGAACCGGCCACCGGCCTTGAGCCGGAGCCGGCCGCGGCGGTTGCGCACCCAGCCGCCCTTCCAGGTCTCCTGGTCCTGGTAGCGGCGCGGGTAGCCCTGCCCGGGGCGGGTCTCGACGTTGTTGAACCAGACGTACTCGACGCCGCTGCGGTTGGTCCACGCCTGTTTGCACGTCACCGAGCAGGTGTGGCACCCGATGCATTTGTCGAGGTTCATGACCATGCCCATCTGGGCCATCACGCGCATGTCAGTACTCGACCTTCTGGCTGGTGCGGCGGCGGACGACGGTCACCTCGTCGCGCTGGTTCCCCGTCGGCCCGAGGTAGTTGAACGCAAACGACAGCTGGGCGTAGCCCCCGATGAGATGGGTCGGCTTGACCAGGATGCGGGTCAGCGAGTTGTGGATGCCGCCGCGGCGGCCGGTGGCCTCGGACTTCGGCACGTTCACCACCCGCTCCTGCGCGTGGTAGACGAACACCGTCCCGGCCGGCATGCGGTGGGTGACGATCGCCCGCGCGACCAGCACGCCGTTGCGGTTCACCGCCTCGACCCAGTCGTTGTCCCGGACCCCGATCGCGGTGGCGTCGGCCTCGCTCATCCACACCGTGGGACCGCCGCGCGACAGCGACAACATCAACAGGTTGTCCTGGTACTCGGAGTGGATCGACCACTTCGAGTGCGGCGTCAGGTAGCGCACCGTCACCGAGGCGCCGTTCTCGCCGAGCTCGCCGGGGCGGGGCTCGCCGAACAGCCGGTGCATGTCCAGCGGCACGCGGTAGATCGGCAGCGTCTCGCCCATCTCGTGCATCCAGTCGTGGTCGAGCAGGAAGTGCATCCGCCCGGTGAGGGTGTGCCAGGGCTTTTCCCGCTCGACGTTGACCGTGAACGGTGCGTAGCGGCGCCCGCCGGTCTCGCTGCCCGACCACTCCGGGCTGGTGATCACCGGGACCGGCCGGGCCTGGGTGTCGGCGAACGTGATCCGGCGCTCCTCGCTGCCCTCGGCGAGGTCGGCCAGCCTGGTGCCGGTGCGCCGTTCCAGCTGCCGGAAGCCCTGCACGGCGAGCCGCCCGTTCGTCGTCGCCGACAGCGCGAGGATCGCCTCGGCCATCGTGGCGTCGGTGTCGATGGCG
This sequence comes from Pseudonocardia mahuensis, assembly GCF_018531475.1. Taxonomy (GTDB): domain Bacteria; phylum Actinomycetota; class Actinomycetes; order Mycobacteriales; family Pseudonocardiaceae; genus Pseudonocardia. Next base: position 23,508 of record NZ_JAHDTG010000087.1, read on the forward strand.
GGGCGGCCGTCCCCGGCGCCGCCGAGTATTACCCCGTTCTTCGACGCCAGGTAGGCGATCTCCTCGTCAGGGTGGTAGGTGACGGCCTTGGTCGTCATACCGAGCCGGTCGATCATCGGGCCGATGCTGGCCATCTTGTCGGCGACGCCCGGGTAGTCGCGCTCGACGACGACAAAGTTCGGCATCGTGCGTCCGGGGACCGGCTCGATCTCGCCAGCACGCCAGTCCCGGACCCGGCCGCCCGGCTGCGCGGTCTCACCCGGGGTGTCGTGCTGCAGCGGCACGGCGACGACGTCGCGGCGCACCCCGAGGTGGGTGCGGGCGAGCTCGCTGAATCGGCGGGCGATGGCTCCGAAGGCGTCGAAGTCGGTGCGCGACTCGAACGGCGGGTCGATCGCCGGGTTGAACGCGTGCACGAACGGATGCATGTCCGTGGTGTTCAGGTCGTGCTTCTCGTACCAGGTCGCGGCCGGGAGCACGACGTCGGAGAGCAGCGTCGAGCTCGTCATCCGGAAGTCCAGCGAGAGCAGCAGGTCGAGCTTGCCCTGCGGTGGATCCTCGCCGCGCCACACGACGTCGCGCGGCCGCCGGCCCTCGGGGGTCTGCTCGGCCATCAGGTTGTTGTGGGTGCCGAGCAGGTGCTTGAGGAAGTACTCGTCGCCCTTGGCCGAGGATCCGAGCAGGTTCGCCCGCCACAGGGTGAGGCATCGTGGCCAGTTCTGCGGCGCGTCCGGGTCCTCGATGGCGAACCGCAGCGTCCCGTCGCGCAGCTGTGAGACGACGTGGGCCGGGACCTCCCGGCCCGCGGCCGCCGCGTCGTCGGCGACGTCGAGCGGGTTGCGGTCGAACTGCGGGTAGGAGGGCATCCAGCCCAGCCGGGTGGACAGCGCGATGGTGTCCATCGTGTGCATTCCGGCGAGCCGGCCCGTCGCCAGCGGGGAGGTGAGCGCGTCGGCGCGGTAGCCGTCGTAGCGCCACTGGTCGGTGTGGGTGTACCAGTACGCCGTGCCGATCATCTGCCGCGGCGGGCGCTGCCAGTCGGTGGCCCCCGCCATGGTCGCCCAGCCGGTGACCGGGCGGCACTTCTCCTGGCCGACGTAGTGCGCCCAGCCGCCGCCGTTGCGCCCCATCGAGCCGGTGAGCATGAGCAGCGCGAGCACCGCGCGGTAGGTGGCGTCGCCGTGGAACCACTGGCAGATGCCCGCCCCCATGATGATCATGGTGCGGCCCCGTGACTCCTCGGCGTTGGCGGCCATCTCCCGCGCCACCCGCACGACCTGCCCGGCCGGCACCGAGGTGATCGACTCCTGCCAGGCCGGGGTGTACGGCTCGGCCGGGTCGTCGTAACCGGCGGGCCACCGGCCAGGTAGCCCGTCACGGTGGACGCCGTACTGCGCGAGCATCAGGTCGAAGACCGTGGTGACCAGCCGCCCGCCGACCCGGCGCACCGGCACTCCGCGGCGCAGCACCCCGCCGGTCCCGTCGAGGGCGTCGAAGCGGGGCAGCAGCACCTCGGTCGCCTCGACGCGGCCCGGGGTCAGCACCGTGAGCTGCGGGGCGACATCTCCCAGGTCGAGGTTCCACCGCCCGGCGCCGGACTCGGTGTAGCGGAACCCCAGCGAGCCGTTCGGCACCACCGGCTCGCCGGTGCGCCCGTCGAGCAGCACCGTCTTCCACGCCGCGCCCTCACCGTCCTCGCCGAGGTCGGCCGCGGTGAGGAACTTCCCCGGCACGTGTGCCCCGTCGCGCTCGTCCAGGGTGACCAGGAACGGCAGGTCGGTGTACTTGCCGACGTAGTCGACGAAGAACGGCACCCGCCGGTCGACGAAGAACTCCTTCAGCATGACGTGGCCCATCGCCATCGCGAGCGCCCCGTCGGTGCCCGGTTGCGCGGGCAGCCAAGTGTCGGCGAACTTGGTGTTGTCGGCGTAGTCGGGAGAGACGACGACGACCTTCTGCCCCTTGTAGCGGGCCTCGGCCATCCAGTGCGCGTCGGGCGTGCGGGTGATCGGCACGTTGGAGCCCCACATCAGCAGGTAGGTGGCGTTCCACCAGTCCCCGGACTCCGGGACGTCGGTCTGGTCGCCGAACACCTGCGGCGACGCGACGGGCAGGTCGGCGTACCAGTCGTAGAACGACGTCATCGCCCCGCCGATCAGCTCGATGAACCGCGAGCCCGCCGCGTGGCTGACCATCGACATCGCCGGGATCGGGGAGAACCCCGCGATCCGGTCCGGGCCGTAGGCCTTGATCGTGTGCACGTGCGCGGCGGCGACGATCTCGGTGGCCTCGTCCCAGGACACCCGCACGTGCCCGCCCTTGCCGCGCGCGGACTGGTAGCGCCGGCGCTTGTCCGGATCGCCGGTGACCTCGGCCCAGGCTGCCACCGGGTCACCGAGCCGGGCCTTCGCCTCGCGGTACATCTCGACCAGCACCCCGCGGGCGTAGGGGTAGCGCACCCGGGTGGGGGAGTAGGTGTACCAGGAGAACGCGGCTCCGCGCGGGCAGCCGCGCGGCTCGTACTCCGGGGATTCCGGCCCGACCGAGGGGTAATCGGTCTGCTGCGTCTCCCAGGTGATGATCCCGTCCTTGACGTAGACCTTCCACGAGCACGAGCCGGTGCAGTTCACCCCGTGCGTGGAGCGCACCACCTTGTCGTGGCTCCAGCGGTCCCGGTAGAAGGCGTCGCCCCCTCGGCCGCCCTCGCGGAACACCGCCCGCAGATCGTCCGAGGTCTCCCGGCGGGTGAAGAACCGCCCGGTCCGCAGCAGCGCATCGGCCGCAGGGCCGTCCGTTCCGCCCTTGGGGGCCGCCCGCCCATTGCCTGTGCCCGCGTCCAGAGCCATGACCGCGTCCCTTCCGCAGCAGACCCCCTTCTGATCCTGGCAGGCGGATCCGAGCGCATCAATGTCGAAGGTCCCAAGAATTGGAAACGGAACAGCCCTGCCGATCAGGTACCCGGGCGTACGACGATGGACATTCGTCGGCGCCTGTGGCCGAAGCCGCTGCACTGCGCAGGTCGACCGGCAGATCGGAGATGCGCCGTGACCAGACGGGCCGCGAAGGGGACAACACCGGCCACCGGGCCGTCGGCGGCGGCGTCACCGCGACCGGCGATGATGCTCGGGCTGGCCACCATCGGCTTCGCGGTGACGTTCTGGGCCTGGGCGCTGCTGTCGCCGCTGAGCGCGACCCTGCGTGAGCAGCTGTCGCTCACCTCGTTCCAGCAGTCACTGCTGGTCGCGGTACCGGTCATCGTCGGATCGCTCGGCCGGATCCCGGTCGGCGCGCTCACCGACCGGCTGGGCGCACGCCGCATGTTCCCGGTCGTTGCCCTGCTGACAGTGCTGCCGGTGCTTTACCTCGGTCACCTCGCAAGCTCGTTCGCCGGCTACCTGGTCGGTGGCTTCTTCCTCGGTCTGGGAGGCACCACATTCGCCATCGGCATCCCGTTCGTGAACTCGTGGTACCCGCCGCAGCGGCGCGGCCTCGCGCTGGGCATCTTCGGCGTCGGCATGGGCGGCACGGCGATCTCGGCCTTCTCCACCGTTCAGTTGGCCAAGGCGGTCGGGCCCAGCTTCCCGTTCGACCTGGTCGCTGCGGCGCTTGTGGTGTACGCCGCGGTCGTCTACCTGCTGCTGCGCGACCGGCCGGACCGCCCCGTGGCCCCGGGGAGCATGCTGTCCCGGCTCGCGACGACGCTGCGGATGCCGGTGACGTGGGCCCTGTCGTTCCTCTACGCCGTGGCGTTCGGCGGGTTCGTGGCGTTCAGCGTGTACCTGCCCACCTACCTCACCAACGCCTACCACCTCGACCGCGCCGACGCGGCGTTGCGCACCGCCGGCTTCGTCCTCCTCGCCGTCGCCATGCGGCCCGTCGGAGGCTGGCTGTCCGACCACTTCCGGCCGACCTCGGTCCTGGTCATCGCATACGGCGCGGTCGCGCTCCTGGCCCTGGGGGCCGCGTTGGCGTTGCCGCTGGCGCCGGTCGGGACGGCGGCGTTCCTCGGCATGGCCGCCGCGCTCGGCACCGCCACCGGTGCGGTCTTCGCGCTCCTCGCCCGTCTGGTGGTGGCTGAGCGGGTCGGGTCCGTCACCGGCGTGGTCGGCGCTGCCGGGGGGCTCGGTGGCTTCTTCCCGCCGCTGGTCATGGGTCTGGTCTACGGCTGGCTTCGCGACTACATGGTCGGGTTCCTCCTGCTCGCGGCGACGGCCGCCGCGGCCGGCGTGTACACCGCGACGGTGATGCGCAGGCGTGTCGAGCAGGGGCCGGCGCCCGCAGGCGGGTGAGCCGCGCGGCCTGCGCCGGCGCCCGGCCGCGGTGACCGGAGCCTGCGTGACTGCGTTCCTCACAGGTGGGAACGGCTCTGCTCGTGACGACATGTTCTGGTGGCTGCTGAAGGCTGAGACGTGGGGCCCGGCGGCGTCGACTCGCGTAGGAGCCGGAAGTCGTTCAGTAATACAGGCCGAGGTAGCCGCGGGGGTCGAACCCGAAGACGATCTCGTCCGGGACGACTCGACGCCCGGTGATGTGTTCGGGCAGGACCAGGATCCACAGAGGCTTGTCGCCCGGAGCGATCGACTTGATCCCCAGCTGCTCCAAGCGGTGCACCTCGGCGGGATGACTGAGGTCCGGGACCGATGCCGCACCGAGTATCAGAACACTCCAAGCTGATTTTCCCGAGGGCTCTACCTGATCAACCTGGAAGGACACGTGGGCGTACTGCGACGCCTCGAACTTCGTCCCGGGGCCGGTACGGAAGGTGACGAGGTTGCCGTCGAGCGCGTAGTTGACGGGAAATATGAGCGGATAGCGGCCGACCATGACGCCGAGGCGTCCCACCGCGCAGCGGGCGAGTAGCCCCCAGCAATCCTCGGTGGTCAACGTCTCGAAGCTGCCCATGCCGTCACCTCTCGATCGCGGGCGATCCGCCAGGGCGGGTCAGGGGTCGGCTCACCGGGGTGCGGCGCGCGAGCTCCACACGTCCGGGCAACGGCTCCACCGGCACCGTCTTCATGAACAGAGCCTCGTGGTCCGCCGACGCCTACGACAGAGACATAGGGCCCGACCGGGTCGGGTCGGCCAGCGGTCGACGCTGCCGGTGGTGCCCTGGATGCTGCTGAGCGCCGTAGACCGCAATGGCTTCGATCAATGACTTTGCCGGATGGCCCCGGCAGGCGACGCCGGGGCCCCCGCTCCCAGGACCGCGGGCAAGGCGACGGCCCGGCCAGCCGCTGGCCCGGCCGACCAGCGAGATCAGGGCGGGGACCAGCAGCGACCGGACGATGAACGCGTCGATCAGCACCCCGACGGCCACCGCGAACGCGAGCTCCTCGAAGGCGGCGACCGGGATCAGCGCCACCAGGGCGAAGCTCGTCGCGAGTGTGATGCCGGCGGCGCTGATGGCCCGGGTGGAGCGGGGAACGGCGACGGCCAGGGCCTCGGGCAGCGGGCGGCGCCGCGCCTCCTCCCAGATGTAGCCCACGCTGAAGATGTTGTAGTCCGAGCCCAGGGAGACGAGCAGGACCGCCGCGGCGAACGGGACGTAGAAGATCAGCCCGTCCCGGCCGAGAACGTCCTGGAAGAACCAGGTGGTCAGCCCGAGGGAGGCGCCGACGGCCAGCACACTGCTGGCCAGTAGGTAGAGCGGGGCGACCAGGGCGCGCAGGAACACGACGAGCAGCAGCAGGTCCACCAGTACGACGGCGACGGCCACCCGGACGAGGTCGGTCTCAGCGGTGTCGACAAGCGACAGGCCGAGCGCGGTGTCCCCGGCGTAGGAGACCTCGGCGCCGGGGAGCCCGGCTGCGGTGAGCAACGCGGGTATGCGCCGGCTGAGTTCGCGGAGACCGTCGATGGCCTCCGCACCGAGTGGGTCGCTGTCCAGGACCAGCAGGTAGCGGGCCGCCCCGCGGTCGGGGGAGAGGAAGAGCCCGAGTTCGAGGGGCAGCGGCTGGTCGCCGGGCCCGAGCACCTCGGTGACGTTCGGCTGTTCCTCCAGCAGCCGCTCCAGCTCGGCGAGTTCCTCGCGCTCGGCGGTGATGCCGGGTTCGGACACGATCAGCGCCGTGGGCGCGACGATGCCCGGGGCGAATCCGGCGGCGGCGGCTTCGGCCGCCTCCCGGACCGGGTCGTCGGCGGGGAGGGTGTCCACCGGCGACACCGCGGCGCGCAACCCGGCCAACGGGAGCGAGGCGGCCACCAGCATCCCGAGTACGACGACGGACACCGCACCGGCCACCGGACGGAGCCCGATGATCCGCAGCAGGCCGGTGGGAACGGCCGTGCGGCCCGGCCGGGAGGGCCCGGGTGTTCCCGGGCCCGCAGAGCTCGCCGGGGCTGCGGCCGGCCCCGGTGCCGGCCAGAACGTCCAGCGTCCGAGGATCGCCATCAGCGCGGGCACCATGGTCATCGACACCACGAGCCCGATCAGGACCGTGATCGCCAGGCCGGGGCCGAACGCCTGGAACAGCGCGGACTCGGCGACCAGCAGGGTGGCCACGCCCGCGGCGACGGTCAGCCCGGCGACGACGACGATCGGGAGGTACTCGGCCACGCCGTCGCGCACGGCGCCACGGCCGCTGCGGCCCTCCCGCAGCCGGCGCTGCAGGCCGGACAGGAAGAAGATCGAGTAATCGGTGGTGATGCCCAGCATCAGCGCCACGACCACCGGCTGCAGCTGGCTCGGCGCGGACAGGCCGGTGAGCTCTCCGACGAATCCGATCGCCCGATCGGCGATCAGGTAGCCCACGGCCGCGGTGAGCAGCGTGATCAGCGGTGCCACCACGGACCGGAAGCTGAGCCCGACGATGAGCGCGATGGCTGCCAGGGTGGCCAGCTCCACCAAGGGCAGCGACTCACTGACGATGCGGCCCTGCGCGACCTGCAGCGGGATGGTCCCGGTCACTCCCACCAGGCCGTCCCCGGGGCGGCCCGGGCTCGCCGCGTACTCGTGGGCGATCACGTCCTGCTCGCCCAGGTTCGCCGTCGGGGCGATGAACAGGTACGTGACGATCGTCGTGTACTGCTCGTCCGCCCCGGGGAACAGCAGCGGGGTGTTCACCAGGGGGTAGGCCAGCAGGAGCTCGCTGTCCGGGTCGCCGCCGGCGTCGACGGTGCGCTTGTTCACCTCGAGGGCACGCAGCACGGAGTCTGCCTGGACGAAGACGTCGAGCCCGTCGGGGTCGTGCTGCACGACCGCCGTCCGGCTCAGCAGGGGCAGGCCGAAGCGCTCGACCGCGTCGACCTGAGCCTGGATCGCCGGGTTCCCGCTGCCGACCAGACCGGACAGCCCCGCCCGGGAACCGGCCAGCCCGGGCAGCATGACAACCGCGGCCACCGCACCGGCGGCCACGGCCAGGAGAACCAGCCAGCGGGCCCGCACCACCACAGCCGCGTAGCCGTGCGCGACGGCCCGGTGCCGGCGCCCCCGGTCCGGGGCCCGATCATCCACCGTTCACCCTGCCGCCCGGCGCGACCCAGCCGGGGGGCGGTCGCACGCCCAGGCGGCGCAGCTCGGCGGCGGCGAGGTGCAGGTGGCGGCCCTGTTCGACGTCGGCCCAGGGTCGGTCGCTGATCCGGCGCAGCTCGGGGTAGGGCACCCGGCGCAGCGCCGCCCGCGCGAGGTGCTCGACGAGCATCGGGTCGACCGGGCCGCCGAGCACCCGGCGCAGGCCACGCAGCTCACGCCGGCGCGCGAGCCGCAGCGGCAGGTACAGCAGGACGAGGGGGAGGACCGGGAACGCGATGCCTGCGATGCCGACGACCACTGCCAGCGTCTGCAGGTCGTCACGGGCCGCATCGGCGCTGCCGCGGATCTCGACGGAGGTCTCGCGCACGCTGTCGGCGAGCTGGTCGGCGCCGGTGCCGACGAACGGCACGTCACCGAGCAGCGCGATCGCCCGGGCGGTCAGGCCGAGGGCGTCCGCGGCCTCCAGCAGACCGCGGTGCAGCTCGGCCAGCCCCCACAGCTGCAGGCCGGCCACCACGCCGAGGATCGTGAAGACGACCGACGTCACCGCGGCGGCGAGATCCCACTGGCGCAGCGTGCGGCTGCTGGGCAGCAGCGCCAGCTCTGCCGTCACCGGCGCCTCCCGTCCTCGGTGGCCCTGCGCTGACCGTGGCACGGGCCTACGCTGCCCGGCAACCGAGGACCGGCCACGAGATCCGGGGGATCATGGGCGACTACGACGATCCCCGCCTGACCGGGCGGACGGACCGACGCCGGTGCGGCCCCATCCTGCTGGCGGTCGCCGCACTCGTCGTCGGGCTCGTCGCGGGGTATCTGGTCCGTGCCGTATCCGAATCTTCGCCGGTGACGAGCGCGCCCGCGATTCCGGCTCCGGCTCCGGCGACGACCGACCCGCCCGCCGCGCCGTCGTCGTGCGTCGCGGTCGCGCAACGCGGTACGGACCTGATCGCTCAGCTGGAACGGGCGGTACGGGCCATCGGGGAGCTCGATCCGGGTGCGTTGCGGGCGGTCCTGGACGAGATTCGACGGCTGCGTGCGGAGCTGCAGCGCGACGTGGACGCCTGCCGTGGCCCGGCCGGTGTCGTTCCGGGGCCGGGGGCCGCGCCCCCGACGAGACCGGGCTGAGCCGCTGACCTGTCCGGTCGGCGGGTCCACCTGGCTCAGGACGGTGTGCCGATCGTCCGCAGCTGCGCACAGGACGGCGCCTGCCGGAAGGCGGGCTCCAGGCGCGGGTCGCCGGAGATGGTGGTCAGCGCCTGGGCGCTGTTGCCGAGGGCGCCGAGCACGTTGCCGACGGCGGTCACGGCCTCCCCGACGGCGGCGGAGTCGTTGGGATCGGCCTTGTCGACCTGCGCCCGGGCCTCGGCGAGGTCGTCGCGCAGCTCGGTCACCTGCTCGCGGACGTCCTGGGCGATCTGCTCGCCGCCCTCAACCGGCGGTGGGCCCGCCGCGGTGAGCTCCTGCAGGGCCTGCTCGGCCTCCTGCAACGCCCGGGTCAGATACGAGCTGTAGGCCTGTTTGGTTGCGGCCGGGTCGGACGGATCGGGCGTCGGCGGCGTTCGCAGCGCTTCGACCACGGGGACCAGCGCGCCACAGACCGTGCCCGTCCACTCGACGGTCGCCTCCTCCACCGTCGCCGTCGGAGCGGGACCCGGGCCCGGGGCGGTGGGTGCGGGGTTCGATGCGCAGCCGGCCAGCGCCAGCCCGGTGGCGACGACCATCGCGGCGAGTCGCCGGCCCTGCGCTGATGTCGCGCCCGGCCCCGGGAGGGCTCGGCGTGGCGCTGCGTCCGGATGCGGTGTAGTGCCCATGATCGCGTTCCTCCTGGCGCGGCTCGGTCGGCGCCTCGCCGCTGTCGCTTGGTCGGGGTGCCGCTCCGCCTGGCGCGGCAGTCGGCCCGGATCTGTCCCGAGGTGGCTTTCCCCGGGGCGCCGGGCGACTATCTGGCGGGCAGCTTGCAAAGGCCGCTGAGGTCTCGCGATCGTTCTCACCGCGGCCGGCGCCGTACCCGGACGGCGGGGCTGACCGGTAGCCGTGCTCGAAGCTTTTGTCAGGCGATCGTCAGGTAGGCGCCGTTTCGGCGCACCCCGCCGGGGCCACTCTCGCCGAGGACAGAGAGGGAAGGGACGGTATGGCGATCACCGGACATCGAACGCGCAGCGAGCCGGTACGGGTCCGCGCGCGACACCTCGTCCGGTGGTGGGGGCCCGCGGCCGTCGGGCTCGGAGGGTCTGCCCTGCTGGACCCTTTGTGGTCGGTACTCGCCGCCGCTGCCGGGGGACTGGGTGACCGGGAGTCTCGCTCAGCTCGAGATGGTCGGCAGCAACCCGCCACCGGGCGCGGCATCTGTGGTTCAGCGAGCCGCACGGGCGTGTGGAGCGCGTTGGGATGACACCCTCGGAACAGGTTGGGATGACACCCTCGGAACAGCAGGAACCGCACGAACAGGGGGAGCAGGGGGAGCTGAGCCGTTTGGCGGCAGCCCATGTCGCGCGCTTGCTCGCGGGGAAGGTCGGACTTCGCAAGGTGGTGGATGTCGCCCGCCGGGCTGCTGAAACGGACGTGGATGAAACCGATGGCCGTGCCCGCTCCACTGCCGACCCGGGCGACAACTGCTAGTGCGGTGACCAAGAAGGTTCACCGGTTTGGCGACACGCTGGGCGGGGTCCCACGGCTGGGCTGCTGTTGATCGCACTCTCGGGGTCAACATCGAGTCGGGCCGGGAGCGGAGGTCGGGTGGC
>NZ_JAHDTG010000088.1 GCF_018531475.1 Pseudonocardia mahuensis
CCGGAGAGCCGCCCCCCGGGGCGGCCGCTCCCCCGCGCCGTCCGCCGAGACCTCAGCCGCTCCGCCGCCCGCGCGCTGGCCTACGGCCGCCGGCGGGCCTGCGCGCGCGTCGACTCCGGCCGGTGGGGGCCGCATCCGGGCTGGCGGCACTTCATCGAGACCGGCTGGCGCGTCATGGTCGACCAGGCCGAGGCCTGGCGCCGCGTCGAGCGGCTCGTCGACGCCGAGGACTGGCGGGCCGACAAGCGCCGCAGCTGGCTGCACATCCTGCGCCGGCTGGTCAACTCGATGGACTGGTCCACCGGCCTCGTCACCGGGGTCACCGCGCAGCGGCTCGGTGACGCCGGAGACCGCGCCGCCCGCACGGTCTCCCGGGTGTTGGCCTGGGCCCGCGACATCGGACTGGTCGTGGTCGTGGAGTGCGGCGCGTCCGCGGCGTTCCTGGGCTCGCGCACCAACCGCACCCCCACCTACGCCCTGGTCACCGACACTCCCCCGGCAGCGCCGGCCCCTCCGGAGCCCGAGGACACCGGGCCTGTGGATCAAAATGGCGATCTCCCCCTGTCTTACGTGAGTAGTAAGCCCTTGCAGGGCAGCCGACGGCCACTCCCGGCAAGTCAATGTGTCGTTGACTGGCCGGTGTTCCAGGTCCCCGACACCCCCGCCGAACGCACCGCCGCAGCACTGTGCCTGTTCAAACGCATCGGCCTCGACCACCGGGGGGTATCCCGGGTGCCGCTGTGGCGCGCCCGGGCCCTGCTCCGGCCCTGGTGGGGCGCCGGAGCCTGCGTGGCCGGGATCCTCCACGCCCTCGACCACCACCCCGACCGACCCGACCACCACCGCGGCGACGCCCTGCGCGGTGCCACCGACCCGCTCCGCGTCCTCGGCCACCGGCTCAAACCCTGGAAAGGCCGCCTCCACGAGCTCCCCGCCGCCGTCGTCGGCATCCGCGGCGACCACCTGAGACTGAAAGCCGAAGCAGTCGCCCGCCGCGCCGCCCGCCGCGGCTCCCCCGTTGCCGAGGCTTCGCCGCCCCAGCAGGTCTCCGCCGCGGCTTCCCCGGCGCCCGCCGTCGCGCCCTCACCACAGCCCGGGCACCTCGCGGTCAGCCGGGCCGACCGGGCCGCTGTGGCCGGGCAGCTCGTTCACCGGGTGGCGGGCGAGGTCCACGAGCAGCGCCCCGCCGCGGCGCGGCCGGGATCGGTCGCCGGCCGCGAGGCCGCCCGCGCGCTGTGGGAGCAGGCGCGCCAGCAGATCCGAGCGGCCCGCTCCGCCCCGCCCCTGCCGGCGTCGCCGGTCACCGGTAGGGAGGCCACCGCCGGTTCCGCAGCCATGTCGTCGGCAGAGATCCACCAGCGGGCCCTGGAGGTCGCCCGCGCCGACGGGCCCGGCCGCAGCCGCCGGCGGAACCGGTGGTGATCCCGCAGCCCAGCGCGGCCGCGAGGGCGGTGACCGGCGAGCGGCCGGCCGGGCGCCCGTGTCCGGTGCGGACGGACAAGGTGGCGCGGGCCTGTCCCCGTGCGACCAGCCGCCGCCGCAGGACCTCATCGCGGAGCAGTCGGTACTGAGCGGGATCTTGCTGAGCAAGGACGCGATCGCCGACGTGGTGGAGGTGCGGTTGATCAGGTGACGGGACCATCCCGCCGGCGGCGGCCGATCCTGCGGTGGCCGAGTCGGATCGGTTGCACGGCCGTGTTGCCGGCCGGTTCGGGAGGCCTGGCCGCGCACCTCGACCTCGCTCGGGGGACGGCCCCACCTCGATCCGAGGGATCGCCCCGCCCAAGACACGTGCCCACCCGATCGTGCCGAGGCCGGGGGCACCGGAGCCTTGACGTCGTCCGAAAGGCCCCCACCTCAGGCCCGGGAGTCCCATGAGCACCACATCCGCCGACCGCACCGACCGGCAGGCCGGCGACGTCGGGCTCCTCGGAGAGATCGAGCGGTGGCGTCACGCGGAGCCCGAGGCTCTCCGGCTGGCCCGGCTCGTCACGGACGAGGTGCGTCGGACCGGCCGGCATCACCTCGCCGACGGCCTGCTGGGCGCCCTCGACGCCCTCCATCGGCGGTACCGCGGCCGCGACGCCTTTCTCGACGCGTTCCTCGACGCGGTGCTCGCCCGCCGCCGTGACCGCTTCCGCAACCAGACCTACCTCGCGCTCCCGCTCGTCGAGCTGGTGCGGGCCGATCTCGGCGTCGATGCCGAGCATATGTCCGCGCTGCTCATGGCCGACGTCCTGCGGTACGAGCGCCGGTCGACCCAGCTCGACGACCGCACGCGTGACACCCGGGTCCGTCACGCCGCGCACTTCGTCGCGGCCGTCCGCCCGGTGCTGGGCCTCAACTGGCTGCCGGGCGACCGCGCCGATGCCGTCGTCGAGCAATGGTTCGGGCTGACGGCACTGCCGGTATCGATCGAGCACGACGAGTACTTCTTCATCCGTGCGCTGCAGGCCCACGAGATGGTCTTCACGACGCTGACCGACGAGCTGCGGGCGGCGACGCAGGCGCTGCGCCTGGGCTACCTCACTACCGCGACGGCGCGGGTGCGGCGGGCCGTCGACGTGTTCGACCGGGCCGCGATGCTGTTCCGGCTGGTCGCGACGATGCGTCCGGCGGCATTCCACGCGTTCCGGCAGTACACCGAGGGGACGAGCGCGATCCAGTCCGAGGCGTACAAGCGCTTCGAGCTGGCGTGCGGGACACCGAGCGCGCAGCGGCTGTTCTCCGAGGCGTTCGACAACGTGCCGGTGGTGCGGGCCGAGGCGCCGGGCCTGGACAACTTCTCGCGCGCCTGGCAGGACCTGCGCGCGCGCGGACCGGCGGCCGCCGAGCTCACCCGTGCCGTCGAGCAGCTGGAGGCCGGCCATCAGCGGTGGAAGACGACCCACTACTCGCTGGCGGCCGCGATGCTCGGTTCCGCGCACGGCTCGGGCTACACCGAGGGCGTGCCCTACCTGCGCCGCTGCCTGGAGAACCGGCTGTTCGACCTGGATGCGGCAGCGCCGGGCGGCGAGCCGTGCTGTCAGCCCGGCTGCAGTCGCGTGACCTGTCCCGTCCACTGAGGACGACCACGGGCCGGCCGACCGTGCCGCGGCCGCGTTCGCAACGGTCGCGGACGCGGCGAGCGCGTCCGCGACCGGGCAGCAGAAGCTCCGCTTCGAGTTCGTTCTCGGCGGCCTACCTCCCGCCGCCGAGAGCGGTGCGCTCGCGACGCTCCCGCCGGTCTTCGCGACGCCCGACCAGCCAACCCGTCAGCGGCGCCCGCGGACGGTGACGCGGCTACGTCTGCGCATGCGTATGCGCAGACATATGCGGATGCATATGCGGGTTCGGCTACGCACCCGGACGGTGCTGACCACGATGACGGGCTTGGCCGGATTCGGGCTCAGCGCAGCACTCCGGCCGCTCGTGCGACCGCCGACGCGTTGGCCGATGAGGTCGGGACCACCAACGGCCCCGGATGCGTCTCGAGGTGATGCAGGTGCTCCTCGTGGCGGCGGTCGTCCGCGTCGATGAGGCTTTGCTCAGGGATTGTCGACGTCGGGGGGATCGTTGTCGCCATTGTCGACGTGCCCACCCGGCACGAGCGCCTCTTCGAGATCCTCCTCCACGGTGCGCGACTCCGCCCATTCGATGACGAGACGACCGCGGTGTTCGGCGACGTCGGTGCCGAACTCGGCGCAGAGGGATCGGAACCTCTGACGCACCCAGGCGGCCTCATCGCCCGTCGCGGCTGCCAGTCGGGTGTGGCAGAAGTCCAGTGCCAGGGGGATGGCCTCGAGCCGCTGGGGCCTGGGGTCGAGGGTGACGAGGAACAGCAGACCGAGGTCGTTACGCAACGTCATGTCGACGACGTAGTCGTCGATGAAATCGCCAAGGTCGTACAGGATCTGATCCTCCACGCCCTGGAACACGTGGGCGGAGTGCCCCGCCACCAGGGTGGCGCCGGCGCCACGAAGCTCGCCGGCGGCCCGCCGGACATACGGCAGGGGTGACACGCGCATATTGGGGCCCCAATGGGGCGAGACGAGCACGGCGTCGGCCTCGGTGGCAGCGGCCTTGACGGTGTCGAGCAGCCAGTCCGGGGTGCCGTGGCGCAGGTTGGCGTAGCGACGCCGGGACGGCCACGGCCAGCGGCGTACTCGGCGGGGTGGTCGGTGAAGGCCACGATCGCCAGCCGCAGCCCTGCGGCTTCGAGGATGACGGGCTGGCGAGCGCGTTCGATGTCGGGTCCCGCGCCGACCCACTCGATACCTGCCGCCTTCAAGTGATCGAAGGTGTCGAGGAGCGCCTCGGTCCCGAAGTCGAGGGCGTGGTTGTTGGCGAGCGATACGCAGTCCACGCCGAGCAGGGTGAGCACCTTGGTGGCCGCCGGCGGGGCACGGAAGAAGAACGGCTTGGCGGGGTCAGGCCACGGCCTCCCGCGGGTGGAGATGCAGCATTCGAGGTTGACGAAGCCGAGGTCCCCCTCCCCGAAGGCGGCAACCACCTCGTCGGAGAAGAGTGCAGAGGGCAGCGATGCCGCCAGGACGTGGGCGACGCCTCGTCCCAGCATCGTGTCGCCGGCGAGCACGAGCTTCACCACGCTCTACTACCCACGAGTCTCACCGAAAAACGTATCCACCTCATCGGCCCACCGGCCGGACAGATCGAACTCGCCCCGCGATACCGGACCCGCCCCGCCAACAGGCGGGCGAGTCCGGGCATCGCGAACCGTGCCCGGAAGAAGTTGTTCATGAGCGGCTGCACGGGCGGACGCCCTCGTGCATCCCGCGGTCCGCGGCAGGCAACGCGGTCCAGAACCCCAGCGCCGTCACCGACCGCGACACCGGCGCGCATACCCCGGCGCCGTAGGTCGCGCAGCAGATCAGCCCTCGAGTCGGTCGACTCGCGGAGGCCGTCCGCGGTCGCGACGAGTTCCTTGGTGCCATCGAATCGAGCAGCTCCCGTCTCATCGAAGTTGCGCAGTGCGCTGGTCACGATCGCTGCACTGCTCAGCGTTATCGAGACCGGACAGCTCGGGTGACGGGCTGGTCCGCCGCCCGACACGGCTCGCTCACGCCGACGGCTCCTTGCACCGGGAGATCGGTCAGGTCTCGCTCCGGGCCCGGCGGGTTGCGACGAGCTGGGCGGGGCGAGGACAGTCCCTTCCACGCCTCACCCGACCGCATGGGCGCGCCGAGCGACTGTGCCCCCTCCGCAGGCCGCCGCACTGCCATTTTCGTGGCGCCGGAGCACCGTCAGCCTTCTGACGCATCCGCATCGGCCACCACGAATGCGAGCAGCGCTCGTGCGGCCTGCGCAACTCCTGCGGCACCGAGGCCGGCCGCGTCGAGCAGTTCCTCGGGGGAACCGGAGCCGGGCATCTCGGTGACGGCGAGGTGGGTGACGACGAAGTCGTGCTGTCCCGCTGCCGCAAGGGCTTCGAGCACGGCCGATCCGAGGCCACCTTCGGGATGGTGATCCTCGACGACCACCAGCCTGCCGCCGGTTTCGCTCGCCGCCGCCACCAGAGTGGCCGTGTCGATCGGCTTCACCGAGTACAGGTCGATGACCCGCGCGTGCACGCCGTCGGCGGCCAGGTCGTCGGTTGCCGCCAGACAGGTGTGCACGGTGACTCCGGCGCCGATGAGCGTAATCTGGTCGTCGGGTGAGGAGGCCAAGACCTTCGCTCCGCCGATCGGGAACTCCACCTCCGGCGCGTACAGGACGGGATAGGCGCCCCGCGTGGTGCGCAGGTAGCTGACTCCCGATCGCTCCGCCATGGCCTGCACCAGAGCTGCCGCGCTCGTCGCGTCGCTCGGGTAGAGGACGGTCGAACCGTGCACCGCACGCATCATGGCCAGGTCTTCCAGAGCCATCTGCGACGCGCCGTCAGCACCGATCTCCACACCGGCGTGCGACCCCACCAATCGGATGTCGGCCTGGGAGATCGCGGCCATTCGGATGAAGTCGTGGGCGCGGGTGAGGAACGCGGCGAACGTCGAGGCGAACGGCACGTATCCACGCACACTGAAGCCGACGGCCGCTGCGACGAGCTGCTGCTCAGCGATGAACATTTCGAAGTACCGCTCAGGAAACGCCGCCGCGAACTGTTCGGCGTAGGTCGAGTTGCTGACCTCACCGTCCATCGCCACGACATCACGCCGGACACCGAGTGCGGTGAGTGCGTCACCGTAGGCCCTGCGGGTGGCCACCTTCGCTCCGAGCTCATACCGCGGCAGCCTCACCTTGGCGTCCCCGGCGTCCGGCCGCACCGGGAGGCCGGACGGCTTCGGCACCGGCCCGCGGACCCGCAGGCTCCGCTCGCCACCGAGTTCGATGATGGCGCGGGTAGCCATCTCCGACGGGAGCGGTTTCCCGTGCCAATTCTCGCGGTCCTCGACCTCGGAGAACCCGTGCCCCTTGCGCGTTCGGGCGAGTACGACCGTGGGTTCGTCGCCCCCGCCGCTGCCGGCGTCGGCGAGCACGCGGTCGATCGCGGCCACGTCATGCCCGTCGACCTGCAGCACGCGGGCGCCGAAGGCCTGCGCGCGGCGGGCGTAGGCGTTCAGGTCCCAGAACAGTTCAGTCGGCCCGCGCTGGCCCAGACGATTCACGTCGACGATCGCGATCAGGTTGGACAGCCGATAGTAGGCGGCCTTGTCGATGGCTTCCCAGATGGACCCTTCGCTCATCTCACTGTCACCACACAGCACCCATACCCGGTAGGGCAGCCGGTCGAGGTACTTGCCGGCGAGTGCGACACCGACCGCGTCGGGCAATCCCTGTCCGAGCGAGCCGGTCGCGACGTCGACCCACGGCAGCACCGGTGTCGGATGGCCTTCCAGCCGGGAACCGAAGCGGCGGTAGCCGGTGAGGAGTTCGTCCTCGGTGATCACCCCGGTCGCTGTGAAGACCGCGTACAGCAGCGGAGACGCATGTCCCTTGGAGAAGATCAGATGATCATTGCCGGGTTCGGTCGGGTTGTCCCAGTCGTAGCGAAGATGCCGGGCGACCAGTACGGCGAGCAGGTCTGCGGCGGACATGCTGGACGTCGGATGGCCGGATCCGGCTGATGTGCTGGCTCGAATCGAATCGATCCGCAACTGCCGGCCGAGTTCCTCGGCCAGCGCGAGATCCGCCTCGGGCATGCTGTCGACCGTGTACGTCATGGCACTCCTCGCCGATGGCTTGTCGCGGATCCCATTTCCTTGGTTACCTCGGCGGGGCACCCCGAACCACACCGGCCGGAGGAACCAGCCGTCGCCCACCCCGGTCCGTGACCGCGCTGATCAGCCCGTGCTGGACGCACACTCGATCGCCTTGCTCCGAGGCCCGGCCACCAGCAGCAGCCGCCGGCTGATGGCCTGGGTGCCTTCCTCCGCGCCGGGTGGACGGCGGGTTCGCCGACGATCCCGTCGCCGCCGCGGCGACCCGGGTCGGCGGTTCGAGCCCGCGCTAGACGATGCGCTCGTCGATGTAGCACCAGCGCCAGGACTCGCCGGGCTCGAACGAGCGCATCACCGGGTGCCCGCTGTTCTGGTAGTGACGGGTGGCGTGGCGCTGCGGGGTGGAGTCGCAGCATCCGACATTCCCGCAGGTCAGGCACAGTCGCAGGTCGCCCAGGCCGTCGGCGCGCAGTCTGCGCAGCGGTCGAGGTTGTTGGGCGCGGGCCCGGTCCAGCCGGGGGCGCCGAAGGGCGCGGTGTGTCGGCAGCTCAAGTCGGGTCACCCTCCCGCTCGTGACCGGGATCAACCGCGTGGGTCCCCTGTGCATACCGAGCTAACCGAGCTAACCCTGGTGGCGTTGGTCCTCGGCTCGCTCACCGTGACGGCGGTGCGCCGGCGCTGCGGGTGGGCCCGGCACTGGTGCTGGTCGTGGTCGGGCCGGTGGCGTCGTTCTTGTCCGGGGCGCCGATCTCGAGTTCGACCCGAAAGTGGTACTGCTGGTGGTGCTCACGTCGCTTCCCTACTCGGCCGCGCTGTAGTCCTCCTACCTGGGGATACGCACCGACAGTTCGCCGTTGAGCGCGCACGGGCCGGGCCCAGGCATCGCCCGCTCCCCCGGCGGCTGTTCCCCGGCGTGGCGGGCTCGCCGGTTCACCGGCCGGTCGAGGGGTAACCGCTGCGCATGGTGAGCATCGGCTACTTCCTCTCCTGCGAGGAGTTCGGCCCCCGGCAGCTGGTGCGGCAAGCGCGGCTCGCCGAGCAGGCCGGCTTCGAGCGACTGTGGATCTCCGACCACTATCACCCGTGGAACGACGCGCAGGGCAACAGCCCGTTCGTCTGGTCGGTGATCGGGGCACTGTCCGAGGTGACCGCTCTGCCGATCAGCACCGCGGTCACCTGCCCCACGGTGCGGATCCACCCCGCTCTCGTCGCCCAGGCCGCGGCCACCGCGGGGGTTCAGTGCGAAGGCCGGTTCGTGCTCGGCGTGGGTAGCGGCGAGGCGCTCAACGAACACATCCTCGGCCACCGCTGGCCGCCGGCCGCGGTGCGCCTGCAGATGCTCGAAGAGGCCATCGGGGTGATCCGTGAGCTGCACACCGGTCGCGAGGTGAGCCATCACGGCCGGCACTACACCGTCGAGAACGCCCGGATCTACACCCGCCCGGAACAGCGGGTGCCGATCTACGTCGCCGGGTTCGGACCGCGCGCCACCCGGCTGGCCGGGCGGCTCGGCGACGGGTACTGCACCGCCAAGCCCGACCGTGACATGGTGCAGTTGTTCCGCTCCTCGGGCGGCGGGGACAAGCCGGTGCAGGGCGGGATGAAGGTGTGCTGGGCCGACAGCCAGGATGTCGGGCTGGAGACCGCGCACCGGCTGTGGGCCAATGAGCTGTTGCCTGGGCCGCTCCCCTCGACGCTGCCGCGGCCGCAGGACTTCGAGCAGGCCAGCAGCCTGGTGTCCAAGGAGGCCGTCGGCCAGCAGATCGCGTATGGGCCGAATCCGGAGCGCCACCTTGTCGCCGTGTGGAAGTACGTCGACGCCGGGTTCGACGAGGTCTACGTGCAGCAGATCGGCCACAACCAGGAGGGGTTCTTCAACGCCTGGGCGGACAAGGTGCTGCCCGAGCTGCGCTGACAACCCCGAGCACAACACGATCACCCGCACGGAGGTTCGCCGCGGTCCAAGTCGCACGTGTGCCGACGTCCGAGCGGGCGCAGGCAGGGGTGGGAAGGGACCAGCCGCTCGGCGACCGGGTCGTCCCCCGTCACACCGACCAGCGCGGGCCGAAGCCCCCTGGTTGGCTCCCTTCCCTCGCCGCCACGACCCGTCCACCGTGGCGGTGAGCTGCGCCGGGCCGGCGCGAGATCGATGGGTCGGCGCGGCTCATTCCGCCTTCGCGCTGGAGAGCTCGAGAAGGAAGCGATGACACTTCTCGGCCCGCGCCGCGTCCTCCCTCGTCACCTGACGGAAGAATTCCGCGATCTCCCGGTGCCCTTCGTTCTCGGCGTCGCGGACATACTGGCCATAGACATACCCGCCCTTCAAGGCGTGGTACTCCACTGAGACCAAGTCGTAGACGACGTCGCTGAAACCCGTTTCCGCGGCAGTCATGCCAGCACTCCTCCAACCTCATCGCGGAAGCAGACGGCTGCAGGTACCCCTGGGCGGGCGCGGTAACCGAGACAGGTTCCGAGCCCCTCACTGCGACCGAGCTGTCGATCGAGAGCCTGCGGGCGCCGGACGTTCGCGGCAGCCTTTCGAATCGCTCTGACGTTCGTCGAGGTCGGCGGGCCAACGAGTTCATCGCGGCCATCGCGGCCATCGTGGCCACCCTCTGGTCGCCGATCAGACGGCTCCGGCGGCACCGTCCGGCCGGGCGGACCCGCGAAACGCGCCGATCAGCGCCTCGATCCGGACAGAACCAATCACAGCACCCATGATCAGGCCGGCGGCGGCGCCGGCTCCGCCACCGGTCATCAGTCCGGCCGCCTGCGCGGTGCGGATGCCCACACCCAGCACCACCGTGGGACCCCTCGCCCGCCGACGGCGTCGTGCTCACGCAGACCTCCGTATCTGCTCACGCGCCTGCTGCCCGGGCGAGCGCCGCGGCGGGGCCGCCCTGTTTCGGGGGCCAGCCTCGGGATCCGCGGTGTGGCCCCCACGTTCATCGACGACCGGGTCTTCACCGACGAGCAGAGCCCCAGGCCGAGATCTTCCGGATGCGCCTCGACCAGTACGTCGCACACAGTGGCGGACGCTGCGGCTGCGAGACCGTCTACCCGGCCATCCCGATGTCGCGGCCCTGCGGGAGTTCCGCGAACGCTCCCGCCGTTCCCACTTGCTCGCCCACGGGCACCTCGGGTAGGGCGTGTTCGTGGTGCGAGCCGCGACCCAGGGTGTTGGTGCACCGTGGCGGGCTCGTCGGCCTTGTCGGACACCCCACCGGGGCAGCCCGGGGACGACTCAGGCCTTGAATTGGTCGTACTTGTCCCGGAACAGGGTCGCGGCGATCGCGGTTCGCCGGGGCTGGCCCTTGAGGAACGCCTCGGCGAAGCCCTTGGCCTGGTTGTATCTCACCTTGGCGGGCAGCGGCGGCTCGTCGGGGTTGACGACCACGTCGACCAGGGCCGGCCCCGGCCAGGCGAGGGCGTTGGCTACCGCGTCCTCGAGGTCGCCGGGTTCCTCGATGCGGATGCCGAAGCCGCCACAGGCCTCGGCCCACGGGGCGAATGGTGGGGGGCCTTGGAAGCGCACGCCGTACTCGGGGTAGCCGAGCACCATCTGCTCCCAGAGGATCTGGGCCAGCAGCCCGTTGTTGCATACGAAGACCTTGATCGGCAGTTGGTAGCGCATCGCGGTCAGGAATTCCGCCATGAGCATCGCGAAGCCGCCATCACCGACGAACGCGAGGCACTGCTGGCCGGGATGGGCCCATTGGGCCGCGATCGTGTAGGGCACGCTCGGCGCCATCGTGGCCAGGTTCCCCGAGAGCATGAACTGGCGGTCGCCCCGGATGTCGAAGTGGCGGGCCGCCCAGGTGGCGACCGTGCCCGAGTCCGTGGAGAGGATGGCGTCGTCGGCGGCCAACCGGTCGATGACGCGCATGAGGTACTGGGGCCGGATGGGCTCACGCTCCGGGTTCTCGAGGGCGGCCATGTCCTTGCGCCACTCGCGCATCCGCTGCTGGGCTTCGGCGAGGAAGCTCCGGCCGGCCTTGTGGTGGAGCAGCGGCGTCAGGGCACGCAGCGTGTGGGCCGCGTCGCCGACGAGTGGAACCTCGGTCGCGATCCGTGCGCCGGCCCGGGTGGGATCGGCCTCGATCTGGACCACCCGCGCCTTCTCCGGCAGGTAGGCGGTGTAGGGGAAGTTGGTGCCGACCATGAACAGCCCGTTGCACTCCTCCACGGCCTGCTCCGAGGGCCGGGTGCCGAGCAGGCCGAGGCCGCCGGTCACCAACGGATGGCTGTCGGGCACCACGGCCTTACCCGGAAGAGTCTTCACGATCGGGCTGCCCAGCAGTTCGGCCGCGGCGAGGACCTCGTCCCTGGCCCCCAAGGCGCCGGCGCCGACGAGCATCGCCACCTTGGCCTCCGCGTTCAGGACCTCGGCGGCCCGCAGCAGGTCGGTCTGTGCGGGCACAACCGGGCTCTGCAGATAGATCGGCGCGGTTTCCGGGGTGCGGCCAAGCCCGAGCCCGCCCTCGTAGGGCTTGAGGTCGGCATCGGATTCCTGCACATCGACCGGGATGGTGATGTGACTCACGGTGTGGCGGGCGAGCGCGGTGCGCACGGCGTTGTCGACGAGCGTCGGGATCTGCACCGGCACGTGCACGAGCACGTTGTACTCGGCAACGTCGTCGAACAGCCGCTCGAGATGGACCTCCTGCTGGAATCCGGTCCCCAGTAGCGAAGTGGCCTGCATGCCGGTGATGGCGAGCACCGGGACGTGGTCCAGACGCGCGTCGTAGAGGCCGTTGAGCAAATGGATGCCACCAGGACCCGACGTCGCCAAGCAAACCCCGAGCCGCCCGGTGCTCTTGGCGTAGCCCGTGGCCATGAATGCGGCCGCCTCCTCGTGATGAACGAGCAGGAAACGGACGCGGTCCCGGTGACGGCGCAACCCCTCCATGATCCCGTTAATGCCATCGCCCGGGAGCCCGAAGACGGTGTCGACGCCCCAGTCGGCGAGCCGTTCCACCAGCAGCTCCGATGCGATCTTCACCATTCTGTCTCGCTCCCTCCAACGTGGGCTGGCGGCCCGTCGCTCACGCTCCCTGCACGACGCGGTGCGCGACGTCTGCGCGCGGAGCTCACGGCCCGCCCCGAACAGGACGGGCCGTCCTGCCCTGACCGAGCTGCCGTGGGACCACCGAGGCCACTGAGGCCACCGCACAAGATCGAGTCGAATGGGGAAGGATGATGGATGGACACCCTGTTCGGTCTGGTCGGGCCGGCCGTCTCAAGAGCGAAGTCGGAGCCTGCGGCTGGGCGCAAGCAGTCAGCGTCGTCGGCGAGCCGACACCCGTGCTCCGGCGTGCAAGGCCGCAGCGGCCAGGCCCCACAGCCCTCGCCCGGCCGCCAGCGCGTCCTCGTTCATCCTCGTCTAGCGTGTGCCACCTTCGGCGGCGTTCGCCATGACCTGCTGTGACTCCTGGTCGCTGGCCTGGAGCTCGATCCGCCGGGGCTTGGCCTTCTCCGAGACCGGGATGGTCAGGCACAGCTCGCCGCGCGTGTAGTCCGCGGTCATCTTGTCCAGGTCCAGGCTGTCGCCGAGGAACACCTGCCGGGTGAAGATCCCGTAGGGGCGCTCGTCGACGATCACCTCGTCGCCCTCCTGGTGGGCGGGACGCCGTTGCGCGCGGATCGTGACGACGTTGCGCTCGACGGTGATGTCGACGTCCTCAGGATTGACCCCCGGCAGATCGAAGTAGGCGAGGACCTGATCACCGCGACGGAAGGCCGCCATCGGGATCGGCCGGGGCCCCTGCCTCTCCCCCATCATCTGCTGCGCCAACCGCTCAAACCCTGTGAACGGATCGAACCTCATCAATGACATCGGTGTCCTCCTCCACGCACTGCTCGCGCACTGCCGGCTCATCGCCGCTGCGGTCTGCGCACCGGTTCCCGGCGAGGCCCGCATCCGTCGAGATTCCCATCCCGGCCGGGACCCGCCCACCGATGCGCGGTGCCGTCTCGGTGTCGCCGTCGGACCGCCGGCACCGCCCCAGCGGAAAGGTGATTGTTCAGCAGTGCCGGTCCCCAAGCCTGGTCCCGAGGGCGTGAGACGGGACCGCACGAGCTGACCTGTCAGGACCACCGGCCCGGCGACCCCCGAGGCTCACCCGCAGCACAGACGGCCGAACACCGACAGGCGCACCCCACCCGGCGGGAACGGCCACTGCCCCATCGGGTGCACCGACTGTGCCCGGCAATGACAGCCTTGACCCCGCCGAGCATGCCGCCGACCTGCTTGTCGTCCCGCCAGTACTTCCCCGAGGCGACCCGGCCCAGGATCAAGACGCGGCAGCCCAGCAACCGGCGAGGGAGCACTGTTGGGCTCGTCGGGAGCGGGCAGGACGAAATGGCTCTGCGCACTCCCGATCAGCCGGCCAGGGCGGGCTTGGGCAACGCTGTCGCGAGTCGCTGCCCGGGGACGTCACCATACCGAGTTCGTACTGGCCGCGGCGGATGTCCTGGATGACGGCGTGCCCGGCGCCGATCACCCGCGCTGAACACAGCTTTCAGACCGCGCATGGGCCGTAGCCGGGACTTCAGCCGACCGTGATCGGTTTCGGGTTGTTCGCGCAGTGCCCGACGCCATGGTGCACGGCAGCCAGGAACTCATCGAGCACACGCGGGTAGGCCGGCGCGCGGTCCATGGTCACCTTGGCCGGTGACCAGGCCCTCGGACTGGCGGGTTGAGCCGGCTTCGCCCCGGCCGTCAGCGCCGCCGGATCGCCGGGGCCTCCGCCTTGCCGTATGCCTCGCGCAGCGCCGGGATCAGCTCGCGCCTGGCGAACTCCAGGAACTCCGGCTGGGTGTCGCCGCCCACCTGCACCAGCGCGACGTGCGTGAAACCCGCCTTGACGAAGGGAAGACACGCCTCGACGTGCGCGGTGACGTCGGGCCCGCACGCGATCGACGCGGCCACGTCCTCCGGTCGGACGGACTGGCTGGCAGCGGCGAAGGCCGCGGGGCCGGGAAGCTCGGCGTTGACCTTCCAGCCGCCCGCGAACCAGCGGAACTGCTCATGCGCTCGGGCCACCGCCTCGGCCGCGTCCGGGTCCCAGCTGATCGGTAGCTGCCCGATCTTGGGCACCGTCGCGCCCAGCGCGTCGTCGAACCGGCGCACGAGGTCGGCCCTGGGCTGGACGGCCACCATCGCATCGGCCATCGGTGCGAACCTGTCGACCGACTGCCGGCCGGACACGGCGACGGCGATCGGCACGGGCTGCTCGGGGCGGTCCCACAGCTTGGCTGAGTCGATCCGGAAATGCTCGCCGGCCAGGTTGACGTAGCCGCCGTCGAATAGCGCGCGGATGATCTCTACTGCCTCGCCGAGCATCTCGTGCCGCACGTTGACCGGCGGCCAGCCCTGGTCGATGACGTGCTCGTTGAGGTTCTCGCCGGCGCCAAGGCCCAGGGTGAACCGGCCCTCCCCCGCCAGGATCGCGACCGTCGCCGCCTGTTGCGCCACGACCGTGGGGTGGTAGCGCATGGTCGGGCAGGTCACGTACGTCATCAGGCCGACGCGTTCGGTGGCCGAGGCGACGGCGCCGAGCACACTCCAGCAGTTCGGCGAGTGGCCCTGGGCGTCGAGCCAGGGGAAGTAGTGGTCGCTGATCACCTCGAAGTCGAACCCGGCGTTCTCCGCGGCGATGGCGTCGCTGACGAGCCCGCGCGGGTCGCGCTGCTCGGTGAGCAGGGTGTAGCCGAATGCGACCATGTCGTCCTCTCCGATCTCGGTGTGTCGCCCAGCCCTTATCCCGGCCCGACCGCACCGACGTCCGGACGGAGCGCAACGTCCGTCACCGGGCCGATCCGGCGGCGCGATACCCCCGGGTGCTGGTCGTGCTGGATCTGCTGGGGGTCGCGGTGTCCGCCGCTCGTTGGTGAGCGATGTAGTTGATCACCTCGCGGAGGAACGCGATATCCGTGCCGGCCCGCAGCGGCAGGTGCTCGGGCGCGACCGCGCTGGTCCAGGTGAACCAGGCATCGATGTGGAAGACCGGCGTGCCCCGCGCCTTGACCTCCTGACCCACTGGAACCCGACCGGCTAGGACTCCAGCCACCTGCGCACCCCCGCACGCGCCTCCCTCCCGGAGCCCGCCCGCCCGCAGGCGAGCCCGACCGCGGCCGGTGATACCCGCAGCCCACGCGGTGAAACCCGCCCGGCGGAACGCCAGGGCCACCTTTCCCGGCGCACGTACCCCGCGCTACACCACCGCCGTCAGGGCGCGGGCGGCCGGTCCTGGGCCGCCTCGACGATCAGCCGGGCGAGGTCGACGGCGGAGAGGTAGGGCTCGTGATCGGTCGACCCACCCGCCTTCACGGTCTGCTCCGCGCTCTCGGCGAGAGAGTCCAGCAGGGCGGCGAGGGACTCGGCGATGGAGGGGTTGAGAACGGTGATCCAGCGGGCGTTCGCGTGCACGTGCGGATAGATCGAGTCCAGCGGGTCGCCGAACAGATCCAGCGGATCCCTCAGGCCGGGGAGCACCGCCTCACCGTCGTCACGCCGTCTGACGGCCGGGAACGCGGCGTGCATCGGTGCGCGCTCCAGCGTTGTCCGGTGCCGCTCCAGGGCGCCGCCGGCGACATCCCGGTCGCCCCAGCGCCACGGTCCCGGCGTCGTGTCGCGGGCGATCCGCCGCAGCACCTCGGCCGCGTGATGCAACCAGTCCGCAGCGCTCCACACGTCCCGAGGACTGGTGTTCCGACCGGTCATCCCCGATTCCTTCGCGCCGGAGAAGGAGCGGTCACCGAGGTTGCGTTCTCGCGGAGGCGGATCGAATGCCGCCAGACCAGGGTGGTGATCGCCATGACGAGGATCAGCGCCATCAGGATGAGCAGTTCGATTCCTTGTGGATTCCAGTGGAACGAGGGCTCGGATTCGGCGGTCAGCACGAGAACCCGCCGGATACCGGCGACCAGGCCGATGACGAGGAAGGGTTCGGGGTCCAGGGCCCCGCCATGTCGCAGCGCGATGGCCACGGTGTGCAGTAGTTCGGCGATGATGAACAGCAGCAGGGTTTCATCGAGAACAGCGAGCACGATCCCGGGCAGGTTGTAGGGGCCGGCCAGGATGACCGCGATCTGGCGGGCGGTGTCGATGATCAGCGCGAGCCCCAGCGTCGTGAGCAGGATCGCGACGACCACGTGGATGGTGTCCTCGGCGACCTCGATGGCGCGAATGGTGCGCGCCAGGAGTTCGCCGGGCCGGACGGGCATGCCGGATGCTCCCTGAACCGGCCGGTGCGCGTCTACGCTGTCCGCCGCAGTGCCTCCAGCATGCCGTGCAGGTGGGCCACCGCGAGTTCGATGTCGTAGTACTTGCGCTGCCCGGCGCGTGACTCGGCGGCCAGCAGTCCGCAGCGGTGGACCTTTTCGAAGTCACCGTAGGGGAACTTGTAGCGGCCCTTGTTGTCCGGGTCCTCCTGGTCGTCGATGCCGAGGTGCCACTTGGCGTACTCGGCGATTCCGTGCTGTTCGATGAAGTCGTTCTCCTGCTGCGTGGAGGGCTGGTGCTCGCTCCACGCGTCGCGGTCGTCGATGACGTACTTGCCTGCCACGATCAGATCCTGTGCCTGCTCGAACGCTCTCTGGTTCAGTTTGACCGTCATGGCCTTTCCGTCCGTTGTGGGATCGGCTGAAGGTGGCGGAGGAACCAGTCTCGCGCCAGGCCGGCCACCTGTTCCAAGGTCCCGGGTTCCTCGAACAGGTGCGTCGCGCCCGGAACGATCTCGAGACGGGTCTCACCGCCCAGCTTCCGCATCGCCTGGCGATTGAGTTCGATGACGACCGGGTCGCGTTCGCCGACGATCAGCAAGGTGGGCTGGCGCACCTGGTGCAGGTGCTCGTCGGCGAGGTCGGGTCGTCCGCCGCGGGAGACGACGGCCTGCACGATGGTCGGCCGGCTCGCCGCGGCGATGAGCGCGGCCGCGGCGCCGGTGCTCGCCCCGAACAGGCCGATGCCCAGGCCGGCCGTGGGTTCGTTGTCGGCCGCCCAGTCGGTCACGGCGGTGACCCGCGCGGCGAGCAGGTCGATGTCGAAGCGCAGCGCCGCGGTCCGCAGGTCGACCTGCTCCTCCTCCCGGGTGAGCAGGTCGGCCAGCACGGTGACCAGACCGGCGCGGTTGAGTTCGTCGGCGACATAGCGATTGCGTGGGCTGTGCCGGCCGCTGCCGCTGCCGTGGGCGAACAGCACCGCCCCGCGCGGGGACTCCCGCGGCACCCCGAGATCGGCTTCGAGTACGACGCCGGCGACCGGAATCTGCAGATTCTGATGGGTGGCGCTCGGAGCGCTCATGGGGTCCTCCCTGGGATGGGCAGCGGCGAAGGCTACGGAGGCGATCGTGCGGCTCTCGCTGTTCTGGCTGCAGCTGCTGTGGCTGCTCCCGGTCGGTCAGACCGCGAACGGGTAGGTTTCGGGGACCTCGCCGGTCTCCCAGAGGGCCGTTCGTTCGAGGGGTTCGACTGCGCGCGTGTCGTCGATGTGGATCACGGCGTCGAACTGGTCGGCCACCCGGGCACGGAAGTAGTGGCTCGCCCGCTCGGTCTCGGGTCGGTAGATGACCCCGATCGCGCGCTCCAGGCGCGCCGGGCGGAGCACCTCGGCCGCTCGCGTGGCCGTCGCGAAGGAAAGCATGAACTCCTTCTGGCCGACCTCGTGGAACAGCTCCTCGATGCTGCCGGGCAATGCCGGGCGCACCCACTTGCGCTGCGCCTCTCCGCCCCAGTCGTCGGCGGCGGTGACAGTCCCGGTGTAGGTGGTGAAACCGAGATTGCGGCAGTCGCCGGCGTGGCGCTCGCGTACGAGCTGCCCCACGTTCAGCTCGCCCCGGGCCGCCATCTCGGTCGCCCGGGCGTCGCCGAGGTGGGAGTTGTGCTCCCACACGACGATCTTTGCCGGGTCACCGAGCTGCCTGGTCAGGTGGCCTTGGACCGCGTCGAGGGTCTCGACCATGTGCCGGTCCCGCAGGTTCCACGACAGAGCGCGGCCGCTGAACATCGACCGGTAGTACTCCGCGGCGTTGCGGACCACCAGGGCGTTCTGCTCGGCGTAGAACTGCTCGTCCTCGGCAAGCAGCCCGTCGCGCCGGGCGTACTCCAACCCATGGCGTTGCAGGTCGACGAGCTGGTCGATCACTTCCTGCTCGCAGGTCTCGCCGGCGCCCAGGGCGGCCGCCAAACCGTAGGTCTGGCCGTCGTCGGTGCCGTAGTGGTCGAAGCAGCCGTAGCGCTCCCGGGCACGCTGGGCCGCCGCCGGATCCACACGGTCGAGATAGGTGATGACCTCGTCGATGGAGCGGTAGAGGCTGTAGAGGTCCAGGCCGTAGAACCCGGCCTTGCGCCGCTCGTCGTCGATCCGGTCGTTGCGCTCACGCAGCCACCCGACGAAGTCCAGAACCACGGCGTTGCGCCACATCCAGGTGGGGAAGCGTTGGAAGCCGCGCAGCGCCTCCTCGGCGTCAGCATCCTCGCCGCGGCCCCGGACGTACCGGTTCACCCGGTAGGCGTCCGGCCAGTCCGCCTCGGCCGCCACCGCACAGAACCCCTTCTCCTCGACCAGCCGGCGGGTCATGGCCGCACGCGCGGCGTAGAAGTCGCCGGTACCGTGCGAGGCCTCCCCGAGCAGCACGAAGTGGGCGTCGCCGACCAGCTCGAACAGCGCATCGTCGGACGGCACGCCCTCCTCGGTCGGAATCCCGGCAGATCGGATCACATCGGTGTCACTGAGGGTCCGCTCCGCGGTACGCGCCGGGACCGAGGTCGCCGCGGCGCGCAGCAGGTCACGGACCTCCTCATCGGTGGTCTGACTGAAGTCCCAGTACCAGGCGCCGACGGCGAGGAACGGCGACGGGGTCGTCGCGCAGATGACCTCGTCGACCAGGGCAGAGAGCTCCTGGCAGGTCGACTTCGGCGCCGCCGGCACCGCGACGACGATCCGCCCCGGCTTGTGCTCGCGCAGCGCGATGATCGCCGCGTGCATGCTCGAGCCCGTCGCGAGGCCGTCGTCGACGAGGATGACCGTCTTGTCCGTCAGCTCGGGCATCGGCCGGCCGTCCCGGTGGGCTTGCTCCCGGCGGAGAAGTTCGCGCCCCTCCTGCTCGGCCACCCGCTGGATCACCTCCGGGGTGATGCCCAGGCCGCGCACGACATCGTCGTTGATCACGACCACCCCGCCACTGGCGATGGCGCCCATGGCCACCTCCTCGTGTCCGGGCACGCCCAGCTTGCGGACCACGAAGACGTCCAACGGGGCGCCCAGCGCGCGGGCGACCTCGTAGGCCACCGGCACACCACCCCGCGGCAACCCCAGGACCACCACGTCCTCCCGACCCCGGTAGTGGTCGAGCAAGCCGGCCAAGGTGCGCCCGGCGTCCCGGCGGTCCTGGAACAATCGATCCGACATCCCTTCCTCCTGAAGGTGGTGAGTCGTCCGGGTTCAGACGATCTGGTCCGCGTCCGCGAGCCGGACAGCGGCTTCGCAAGACCAGCCCGAACTGCACTATCTGGCGGTCACCGTGTCGGCCAGCCAGTCCAGGGCGACCCGCAACCGGCCGACCGGCAGCGCCACCAGGTGATGGCCGCGGGTGATGGTCTTGGCGAGCGGGCCGGTGACGGGAATGTGCAGCGGGTCGGCAACCGCTTGCGCGCCGCCCAGGTCGACCACGAAGCCACATCGGCCCCTGCGTATCGATGTGATCAACTGCGGTATGACGATGCATCACCCCTGCTCGTCGCATCCGCCCGTCGCGGCGTCTGGCTCACTCCGAACGTGTGTCGGTCCGGGCCCGGGAAGAGTGCCACAACGACGACGAGCAGGACTTCGTCCTCGTGGTGCTAGATCTGCCCCCCCAGGGTGGACCTGTCGAGACCTGTGTCTGGCAGCGCGCCGGCGCTAGATGTAGTACTGACCTCCCTTGCTCCACCGAGCAACAACAAATTGCCAGATTTTTCTGAATTGATGTAATAGTCCAGGTTGGTATTCGGGGACGGGACCGCATCATGACCGAGACGCGAGACATCCGCGACCGGGTCGGGGTCCTCGTGGGCGTCGACGGGTCAGAACCATCCAAGAGCGCGCTGCGATGGGCTGTCCGCTATGCGAAGGCGATAGGCGAGACGGTGCACGCCGTGATCGCTTGGGAACGGCCGACTATATTCGGCCTGGAAGTTCCTGTGGGAGTTGACGTGGACTTCGCCGCTGATGCCCTGACCGTGTTGACCAACACCGTGGACGCGACACTCGGTCCCAACCCGGAGGTGAAGATCCGCACCTCTGTATTCGAGGGTCATCCCGCCCTTGTGCTCGTTCGTGAAGCCCGGGGTGCCGATATCTTGGCCGTCGGGAATCGGGGACGTAGCACCGTTTTCGCGATCACGCTGGGTTCAGTGAGCCTGCATTGCGTGAGTCACGCTCCTTGCCCGGTCGTCGTAGCTCGCAAGGCCCAGGAGTAGAACACCGTGAATCGACGCAGGGTGTGACGTCAACTCACGGCGCCCGCGTCAACTCACGGCGCCCGCTGCGGCGAGCTCCTCCTACCGCCGACGCCTCGAGCCCTCCTGCCCTCATCACGATCGGGATCGACCCCCAAGTCCTCGCTCACCGCACGAGCAGCAATTGCCCCTGCAGTTTGGCGGTCAACGCCGGCACATCGGGCCGGCTCATCGCCTGGGCCGAGGCTTCCGGCACCGACAGTTCGCCGTTGAGCGCGCACGGGCCGGGCCCAGGCATCGCCCGCTCCTCCGGCGGCTGTTCCCCGGCGTGGCGGGCTGAGCGGGACAAGGCCGCGCACGTCCAGGCCGAGTGCGCCCTGCGCGAGCACCCGCGCTCGGCCGCTGGCCGCGCCACACCCCTCTGGCCGGCTCGCGCTGGACCGGGCCAAGATCGCCGCCGAGACGCGGTTGGACGGGAAGTATTTGCTCTTGACCTCGGATCCGGACCTGTCGGCCGAGGACGTCGCGCTGGGCTACACGAAGCTCCTTGAGGCCGAGCGCGGGTTCCGCGACTGAAGTCCACGATCGAGCTGCGCCCGGTGTACCATCGGATCGAGCCCAGCATCCGCGCCCATGTCCTGCTCTGCTGGTTCGCCCTGCTGCTGATCCGGGTCGCCGAACGACGCACCGGCCAGACCTGGCGCGCCATCAACCGCGAGCTGGGCCGGCTGCACGCGATCACCCTCACCGGCCGTCCGGCAGCGTCGTGCAGACCACCGAGCCGACCGCCGCCCAGTTGGGCATTCTTCGGGCCTGCGGGCTCATCCCACCGCCCCGGATCACACCCTCGACCCTACCTGAGCTGCCCAAACACTCTCATCGAGCAGTCGCCGGGACGTGGACACACGCCACCGCCACGGCGGATTGGCCGCTGCGGCGCCGGACTCAGCGATGACATTCGCGGTCATGTCGGAACGGGTCTGCCGGCGTCGCGCGATCACGACAAGCGCCACGATCAGCAGATCGCGCGCGCGGCTGGCCGCACCATTGCTGCTGCCATCCCCTCGTCCGAGAATCACCACCTACGGCGCCTCCCCATAACAAGCCTCCCGGTGGGGTCGTCGATCGCTCCCCGGTTACGGGTGAATGGAGCCGGACTCGGATTCGGTTGGCCGTTCAGCGGCTGCGGTCGCGGTTGTGTTGGCGGGGCCGTGGCCCACCGACGATCGCGCACATCGCGATCGCGGTGATCATGGTAGTTGCGAGGATGCCGAAGGTCACGATGAATAGCTCGATCACGAGCGGTGCGATCACCACGAATGCGATCGCCCGCCAGCTCGTGGGGCCATCGGGCGGGAGCCTCATGGTGTGCAGCGCGGCGGCCAGGTCCGGGTCCTCGAGCCTGATCTGGTGCTCGAGCGCTTCGAGCCGGCGGCGCTCGCCGTCGTTGAGCACGGGTACCTCCCGGAAAGCAGGAACTGCGGTGCCAGCTGGACTGTTCAGTTGCTGTGCCCGTGTCCGGTCCTCGGCGGCTGTCGGGGCGGCGCGCCGGTCCCCCTCCGCGGGTCAGCGATCCGGCGTCTCGGTCAGGGTGAGGCCGGGGCCGAGGAAGGTTCGGTGGTCGAGGAGTTTGCGGCATCGCGCAGCGCCAACGCCAGCGCCGCGAGCAAGACGCCGTACACCACGGCGAACGCTCCGATCAGCAGCGCCAGCGCGAGCGCGCCAGGGACCGGCCAGGCCAGGATCAACACGCCGGCCACCACCGAGAGCAGCCCGGCGAGCCCTAATAGTGCGACCCGGCGCCGCTCGCGGCGCTGTCGGACGGCGCTGATGATCTCGATGACCCCGGTGGCCAGCGCCCAGATGCCGACCACGATGGCGAGGGCGACCGCGGTGATGTCGGGCCAGATCAGCGCGATCACGCCGGCGGCGAGGCTGAGCAGGCCGAGCAGCAGGCTGATCCACCAGCGGGGCCGGTCACGGCGGCGGACCCCGTCGATGATCTGGGTGACGCCATCGAGGATGGCGTAGATGCCGAAGGTCCATGCCAAGACCAGCAACGTGATCGTCGGCCAGATCAGGGCGACCAGACCCAACGCGACCGCGAACACCGCCCGCGCCAGCAACACCGGCCAGGCCAGGCGCAGGTCCACCAGCAATAGTTCGGCGGTACGCTCCATACCCCGTCCTGGTCCTGGTTGTGATGGGGAAGGTGAGGTTGATGCCGGATCGGGTTGCATGACAACGACCTCCGCGAAGTGGCATTCATCGAATCCCGCCATGCCGGGTGCGCGCGCGGCGGGGAACGTGTCGCCGCGTGCGTCTGGCCTCGGGGGCTGATGGTGGTTTCATCGAGTGATCCTGGGCCACCGGGGGCGGACAAACCTCGCCCCGCCAGCGCTATAACCGGGCCCGGGATCGGCCTCGCAGGACAAATCGAGCCGTAGGCAACTCTGGGAGCTAGTCGAGGTAGCCGCGCAGCCGGTCGGAATGCTGAGAATGGCGCAAACTGTGCATGGACTTGGCCTCGATCTGCCGGATCCGCTCCCGACTCAGCCCGTAGACCTGACCGATCTGCTCCAGGCTGCGCGGGTGGCCGTCGGTGAACCCGAAACGCAGCCGGATCACGCCGGCTTCGCGCTCGGACAGCGTCGCGAGCACCCTCTGCAGCTGCTCGCGCAGCAGGGTGAAGCTGAGCGTGTCCACGGTCCCCAGGGCCTGGTCATCCTCGATGACATCCCCGAGCCGGGCGTCGCTCTCGGCACCGGCGCTCTGGTCCAGCGAGAGCGGCTGGCGAGCGGCGCGCTGCAACGCCCGCAACTTCTCCGGGGCGATGCCCAGCCGGGCGGCGAGCTCGTCGGGGGTGGGCTCGCGGCCCAGGTGTTGGTACAGCTCGCGCTGGAGGCGGCGAAGCTTGTTGAGGACCTCGACGACGCGCACCGGGAGACGGATGGTGCGGGCCTGGTCTGTTAGGGCGCGGGTGATGGTCTGGCGGATCCACCAGGTGGCGTAGGTGGAAAATCGATAGCCCCGGGTGCAGTCGAACTTCTCCACCGCCCGGATCAGGCCCAGGTTGCCTTCCTGGATCAGGTCCAGCAACGCCAGGCCGCGGCCGGTGTAGCGCTTGGCCACCGAGACCACGAGGCGCAGGTTGGCCTTCACCAGGTGATCGCGGGCCCGGGCGCCGTCACGGGCGATCCATTCCAACTCCTCGCGCAGCCCTGGGCACAGTTGCTCCCGCGGGGTTGCGACACGGGCGGCGCGGTCGAGTCGCTCGGCGGCGAACAGCCCGGCCTCGATGCGGGTGGCGAGGTCCACCTCCTGTGTCGCGCTCAGCAGCGCCACCTTGCTGATCTGGGTGAGGTACATCCGCACGGGGTCCGCCATGGCACCGCAGTCCCTGTCCGCGACCTGCTCTTCGCTCCCGCCACCAGTCGCCTCCAGTGAGGCGTCGGCGGGGAGGCCACTCCCGGGCTCGGCAGACTGAAAGGACGGCACACCCTCACTGGGGCCAGCACTGGTCACGGTGATCGCCCTCGCGGTGAGGCATCGGAGCCGGGCATCAGGACGACGGGGCAGCGGGCCCGGTGGATGCGGCGCGTGGCGACCGACCCGACCAGGGCACTGCCCAGGGCGCTGCGACGCGTGTTGCCCAATCCCAGCAGCACGGCCTGCGCGGCCCTCTTCAGCAGCACGGTCGAGGGATCACCCTGCGTGGTACAGGCCTCGACCACTCCAACCGCCGGCGCACCGGCTGCAGGCAGCCGGGCCGACACCTGCTCCGGCCAGGACCGCGCGTGGGCCTCGAGCCCGGTGTCGGAGAGGGGCACCGGCGCCCGAACGCCGCCAGTGTCACCGGCAGGTCCACCACTGCCACCGCCCGTACCGTCGCCCCCACACACTAGGCGTAGTGCACCACCCACACCAAGGCCGCACCCGGCTCGGGCGACTCGTCGATCCCCACCAGTACCACCGCTGGGGCCTTCGCCGCGCTCACCCGACGAGCCACCTCCCCGGCCTGCTGATCGGCTTGCCTGACCGGGCAGGGTCCCACCATGACGCCGGCCACAAACAGGATCGACCGTGAGCTCGACCGTGTGGCGCTCAGCTTGGGTGAGACGACCACGCCGGATTCGTCTCACCGAAGTTGGCCAACGCGCTGGTCAGCGGCGGGCACGGTTCTCGACTTGATTGAGAACCGGCAGGGCTGTCGCTGCGGCCTCACCGGTGGCCCGTCGACGGCACGGGTGGCGCTGCAGCCGGCGTAGAAACGAGGTGTGGCCGACGCGCTGTCGAGATATCGCCAGAAGCGCTCCGCGTCCCGCACGCCGGAGCCGATGCCCGCCGAGCGTCCGTTGCCCCACGGCCATGACGACACGTTCGTCATTCAGGAGCACCATGCGCGGCGGTTGCACTGGGATCTGCGGTTCGAGCGTGGCGGGGTGCTGGTGTCTTGGGCGCTGCCCAAGGGGCTACCGACGGATCCGCGGAGGAACCACCTCGCGATCCACACCGAAGACCATCCGCTGGAATACGCCACCTTTGAGGGCGAGATCCCCCCGGGCGAGTACGGCGCCGGGCGCGTGAGGATCTGGGATCGCGGCACTTATGAGTGCGAGAAGTGGACCGACCGCGAGGTCAAGGTGGTGCTTCACGGCTGCCGCGCCCGGGGCCGCTACGTGCTGTTCCGCACCCGCGGCGACCAGTGGCTGATCCATCGGATGGATCCGCCGACGTCTGATGAGGCCCGATGAGCTCTGGTGAGCGGGAGCCGATGCCGGAGCTGGTGCGGCCGATGGCCGCCACGCTCGGGGAGCTACCTGCGCCCGACCGGGACGCCGAGTTCGGCTATGAGATGAAATGGGACGGCCTGCGCGCCGTCGTCCACGTCGACCGGGGCCAGGTGCGCGTCGTGTCCCGCAACGAGCGGGACATCACCGAGGCATACCCCGAGCTGGCGGCCCTCGGAGAGGCACTGGGTTCTACCCGCGTGGTGCTGGACGGTGAGATCGTGGCGCGCGACCGCTCAACGGGCCGGATCTCCTTCGCGGCGCTGCAGCCGCGGATACACCTGCGGGACCCATCCCGAATCCAGCGGCTCTCGGAGCAGGTGCCGGTGACCTACCTCGCGTTCGACCTGCTCCACCTCGACGGTCACAACACCATGGGGCTGCCCTACCGGGAACGACGGAAACTGCTCGAGTCCGTGGGGCTTTCCGGCCCGCACTGGGACACCCCGCCGAACTCCGCCGGCGGCGGGGCGAACGTGCTGGCCGCCTCGAAGCAGCAGGGGCTCGAGGGCATCGTGGCCAAGCGGCTCGACTCCGTCTACGAGCCGGGGCGCCGGTCCAAGGCCTGGATCAAGGTCAAGCACGCCGCCATGCAGGAGGTCGTCGTCGGAGGCTGGAAGCCCGGGAAGGGGCGGCGCGCCGGGACGATCGGGTCCCTGCTGCTGGGCATACCCGGGCCCCTCGGACTGGAGTACGTCGGGCAGGTCGGCACCGGCTTTACCCAGCAGATCCTCGACGACCTCGGCGCCAACCTGGGCACACTCGAGCGCACGACCTCGCCGTTCGCCGGTGCGCTCCCCCCGGCCGACACCAAGGATGCGCACTGGGTCACCCCCACCCTGGTGGGCGAGGTGCAACTCAGCGAGTGGACCAGGGACGGCCGGCTGCGCCACCCGACATGGCGCGGCCTGCGTCCCGACAAGTCACCGGACGAGGTCGTCCGCGAGTCCTAACCACCGCGGCGCCCGTGGAGCGCGATCTCTCACAGAGACCGTTCAGCCGCTGCCCGACCACGCACACCCCGCCCGTCCATTGGTGCGAACAGATGGATGCGGCGGCCTACCCGCAGCCGTCGCCAGATCATCAAGATCCTTTCCATCGGTCGCTACCGACCGCAGGCTGTACGTGGGGCCAGTGAGACGGAGAAGCGGCTGCGCACCCCCGGCGTCTGCTCGACCGCAGGTGACCGCCGGCGGGCCCGAATAGGGAGATCTGCGGATCCGCCGGCCCGTCAGGGTGCACGGTCGCCGCGCTGCACTCGCGACCATGGACGAGAAATGGATGGACAGTTCGATCAGTTCCCGTGGGCTGTGCGGGCCCTCGCTGCTCCACATCGGCCACCACGAACGCGATCATCGAACTCGGTGGCCATCTGGCCGCGGCCGTAACACCGAGTGCGGCACCAGGGGTGGTGCGCAACCTGATCCCGGCCTGCTTCGATCGGCGCCCGGCCACCGCTCCATATACCGGGATGGTGGCGGCGCTCGAGGGAGGCCCCGGTGCCCATCGCCGCGTTGCGGTCGGACACCGGTGGTTCGCTGTTCCGGAGGTTCGTCGCCGAGGCCTCGGGTACCCGATCGGCGCCCCGAAGCAACTGGCCGGTCCCGCGGTGGGCCGCCACGCCCGACGAGATCCGGAGCCCGCAGTCATGGCCGAGCCCATCCCCAGCATCCTCGACGACCAGGCCCGCAACACCATCGGCGCGGCGCTGCAGGCCACACTCGTCGACCTGATCGATCTCTCCTTGGAGGCCAAACAGGCCCACTGGAACCTGGTCGGCCGGCAGTTCCGCGACGTCCACGAACACCTCGACGAACTGGTTGACGTCGCCCGCAAGTACTCCGACCAGGTGGCCGAGCGTGCCGCCGCGGTCGGCGTCCCCCCGGACGGGCGAACCGCGACCGTCGCCGGGCAGAGCGGGATCCCGGCGTTCAACGAAGGCTGGGTCAAAGACCGCGACGTCATCCGGCAGATCTCCGAGTCGGTCGACGTGGCCGTGCGCCGCATCCGCCCACGCATCCAGGAGACCGAGACGGCCGACCTGGTCACCCAGGACCTGTTCATCGAGATCAGCAGGCAGCTCGAGCAGACTCGCTGGATGTGGCAGGCCCAGAACGCCGGCTACCAGGCGGAGCAGCCCGCCCGTTGATCCCCGGGCCGCACGTCCTGTCGCAGACGCGACGCCGAACCCCGCACTACGCGGTGGCCGGGCCTGACGGCGCGGGAGCCAGCACGCTCCCGGCACTGCTCCTGTTGGCAGGGCTGCGAAGTCGGTGTAGGCCGCACCGGCTACGTGGCACAGCGGCCGCTCCTTGAGGTGGATGCGTACCCGCGCCGAGCGCGCCGACGACGAGGGCCGCGGCCGGATGGCCCATAGTGAGCCAGCAGCTGTGCACCGCGAGCAGCCGGACGAGCTCCTCGAACAACTCCAACTTCCGCTCGCCCGGCGCGGTCTTCAGCTCACTGAACAGGTTTCTGACCTGGTTGTGCTGCTCGAGCAGCGGTTCACCACGTCCTGTTCCCGCGTCGCGGTCACGTACGACACCCATCTCGCGGTCTGGTAGGTGTCGCTTTTCCCGAACGCAGCTGCCCATGCACGTTGATGCCAAGAGCTCCGCACGATGGCGAGGTCGTCGGCGCCGCCCGCCATCTGCGCCGAGGCCGTCTGAAGATCATCCGGTCATCGCCGGAAGAGTCTCGATCTTGGCCTTCAACTCCTCGAAGAACGGCTCGAACAGCGGCGCCATCACCAGCACGGCAGAGGGCCTACTGAGAGTCTTCGGGGCTCACCCGTCGGGGATCCGCCAGCCATGCTCGCCGGGAAGCTGCAGCGCCTCCCGCGGACCCCACGACCGCCTCGGATAGATCCTGGGCTTCTGCGGGTTCTTCAGCAGCGGGTCGCACAGCTGCCAGAGCAGCTCCACCTCCTCGGTGCTGGTGAACAGCGTCGGGTCGCCGCGCATCACGTCGAGCAGCAACCGCTCGTAGGCCTCCAGCGGCTCGGAGCCGGGAAACTCCTCCACCAGGTCGACACGCATCCGGCCGCGGCCGACCTGCAGCTCGGGACCCGGGATCTTCGCCCGGACGTCGCAGAAGATCTTCGGATCGTCGGTGAGCTCGAAGACCAGCTCGTTGCACCGGCCCCCGACCTCGCCGGGGAACATCTTCAGCGGCGGCTCCCAGAAGCCGAGCGTGATGGTCCGTCGGCTCTCGGCCATCGCCTTGCCCGTGCGCAGGTAGAACGGGATGCCGAACCAGCGCCAGTTGTCGACGTAGACCTCCATGGCCACGAACGTCTCCACGTCCGAGAAGGCGTCCACGCCCTCCTCATCCCG
Organism: Pseudonocardia mahuensis; assembly: GCF_018531475.1. GTDB lineage: Bacteria > Actinomycetota > Actinomycetes > Mycobacteriales > Pseudonocardiaceae > Pseudonocardia. The sequence continues at coordinate 28,720 of NZ_JAHDTG010000088.1, forward strand.
GTAGCCCTCGTACTGACCGAAGACGACCCGGTCCGGATCCAGCGGCCGGATCGCGCGGAAGACCTTGGCCTTCTCGTCGTGCAGGGACTCCGCGTCCAGCCGAATCGGCGGCTCCAGCGCTACGAACCCGAGCAGCTGGAACAGGTGGGTCGAGATCATGTCCCGGAAGGTTCCGGTGGACTCCATGAAATCCGCTCGGCCCTGGATGTCGATCTCCTCCGGCACGTCGATCTGCACATAGCAAACGTGCTGGAGATTCCACACCGGCTCGAACAGCCCGTTCGCGAAGCGAAGCGCCAGGATGTTCTGCACGGCCTCCTTGCCGAGGAAATGATCGATCCGATAGATCTGGCTCTCGTCGAACACGTCGTGCAGCGTGGCGTTGAGCCGCTTCGCCGACCCCAGGTCGGTGCCGAACGGCTTCTCCAGCACCAGCTTGGCCCGCTCATGAAGGTCGAACTTGCCGAGCATGCGCACCATCGGCTCGGTCGCCGACGGCGGGATCGCCATGTAGATCACCCGTTCGGTGGCCGGGCCCATCTCTTTCTCGGCGGCCCGCACCGCCTTGGCCAGCCCCGAGCCGTCCTCGGCGGAGGCGATCACGAAGCTGATTCGCGCTGTGAACTTCCGCCACGCCTCGTGGTCGATCTCGCCGCGGAACAGCTCCACCGCATGGTGGAGCATGCCCCGGAACTCCTCCTGCGTCCCCGGGGCGGCCCGGCTGGAGCCGATGATGCGGAACTCCTCGGGCAACAGGTTGAGCTGCCACAGGTGGAACAGGCCCGGGAACAGCTTGCGACGGGCCAGATCACCGGTGGCCCCGAAGATGACGAAGACATGCGGGGCGAGCGGAATCGGCGCCATGGCCGATCAGGTACCCAGGCACGACCCACCGGAACCAGCTTCCGTCGAGGTCACGAGGTCACGACGCCTGTCCCACGGCCGATAGGCTTCCCGGTATGCGGCAGCGCCCGATCGATGCCCCGAAGGTAGCCGGAATCTGAACATCAGGTGACTACGAAGTCGTTTCATAACGACGCTGCCAATTGCCGGCGGCAGGTGAGGGCGCAGCCGAGCTGGAGCAAGGCCGAGGTGGAACAGCTCCCGCGGCGCGACGGGGTCGGCCACGGCGACCGCGGATGAGGCTGTTACGAACTCGCCCGCCGCGCCCACACCTCGCGCCCGACGCTGTCGGCCTACGAACACAGTCGAAAGTCCCCCACCCTGCAGACCGCCGCGCGGCTGCTGGCAGAGGCGGGCTTCGAGCTGGCCGCGGTGCCGCGGGTGGAGTTCGTCAAGCACGTCACCGGCCGGGGGCGCACCGTCTGCGTCCCGACGCAGCTGCCCCGGCCCCCCGCCGAGCAGGCCCTGGCCACGGTCACATCGACGGCGTCCTGCTGCTCGAGCTGTGGGATGACCTCGTCCTGCCCCGCGACATCCGCGCCGCCTGGACACCCCTCATCGAGCAGTCCCTACGCACGGCCGTAGTGCCGAACCACGGCGACCCGCGGGGGAAGCGTCCCGGCCGGGCTGACCACCCTCCCGCTCGAGGTGGCCACGGTGTTCTTCTCGCTGCCCGCCAGCGACGGGTTCCTCATCGCCGGCGGCGCAACCTGGCCGCCCAACGTCTCACCACCCGCCCACCCAGGACCTCGACTCTTCACCCGGCCCGGCCACAGTGACGTGCCCGCCGCCCGCGACGCGTTCGAAACCGCGGCCACCGCCCGAGGCTGGTCGACCCGACGGATCCGCGACACCACCACGTTCTGCCGCCTCGTCGTCTCCGGGGACGACGATCTCCCCGTCGACCTCGCCCTGGACTCCCCGCCGACCCTGCCGCCTACCGCCAGCATCGCCGGCCCCACCTTCGGCCTCGGGGAACTCGCCGCCAGCAAAGTGATCGCCCTGTTCGACCGCGCCGAGGCCCGCGACGTCGCCGACGTCTATGCCCTCGTGCAGAAATAGGATCAGGAACTCCTGCTCCGTCGCGCCGCCGAGGCCGACCACGGCTTCGACCGGGCCGTCTTCGTCGACATGCTGCGCACCCTGGGTCGGTTCCACGACGATGAACTCCCCGTCGACCCGAGTGCGGTCCCGGCCCTCCGCGCCTTCTACGACCGCTGGCGGGCGCGGCTCGCGCCCCGCCGGTAGACCACCAGGAACCGGCGCAGCGGTGTCGAGGCCGCGCGCTCGCCGGTGCCGGCAGGTGACCGGCTGCGCGGTGTCCGCCGTCCGGGGCCTCGCGAGGCGCCGAGCACCCGGGTGCGCCCGTCGGGCCGACGCCCGGGATCTCGGCCCGGCGGGTCCTGGGCCCCGCCGACGGCGCGTCCGCGGTGATGCGCCGGCAGCTGCACCCACATATGCACTTACATATGTTGGTGCATATGTAGGTTCGATTACTGGGGTGGGGTCTCGAGGGCGTAGCGCAGGGCGGCGGTGGCGACCTCGGTGCGGGTGACCAGCCCGGGGTGGGTGGCCCGGACGGTGTCGGCGATGTCGTCGACGAGCCCGCGCTCCTCGGCGGTGAGCCGCAGGGTGACCTGCACGGTGTCCGCGGCCAGCCGGCGGCCGCGGGGCCGGCGGGACCCGGGCTGCGGGCGGGCCGCCCGGACCTCGGCGGCCACCTCGTCGGGATGGTCCTCGCAGGTCCAGATCACCAGCTGCCCGTAGGACGGGCGCTCCGGGCCGGCCAGCAGCCGGGTGTTGATGTCGTCGTAGAGCGGGCGCGGGATGCGCACCGCGACGGGCACCCGGG
>NZ_JAHDTG010000089.1 GCF_018531475.1 Pseudonocardia mahuensis
GAGAGATGCTGGCAACAGAGGCACGGGCCCTCCAGGCGATCATCAGGACTTCAGCAATCCCATGATCACTGGGGGTCCGTGCCTCTACCTGCAACGACACGCAGGAACCTCATTTGCCGGTCGCTCTTAGCTGCCGCGATCACTTACCCCGCCCCGTGCAGGCCGTTACAACGGTGATCTCCCACCAGCCGGCACCGGCGCCGTCCTCGTCGACAGCGCCACGAGGGGCGACGACATGGCAGCACCGACTTCGCAGCCAGCCAGTACCGAACAGGACGAACCGGTCATCCACATCTTGTGGATCAACGCGGGGCTCAGCTGCGACGGGGACTCCGTCGCCCTCACCGCGGCCACCCAGCCGACCATCGAGGAGATCGCCCTGGGGGCGCTGCCCGGCCTGCCCAAGATCGCGGTGCACTGGCCGCTCATCGACTTCGAGTGCGGTCCGGACAAGGGCGCCGACACCTTCATCGAGTGGTTCTTCAAGGCCGATCGCGGTGAGCTTGAACCGTTCGTCCTGGTCATCGAGGGGTCCATCGCGAACGAGGCGATCAAGCCCGAGGGCTACTGGACCGGCTTCGGCAACAACCCCGACACCGGCCAGCCCATCACCGTCAGCGAATGGCTGGACCGGCTGGCCCCGAAGGCACTGGCCGTGCTCGCCGCCGGTACCTGCGCGACCTACGGGGGCATCCACGCGATGCAGGGCAACCCGACCGGCGCCATGGGCGTGCCCGACTACCTGGGCTGGAGCTGGAAGTCCAAGGCCGGCATCCCGATCGTGTGCGTGCCCGGCTGCCCGACGCATCCGGACAACCTGTCCGAGACCATCCTCTACCTGCTCTACCAGGCAGCCGGGTCCGCGCCGATGATCCCGCTGGACGAGGCGCTGCGCCCGAAGTGGCTGTTCGGCGCGACCGTGCACGAGGGCTGCGACCGGGGCGGCTACTACGAGCAGGGGCAGTTCGCCTCCGAGTACGGATCACCGGAGTGCCTGGTCAAGCTCGGCTGCTGGGGCCCGGTCGTCAAGTGCAACGTGCCCAAGCGGGGCTGGATCAACGGCGTCGGCGGCTGCCCGAACGTCGGCGGGATCTGCATCGGCTGCACGATGCCCGGCTTCCCGGACAAGTTCATGCCGTTCATGGACGCCCCGCCCGGAAGCCTGGTCTCGGGCACCGCGAGCAGCGCCTACGGCGGCATCATCCGCCGGCTGCGCCGGATCACCGAGCGCAAGCTCGACCAAGAACCCAAGTGGCGGCGCAAGGGCCGCGAGCTCGCCACCGGATACGCGAAGTCCTGGTAAGGAGCCCCGACGCCATGACCACCACACAGCCGAAGACCGCGCCGACGACGAAGGACGAGACGGGCCTCGTCGAGATGGCGTGGGACCCGATCACCCGGATCGTCGGCAGCCTGGGCATCTACGCGAAGATCGACTTCTCGAACAAGCGCGTGGCCGAGTGTCACAGCACGTCGTCGGTCTTCCGCGGCTACTCGATCTTCATGAAGGGCAAGGACCCGCGCGACGCGCACTTCATCACCAGCCGGATCTGCGGGATCTGCGGGGACAACCACGCGACCTGCTCGGTCTACAACCAGAACATGGCCTACGGCGTGCGCCCGCCGCACCTGGGCGAGTGGATCATCAACCTCGGCGAGGCCGCCGAGTACATGTTCGACCACAACATCTTCCAGGAGAACCTGGTCGGGGTGGACTACTGCGAGAAGATGATCTCGGAGACCAACCCCGGGGTGCTGGAGCTGGCGAACTCCACCGAGGCGCCGCACGCCCGCGACCACGGCTACAAGACCGTCGGCGACATCATGCGCGCCCTCAACCCGTTCACCGGCGACTTCTACCGCGAGGCGCTGCAGGTCAGCCGCTACACACGCGAGATGTTCTGCCTCATGGAGGGCCGCCACGTGCACCCCTCCACGCTCTACCCGGGCGGCGTCGGGACGCACGCGACGATCCAGCTGTTCACCGACTACTACGCCCGGTTGATGCGCTACGTGGAGTTCATGAAGCGCGTGGTCCCGATGCACGACGACCTGTTCGACTTCATGTACGTCGCGCTGCCCGGTTACGAGGAGGTCGGGCGCCGGCGGGTGCTGCTGGGCTGCTGGGGCTCGCTCAACGACCCGGCCCACTGCGACTTCGACTACCGGCACATGACCGACTGGGGCCGGAAGATGTTCGTCACCCCCGGCGTGGTGGTCGACGGCAAGCTGGTCACCAACGACCTCGTGCAGATCAACCTGGGCATCCGGATCCTGCTGGGAAGCTCCTACTACCGGGACTGGGAGGACCAGGAGACGTTCGTGACGCACGATCCGCTGGGCAACCCGGTGGACAAGCGGCACCCCTGGAACCAGCACACGATCCCGGCACCGCAGAAGCGCGACTTCGACGACAAGTACAGCTGGACGATGTCGCCGCGCTGGTTCGACGGCACCGACCACCTGCCGCTCGACACCGGCGGGGGGCCACTGGCCCGGCTCTGGGCCACGGCCCTGGGCGGCCTGGTCGACTGCGGGTACGTGAAGGCCACGGGCAGCGCGATGCAGATCAACCTGCCGAAGAGCGCGCTGCTGCCCGAGGTCAGCTTCGAGTGGCGCCCGCCGACCGACAAGCAGGGCCGGCCGCTGTCCAACGCGATCGAGCGCAACCGGGCCCGGACCTACTTCCAGGCCTACTCCGCGGCCGTCGCGCTGCACTTCATGGACAAGGCGCTCGCCGAGGTACGCGGCGGCAACAGCAAGACCTGGGAGAAGTTCACCGTCCCGGACGAGGCGATCAGCTGCGGGTTCACCGAGGCCGTGCGCGGCGTGCTGAGCCACCACATGGTCATCCGCGGCGGGAAGATCGCGAACTACCACCCGTACCCGCCGACGCCGTGGAACGGCAGCGTGCGCGACTCCTTCGGCACGCCCGGCCCGTACGAGGACGCGGTGCAGAACACGCCGATCTTCGAGGAGAACAAGCCGGAGAACTTCAAGGGCATCGACATCATGCGCGCCGTCCGCAGCTTCGACCCGTGCCTGCCCTGCGGCGTGCACATGTACCTGGGGAACGGAAAACCGCTGCACAAGATGCACTCGCCCGGCTCGCTGAACATCATCTGAGATGGGTGATCAACTGGATCCACAAGAGGTCGCGCAGCGTATCGAGGCGGTGCTCGACGGCTTGGACGACACAGCCGACGCAGCCGCCGCGGGTTCGGCGCGGCAGGCCGGCGAGGAGCTGGTGCGCCTACTGATGCGGTTCTACGGCGCCGGCCTGGAACAGATCGTGACGATCGCCCGGGCCGGTGGCGGAGACGCGATGGTGCACCGGCTGGCGTCCGATCCCCTGGTCGGCGGCCTGCTCGCGCTGCACGAGCTGCATCCGGTGGACGTGCGGGCCCGGGTCGAGCACGCGATGGCGACCGCGAAGCGCAAGCTCGGCTCGCACGCCTCGGACGCCGAGCTGCTCGGCCTGGACCCGGACGGCACGGTGCGGGTGCAGCTGTCGGCCGGCGGCTGCGGCGCGGAGACGGTGCGCCAGATCGTCGAGGAGTCGATCGCGGCGGTCGCTCCGGACACCGCGGGAGTCGCGTTCATCGAGGCGGAGCGCGGGCCGACCCTGCTCCAGATCGGGCTGCGCAGTGCCCGGTGACCGCGTCCAGCAGCAGCGTCGCCTTTCTGCGGCTCCGAGGTCGGCAAGGCGGCTGCTGATCGCGGCGGGGGGACGTCGTGGGTAGCGGGTTGCGGCGGTTCCTCGTCAGCTCGGCCGAGCCGGTCCCGGAGCGCTGCGACATGTGCGCCACCCCGATCCCGCCGGATCACCCGCACCTGGTGCAGGTGGACGAGCGCCGGATGATGTGTGTGTGCGGGCCCTGCGGGTTCCTGTTCAACAACCCCGGGGCCGGCGGGGGCGGCTACCGGCGGGTGCCCGACCGGTACCTGGCCGATCCGGGCTTCACGCTGTCCGAGGCGCAGTGGGACGAACTCCAGATTCCGGTCGGGATGGCGTTCTTCCTGCACAACTCCGCGCAGGGCACCGTGATCGCCTGCTATCCGAGCCCGGCCGGGGCCACCGAGAGCGAGCTGACCCTCGACGCGTGGAGTACCGGGATCGGGTCGAGCCGGCTGGCCGCCGAGCTGGAGCCGGACGTGGAGGCGCTGCTGGTGCGCCGCGCCGGCCCCGGCGGGGGCTCCACCGGCGGTGGTGAGTGCCTGCTCGTGCCGATCGACGCCTGCTACCGGCTCGTCGGCCTGGTCCGGATGCACTGGCGCGGGTTCGACGGCGGGTCGGAGGCCTGGCGTGCGATCGACGGCTTCTTCACCGAGCTGAGCGACCGGGCCCGGGTGCTCGATCCCGAGGGGCGGGGTTAGCCGTGCTGCGGTTCACCTGCACCGGTTCCCGCGCGGAGCCCTACGCCGCAGGGCCCAGCCTGCAACTGGACCTGCAGGTCGACGAGGGCAGCGGACGGAAGGTGCACGCGGTCGCGCTGCGCTGTCAGATCCGGATCGACCCCCGCAAGCGCCACTACTCCCCCGCGGAGACGGCCCGGCTCGGCGACATCTTCGGTGAGCCGTCGCGCTGGGGCGAGACGCTGAACCTGTTGCAGTTGGCCACCGTCTCGGTGATGCTGTCGCCGTTCACCTGCCGGACGACCGTGCCGGTCTCGGTGCCGCTGACCTACGACCTCGACATCGCGAGCACCAAGTACTTCCACGGCCTGTCCGACGGCGAGATCCCCTTGCTGCTGCTGTTCTCCGGGACGATGTTCTACGCCGGCGACGCCGGGGTGCAGGTCGGACTGGTGTCCTGGAACGAGGAGGCCGAACACCGGCTGCCCGTCGCGGTGTGGCGGGCGGCGATGGACGAGCACTTCCCCGGCTCGACCTGGGTCCGGGTCCGCCGCGAGACCGTCGACGCGCTGGCCGCCTACCGCTCCGCGCACGCCATCCCGACCTGGGACGACACGTTCTCCCGGTTGCTCAAGGAGGCGCAGGGATGAGCCCCGGCCACGACAGCTGGGTCGAGGCGCTCGACGAGGTCGCGGCGGTCGCCGACGCGGTGCTGTTCGAGGGGTACCTGCTCTACCCATACCGGGCGTCGGCGCAGAAGAACCAGCTGCGCTGGCAATGGGGTGTGCTCACTCCGGAGGGCTACGGCACGCACAGCAACGAGCCGTCGTCGTCGCGCACCGAGTGCCTGCTCGAACCCCGGGCCGGGACCGAGCTGCACGTGCGGGTGCGGTTCCTGCAGGTCCAGGAGCGCGGCCTGTTCGACCCGGCCGGCCGCGAGGTCGAGGAGCTGACCGTCGACGGCACCCGGCACCTGCGCTGGGAGGAGGGCATCCCGCGGCAGGTGGATGTCACGGTCGCGGTGTCCGACCTGGCCGGCGGGGTCACCCTCCCGATCCGGATGCCGGCGTCGGAGACCGGCGAGGACCTCCTCGACGCCACAGGGGCGCCGGCCGGTCGGCTGGTCCGCAGCTGCTGGCCGCTGACCGGACGCATCGTCGCGACCACCACTGAGCTGCCCGGACCGTACGACGTGCTGCGGCTGCGCCTCGACGTGCACAACGACGCCGAGTGTGCGGCCGGGGTGCCACGCGAGGAGGCGCTGCGCTCGTCGCTGATCGGGACGCACGCCGTGCTCGCCGTGTCCTCGGGTGGGTTCCTGTCGCTCACCGACCCGCCGGAGTGGGCCCGGCCCGCGGCCGCGGGGTGCGTCAACCTGCACACCTGGCCCGTGCTCGCCGGGCCGAAGGAGCGGTCCGATCTGCTGCTGTCCTCCCCGATCATCCTGGAGGACCACCCGCAGCTGGCCCCGGAGAGCACCGTCGACCTGTTCGACGGCACCGAGAACGACGAGATCCTGACCCTTCGCACGATGGTGCTGACCAACGCCGAGAAGGCCGAGGCCCGGGCGACCGACCCGCGGGCCGCGGCCGTGATCGACGCGGTCGACGCGCTGCCGCCGGAGATCCTGGAGCGGTTGCACGGCGCGATCCGGTCGATGGGCCCCGCCGCTCCCGGCCCGACGATCATCAGTGGTGCCGGGTTCGGCGCGGACAGCCCGGCCGAGCAACCCCCGGACCACGTGCCGTGGTGGGACCCGGCCGCCGACGCCTCGGTGGACCCGGAGACCGACTCGGTGCTGGTCGGCGGCGTGCCGGTGGCCAAGGGCAGCGCGGTGCTGCTGCGGCCCGGGCCCGGCGGCGACGCGCAGGACCTGTTCCTGGTCGGCATGCGGGCGACCGTGCAGGCCGTCGTGCACGACGTCGACGGCGGGGTGCACGTCGCGGTCTCGATCGACGATCCCGACAGCCCCGACGGTGATCTCGAGGCCGACCTGCAGCTCGCGCACGGCCGCTTCCGCTACTTCCGGCCCGACGAGCTGGAGGTGGCGCCGTGACCCCGCGGGTGCTCGTGGCCGGGGTGGGCAACGTGTTCCTCTCCGACGACGGCTTCGGCGTCGAGGTGGTGCGGCGGCTGCTGGCCCGCGGCGGGCTGCCCGACGGCGTCGAGGTGGCCGACTTCGGCATCCGCGGAATGCACCTGGCCTACCAGCTGCTCGACGGCTACGACGGCCTGCTGCTCGTCGACACCCATCAGCGCGGCGGCGCCCCGGGCACCGTGTACCGCCTGGAGCACGACCTCGACGCGCCCCGCGACGACACCGAGCCCGGCGCCGCCCTGGACGGTCACGGCATGGACCCCGCGACGGTGCTGGCGCTGCTCGCCGAGCTCGCCGTCGCCAACGGGGTGGCGCGACCCGTCCACCGGGTCCTCGTCGTCGGTTGCGAGCCCGCCGTCCTCGACGAGGGCATGGGCCTGTCCGAACCGGTGGCGGCGGCCGTCGAGCCCGCGCTCCACGCGGTCGACGAGCTCGTCGGGCTACTGCTCGACAGCGCCGCGCCGGAAGCCGTACCCAACGCTTCGGAAGGAGTCCGACCATGATCCGCAAATTCCTGGTGCTCATGGGGCTGGCCGCCCTGGCCGGCGCCGCCGTGCTGACCGTGGAGTCCCGGCACGAGATCGAGCGCTATCTCAAGATCAGCCGGATGTAGGAGGACCCATGTGCCTGGGCATACCCGGTGAGGTGATCGAGCTGATGGCCGACCACGAGGACCTGGCCATGGTCAGCGTCGAGGGCGTCAAGCGGGCGGTGAACATCGGGCTGCTCCGCGAGGACGGCACGCTCGATCTGCAGCCCGGCGAGTGGATCCTCATCCATGTCGGCTTCGCCCTGTCGAAGATCGACGAGGCCGAGGCCAAGGCGTCGCTGGAGTGGCTGACGGGCGTCGGCGACGCCTACACCGACGAGCTGGAAGCGCTCGCCGCGTCCGACATCACGTAGGAGATGAAGTGCTGTGCGCTTTGTAGACGAGTTCCGCGACGCCACCACCGCCCGCGCGCTGGCCACCAAGATCGCCGCGTTGTGCGAGCCCGGCCGGCGCTACAAGTTCATGGAGGTGTGCGGCGGGCACACCCACACGATCTACAAGCACGGCCTGGAGGACCACCTGCCCGAGACCGTCAGCCTCGTGCACGGCCCCGGGTGCCCGGTGTGCGTGATCCCGATGGGCCGGGTCGACGACGCCATCGCGCTCGCCGAGCACGACGACGTGATCATGACGTCGTTCGGCGACATGATGCGCGTGCCCGGCGGGCGCGGTTCGTTCTTCGACTCCAAGGCCGCCGGCGCCGACATCCGGATGGTCTACTCGCCGCTCGACGCGCTGAAGATCGCCCGCAAGAACCCGGACAAACGCGTCGTCTTCATGGCGATCGGCTTCGAGACCACGGCGCCCTCGACCGCGATGACCGTGCTGCGCGCGGCGGCCGAGAAGCTCGACAACTTCGCCGTCTTCTGCAACCACGTCACGATCATCCCGGCGATCAAGGCGATCCTCGACTCGCCGGACCTGCGACTCGACGGGTTCATCGGCCCCGGCCACGTCTCCACGGTCATCGGCTGCCGGCCCTACGAGTTCATCGCACGCGATCACGGCAAGCCGCTGGTGTGCTCCGGGTTCGAGCCGCTGGACATCCTGCAGTCGGTCTACCAGCTGCTGGTGCAGCTGAAAGAGGTCCGCTGTGAGGTGGAGAACCAGTACGCCCGGGTGGTGCCGTGGAACGGCAACCCGAAGGCGCTGCAGGTGATCGGCGAGGTGATGGAGCTGCGGCCGCACTTCGAGTGGCGAGGGCTCGGCTTCATCTCGCACTCGGCGCTGCGGGTGCGCGAGAAGTACGCGCGGTTCGACGCCGAGCGGATCTTCGGGGTGCCGGGGGTGCGGGTCGCCGACCCGAAGGCCTGCCAGTGCGGCGAGGTGCTCAAGGGGGTGCTCAAGCCGTGGGAATGCAAGGTGTTCGGCACCGCATGCACCCCCGAGACGCCGATCGGCACGTGCATGGTCTCCAGCGAGGGCGCGTGCGCGGCGTACTACAACTTCGGCCGGTTCAGCCGGGACCGGGTCAAGGAGGCGACCCGAGCGTGAACGAGCTTGCGAGGTCACCGTTCATCACAGCACCGCCGGGCGCGACGGCGCCGGGCGGCAGCGAGGAGGCGTCGTGACCACGCACGATCTCGGCCCGACGATCCCGGCCAGGGCGGACTGGGCCGAGGAGGCGGTCGCGGCCCATGCGGGGGCCGAGCACCTGACCCGCGAGGAGCAGGTCCTCGAACGCATCGCCAAGGCCCGCGCCCGCAAGGCGAAGATCAAGGAGCAGCGGATCACGCTGTCGCACGGCGCCGGCGGCAAGGCCACGCACACGCTGATCGAGGCGGTGTTCCTGGAGGCGTTCCGCAATCCGGTACTGGAGCAGCTGGAGGACGGGGCGTCGCTCGCCACCGACGCGGGCCGGCTCGCGTTCACCACCGACTCCTTCGTCGTCTCGCCGCTGTTCTTCCCGGGCGGGGACATCGGCGACCTCGCCGTCAACGGCACCGTCAACGACCTCGCGATGTGCGGGGCCCGGCCGCTGCACCTGTCGGCGGGGTTCATCCTCGAGGAGGGTTTCCCGGTCGCCGACCTGCAGCGGATCGTCGCGTCGATGGCCGCCGCGGCGCAGGCCGCGGGCGTGCAGATCGTCACCGGCGACACGAAGGTGGTGCAGCGCGGCAAGGCCGACGGCTGCTACATCACGACCGCCGGCGTCGGGTTGCTCGACCGCCCGATGACGCTGTCGGCCGCGGCCGCGCGGCCCGGCGACGTCGTGCTCGTGTCCGGCCCGATCGGCGATCACGGCATCACGGTGATGCTGGCCCGCGGCGAGCTGGACATCGAGGCGGACATCGAGTCCGACACCGCGCCGCTGCACGAGATCACCGCGGGCCTGCTCGACGCGGTCGGCGACGGGGTCCGGCTGCTGCGCGACGCGACCCGCGGCGGCGTGGCCACGATCTGCAACGAGGTGGCCGTCGCCTCGCAGGTGGCCGTGGTCCTCGACGAGAACTCCGTGCCCGTGCGGCCCGTCGTCAACGGCGCCTCGGAGCTGCTCGGCATCGACCCGCTCTACGTCGCCTGCGAGGGCCGGCTGGTCGCGGTGGTCGCACCCGACCGGGCCGACGCGGCGCTGGCCGCGCTGCACGCGCACCCACTCGGGGAGGGCGCCGCGGTGATCGGCACGGTGAAGGACGACCCACCCGGGCTGGTACTGCTGCGCACCGCGTTCGGCGGCACCCGGATCGTGGACCTGCTGGTGGGCGACCCGCTCCCGCGCATCTGCTGAGCGACCCGTGCACGAGCTGTCGATCACCCAGAGCGTCGTCACCGCCATCACGCAGCGGATGCGCGACGCCCCGGTGCGCCGGATCCGGCTGGAGATCGGCCGGCTGTCGGGGATCGTGCCGGACTCGGTGCGGTTCTGCTTCGAGCTGGTCACCGCCGGGACCACGTGCGAGGGCGCCGAGCTGGAGATCGACGAGCCGGCGGGCCGGGCGCACTGCCGGTCCTGCGGCGCCGACTTCGACACCGCCGAGGTGCTCCCGCTGTGCGGCTGCGGCAGCGCCGACGTCGAGGTGCTCGGCGGAACCGAGCTGCGGATCCGAGAGGTGGAGGTGGGCACATGTGCGCGACCTGCGGATGCTCCGACGGCGGCACGGCCGGGCCCGGGGCCCGGGTGATCGACCCGGCACACCCCGGGCGGCACGACCACCCGCACGATCATGGCCCGGATTCCGGGCACGCGGGTCCGCCCCACGACCACGAGCACGGGCCCGGCGCGCACCGGCACGCGCCCGGGGTGGACGACCACGCGGCGCGGACCGTCGCGCTCGAGGTCGACCTGCTGGCCCGCAACGACGACCTCGCCGGCCGCAACCGCGACTGGCTCGCCGAGCGCGGCATCGTCGCGCTGAACCTCATGAGCTCCCCCGGCGCCGGGAAGACCACGCTGCTTGAGCGCACCATTCGCGACCTGGGCGCCGAGCTGCCGTGCGCCGTGCTGGAGGGCGACCAGGAGACCCTGCTCGACGCCGAGCGGATCGGCTCGACCGGGGCCCGCGTCGTCCAGATCAACACCGGAGCGGGCTGCCACCTCGACGCCGACATGGTCGCCGACGGGCTGCGCACGCTGGCCCCTGAGCGGGGCTGCCTGCTGTTCGTGGAGAACGTGGGAAACCTGGTCTGCCCGGCGCTGTTCGACCTGGGCGAGGCCGCCCGGGTGGTGATCATGTCGGTGACCGAGGGCGCCGACAAGCCGCTGAAGTACCCGCACATGTTCCGCACCGCCGACCTGGTGCTGCTCAACAAGATCGACCTGCTGCCCTACGTCGACTTCGACGTGCGGCACTGCGTCGACGGAGCCCGCCGGGCGAAGCCGGGGGTCGCGGTCCTGGAGGTCTCCGCGACGCGCGGCGACGGCCTGGACGCATGGTACGGCTGGCTCCGCCGGGCCCGTGCGCGATCGGTGGTGCCGGAGCACCGCTGACCGCGCACGACCCGATCTTCGCCGAACCCGATGTGACGACGGACGACAACGCTTGTCCTGCCGCCGTGGCCGGGTGACCCTCACTGCGGCACACGGGCCCGCGCCGCCGCGAACGCCGCGCGGGTCGCAGCGGGGCTGGCCCGATAGCGCGTGGAGAGGGATCGGGCATGGGCCAGTTCAGCTGGGAGGTCGTGCACGGCGGGCACGCGCCCCCACCGGGCGAGGTCGTGGCGCCCGACGAGCGGCTGTCGTGGCCCCGCACGCTGGGGCTCGGCGCCCAGCACGTCGTCGCCATGTTCGGCGCCACGTTCGTCTTCCCCGTGCTCATGGGCCTCAACCCGAACGTCGCGATCATGATGAGCGGGGTTGCCACCGCGATCTTCCTGCTCATCGTGAAGGGCCGGATTCCCAGCTACCTCGGCAGCTCGGCGTCGTTCGTCGGCGCGGTCGCCGCGATCCGGGCCCAGGGCGGCGACAGCTCGGACGTCACCGGCGCGATCCTGGTCTCCGGACTGGTGCTGGCCGCGGTGGGCGTGCTCGTGCACCTCGTCGGCGCGCGGGTCGTCAACAGGGTCCTCCCGCCCGCCGTCACCGGCGCCGTCGTGATGCTCATCGGGTTCAACCTGGCGCCGGTCGCCGCCACGGTCTACTGGCCCCAGGACCAGTGGGTCGCCCTCGCGACGATGGTGTTCGTCATCGGTGCCGCGGTGCTGCTGCCCGGCTTCTGGGGCCGAATCGGCGTCCTGCTCGGCCTCGTCTTCGGCTTCGTGCTGTCCTGGTTGCTCGACGTGACGACGGGCCCGATCACGTCCCCGAACGCGAGCGGCGAGGTCACCACCCGGCCGCGGGTGGATCTGTCCGCGGTCCGCGAAGCGGACTGGATCGGGCTACCGCCGCGCACCATGGTCGGCCCCGACGGCACGGAGATCGTCGGCTTCCACCCGCCCACGTTCTCCGTCGCGTTCGTCCTCCTGGTGCTGCCCGCGGTGATCGCCCTGATCGCGGAGAACACCGGGCACGTCAAGGCCGTCGCGGAGATGACCGGCGACGATCTCGACCCGCTTCTGGGCCGCGCGCTGATCGGTGACGGCGTCGGCACGGCGGTCTCCGCATCCGTCGGCGGGCCGCCCACGACCACCTACGCGGAGAACATCGGCGTCATGGCCGCGACCCGCGTGTACTCGACGGCCGCCTACTGGGTGGCCGCCGCCGTCGCGGTGCTGCTCGGCTTCTGCCCGAAGTTCGGCGCCGTCATCGTCGCGGTACCGGGCGGCGTGCTGGGCGGGTTGACCGTGGTCCTCTACGGGATGATCGGCCTGCTCGGGGCGAAGATCTGGGTGGAGAACCGGGTCGACCTGGGCAACCCCGTCAACCTCGTCCCGCTCGCGGCCGGGCTGATCATCGGCATCGGCGACGTGACGCTGCGGATCAGCGACTCCTTCCAGCTCTCGGGGATCGCGCTGGGCACGCTCGTCGCGGTGCTCGGCTACCACGCGATCCGGGCACTGGTCCCCGCCCACATCACGCAGACGGCGCACACCCGCGGCGGCGACGAGCGCCGCTGACCCCGGACACGCGACCCGGCCGGTGTCGAGTGCCTGAAGCCTCTTGCGCTGTGCCGTCGGACAGATCACCGTGTCTGCTCCGGCAGAAACGCCCCGTACTTCTGCCAGGTGCAGGATGCCGAGCACTACCGCTGGGCCGAGCCGGTCCCCGGCGGGCCGACCGTCGAGCGGATGCGTGAGCCGGCCCGGGAGACCGGGGCGGTGCTGGTGGTGCCGGCGCGGTAGAACGCCCACTGCCGTCGCACGTCGTCGATCAGCCCGAGGTCGAGGTCGCGACCGGTTCTGCCTGCTCGGTCCCCCGTCGGCCCACCTGGACCGGCTGGCCGAGCTGCAGTCGCTGGGTGTCGACCAGCTCGCCGTCTACGCGATGCACGACGCCCGGGACGCGACCGTCGAGGCGTACGGGCGGCTCCGCCGCTCGTGAGTGCGCAACACCGTTCAGGCGCTACGGCGCACTCACGAGCGCCTCAGCGCACGTGAATCGTCGCCATCATCGCCATGTCCTCGTGCTCGAGGTTGTGGCAGTGCATGACGAACCGGCCCCGGTGCCGCGAGAACCGCACCGCGACGTCGACGATCTCGCGGGGCCGGACGTCGACGGTGTCCTTCCAGCCGCCGTCGAAGGGGCCCGGGCCGCGTGCGCCGCGGCGGAGCACCTGGCCGTGGTCGAGGTGTACGTGCACGGGATGGTGCACGTCGGTGCGGAAACGCCAGGTCTCTGTCTCGCCGAGCGGAATGTCGGCGAGCGAACCGTTCGGGTCGAAGGGCTGCCCGTTGATCGTCCAGCCGCGGTGGTCCCCGACCGCGCCGCGGGTGAAGACGAACTCCCGGAACACCGGCCCGGGGACCAGCGGCTCGACGCCGGCCAGCCGCTCCGGCACCCGGCTGTCGTCAGCCGCCGCGCGCACCACCCGGAACCGCATCACGTCCCGGGTGGTGCCGCTCCCCAGCAGGTTGACCATCGTCACCTCGGTGCCGACCGGGACCGCGGCGAAGTCGACGACCACGTCGAAACGCTCCCCCGGCGCCACGTCGACCGCCCGGTGCGTGACCGGTGCGGCCAGCAGGCCGCCGTCCGAGCCGATCTGCACGATCGGCAGGTTCGCCGCACCCGGCACCTGCAGCGCGAGGGAGAAGCGCCGCGCGTTGGCCGCGTTGAGGATGCGCAGCCGGTACCTCGCGCCGTCGACCTCGTGCACCGGCCACGGCGCCCCGTTGACGAGCACGACGTCGCCGAGCACGCCCTCCATCCAGTCGTCGGAGACCCCGGCCAGCGTGCGCAGCGAGCGGTCCAGCGACGGGTAGGCGAAGGCACCGTCGGCGTCGAACGAACGGTCGCAGATCAGCAGTGGCAGCTCGCGCTCGCCGCGGGGCAGCGGCAGGGCATCCTCGACGTCGTCGCGCACGAGGTGGAACCCGGCGAGCCCGCGGTAGACCGCCGGACCGGTGAAGTCCATCCGGTGGTCGTGATACCAGAGCGTGGCGGCCCGCTGGGTCATCAGGTAGCGGTACTCCCGGACCCCGGCCGCCAGGTCCCCGACCGTCCCGTGGTGCGGCCACGCCGCGGAGTCTCCCGCCGGCAGCACCAGGTCGAGCGGCCAGCCGTCGTGCTCGGCGGGGGTGTGCCCACCGTGCAGGTGCACGACCGTCGGTACGGGTAGTTCGTTGCGGTGCCGCACCACGACGGGCCGCCCGCTGCGGGTCTCCAACGTCGGCCCGGGGAACATGCCGTCGTAGCCCCACACCGTCGTCCGGACACCCGGGAGGATCTCGACCGCGGCCGCCCGCTGGGTGATCTCGTAGCGCTCGGCGCCGTCCACGACGCCCACCGGACGCGCCGCCGCGGGGATCGGCAGCGGGACCCGATAGGGCGCCGGCAGTGGGATCCGGCTGGGCAGCGGCTCACCGGTCTGGCCGGCCGGGGTGTCGAGGCCGAGCGCCCCGCACCCGGCGAGGCCGCCCACCACCGCGGTGCCTGTGACCAGCCCGAGGAAGCCCCGGCGGGACAGCGCGCGGCTCACCGGGCCCGTCCCGCGGCGGGCGACCACACCCAGACCGCCAGCAACACCGCCGCGACGACGATGGTCACCCCGAGCGGGACGTGCACCTGCAGAGTCCGGGCGAAGCCCATCCCGATCTGCAGGCCCTCGGCGAGGAAGATCACGACGGCGACCGGTAGCACCCACGGCCGGCCTCGGCCGGCGAGCGTGTACACCAGCGTCGCGCCGATCACGACCAGGCTCAGCGCCGCGAGCAGGCTGCCGATCGCGGCGTGCACACCGATCGCGTCGACGTCACCGGCGAGGAACAGCCCGGCCAGCAGCGGCTGCGCGAGCACGGCGAGCAGGTGCACGGTGACGAGCGAGCGGAGCAACCACAGGCTGACCCGGGGACGCCGCAGACGAGCCGGAGACTCCGGTGGGGCGGGCGGCGCGGGGGCGGTGGTGTCCACGTCCGCGACGCTATGAGTGGCGGCCTGCGCCGACATCAGGGACGACCCTGAGCCGTCACCCAGGTCGCCGGCCGTGATCATCGGGGCGGTTCCGGCGCCTTCCCTGACAAGAGGTGTCAGCAGAACGCGGCATCGTGGAGCCCATGCAGACGACACACGACCGCCCGCTGACCGGACGAGTGGCCCTGGTGGCCGGGGCGACCCGCGGGGCCGGACGCGGCATCGCCGTCCAGCTCGGGGCGGCCGGCGCCACGGTGTACGCGACCGGCCGCACGACGCGCACGCAGCGCCCGGGCCCGGACCAGGCCGGCTACGACCGCCCCGAGACGATCGAGGAGACCGCCGAGCTCGTCACCGCCGCCGGCGGGACCGGGATCGCCGTCCAGGTCGACCACCTGGTCGCCGAGCAGGTCGCGGCGCTCGTCGAACGCATCGACACCGAGCAGGGCCGGCTCGACGTGCTCGTCAACGACATCTGGGGCGGGGAGTTCCTGACCGAATGGGACAAGCCCGTCTGGGAGCACTCGCTCGACGGTGGGCTGCGGCTGCTGCGGCTGGCCGTCGACACCCACCTGATCACCAGCAGGTATGCGCTGCCGCTGCTGATCCGCCGGCCCGGAGGCCTGGTCGTCGAGATCACCGACGGCACCGCCGAGTACAACGCCGAGCATTACCGGCTCAACGTCTACTACGACCTGGCCAAGGTCGCCCCGATCCGGCTGGCCCGCAGCTGGGCCCACGAACTGCGGGCGCACGGAGGGACGGCGGTCGCGCTCACCCCGGGCTGGCTGCGCTCGGAGATCATGCTCGACGCGTTCGGGGTGAGCGAGGAGAACTGGCGCGACGCCTGTGCCCACCAGCCGCACTTCGTCATCTCCGAGACGCCGCACTTCGTCGGCCGGGCGGTCGCGGCGCTGGCCGCCGACCCGCAGCGGGAGCGCTGGACCGGGTCGTCGCTGTCGTCCGGTGGGCTGGCGCAGGTGTACGGCTTCACCGATCTCGACGGCTCCACCCCGGACGCGTGGCGCTACCTCGTCGAGGTGCAGGACGCCGGGAAACCGGCCGACGCCACCGGCTACCGCTGATCCGCCCGCTCCTGGAGAAGGGCCGCGGCGACGGCCACCTGACCCAGACTGACCCCGCCGTCGTTGCACGGGACGCGGGAGTGGGTGAGCACCCGCAGCCCGGCGCGCTCGCACCCGGTGGCGACCCGCTCCAGCAGGAGCAGGTTCTGGAACACCCCACCCGACAGCGCCACCACGTCCAGCCCCGCCTCCGCGGCCGCATCGGCGGCCGCGGCCACCAGGGCGTCGGCCAAACCGTTGTGAAACCGCGCCGAGATCACGCCGACGTCCACACCGGACCGCAGGTCGCCGACCACGCCACGGACCAGGTCGGCCGCCCGGATCAGCCCGCCGTCCCGGCTCGCAAGGTAACCGTCGCGCACACCGGCGTCGGCGGCCTGCTCCAGCTCGATCGCGGCCTGGCCCTCGTAGTTCACCCGGTCGCGGACCCCGACGAGGGCCGCCACGGCATCGAACAGCCGCCCGGCACTGGTCGTGACCGGACACTCCACATCGGACCCCAGCAGCCGTACCACGGCACTCCACTGCGCGCGGTTGCGCCGGGCCACGTCCAGCCCTCCGGCGTCGATCCCGGCCGTGGCCAGCCACGAGGCCGCGGTCCGCCACGGCTGCCGGATCGCCGTCGCGCCGCCGGGCAGGGCGATCGGCTCCAGGTGGGCCCGCCGCCTGAACCCGGTCAGCGAGACCTCCATGATCTCCCCGCCCCACAACACCCCGTCACTGCCGTAACCCAGTCCGTCGCACGCGATCCCGATCGCCGGGCCGGTCTCGCCGTGCTCGGCCAGGCACGCGGCCAGGTGCGCGTGGTGGTGCTGCACGCCGATCAGCTCTGTGCCGTCCCCGCCGTCCCCGCCGTCCCCGCCGTCCCCGCCGTCCCCGCCGTCCCCGCCGTCCCCGCCGTCCCCGCCGTCCCCGCCGTCCCCGCCGTCCCCGGCCTCGCGCTCCAGGGCGTACTTCGTGGACAGGTACTCCGGGTGCAGGTCGTGCGCCAGCACCGCCGGTGCCACGTCGAGCAGCCGGCCCAGGTGCGCGATCCCGTCGGTGTAGGCCCGCAGCGTCTCGGCGTTCTCCAGGTCGCCGACGTGGTGCGAGCAGAACGCCTCGGCCCCGCGGAGCAGGCAGAACGTGTTCTTCAGCTCGGCGCCGCAGCCCAGCACCGGACGGGGCGCGGCGATCGGCAGCGACAGCGGCTCCGGGGCGTAGCCGCGCGAACGCCGGATCGGATAGGTCTGCCCGCGCACCACGCGCAGCACCGAGTCGTCGGCCCGGGTACGGATCGGCCGGTCGTGTGTCAGGAACGCGTCGGCGATCCCGGCCAGCCGGGTGGACGCATCGTCGTCGAGATGGGCGATCGGCTCGTCGGAGACGTTGCCGCTGGTCAGCACGATGGGCTGGCGCAGATCATCGAGCAGGAGGTGGTGCACTGGCGTGTACGGCAGCAGCATCCCGAGGTGCGCGTTGCCCGGTGCCACCGACGGTGCCATCCCGGTCCCCGTGCGCCGGCGCAGGAGCACGATGGGGGCTCGCCGCGACGTCAGCTCGACCTCCTCAACGGGGCCGAGCTCGCACAGGGCTCGTACCGCCGCCGCATCCGGTACGAGGACGGCGAACGGCTTGTCCTCCCGGTGTTTGCGGGCCCGCAACGCGGCGACCGCCGTCTCGTCCGCCGCGAGGGCGGCCAGGTGATAGCCACCCAGGCCCTTGATCGCGAGCACCGCGCCGGCCCGCAGCGCCTGCGCCGCCATCGTGATCGGGTCGCCGCCATCGGTATCGATCTCGCGGCCCGCCGCGGTACCGACCTCGCGGCCCGCCGCGGTACGGATGTCCCGGCCCGCCGGGGTGAACCGCAACGTCGGCCCGCACTCGGGACAGCACACCGGCTGCGCATGGAACCGCCGGTCGGCCGGGTCGTGGTACTCCGCGGCACAGGCCGCGCACATCGGGAAACCGGCCATGGTCGTCACCGCCCGGTCGTAGGGCACGCCGGTGACGATCGTGAACCGCGGCCCGCAGTTCGTGCAGTTGACGAACGGGTGCCGGTAGCGGCGGTCGGCCGGATCACGCAGCTCGGCGAGACAGTCGGCGCAGGTCGCGGTGTCCGGCGAGATCAGCGTGGCGCGGCGACCGGTCGACGCGCTCGCCGCGATCGCGAACGTGGTGTCCCCCCGCACCGCGATCCCGGTGGCGGACACGCCGGTGACCACGGCGAGCGGCGGCGGCCGCTCCCGCAACGCGACCAGCAGCGCGTCGAGCGCGATGGGGGGACCCTCCGCCTCGATGAGGACCCCGGACTCGTCGTTGCCCACGAACCCGGCCAGCCCGAGCTCCCCGGCGAGGGTGTACACGAACGGCCGGAAGCCGACGCCCTGCACGATGCCGCTCACCCGGACCCGCCGCCGCTGCGCATCCAGCGGGCTCGTCACCCCGGCCGGGCCCGGAGAACGGTGATCAGGCCGCGCGATGCTCATGGGCGGCCGAGCGCCCGCGCCACCAGCTCCCACAGCACCTGATAGACGGTCGTCTGGGCCTCCTGGATCCGGTGCACCGACACCGACGGCATGACGAACAGGTGGTCGATCTCGCCGCGGTCGGCGGCCTCGGCCATCGCGCCGCCCGCGTACCCGGCCAGCCCCACGGTCAGCAGGCCGCGCTCGCACGCCGCGGCCAGCCCGCACAGCACGTTCGCCGAGCCGCCGCTCGTCGACAACCCGAACGCGATGTCGACCGCCCGCCCGGCGGCGGCCAGCGGCCGGGCGAACACGACCTCGAAGCCGATGTCGTTGGCCAACGCGGTGAGTGTGGCCACATCGGAGGGCAACGCCAGCGCGGGCAGCGGTCGGTGGCCGGGGCCCGGGTCGACGTACAGCGAGGCGACGGCCATCGCGTCGGTGCTGGATCCACCGTTGCCGAAGGCGTACAGCCGCCCGCCCCGGGCAAACCGGTCGGCCATCGCGGAGGCACACGCGGCGAGGGCGCCGGCGTCGGCGTCCAGCACCTCCTTGCGCAGCCGGCCGATCTCGTCGACCTTCTCCCGTGTCGAGCGGGCCACGTCGGCGAGCAGCGTCGCCGCGTCGGTCGCCCCGGCGTGCAGGAAGGGATAGAGCGACTCGGTCGTCACGGTCCCGGCACCACCTCTCCAGCCCCCTTCCCGGCCACCACTGCGATCGCCTCGCCGGCATGCACCAGCACCACGTCGCCGACCCCCGCGTCGACCAGCGCGATGCTCACCTCCACCTCGGTGCCCGGCCCGGCACCGGTGTCGACGAGGGCCAGGCCGCCGTCCAGCAGCCGGGTCACCGTGACGGCGACGGCCACGTCGGAGCAGGTGATGCAGGTCGGGCCGTGGCACTCCTCCGCAGCGGTCATGCCAGCACTTCCGGAGCGTCGAGGAAGACGTGCACCAGTTCCCAGAGCACGTGGTACGCGGTCACCTGCGCCTCCCGGACCACTCGCGGGTCCTCCGACGGCACGACGATCACGTGATCGAGACCGGGTACCGCACCCACCGCACCGCCCCGGCCGTCGGTGCCGCCGCCCAACAGGGCGACCGTCAGCAGCCCGCCGCGCACCGCGGCCGCCATCGCCTCGGCCAGTGCGGGTTCGGCGCCGTCCGGGGAGAAGGCGAGGGCGATGTCGTCGGACCCGCCGAAGACCTCGACGGTCGCGGCGGACCCGCCGCCGGGCAGCGCCAGCGCGGGCAGCGCCCGCTTGCCGACGATCACCGGGTACACGAACTCGACGACGACGTGCGCGACGTCGGCCGCCGCGGGGCCCGTCCCGAGCCCGAGCAGCCGGCCGCCCCGGTGGAACCGCCGTGCCATCGCGTGGCAGGCCGCGGCCAGCGCGTCGGCGTCAGAGCCCAGCGCGGCGATCGGCGCACTGCGCCGCGCGAACGCCGTTGCCACGTGTCCGGCCGTCACCGCGGTCAGGTCGACGGTCATCGGTCACCCCCTCGTGTCCCAGCAGCCGATCGGCCGCCACCACGCGGGCGTAGCGCTCCAGGAAGACGTGCAGCACCTCGTGGATGTGCTCGAGGCCGCGGGCCTGCGCATCGAGGCAGGCCAGGCCGTCGGCCGTCATGTGATAGGTCCGGCGGGCCGGCCCGACGTCGGAGGTCTGCCACTCCGACCGGACCAACCCCTGCCGCTCCAGGCTGCGCAGCGCCCGATAGACGCCGCCGGCGTCACCGTCACCGTCGTGCATCGGGCGCAGCCGTGCCGCCAGTTCGTAGCCGTGATCCGCCTGCTCCCGTAGGAGCAGCAACAGACATGGCTGCAGGAAGTTCCTCGGCTCGAGTTCGGCCATCGGGGCAGCTCTCTGGTCGGCGGTGGTGGACGCCTGACCAGTCCGATACTCCCACCAGGTGACGGAAATCACAAGATAACTGGCGCTTTCCGTCAGCCCAAAGCCGGGCACCGGCCTCAGGCCGCCACGACCTCGTCCCCGGCGCGGATCGTGCCGCCCTCGATGATCTCGAGGTAGACGCCCGCACAGGGCAGCACACCGAAGCCGGGCACGTCGACCCGGTTGTCGGTCATCAGCTGCCGCACCGCCTGCGGGGCGCGGGGCAGGTCGCCGTGGGCGAGGGTCGGCACCGAGCAGCGCGGCGTCGGCAGCGTGCCGCGGGCCCGGACCCCGCCGATCCGCACCTCGCGGCCCACCCACGCGTTCTCCGCGAACGCCGGGTAACCCGGTGGCGTCTCGACGACCACGTTGGGCCGGTAGCGGATCGCCTCGACCCCGATCCGGTCCAATGTCGCCGTGGTGATCAGGTGCAGCGCCGCGTAGTCCACGAACGTCGCGCCCGGGGTGCCCTGCGATATCTCCAAGGTCTCGACGTCGACCTCGGCCTCGACGCCGTGCTCGAGCACGTCCTCCGGTGCCGGCCGCTCGACCTCGGCGCCCGGCGCCCGCTCGCGCGAGAGCGTCACCCGGCGACCGAGCAGCCCGGACAGCAGGTCGTCCACATCGACGTCGTCGGCCGGCACGCTGCGCCCGTCGGGCAGGGTGATGCGCACCGCGCCCGGGCCACCGGTCGCGGTGCAGGTCAGCAGCGACCGCCACAGCCGGGGGTGCTTGGCGGTGGCGACCCTGCCGGTCTCGACGTCGACCAGCGCCAGCCTGCGGTCACCCTCGACCCCCTGCTCATCGACGTCGACGGCGGCGACGTCCTCGCCGAGCATGGACTTGACCGGGTAGCGGCGCAGCGTCACGACCATCAACCTGGGCTCCTCACGGTCGATCGATGAGAACCTACCCGCGTGACCGGACCGCGGGCCAGAGGTCCGCGGACGCCGACGGCGCAGGGGCCGGGGCCGTCGCGGATCCCTCCCTGCGCCGTCACGGGATACGGTTCAGATCAGTCCGTTGGTGATCAGCCACTCCTTGGCCACGATGTCCGGGTTCGGCTTGTCCGGCCCGTCGAGCTGGGCGTTCAGGTCGAGCAGCGCCTGGGTGCTCAGCTTCGCCGAGATGCCGTTGAGCACCTCCTTGACCTGGTCGGTCGCCTTGGCCGTGCTGATCAACGGCACCACGTTCTGCGCCGCGAAGTTGTTCTCCGGGTCCTCCAGGGCTACGAACCCGTTGGCCTTGATCGTCGAGCTGGTAGTGAACAGATCCGCGGCCTGCACGGTGCCGTCGCGGAGCGCGGCGACGGTCAGCGGACCACCGACGTCCAGCGAGCGGTACTCCTTGAAGGTGCAGCCGTAGGTCGCCTGGATGCCCGGGATGCCGTCGGGCCGGGTCTGGAACTCCGGCGGACCGCCGAAGACCAGCTCACCGCAGTGGGGGGCCAGATCCCCGATCGTCCGCGCCTGCAACCGGTCGGCCGTCTCGCGGGTGACGACGACGGCGTCCTTGTTCTCCGCCGAGGACTTGTCGAGCACGGTCAGCCCCTGGGGGACCACGCCCTGCAGCGCCGTGTAGACCTCGTCGGGCGACTTCTGGGCGGCGTCCTTGTTCAGGTACTGCAGCAGCACTCCGGTGTACTCGGGGACGAGGTCCAGCGACCCGTCGCGCAGGCCCGGGAAGTAGGCCTCGCGGCTGGCGATCGGCGGCAGGACCTCGACCTGCACCCCCTTCGCCTGCAGCGCCTGGCCGTAGATCTGGGCGAGCAGGGTGTTCTCCGGGAAGGCCGCCGAACCGATCCGGATCGGGCCGGCCGGATCGGCGGAACCGCCGGAGCCGCCGGACAGCGGGTCACCGCCTCCCCCACCGCATGCGGTGAGCACGAGGCCTGCCACCAGCGCGGTCGCCAGGCCGGCGAGACTGCGTTTCATCGACGATCTCCTTCTCGGGGATGACAGGTCAGGCGGCGGCCGCGGGCCGCTCGGCGGCCGGGCGGGGAGCCGGAGTCGTGCGGCGGGAGGCCGGGACCGAGCGCAGTCCCGGCGAGACGAGCAGGCGTTGCACCCCGGCGAGCGCGAGGTCGGCGGCGACGGCGAGCAGGGCTACCAGCAGCGACCCGGCGGCCATCTGCGGGTAGTCCCGGACCGCGAGCCCGTCGATGATGAACCGCCCGAGCCCGCCGAGTGCGACGTAGGCCGCGATGGTCGCGGTCGAGATCACCTGCAGGGTGGCGCTGCGTACCCCACCGATGATCAGTGGCAGCGCATTGGGCAGCTCGACCTGCAGGAGGATCTCGCGCTCGCTCATCCCCATGCCCCGGGCGGCGTCGGCCACCGAGCGGTCCACCGCCTGCACCCCGGCGTAGGTACCGGCCAGGATCGGCGGGACGGCCAGCACGACGAGCGCGATCAGCGGCGCCCCCAGACCGATACCGATGAACGACACCAGCAGAACCAGCAGGCCCAGTGTCGGCAGCGCGCGCAGGCTGTTGGCCAGGCTCACCACCAGGAAGCCACCCCGGCCGGTGTGCCCGACGAGCGCTCCGGCGGGGATCGCGATCACCACCGCGATCGCAACGGTCAGCGCGGTGTACCAGAGGTGTTCGAGCAGCCGGACCGGCACGCCGGCGCCGCCCGACCAGTGGGCCGGGTCGGTCAACCACGCGATCACCGCGTTCATGCCGCCGCCCCCGCCCGCGCCCCGGCACCCACCCTGGCCCACGGTGTGATCCACCGACCGATCGCCAGCAGCAGGCCATCGACCAGCAGCGCCAGCGCGAGCACCAGCACGATGCCGGTGATGATCTCGGCAGGGATGTCGCGCTGGAGTCCGTCGGTGAACAACCGGCCCAGACCGCCGAGGCCGACCAGTGCGCCCACGGTCACCATGCTGGTGTTGGACACCGCGGCCACCCGCAGGCCGGCCACCACGACCGGTACCGCCAGCGGCAGTTCCACGGAGAGGAACCGGCGCAGCGGCCGGTAGCCCATCGCGGTCGCGGCCGCGATCGTGACGGCGGGGACCGCGGCCAGCGCGTCGGCGACCGATCGGACCAGCAGCGCGACGGTGTAGACGGTCAGCGCGGCGATCAGGTTGAGCGGGTCGAGGATCTGGGTGCCCAGGACGATCGGCAGCACGACGATCAGCGCGAGTGACGGCACCGTGTACAGCAGACCGGTCACCGTGACCAGCACGGCGCGAGCCGCCGGGGTGCGGCCGGCCAGCCAGCCGAGCGGGATCGAGATCACGAGCCCGAGAACCACGGGAACCAGCGCGAGCCACAGGTGTTCCCAGGTCAGGCTCGTGATCAGGTCGATGTTGCGCGGGATCCAGCCCCAGTTCACGCGGCGGCCCCGGCGCTGCGGGCGTCGGCCAGCGCGCGCAACACCTCGTCGGCACTGACCGAACCGACGACGCGGCCCTCGCCGTCCACCGCGACACCCTGCCCCGACGGGGAGGACAGCGCCGCGTCGAGCGCGCTGCGCAGCGACCCGGAATCGGTGTCGTACAGCGAGCCGCCGGGGACCAGATCCCCGGCGGTGATCGCACCGTTGGTCTTCGCGCTGCCGTCCAGCCAGCCCAACGGGCGGCGGTCGCCGTCGACCACGAGCGTCCACCCCCCGGGCGGCCGGGCGTCACCGACGGATACCGTCACGAGCTCCCCGATCGGCAGCCCGTCCGAGGACAGGAAGCCCAGGCCGCGATAACCGCGGTCGCGCCCCACGAAGTTGTCGACGAAGTCGTCGGCAGGGCGGGCGAGCAGCACTCCGGGCTCGTCGTACTGGGCGAGCACGCCGCCGGTGCGGAACACCGCGACCTTGTCGCCGAGCTTGACGGCCTCGTCGATGTCGTGGGTGACGAACACGATCGTCTTGCCCAACTCCGACTGCAACCGCAGCAACTCGTCCTGCAGGCTCTCCCGGACCACCGGGTCGACCGCGCTGAAGGGTTCGTCCATGAGCAGCACCGGCGGGTCGGCGGCGAGCGCGCGGGCCACCCCGACGCGCTGCTGCTGACCACCCGACAGCTGCGCCGGGTATCGCTTGGCCATCTCGGGGACGAGCCCGACGAGCTCCATGAGCTCCGCGGCGCGCTCCCGGGCCTGCTTCTTGTTCCAGCCCAGCAACAGCGGCACGGTGGCCACGTTGTCGAGGACCGTGCGGTGCGGGAACAGGCCGGCCTGCTGGATGACGTAGCCGATGCCGCGGCGCAGATCGGCCGGGTCACCAGCCATGATGTCCGCGCCGTTGACCAGGATCGTGCCCGAGGTGGGCTCGATCATCCGGTTGACCATGCGCAGGGACGTGGTCTTGCCGCACCCGGACGGCCCGACGAGGACCGTGATGCGGCCGACGTCGGCGACCAGGTCTAGGTCGTCCACCGCTGTCGTGCCGTCGGGGAACTGTTTGGTCACTCCCCGGAACTCGATCATCCGGGCGACCTCCGTATCCACCGACGGCCCCTTGTCGGTCGTCGCACCCGGCAGAGGCTAACCCGGATGGCGAGGGGCGTGCGACCGCTGTGACCTGACCGCGACCAGCGATGTTCGGAACCGGCGGCCCCCGATCGGTACCGGCACCGCGCCCCGGTGATCGGCCCTCAGGCCCCGATCGCCGCCGCCGGAGTCGGTAGCCGGCCCCCTGCCAGGAGCTCTCGCATCGCCTCCGCGCGCAGCGACCGGGCGAACAGCCATCCCTGGTAGGCGTCCACGCCGATGCCCCGCAACACGTGGAACTGCTCCGCGGTCTCGACGCCCTCGGCGACCGTGGTGCGGCCCATCGCCCTGGCCATATCGACGACCGCGCGGGCGACGGCGAAGTCGGCGGGATCGGTGCCCACCCCTGTGACGAACGCCCTGTCGACCTTCACCGTCTGCGCGGGCAGGTCCTTGAGCCGGGCCAGCGACGAGTAGCCGGTGCCGAAGTCGTCGACGGCGAACCGCACCCCGCGCTCGACGAGCTCGGCCATCGCGGCCAGCGCGTGCGGCGGCAGCGCGACGAGGCTGGTCTCCACGAGCTCGAGCACCAGCCGGTCCCAGGCCAGGCCGGCGTCGGACACGGTGGCGGTGACGTCGGCGAGGAAGTCGGTGTCGCCGGGCAGCAGCCCGGCCAGGTTCACCGCCACCGCGATCCGCCGCCCGTGGTGCAGCGGCCAGGTCGCCGCCTCGCGGGCCGCGGTCCGCAGCACCCACTGATCCAGCTCCCGCAGCAGGCCGCCGCGCTGCGCGACCGGCAGGAAGTCGGCCGGGGAGATCATCCCCCGCTCCGGGTGCGGCCAGCGGATCAGCGCCTCGGCGCTCAGCACGGTGCCGTCCGGGCCCACGACCGGCTGGTACTCGAGCAGCAGCCGATCGTCGGCGATCGCGGCGCGCAGCTCGGCCTCGAGCTCCAGCTGGCGGGTGGCCGAGCGGACGACACCGTCGGTGGCCATCCCGATCCCGCCCCGGGTCTGCCGCTTCGCCTCGTGCATCGCGACCTCGGCGAACCGCAGCAGGTCGGCGGCCCGCACCTCACCGGTCGGGGCGGGGGTGGCGAGCCCGACCGACGCCGTCAGGTGCACCGGCCTGCCGTGCACGGTGACGGTGGCGCGCAACAGGTCGGCCACGGTGCGGGCCAGCACGTCGGGCCCGCCGGCCTCGCCGTGGTCGGCACAGATGACCACGAACTCGTCGCCGGAGAGCCGGGCTGCGGTGCAGCCGAACGGCAGCTCACGTTGCAGCCGCCCGGCCAGCGTGATCAGCATGTCGTCGCCGGCCTCGTGCCCCAGCGACGAGTTGACCCGGGCGAAGTCGTCGAGGTCACCGCAGACCAGCGCGACCCGGTCGCGGCCGGCGCCCGCCAGCAGCCGGTCGACCAGCTCCAGCGCGGCGGTGCGGTTCGGCAGCCGCGTCAGCTCGTCGGTCGTTCCGGCACTGCGCAGCAGCTCGGCGGCCCGGCGGCGCTCCCCGATGTCGGTGCAGACGATCAGCCAGAACGCACCGCCGTCGTCGGAGAGCGAGACCGACACACCCACCTCGCACCAGACGCGGGTGCCGTCGCCACGCAGCAGCGGCAGCGCGTCGATCCGATAGGCGTGCCGCGCGCCCGGCGGGATCCGGCGCAGCCAGCCGGGCAGCCCGTCCTGCGCCACGTGTGCGTTCCGGTCCGGCTCGAATCCGTCCTGCTCGGCCGTCAGCGCCGCCGCCGAGGTTCCGCGCAGCCGCTCCAGCGGGACGTCGAGCAACGCGCACAGCGCCGGATTGGCGTCGATCAGCCGCCCCGACGGGTCGATCAGCCCGACACCGTTGGGCACCAGGGACATCAGATCCAGGAAGCGCTGCCCCGAGGACCGGACCCGACCCTCGGTCAGGCGCTGCGTGCTCACGTCGCGGACCATCCCGACCAGCCGGACCGGGGTGCCGTCGGCGGCCCGCTCGACCTCGGCGCGGCAGCTGAGCATCCGGTCCCCGGGCAGGCGCAGCTCGACGTGGTGGTCGACGTGGTGGTCGACGGTACGGGCGCCCGAACGCAGCGACTGGCACAGCACCGCGACCTGCTCACCCTCGACCGGGCCGCTACGTGCGCCGAGTCGGCCCGCCCCGCCGTCGGCGTCGATGCCGACCGAGCGGTACAGCTCCTGGAGGGTCTCGCTGCGGGTGAGCGTGGCCGTCGACAGCTCGTAGCTCCAGGTGCCGACCCGGGCCATCCGCTCGAGCTCGGTCCTCCAGCGACGGTCGGCCTCGCGCGCGAGATCCGCCGCCGCCTGCTCGCCGGACTCGACGAGCAGCACCGCGTGCAGGCCGCCGGGCAGCTCCCAGCGGATCACCCGGACCCGGGCGAGCGTTCCGTCTCCCCGGATGAGCCGGGCGTCGGCGTCGGGGCCGGCCACCAGCTGCGGCAGCCGCCGCCCGAGCGGGCCGAGCTCCGGATCGTCCAGGCTGCGGCCGGACAGCCGAAGGAACGCGGGGTTGACGCGCAGGACCCGCTCCGACCGGTCGCACACGAGGGAGGGGGCCGTCGGCAGCGGCACGACCTCGACGCCACCCGGGGAGTCCGGGGCAAGCGCGCCCCCCGACGGCGGAGCGAGCGGGGCCGGGCCGAAGGCGGCGTCGCGCAGGGCGGGGAGCACCCGTGGGAACGCCGCGCCCGGATCGGTCCGCTCGGCGTGCTGAGGCTCGGCGCCCGTCGCGCGGGGAGGTTCGACGAGCCGCACGGCACGCGGATCGGTCACCGGTTCGGCCGCGGCCACCCCGCGCTCGGGTTCCTCCGGGACGGCAGTGCCGCCCGGCGCCCGCTCACCGTGGGGCGCCGGCTTCGCGGCGATCGCCCGGGCCAGCTGGCCGGCGAACCGCGCCGCCTCCGGGCGCACGTCGCCGAACACCGCATGGCGGGAGCGCAGCAGGTCGGCGCGGGCCACGGCCTCGGAGGAGATCGGGGCGGCGGGCGGCTCGGCCGGAGCGGCCCCGCTCGCGTCGGCGTCGTCGAAGCCCTCACCGAAGCGATGTCCGAACTCGCTCACGGGCGTCTCCCCAGGGCTGTGCCGATCGGTCACTCGGCACAACGACGGACTCGCCCATTCGATCCGGTCACATCACTCGTTCGAGGCATGCCACCTCGAGTCGGTTACTCCAGTTCTCCCAACTGAGCGTGACCGCCGGGGCCGTCCGGACGAAGACCCCCAGGCTGGGGCCTCGTCCTTGTTCACACTCCGTTATTCGACGTCGGCGGCGGCCGCCACGGCCGCTGCGACGGCCGGTGCCACCCGTGGGTCGAACGGGCTCGGAACGATGCGGTCCGCGGTCAGATCGTCGCGCGCCACGGAGAAGATCGCCTCCGCCGCGGCCAGCTTCATCCGCTCGGTGATCCGGCGCGCCCCGGCGTCGAGCGCACCGCGGAACACCCCCGGGAACGCCAGCACGTTGTTGATCTGGTTCGGGAAGTCGCTGCGGCCCGTCGCGACGATCGAGGCGTACCGGGCGGCGACCGCCGGGTGCACCTCCGGGTCCGGGTTGGACAGTGCGAAGACCATGCCGCCCGGCGCCATCGTGGCGAGCATCTCCTCGGGCAGCGCCGCGCTGGACAGGCCGACGAACACGTCGGCGCCCGCCAGGGCCTCGGCGGTTCCACCGGTGATGCCGCGCGGGTTGGTGATCGCGGCCAGCTCGGCCTTGACCCCGCCGCGCCCGGCGGCCAGGACGCCACGCGAATCGAGCACGACGACGTCCCGGGCGCCCGCCGCGAGCAGGATCTTCGCGCAGGCCACGCCGGCGGCACCGGCCCCGGAGATCACGACCTTGAGGGCGGACAGGTCGCGGCCGTCGACGGCGCAGGCCCCGCGCAGGGCCGCGAGCAGCACGATCGCGGTGCCGTGCTGGTCGTCGTGCATGACGGGGCAGTCCAGCGCCTCGATCAGCCGGGCCTCCAGCTCGAAGCACCGGGGCGCGGAGACGTCCTCCAGGTTGACCGCGCCGAAGCTCGGCCGCAGCCGGACCAGCGTCTCGACGATCTCGTCGACGTCGGTGGTGTCGAGCACGATCGGGATCGAATCGAGCTCGGCGAAGGACTTGAACAGCGCCGACTTGCCCTCCATCACCGGCAGCGCGGCGCGCGGGCCGATGTCGCCGAGGCCGAGCACCGCGGTGCCGTCGCTGACCACCGCGACCAGCCGGTTCGTCCAGGTGTAGCGGGCGGCGAGAGCCGGGTCCGCCGCGATCGCACGGCTGACGTCGGCGACCCCAGGGGTGTAGGCGATGGCCAGGTCGCGGGCATCACGCAGCGGCGTGGTCAGCCCGGTGGAGAGCTTGCCGCCACGGTGGGCGTCGAAGATCTCGTCGCTGGTCGGGACCGGGACGGCGTCCAGCCGCTCGGGAACGATCGTCATCGCAAAGGCCTCTTCCTCGGGCGCAGAGTCGTCGGGACGCGCCGCCGCGCCCACTCGCCGTGCACCGGAGGTCGCGGGTATCGGCCCTTTCGCGGTGCCGGACTGCCCCTTCCGCCACCGCCGCAGGATGACGCGGCCGACGGTGGAAGGTTCGGCTGTCGGGTACGCGGCAGATGCTACCCGGTGGCGCTCCGACCCGCCGGTAGCCTTCGTCACCGTGCGAGTCACCGAGCTGCCGATCGCCGGCGCGTGGACGTTCGAACCGCCCGTGTTCCCGGACGCGCGCGGTGTGTTCGCGGCACCGTTCCAGTCCACGGCGTTCCGCTCGGCGCTCGGCTTCGACCTCACCGTCGCCCAGACGAATCACAGCATGTCGGCGCGCGGGGTGATCCGCGGCGTGCACTTCGCCGACACCCCGCCCGGCCAGGCGAAATACGTCTACTGCCCGCGGGGTGCGCTGCTGGACGTGATCGTCGACGTCCGGGTGGGCTCACCGACGTTCGGGTGCTTCGAAGCGGTGGAGCTCGACGCCGCCTCGTGCCGGGCGGTGTACCTCGCCGAGGGGCTGGGGCACGCGTTCGTCGCGCTCACCGACGACACGGTGATGTCCTATCTGTGCTCGACGCCGTACAACCCGACCGGGGAACACGGTGTGTCACCCGTGGATCCGGAGCTGGGTCTACCGTGGCCGTCCGATGTGGTCCCCGTTCTGTCCGACAAGGACGCGGCGGCGCCGACGCTGGCGGAGGCGGCCGAACGGGGGCTGCTGCCGCGGTGGGACGCGTGCGTGGAGTGGTACGCGGAACTGCGCTTGCGGGCTCGTGAGTGCTGAGTAGTGCTCAGGCGTCACTCACCACTCACGAGCGCGTAAGCGCACCGGCCGCGGCCACAACCGGCCCCGCACAACGGCGAGCACCTCGGCCGGACCGAGCTGCCGCGAGTCGGTGGAGCGATAGGGGTTGTCGCCCAGCACCCACCAGCCCGGCCCGTCGGTCCAGACCGCGCGCTTGACCGAGAGCTGCCCGGGCCGCGCCACCCACCGCACCAGCACGACCTCGCCCGGTCGGGGGACGGCGCCGAACCGGGCGAGCACGACGTCGCCGTCACTCAAGGTCGGAGACATGGAGGGACCGCGCACGGCCACCCTGCGCAATCGGCCCATCGCGTCGTCCGCCCCTCCCCCCGACATGGACGAAAGCCCCCCGGCCACACGGGTGACGACGACGGACGGCACCTGTCCACCCTGTGACGTCAAGATCCCGAGGGTAGTGTTGGCCACGCCAGAACGATCACCACCAGGGAGGACCCATGCGGCTTCTGTCCCGCATTCTCCGCCCGCGGCTGGAGGCCACCGCTCACTGCGACCTCCCCTGCGGCGTGTACGACCCGGCCCAGGCCCGCATCGAGGCCGAGTCGGTCAAGGCCATCCAGGAGAAGTACCAGGGCAACGAGGACCCGGAGTTCCGTAAGCGGGCCATCCACATCAAGGAGGAGCGGAGCGACCTGGTCAAGCACCACCTCTGGGTGCTGTGGACCGACTACTTCAAGCCCCCGCACTTCGAGAAGTACCCCGAGCTGCACGAGCTGTTCAACAAGGCCACCAAGAAGGCCGGCGGGGGCCCCGGCGGCACCAAGGCCTCGACCGACCCGGCCACCGGCCAGGAGCTGCTGGACTACATCGCCCAGATCGACAAGATCTTCTGGGAGACCAAGCAGGCTGCCTGACCCACGCGTCGAAAGCGGCGCTGACCAGCGGGGATAGCTCTCCGTCGGTCAGCGTCGTTTCTCGTTGTTGGGTGGCCTCTCACGG
>NZ_JAHDTG010000090.1 GCF_018531475.1 Pseudonocardia mahuensis
ACGAGGCGGCCGTAGCCGAGCCGGCCCAGGACCTGGCCGAGCCCGCCCAGACCGAGCGCCCAGGCCGCGGCGCTGGTGGACAGGCCGCGCTCGATGAGCAGCGGGACCTGGTTGACGACCACGGCGAGGATCCCACCCAGCACGAGGTAGGTCTGACGCCAGTCCAGCCGCTCGACGAGCGCAGCGGTGAGCGGCGCGAAGATCGTGCTGGCCAGCCCGGCCAGCAACGTGAGCGCGGTGAGCGCGGCGACCCGGCGGGGCCCCCACCAGCGGGTGAGCGCGGCGAAGGCGGGCGGGTAGAGCACGCCGGCCATCGCCACCCCGGCCAGGACCCAGGCGGCGAAGAACCAGGGCAGCGTGCTCGCCAGGGCGATGCCCAGCACGGCCGGGACCGCGAGCACCGACCCGGCGGTCATGATCGGGCGCGGGCCGAACCGGTCGAGCCAGCGTCCGGCGGGGATGCCGACCAAGGCCGAGACGACCAGGCCGATGGAGAACGCCGCGGTGATCGTGCTGATCGGCCAGCCGGTGCGCGCGGCGATGCTCGGAGCCAGGACCGGGAAGGCGTAGTAGAGGACACCCCAGCTGGTGATCTCGGTGATGCACAGGACGACCAGCACGCGACGGAGCCCGACCCGGGACAACGTGCCGGGCTCCGTCGCACCCATCTCCGCAGCGTGCACGGCGCCGAGGGTCAGCGCTCGGCGTGGGGTCCGCCGACCGAGAGGGCGATCGGCTCGGCCGGCGCGCCGCAACAGCCGCCGCCGGCCTCCTCGCCGGGCTCGGCGAGCTGGTCGAACAGCCCGGCCCCGCCGCACACCCCGGTCTCGGGCAGGACCAACTCGACCCGTTCGGCGGCCTCGCGGTCCCCGGCGATCGCGGCGACGACCGAGCGCACCTGCTCGTAGCCGGTCAGGGCCAGGCCGGGCTACCGGTCGAGCACGCACCCTCGGCGAGGAACCGCTCCACCCCGGCGCGTCCGATGCCGTTTGCACCGCCCGCCGTGACCGAGGCCGCCTACCGGCAACAGCCCCGTCCCGTGCTCGGAGAAGCCGCCACCGCGATGGATGCGATCTTTCCGATCGGTGATGCGGGATGGTCACTCGGCCAACGGATGACCGAGGCAGCGTGATCGCCGAGACCACGGTCCAGGGAGCCAGTTCGACCCGGCGCGGCGATGTTTCCGCAGGCAGATATGCCAATGGGCGGTGTCCCCGTCGATCAGACACCGCCCATTGGCCTGTCGGGACGACAGGATTTGAACCTGCGACCCCTTGACCCCCAGTCAAGTGCGCTACCAAGCTGCGCCACGTCCCGGCCGCCCCCTTGAGGGCTCGATCAGAGTACCGCACCGCTGATCGGAGTCCTCGATCGGCCGGTCGTTAGCTCCCCCCTTGCTTGCTGGCCTGCACACTTGCTGGCTGCCGACCGCGGGGGCACCCGCGGTGGCCTTGTCCAGTTTCGACGATCGGATTCCGTGTGACCACCGCCCTCGGTCGCCCCGGCAGGGGCGACTTTCGTAGGTACCAATGGGTAACCGAACTCCTCACTTACCGGGATCAGCGGCCAGCAACTCCGCGACCGCGGCGTCGATGACGGCCGTGTCGGCCGGATTCTGGCCGGCCCCGGCGAAGTGGCCCCACACGCCGGGGATCACCCGCAGCTCGGCGTTCGGCATGTGCGAGACCTCCCACTCCTCGTCCTCGGGCGGGAAGTAAAGGTCCTTCTCGGCCGGCATCACGATCGCCCGCGCCCGGATGGACGCGAGCGCCTCCTCGGTCGAGGAGAACCCGGGCGTGGTGCCCACGTCGCCGCGCCACCACGTGTCGAGCATCGTGAGCAGGTTGTCGGGATCACGGTCGTCCAGGAAGAAGCCTTCCCAGAACCCGACGAGGAAGTCCTCCAGCGAGGTGTAGTCGAGTTCTCGCCACACCTCGTCCCAGTAGAAGGCCTGTGAGTACCCCCACCCGGCGTAGACCCGGGCGGCGGCGCGCAGGCCGGTGATCGGTAGCTCGTCGGGCGAGTACCACCCGCCCTCGAAGGCGCAGTCGGCCGTCAGCGCGGCTTTGACTCCCTCGAGGAACACCTTGTTGTGCGGGGCCGTCCGCGCCGACCCGCAGAACGGCAGGATCCGCTGCACCATCTCCGGGTGGCTGACCGCCCACTGGAAGCTCTGGCCGGCGCCCATGGACCAGCCGAGCACCAGCGGAAGCGTCTCGATCCCGAAGACCTCGGTCACCAGCCGGTACTGCGAGGCGACGTTGTCGCGCACCGAGATCCGCGGGAACCGGGCTCGGTCCCAGGGCGGTGGCGTGTTCGACGGCGACGACGACAGCCCGTTGCCGAGCATGTTCGGCACGATGATGAACCACCGGTCCGGGTCGAGCGCCATGCCCGGCCCGATCAGCCATTCGTTGTCCCAGTGCCGCCCGGAGTACCAGGTCGGGTAGACGATCGCGTTCGACTTGTCGTCGTTGAGCGTCCCGTAGGTCTGGTACGCCACCCGGGCGGGCCGCAAGGTCTCGCCGCACTCGAGGGTGAAGTCCGGGATCTCGTGCACCTCGTACGGCGCGTCAGGGCCGATCATGGTGCCTCCTTGCACTCGTGGCCCCCCACGACGATGGTCCTGCGCGCAGTCGTGACCCCGCAAGCCCCGTCACGTCGAGACCGCGCAGGTCCCGCGGTCGACCGCGACCGGTCCCGAGGCGGACGGTCGGATGTCGACGTCGAAGATCGCGGTCGGCAGGTAGAGCGAGCAGCACGCGTTGGGGATGTCGACGACGCCGGACACCCGGCCCTCGATCGGCGCCGCGCCCAGCAGCAGGTACGCCTGGGGGCCGCTGTAGCCGAACTTCTTGAGGTACTCGATCGCGTTGAGGCAGGCGTTGCGGTACGCCACCGTCGCGTCGTTGTAGAGGTTGGTGTCGGTCTCGTGGTCGACGCCGATGCCGATGAACGTGACGAACTCCGAGTATCGCGGCTCGACGTTGCCGGGCATCAGGATCGGGTTGGTCGTCACCCCGTAGGCCTGCATGCCGCCCTTGATCAGGTCGACATGGAAGTCGATGAACCCGCCCATCTCGATGGCGCCGCAGAAGGTGATCTCGCCGTCGCCCTGGCTGAAGTGCAGGTCGCCGCCGGAGAACATCGCGCCGGGCACGTGCACGGGATAGAACACCCGCGAGCCGCGGGTGAAGTTCTTGATGTCGTGGTTGCCGCCGTTCTCCCGGGCCGGGATCGTCCGCGCGCCGTCGCGGCCGATCGCGGCGAGCACGTCCCCGGTCGCGGTGCCGCCCAGCACCTGAGCCTCCAACGGGGGCAGCGCGAGCGGGGGTACCCGGTCCGGGTCGGTCGCGATCAGCGCCCGCTCCCGGGCGTTCCAACGCGCCAGCAGCTCCGGCGACGGCGCCGTGCCGAACAGCCCCGGGTGCGTGATGCCGGTGAAGCTGACCCCGGGGATGTGCCGTGACGTCGCCTTCTGCCCGCTGAAGTCCCAGATCGCCTTGTACGCGTCGGGGAACTGATCGGTGAGGAACCCACCGCCGTTCTGCTTGGAGAAGATGCCCGTGTAGCCCCAACCCTGGCCGGGCACGTCACCGACCTCCTGGGGCACCGGGCCGAGGTCGAGGATGTCGACGACGAGCAGGTCACCGGGCTCGGCGCCCTCGATCGCGATCGGTCCCGACAGCATGTGCGCGCCGTCGAGCTCGACGTCGCGGACGTCGTTCGCCGAGTCGTTGTTGCCGATCTGCCCGTCGGTCCACTCCCGGCACTCGACGCGGATCGAGGAGCCGGGCCGCACAGTGACCGCCGGCGGGATGTCGGGGTGCCAGCGGTTGTGACCGGGCACCGCCTGGTCGCGCATCGACTTGGCCTGGTCGACATGGAAGACGACATCGGGCATGGGGACCTCCGACGCTCGGGTTCTCGAACGGGTGCGGATCAGGGGCGCGGCAGCCGGGCGT
Source organism: Pseudonocardia mahuensis (assembly GCF_018531475.1). Lineage (GTDB taxonomy): Bacteria > Actinomycetota > Actinomycetes > Mycobacteriales > Pseudonocardiaceae > Pseudonocardia. Next base: position 3,966 of record NZ_JAHDTG010000090.1, read on the forward strand.
GCCGCGGGTCGGTCGTGTAACGGGTCGCCCGGCCCGGCCGCCGGTCGGCCGACCGCGGCGGCACCGTCGTCACGACCTGCGGGGAGTCGGCGCTGCGCTCCCCCGCGTCGAGGGCCCGGCGCAGGCGCGCGTCCATGCCGCGCAGCGCCGGGGCGCCGAACACCCGACGGCCCTGCATGCCGCATTCCGGGCACACCGCCACGGCGTCCACCTCGGACATCGGCCGCACGAGGTCGAAGCCACCACAGGTGGGACAGCGGTAGGTGTAGGTGGGCACGAGCGCCTCCCGGTCACCGACAGATACTGTCGCGTGAAACTATTCTGAATGACAGTCAGCGGTCAAGACCTCCCGGTGCTGTGCCGACCAACCCCCGCGGACAGCCCCTTCCGTATGACAGTGTTTACGATGAGAACGATGTACTCACCGATCGACTCGATGTGAGATGGGAGCGCACGTGTCGCCAGAGGCAGGTCCGGCCATGACGTCCGGTACCACCGCCACCACGCTCGGCCGCCTGCTGAGCCAGGTGGAGCAGCGGGTGGCCCGCCGGACAGTGGGTGCGCTCGGCACCGCACCGGACGCACCCACGCTCGACCAGTGGCGCGTGCTGGAGCTGCTCGCCGACGGTGTGGGCCACTCGATGGCCGAGATCGCCGGATACGCGATGGTCCCGGCGCCGACACTCACCAAGATCGTCGATCGGCTGGTCGACGCCGCCCTGGTGTACCGGCGGGTCGACGACGCCGACCGCCGCCGGGTGCTGGTCTACCTCTCCGAACACGGCCGCGAGCTGCACGACCGGCTGGTCCCGGCGGTGCAGGGGGTCGAGCGGGACATCGCCGACGAGCTGGGCGCCGACGACACGGCGCAGTTGCGCGACCTGTTGTCCCGGCTGGCCGAGCGGCTCGGCTGAGCGACCGGTCCGTCAGGCGGCCGGACCGACCGACGTCATCGGCCCGCCCGCTCGTTCCGCCTGGGCACCGCTCGTCGCGGCCCGAGGCCGGACGACGCTGGGCGCCGGGCTGAGCGGGAACACCGCCCGCACCGTGAACCCGCCGTCCGGGCCGGGCCCGGTGATCAGCTCGCCGCCGACCGCGCCGACCCGTTCGGACAGCCCGGCCAGGCCCGCGCCGCCGACACCGAAGCCCTCACCACCCGGGGCGCGACGACGTGGCCCCTCGGGGGCCTGGTCGTTGTGCACGCTGACCCGCAGCTCGCCGGCGTCCCGCCAGTGCAGCTCGACCCGCACGGGAGCGCCCGGGGCGTGCCGGGCCGCGTTCGTGAGCGACTCCTGCACCACCCGGTAGACGGCGCGATCCAACCCCGGCGGCAGCTTTGTGGACGTGCCGACGTCGACGAGATCGGCCTGCATCCCGGCCGCGCGGGAGCGGGCGACCAGGCCGGGCAGATCGGCCACTCCGGCCGGCTGATCGGGCCGTCCGTCCATCAGCCCGAGCGCCGCCCGCATCTCGGCCAGCGCCCGCTTGGCCAGCAGGCGCAGCCGCTCTGCACCCTCGCGGGTCTCGGGCTCGGTCGTCGACGCGGCCAGCGCGGCCGCCCCGACCGCGATCAGGGTCGCGTGGTGGCCGACCGCGTCGTGGATCTCGCGTCCGATCCGGGACCGCTCCTCCGCGCGGGCGGCCGTCTCACGGGCCTGCAGCATCACCTCGCGCGCCCGCTCCAGCTCGCGCAGGCTCGCGGTCAGCCGCTCCCGGGTGCTGATCAACAATCCCATCGCGGAGGGGGCGCCGGCGCACAGCGCCGCGAAGGCGACCGTCAGCACGCGGTCCGACCAGGACAGCTGTTGCAGGATGAGCACGGGCAGTACCGCGGCCAGCCCGGCCGGCACCACCCACGGCAAGGTCCGGGAGACGCGGCCACTGCGCCGGCCCAGCGTGTACAACGCAACCAGAGCGGGCGGCCAGCCCAGCCCTCCGACCAGGCCCCACAGCACGCCGAGCACGCCCAGCGGCGGCCACAGGTGCCGCAGCGGCAGGAGCGCGCAGCCCACCAGCCCGGCGGCCACCGAGTAGCCGAACGGCGGGTGGCCGAGCAGCACCGCACCGGCGGGCACCAGCACGGCCAGCAGCTCGAGCCCGACCCTCCGCGGCGTCCTGCCCGTCATCCTCATCCGCCACCCCAGCCCTGTGCCAGCAGCGCCGCCTGTACCCGGTTCTGGGCTCCGAGCTTCACCAGCAACGCCGAGACGTACTTCTTCACGGTGGCCTCGGCCAGGCCCAGATGGCAAGCGATCGCGGCATTCGACTCGCCGGCGGCGAGCAGTCCGAGTACCTGGTTCTCCCGCAACGTCAGATCCGGGGGCCGGGGCGACGCCGGCTGCGCGGATCCGGCCGCCAGCCGGGGCAGCAGGCGCGCGGTGATACGTGGGTCGAGCACGGCGCCGCCGGCCGCGACATCGCGCACCGCCCTGACCAGCGCTTCGGGCTCGGCGTCCTTGAGCAGGAAGCCCTGCACCCCGATCCGGAGCGCCTCCGCGACATAGTCGTCGAGGTCGAACGTGGTCAGCACCGCCGCCGGGGGCGCGTCCGGGCGGGCGCACAGGATGCGCAGCGCCGCCAGCCCGTCGATGCCGGGCATCTGTACGTCGGCCAGCACGACGTCGGGACGGTGCTCGTCGACGGCGGCCAGCAGGGCGTCACCGTCACCCGCCTCGGCGACGACGCGGATCGTGCCCCCCACTTGCAGCACGGTGCGCAGCCCGGCCCGAAGCAGTGGCTCGTCGTCGGCCAGCACCACCCGCACCGGGGCCGGACCGTGTGCCCCCGCGACCGGCTCCATGGCGACGAGACTAGTCGGCAGTCGGTGGGGCCATCGTTCGGTTCGCTTGCCACTCGCTCGGAGTGTCAGCGCTTCTTCGCGCGCTTCTCCCGCACCCGCACCGACAGCCGCACCGGCGACCCGGTGAACCCGAACTCCTCACGCAGCCGCCGCTCCAGGAACCGCCGGTATCCCGCCTCCAGGAAACCGGTGGTGAACAGCACGAACGTCGGCGGACGGGTCTGGGCCTGGGTCGCGAACAGCACCTTCGGCTGCTTGCCGCCGCGCACCGGGGGCGGGGTCGCGGCGATGACATCCGCCAGCCAGCCGTTCAGCCGACCGGTCGGGATGCGCTGGTCCCACGACGCGAGCGCGGTACGCAACGCGGGCGCGATCTTCGCGACCGACCGCCCGGTCAGCGCGGAGACGTTGACCCGCTCGGCCCATCGCACCCGCACCAGATCGCGTTCGAGCTCGCGTTTCATCGCCAGCCTGCGGTCCTCGTCGACGAGGTCCCACTTGTTGAACACCAGCACGAGCGCGCGGCCGGCCTCCTCGACCATGGTGATCACGCGCTGGTCCTGCTCGGCGATCGGTTCGCCCGCGTCCAGCAGCACGACGGCCACCTCGGCCGCCTCGATGGCCGCCTGCGTGCGCAGGCTGGCGTAGTACTCCATGCCGCTGGCCATCTTGACCCGCTTGCGCAGACCGGCGGTGTCGACGAAGCGCCACACGTCGCCGTCCAGCTCCACCAGTGAGTCGACCGGGTCGACGGTCGTACCGGCCACGTCGTGCACCACCGAGCGCAGCTCCCCGGAGACCCGGTTGAGCAGGCTCGACTTGCCGACGTTCGGCTTGCCGACCAGGGCGACCCGGCGCGGTCCGCCCGAGGACGCGCCGAAGGTGTCGCGCGGGGTCTCGGGCAGCGCCTCCAGGATCGCGTCGAGCAGGTCCCCCGAACCGCGGCCGTGCAGACCGCTCACGGGGTACGGCTCGCCGAGCCCGAGCCGCCACAGCGCAGCGGTGTCGGCGGTGAGCCGGTCGTCGTCGACCTTCGTCGCGGCCAGCAACACCGGCCGGTCCGAGCGCCGCAGCACCCGGGCGACGGCCTCGTCGGTCGTGGTGGCCCCGACGCTCGCGTCGACCACGAGCAGCACCGCGTCGGCGGTCTGCATGGCCAGCTCGGCCTGCGCGGCGACGGCGGCCTGCAGGCCGGTCGCGTCCGGCTCCCAGCCCCCGGTGTCCACCAGGGTGAACCGGCGGCCGTTCCACAGCGCGTCGTACGCGACGCGGTCGCGGGTCACGCCCGGGACGTCCTGGACGACGGCCTCGCGGCGTCCGATCATCCGGTTGACCAGCGTCGACTTCCCGACGTTGGGGCGGCCGACCACGGCCAGCACCGGGGCGGCCGGCGCGACGTCGTCAGCGCCGTCCGGCGCGCCGACCCCCTCGTCGTCCTCGTCCATGGCCACGAAGTCAGCCGGGTCGATGCCCAGCTCCGCCATCGCGGCGCGTTCGTCTGTGCTCACGTTCTGCTCCGTACGTCATCCAGCTCCACGACCAGCCCGGCCAGTGCGGCCCGGATGGTCTCGGTGGCCGCGGTCAGCTCCGCGCGGCCCTTGCCCGCGGGAGCCGCCAGCGGCTCCCCCACCAGGACGTCCACCCGCGGCCGGAAGCGACGGCGGGTGCCGTCGGGCCGCCGGGTGCCCCGGCACACGATCGGCAGCACGACCGCGCCCGACGCCCGGGCGAGCCACGCGGCACCGTGCTGGGCCGCCGCCACGTCCCCGCTGCCGCGGGTTCCCTCGGGGAACACCGCGACCAGACCGCCACCGCGCAGCACGCCGAGCGCCGCCATCAGCGGCCGGCGGTCGGGCTCGCCGCGACGCACCGCAAGCTGCCCGATCCTGGGCAGTGCCCAGGCCAGCGGTCCGGTGAACATCTCCTGCTTCACCAGGAACACCGCGCGGCGCCCCAATAGTCCGTACAACAGCGGCCCGTCGACGAGCGCGCTGTGATTCGCGACGAGCACGACCGGGCCGGTCGGGGGAACCCGGTCGAGGTGGTGGACCCGGACCCGGTAGACCGGGCGGAAGCACCAGGTACCGACCCAGCGGGCCAGATCGTGCAACCTCTCCGACGCTCCCGGAGGCAGATCCGTGAGATCGGCCGCCGGGGCACTCACGACACGAGCCCGCGTTCGGCCACGAGGCGCAGCAGCTCGTCGAGCACGGCGTCGACGCTGAGGCCGTCGGTGTCGAGGATCAGCGCGTCGGGGGCGGCGTGCAGCGGAGACGTGGCGCGGGTCGAGTCGAGCCGGTCGCGGCGCCGGACGTCGGCCAGCGTCGCCTCGTGGTCCCCGCTGCGACCGGCCTTGCGGTCCTGGGCGCCGCGGCGGGCGGCGCGGACCTCCTCGGACGCGGTCAGGTAGACCTTCAGCCCCGCGTCCGGAGCGACGACACTGCCGATGTCGCGACCCTCCACGACGATCCCGCCGACGGTGCCCAGCGCCTCGGCGATGAGCTTGCGCTGCCGCTCGACGAGCGCCGCGCGGACCGCCGGTTGCGCGGACACCGCACTGACCAACTTCGTCACCGGCCCGCCGCGGATCTCCGCCTCGACGTCCTCGCCGTCGAGCCGGATCCCCGGCGCCGCCGGGTCGGTGACCGACTCGAGCTCGGCCGCGACGGCGACGGCGGTGATGTCCTCGGCCGGGCTGTGCTCGTCGAGACCCGCGCGCAGGACCGCGAGGGTGGCGGCCCGGTACATCGCTCCGGTGTCGAGGTAGGCGGCCTCGCCCGCGATCGCCAGCCGCCGCGAGACCGTCGACTTGCCGGTGCCCGACGGCCCGTCCATCGCCACGACACCGCGCAGCCTGCCCGGACCGGACACCGCTCGACCCCTCTCCGGGCCCCGCGGCCCATTCCGCCGCGTCACCGGCCGTGCCCCCGCGACCGGCGCGGGTTGACCTCCATTGTGCCGTGCCGCGCGTCGCGACCCGGCAGCGGCCGTCCGGACCGCGCTCCCCCCGGGGCGTGGGCTCGAGGGCTACTGCGGCAGGTCGGTCCGCAGCGCCGCCGCCCCACGCAGGTACACGTGCCGGATCGCGGAGCGCGGCCGGTCGGTCTCGACGTGCGCGAGCAACCGCAGCGTGCGCGGCAACGCTCCCGGCACGGCGATCTCCGACGCGCACAGCAACGGCACATCGGTCAGCCCGAGCAGCCGGGCGGCGTAGGCGGGGAACTCCGCGGTGAGGTCGGGGGTCGCGGTGAAGACGATCGAGATGATGTCGTCAGGGGTGAGGTCGTTGCGCTTGAGCACCGCACTGACCAGCTCCGCGGAGCCGTCGAGGATCTCCTGACGATCGTCGGAGTCGACCTGGATGGCCCCTCGCACCGCTCGTACCGCCATGGGCCGCAGCCTAGTGATCGGCGATCAGCGCGGCGCCACAACCCCACGCCACCCCCGGCCTCACATGCCGACGGCGCGGTACAGCGCACCGACCTCGGGACGGTTCAGCGGCCGGATCCGGCCGGGACGCTGGTCGCCGAGCCGGACGTCGGCGATCGCGGTGCGGACCAGCCGCTGCACCGGGAACCCGACCTCGTCCATGAGCCGGCGAACCACGTGCTTGCGCCCCTCGTGCAGCACCAGCTCGATCATGGACCGGCCGGCGTGCGAGTCGACCAACCGGAACGAGTGCACGGTCACCGGGCCGTCCTCGAGCTCGACCCCGGCACGCAGCCGCTTGCCGAGGTCGCGCGGCAACTGCCCGGCCACCTCCGCGAGGTAGGTCTTCTCGACCTCGAACGACGGGTGCATCAGCCGGTGCCCGAGGTCGCCGTCGTTGGTGAGCAACAGCAGGCCCTCGGTGTCCGCGTCGAGCCGGCCGACGTGGAACAGCCGCTCGGTGCGATCGGCCACCAGGTTCCCGACGCAGGGCCGGCCGCGGTCATCGGACATGGTGGAGAGCATCCCGCGCGGCTTGTTCAGGGCCAGGTGCACCAGGTCCTCGCGCAGCACGATGCGCGACCCGTCGACATGCACGACGGCGGTGTCCGGGTCGACCCGCCGGCCCATCTCGCGGACGATCTTGCCGTCCACGCTCACGCGCCCGGCCGCGATCAGCTCCTCGGCGGCGCGGCGGGAGGCCACACCGGCCTGCGCGAGCACCTTCTGCAGTCGGACGCCGTCGGGCTGGGTCTGGGGCTTGTTCACACTCATCACAGTTCGTCGATCGCATCCACGTCCGGCAGCAGCGGGGCCAGCGGCGGCAGCTCGTCCACCGATGCCAGGCCCAGCCGCTCCAGGAACAGTTCGGTGGTACGGAACAGGGTTCCTTGAGTCTGCCCGTCGACGCCGGCCTCCTCGACCAGCCCGCGGGTCAGCAGCGTGCGCAGCACGCCGTCGCAGTTGACCCCGCGCACCGCGGCCACCCGGGCCCGGGTCACGGGCTGGCGGTAGGCGACGACGGCGAGGGTCTCGAGCGCGGCCCGGGTCAGTCGGGCCCGCTGCCCGTCGAGCAGCAGCCGCTCGACGTAGGGGGCGTAGGCGTCGCGGGTGTAGAAGCGCCAGCCCTCACCCGCACGCCGTAGGTCGATGCCCCGATCGGCGGCACGGTAGCCGTCGGCCAGCCGGAGCAGCGCGGCGCCGACCCGGCCCACCGGCTGGCCGAGGGCGCCGGCCAGGGTCTGCTCGTCGGTGGGCGCGTCCACGACGAGCAGCAGGGCCTCCAGCGCGGCGTCCAGTTCGGCGTCGTCGGCGAGGGCGGGCAGCGCCCCGGGCGACTCGGTGGCCTCCTCGGAGCCCGGATCGCCCGGCGGGTCGGGGGCGGCGTCGCCGTGGTCAGCATCGACGCGGGGAGTGGTACGGGGGGTGCTCACGCTGCTGGGGTCACTCACTGATCTCGGTGTCGTCGTCGGCGGGTGTGCTGTGCACGAGGTTCGCGGATCCGCCGGTCCAGCGTACTGTCAGCTCCCCGAACGCCTCGGGCTGCTCCAACCAGATGTTCGCCTCGCGGTAGAGCTCGAGGATGGCGAGGAAGCGGGCCACGACCTCCAGCGGCGCCACGCAGTCGGCGGTGAGCGTGGCGAAGGTCGCCTCGCCCAGCTCCATCAGCCGCTCGCGCAGCAGCGCGATGTGCTCGGCCACCGAGACCTCGGGCCCGTGCAGGTGGTCGAGACCGACCGTGGGTGGCGGCTTGGGCCGGAACACGGTGGCCGCCAGCTCGGCGAAGCTCGCCGGGCCGACGCCGAGCAGCACCTCGGGGAGCAGGCCGGCGAACCGGTCCTCCAGCGCGACCGAGCGCGGGAACCGACGCAGCGCCGTCGCCTCCAGCTCGACGAACAACGCCGCGACCTGCTTGTACGCGCGGTACTGCAGCAGCCGGGCGAACAGCAGGTCGCGGGCCTCGAGCAGGGCGAGGTCCTCGGCGTCCTCGACCTCGGCGTCGGGCAGCAGCCGGGCGGCCTTCAGGTCGAGCAACGTGGCGGCGATGACGAGGAACTCGGTGGTCTCGTCCAGGTCGGCGTCGTCACCGAGCGCGGTCAGGTGCGCGATGAAGTCGTCGGTGACCCGGTGCAGTGCCATCTCGGTGATGTCGAGCTGGTGCTTGCCGATCAGCTGCAGCAGCAGGTCGAACGGGCCGGTGAAGTTGTGCAGCCGCACGGTGAAGCGACGGCGCCCGTTCTCCGTCGGGGGTTCCTCCGGGACGAGCGGGTCGTTCTCGACCAGGGTCACCGGGCGAGAACCTCGCGGGCCAGTAGCCGGTAGGCCTGCGCGCCGTTGGACGTCGGTGCCCACGTCGTGATCGGTTCTCCGGCGACCGTGGTCTCCGGGAACCGGATCGTGCGGTTGATGACGGCGCCGAAGACCAGGTCACCGAACGCCTCGATGACCCGCTGGTGCACCTCACGGGTGTGCAGCGTCCGCGGATCGAACATGGTCGCCAGGATGCCGAGGATCTGCAGGTCGGGGTTGAGCCGGTCGCGCACCTTGTCGATCGTGTCCATCAGCAGCGCGACGCCACGCAGGCTGAAGAACTCGCAGGCCAACGGGATGAGCACGGCGTCGGCGCAGGCCAGCGCGTTGATCGTGAGCAGGCCCAGCGAGGGCTGGCAGTCGACGAGGACGATGTCGTAGCGGTCGAGCACCGCCTTCAGCGCACGGCCCAGCGCCTGCTCGCGGCCGACCTCGGTGACGAGCTGGACCTCGGCCGCGGACAGGTCGATGTTGCTGGGCAGCAGATCCATGCCCTCGACGGTGGTCGGGCGGATGACCTCCTCGGTCTCGGGGCCCCGCTCCATCAGCAGGTTGTAGATCGTGGTCTCGAGCTGGTGCGGCTGGGCTCCCAGACCGACGGACAGGGCGCCCTGCGGGTCGAAGTCGACGAGCAGGACACGACGGCCGTACTCGGCGAGCGCGGCACCCAGGTTGATTGTCGAGGTCGTCTTGCCGACGCCGCCCTTCTGGTTGGCCACGGCGATGACCCGGGCCGGACCGTGCTCGGTCAGCGGCACCGGGTCGGGAACGGTCGGGCGAAGTCTCGCGCCGGAGACGTAGGGCTCCATTTCGTCAGCCTCGTCGCTGAGCGGCTCCGGCCGGGGGTCGAAGGGCCGCGGCGTGTTCATGCGGGCTCCGGTCTCTCGTGGGCGGCCCCAACGGGGGGGACGTTCCAGGCACGCAGACTAGGAGGCACCCCCGACGAGCAGCAACGCGCCCCGCCGTGTGGCGTCGAACTGTTCTCCGCCGATACTGCGTGCTCAGAGCGCCACGGGATCCGGGACCCGGACACGGGCCCGGCCGCGGGGTGCACCTGGAGCACCACTGTAGACGCGTCGGTGCGGCTGCCTCACCGGTACCCGACGGTCACGTCCCCGGCGCTGCTGCGCGCCGTGATGCGGGGGTCGGCCCCCGGGTCGTCCGGAACCTGGACATCGACGTCGCCGGCACTGGTCGAGGCCTGCACCCGGTACACCGGACCGCTGCGCGGAACGTAGACGCTCACCGAACCGGCCGACGAACGGGCGTCGACGGACCGGGGCGGCGCAGCGAACTCGAGTTCGACCGAGCCCGCACTCCCCTGCGCCGTGACGCTCGCCGCCCGCAGTCCGGTCGCCTCCACCGCCCCGGCCGAGGTGCGCAGGTCCTGGTCGCCGGACAGGTCGGAGACCGTGATGGCACCGGCTCCGACCTGCGTGCGCACGGCGGTGGTCGCCGGGACGGTGACGGTGAGGTCGATCTCGCACCGCTCCCGGCCGGACCGGTCCGGGCAGCGCGCGGCGATCCGCAGCGTGTCGCCCTCGACGGCCTGGGTGAGCTCCGGGCGTGCCCCGGTCCAGGTCGAGGTGTGCTGCACCTCGGCCGCACCGTCGGGCCCGGGCCGCACGGTGACGCGGCCGCTGTCGGAGTCGATCTCCAGGCGGGTGATCGGCCCGGGGTGGTCCTGCTGCCCGGTCTCGGTCTCGGCGTCGCTGCTCCCGCCGGAGTTGGAACTCCGGTTCGAGTTGACGTCGTTGCCGCTGATCTGCACGGCACCGCAGCCGGCGAGGAGCAGGCACAGCCCGGCGGCCGTGAGGGACAGGGCGGCCCCGCGCCGCGGGCGGAAGATCGTCTTCATTGCCGCCGGACCCTAGCGGGCCGGCGGGGCGCACCCGACGGGGCTCACCCCCGGGCGCGCGGGTGCGCGAGGGCGTAGACCTCCCGCAGCGTGTCGACAGTGACGTGCGTGTAGACCTGCGTGGTCGTCACCGAGGCGTGTCCGAGCAGTTCCTGCACGACGCGGACGTCCGCGCCACCGGCCAGCAGGTGAGTGGCGAAGCAGTGCCGCAGCGTGTGCGGCGAGACCTCCGTGTCCACCCCGGCGACCTCGGCGGCGCCCCGCAGGGCATGCCAGGCGCTCTGCCGCGACAGCCGCGCGCCGCGCGCGTTGAGCAGCAGCGCCGGGGTGCCGCGGCCGCGGGTGACGAGCTCGGGCCGGGCCCGGACCCGGTAGGCTTCGACGGCCGCGAGGGCGGGCCGCCCGACCGGCACGATCCGCTGCTTGCCGCCCTTGCCCCGCAGCAGCACGGTGCGACCGGCCAGGTCGAGGTCGTCGAGGTCGATACCGACGGCCTCGGAGATCCGCGCGCCGGTGGAGTACAGCAGTTCGAGCAGCGCGCGGTCGCGCAGCGGCGCGGGGCCCTCGCCGATGCACCCGGCCAGGAGCTGCTCGACCTGGTCCACGGTGAGCGCCTTGGGCAGGCGCTTGGGCAGCGCCGGGGGCGCGACGGCGCGGGCCACGTCGGCGGGGACGAGCCCGTCGCGCACGGCGAAACGGTGCAGCCCCCGCACCGCCGCGAGCGCCCGCGCGGCCGACGACGCGGCGAGTGGGGCGGGTCCGCTGCGCAGGGCTGCCACGAACCCGGTCACATCCGCCTCCCGGACCGCGACGAGGTCGTCGATGCCGTGTCCGGCCAGGTGGTCGCGGTAGCGGCGCAGATCGCCGGCGTAGGACCGCAGCGTGTTGGGTGAGCTGCCGCGCTCGACGGCGAGGTGCGCGAGGTAGGCCTCGACGGTGGCGTCGATCCTCGTGCCGCCGGGCACGCCGGCCCCGTCCACCTGTTCCCGCACCCGATCATGCTGCCCCAGCGCGGATCAGCCGCGGGTCCGACGCGCCCGGCCCGTCGTGCGGAAACCCCCGTTCCTCACTGCGGAACGCGAACGGCCCCCTCGCCCGCTCACGATCTACGGTCGACGACGACGACGGCGCCGACCGGCCGCCGCGATCCCGGGCCGGCACCGTTGCCGCCCGGGCGGAAAGAGGCCCGATGTCGGGACGACCGCTGCGGGTGGTGACCGTCGGTGCCGGCATCGGCGGGCTGACCCTGGCACTGCTGCTGCGCCGGCGCGGCGTCACCGCCGAGGTGCTCGAGCAGGCTCCCGAGCTACGCGAGGTCGGCGCCGCGGTGGCGCTGGCCGCGAACGGCACCCGGGTACTCGACGAGGTCGGTCTCGCCGACGCTCTCGACCGGGTGTCGTTCGAGCCCACCGAGCTCATCCACCGCCACGGCGTCGACGGGCACCACATCGCCGCGCACCCCGTCGCCGGGTGGTACCGCGAGCGGTTCGGCGCGCCGTTCCTCGGGGTGCACCGCGTCCACCTGCAGATGCTGCTGGGCGAGGCCTGGGGATCCGAGCACCTGCACCTGGGCTGGCGGGTGGCCGACATCGAGCAGCGCGACGGCGCAGTGCGGGTGCGCAGCGCGGACGGCCGCGAACTCGACGCCGACGTGGTCGTGGGGGCCGATGGGGTGCACTCGGTGGTCCGCCGCTGGGTCACCGGTGGCGACAGCGCGACCTACTCGGGCACCAGCGGCTTCCGCGGGCTCGTCCCGGTCGAGCAGCTCACCGCGCTCCCCGATCCGGGAGCGATCCAGTTCTGGGTCGGGCCCGGCGCGCACCTGCTGCACTACCCGATCGGCGACGGCTCCGTGATCAACTTCCTGGCGGTGGTCGAGGGACCGGCCCGCTGGACGGAGCCGACCTGGATGGCCGACGACGAGCCCGGCGCACACCTCACCCCGTTCGGCCACTGGCACCCTGCGGTCACGCAGATGATCGGCGCGGCGCCGCAGGGGCCCCGGTGGGGCCTGTTCTCCCGCCCGCCGCTGCACCGCTGGAACCGGGGCGCGGTGGTCCTGCTCGGTGACGCGGCGCACGCGATGCTGCCGCACCACGGCCAGGGGGCCAACCAGACCATCGAGGACGCCGCCGTCCTGGCCACGGAGCTCGCGCCGTGCGGCGCCGCGGACGTCCCCGGCGCCCTGGCGCGCTACACGACGCGCCGCCGTGGCCGGACCCGTCAGGTGCAGCTGGCCTCGTGGGCGACCTCGCCGGTCCTGCACCTGCCGGACCACAGCCCGGCCCTCCGCGCCCGGGACTCCCGGCTCACCCGGCTGCCGGAGGACCTGGCCTGGATCCACGGCCACGACGCGCTGGCCGGCGACGGGCGGCCAGCGGCGGTCACGACAGCGCGGGGATGACCTCGCGCTCGAACAGTTCAATCCCGGACCGGTCGTAGGCGGCCTCGGGAAAGTAGAAGATCCCGTAGGACATGCCGCGCTCACGCAGCGCCGTGAGGTTCTCCACGATCCGCTCCGGCGTGCCGCACGCCGGCAGCCCGCGGAACGCGCGGAGCGCACCCTCCGCCTTCTCCGGCCCGACGATCGGCTCCAGACGGGCCTTGAGCGCCTGCAACCGCGCCTCGACCTCGTCCTCGGTGCGGCCGATGGCGACGTTGTAGTTCGCCGAGCGCACGATCTTCTCGAAGTCGGTACCGACGGTCTTGCAGTGCTGGGCGAGGATCTCGGACTTGCGGGTGAAGCCCTCGAGGGTGCCGTCGAAGTTCGTGTACTGCGCGTACTTCGCGGCGATCTTCAGGGTGACCTTCTCCCCGCCGCCCGCGATCCACAGCGGGATGCCGCCGTCCTGCAGCGGCCGTGGCTGCACGATCGCGTCGTCCACCTGGTAGTACTTGCCGTCGAGCGTCGCGTGGCCGGTGCTCCAGGCCTGCTTGAAGATCTGCACGCCCTCGTCGAGCATCCCGAGGCGTTCGCGGGCCGGCGGGAACCCGTATCCGTAGGCGCGCCACTCCTGCTCGTACCAGCCGGCGCCGATGCCCATCTCCACCCGGCCGCCCGAGATCACGTCGGTGGTCGCGGCCACCTTCGCCAGGTAGGCGGGGTTGCGGTAGGCCATGCACGTGCACATCTGGCCCAGCCGCACGCGCTCCGTGGCGGCGGCGAACGCGGCCATGAGCGTCCACGCCTCGTGGGTGGCCTCGTCGGTGGGTGCGGGCACGGTGTGGAAGTGGTCGTAGACCCAGATCGACTCCCACGGCCCGGCCTCGGCATGTCGCGCGACGCCGAGCATGGTGTCCCACTGGGCGGCCGGTTCGATACCGACCAGGTCAAGCCGCCATCCGTGCGGCACGAACAGTCCGAAGCGCATTCCCGCCATGGTCACGAGCCTAACCACGGTGACCGGTGCCCGCCGTCCGGCGCGCACCGGTACCGTCCACCGGGTGAGCACGGAAGATCCGCGCCCCCTCCGCATCGGGCACGACGAGCGCGAGGCCGCGGTGCGCGCGCTGGGCGACCACTTCGCCCGGGGGCGCCTCGACCCCTCCGAGTTCGAGGAGCGGGTCGCCCAGGCCTACGCCGCCCGCACCCGCACCGAACTGGACGCGCTGTTCGGCGACCTGCCGAGCCCGCCCACCCCGGCGGCCCCGCCGTACCACCCCGCACCGGTGCACCAACCCGGCGCCGCGGATCCCGCTGCGCCGTTCGGTTGCGAGCCGGTCAGTGGCCGCCCCTACTCGGACAAGTCCAAGGTCGCCGCCGGGGTGCTGCAGCTGTGCTTCGGCTGGGCGGGCGTCGGACGCTTCTACACCGGCCACGTCGGGCTCGGCATCGCGCAGCTGATCGTCACCCTGATCACCCTCGGCATCGGCGGGATCTGGGGTTTCATCGACGGCATCGTCCTGCTCGCCGGCCGTCCGACCGACCCGCAGGGCCGCCCGCTGCGGTCCTGACGGCCGCTCCCGGTCCCCGGTCAGCCTCGGGCGGCGAACCGGGTGGGCCGGTCGGGCCACTCGGCGTCCACCGGCCGCGGCTGGACCTGCCCCTCCGCGACGACGTGCACGGCCAGCACGGCCGCCACCGTCACCGCGTTGACGATCGTCCCGGCGAGCACCTGGCGCACCGCGACCGGCAGCGGGACCCAGCGCAGCTCCAGGTCCGCCTCCTCGTCGTCGGCGAGCGGGGGACGGCCGACCTCGGTGATCCCGCGCGCCAGATACACCCGCACCGACTCGTCGGAGAACCCCGGGGACGGCACGACGTCGAGCAGCACCGACCACTCGCGCGCGGCGAGCCCGGCCTCCTCGGCCAGCTCCCGCGCGGCGGTCGCCGCCGGGTCCTCGCCGTCGACGTCGAGCAGCCCCGCCGGCAGTTCCCAGAGCCGGCGCGCCACCGCGTGCCGGTACTGGTGGATCATCATGATGCGGCCGTCGTCGTCGAGCGCCGCGATCGCGACGGCCCCCGGATGCTCGAAGATCTCGCGCGTCGCGACCCGGCCACCGGGCATCTCGACCTCGTCCGAGCGCAGCGCCATGACCCGCCCGCTGTAGATCTCGCGGGACCCGGCGACCGGGAAGTCGTGACGCTGCGAGGTCACGAACCCACCGTGCTCACGGCGTCGGCGCCGGCGGTCTCGTCCGTCTTCGCCGGCGCGTCCGTTTCCTCCGCTCCGTTCGGCGACGGCGCGGGCAGCGCCCGGTCCCGGCCCGGCAGCTCCACCGGCAGCCGGTCGGCCGCCCGGTAGCACAGCGCGGCCTTGACGAACGCCGAGAACAGCGGATGCGGACGGGTCGGGCGGCTCTTGAGCTCGGGGTGCGCCTGGGTGCCGACGAAGAACGGGTGCGCGTCGGCGGGCAGCTCGACGAACTCGACGAGCTTCCCGTCCGGCGACGTCCCGCCGAACACCAGGCCGGCCTTGCTCAGCCGATCGCGGTAGGCGTTGTTGACCTCGTAGCGGTGCCGGTGCCGCTCGGACACCTCGCGAGCGCCGTACGCGCCCGCCACGACGGTGCCCTCGCCGAGGGCCGCCGGGTAAGCGCCGAGCCGCATGGTGCCGCCCATGTCCCGCTCGCCCGCGACGACGTCGACCTGCTCGGCCATCGTCGAGATCACCGGGTGCGCGGTGTCCGGGTCGAACTCCGTGGAGCTGGCGCCCTCGAGACCCGCCATGTTGCGGGCGGCCTCGATGACCATCGCTTGCAGCCCCAGGCACAGCCCGAGGGTCGGGATGCCGCGGGTCCGCGCGTGTGTGATCGCACCGAGCTTGCCCTCGATGCCGCGGATGCCGAACCCGCCCGGGATGAGCACGCCGTCGACACCGTCGAGGGCTGCGGCGGCGCCCGCCGGGGTCTCGCACTCGTCGGAGGCCACCCACTTGATCTCGACCCGCGCCCGCTGGGCGAACCCGCCGGCCCGCAGCGCCTCGGTGACCGACAGGTAGGCGTCGGGAAGATCGAC
Organism: Pseudonocardia mahuensis; assembly: GCF_018531475.1. Lineage (GTDB taxonomy): Bacteria > Actinomycetota > Actinomycetes > Mycobacteriales > Pseudonocardiaceae > Pseudonocardia. The sequence continues at coordinate 19,821 of NZ_JAHDTG010000090.1, forward strand.
GTACTTGCCGACGAGCGCGATGCGGACCGTCTCGTCGGGATGGTGCACCCGGTCGAGGAGGTCGCCCCACACCGTCCAGTCGACGTCGCGGAAGGGCAGCCCGAGCCGGCGCACGACGTAGGCGTCCAGGCCCTCGCGGTGCAGGACGCGGGGGATGTCGTAGATCGACGGCGCGTCGGGTGCCGCGGCGACCCCGTCCAGATCGACGTCGCACATCAGACTGATCTTGCGCTTCATGCCGTCCGGGATCTCCCGGTCGGCGCGCAGTACCAGCGCGTCGGGCTGGATACCGATGTTGCGCAGCGCCGCCACCGAGTGTTGCGTCGGCTTGGTCTTCAGCTCCCCGGACGGGGCGAGGAAGGGCACGAGCGATACGTGCAGGAAGAAGCAGTTGTCGCGGCCGACATCGTGGCGGACCTGACGGACCGCCTCGAGGAACGGCAGCGACTCGATGTCGCCGACGGTCCCGCCCACCTCGGTGATCACGACATCGGGGATGACCCCGTCGGCGTCGGGTTCCGCCATCGCGAGGATGCGGTCCTTGATCTCGTTGGTGATGTGCGGGATGACCTGCACGGTGTCACCGAGGTACTCGCCGCGGCGCTCCTTGGCGATCACCGACGAGTAGACCTGGCCGGTGGTGACGTTGGCCCGCCCGTGCAGGTTGCGGTCGAGGAAGCGCTCGTAGTGGCCGACGTCGAGGTCGGTCTCCGCACCGTCCTCGGTCACGAAGACCTCACCGTGCTGGAAGGGGTTCATCGTGCCGGGATCGACGTTCAGATAGGGGTCCAGCTTCTGCATGATCACCCGGAGGCCCCGGGAGGTCAGCAACTGGCCCAGGCTGGACGCCGTGAGACCTTTACCCAGCGAGGATGCGACCCCGCCGGTGACGAACAGATGACGGGTCGCGCGTGGCTGCACGGGTCTTCAGGGTACCCGCCGGTTCGGCGTCTGCGCTCACGGCCCCCGCGTGTCGGACACCCGGCGGCGTGATCCGGGTCGCGCCGCCGCCACGACCGGCCTCTCACAGAGCGGGCGACGCCCCGTCGTTCGCGCTCTCCGCCGAGCCGTAGCGGCCGACCCGCCCGTCGAGCTGCTCGCGCAGTGCCAGGACCGCGGCCACCCGCCCCGAACCGGTGTCCACGTCGTCCACGGTGGACAGCCCGGCCGTGGCACTGCCACCGGCGCGGGCGACCCCGACGGGTCCCGTCGACGAGGCCGAGCCCGACCGACCGGCCAGCACCGCACCCGCCCCGGCCCGATCGAGCTCCGCGGCCAGCCGGGCCGTGACGGCCGCGGCGTCGCCGGCGTCGATGCCGCTGAGCGCACCACCGGTGAGCACCAGCACCAGGTTCGCCGGTTTCGGCGTGTCGCCCGGCCGGACGAATCCGGCAGCCGCCAGCCCGGACAGCACCGCCTGCGCCTGGTCGGGCGTCGACTGCGGTTGACCGCCGCGCGCCACCAGGACCGCGCCGAGCAGGCCGCCGGCCAGGCTCCCGGTGTCCGACGCGGCGGGTAGCTGGGCGCCGCTGGGCAGCAGCTGCGAGGTCAGCTCGCGCAACTGGTCGGCCCGGGCGGGGTCGGCGACGGCATCGGTCAGGGCGACCTCACCGGTGACCGTGGCCCCGGCCTGCCCGACGAGGGCGGCGAGGGCGTCGCGGTCGGCCTGGTCGGCGCCGGTGGTCACGAGGGCGACGGTCTTGCCGGGAAGCAGGTTACGCACCGCGGCCGGGCCGACCCGGGCGGCGAACTCGTCCGCGGACTGCTGGGCGGCGGCGAGCTCGTTGCGCTCCGCGGTCAGCTTGTCGACCTGCGTGCTCAGATCGTCGCGCTCCGCCGAGACGGCGGAGAGCAGCCGGTCGGACAGCCCGCTGGCGCCGAGGAACACCCCCACCGCGAGGGCCAGGAACACCGCGGCGATGGAGACCGCGTGGTAACGCAGGGAGATCACACGAACCAGCCCTTGATCTGCTCGACGATCCCCAGCCAGCCCTGGGAGAACCAGGCCAGCACCGCGTCCCCGGCGTCGGAGACGAGGAGTGCGGCCACCACCGCGACCACGGCGGACGCGATCATCAGTGCGATCGCCCCGAATGAGATCCTGCTGCGGTACAGCGAGCCGATCACCCGGCTGTCGACCACAGTCCCACCCAACTGCAACCGGGTGAGGAACGTCGAGGCGTTGCTGCCGGAACGCCCGCGGTCGAGGAACTCCGCCATGCTCGCCGACAGCCCGACCGTGACGATCATCGCGGCGCCGTGGTGCTGGGCCAGCAGCAGCGCGAGGTCCTCCGGGTTGGCCGTGCTGGGGAACGTGACCGCGCCGGCCCCGAGGTCCTGCACGCGGTGCAGGCCGGGCGCGTGCCCGTCGGCGAAGGCGGGGACGACGACGTCGGCGCCGCAGGTCAGAGCCTCGGTCGACACTTCGGCGGGGTCACCGACGATGAGGGCGGGTGTGTGGCCCGCCGCCATCAGCGCATCCGCGCCCGCACCCACGCCGACCAGCACGGGCTGGTACTCGCGGATGTAGTTCTTCAACCGGGCGAGCTCCGTCGCGTGGTCGAACCCGGCCGCGACGACGAGCACCTGGCGGTTGGCCAGCTCGACGTCGACCTGCGGCACGCCGTGACCGTCGAGCAGCAGCGACCGCTCCCGGCGCATGAACTCGATGGTGTTCGCCGCGAACGCCTCGAGCTGGTGGGTCAGCCCGGACTTGGCCTCGACCAGAGCGTCGGCCACCGAGTCCGCGGTCTGCTCTATGCCCTCGGCGAGCACCGTCTCCCCGGAGTAGAGCACTCCGTCGAGCAGCCGGACGCGGCTACCGTCCTTGACGTTGTGCAGCGCCTCGGCGCCGACGCCGTCCACCAGCGGGATGCCCGCAGCGATCAGGGCCTCGGGACCCAGGTTGGGGAACCGCCCGGAGATCGACGGCGACGCATTGATCACCGCCGCGACCTCCGCGGCGATGAGCGTGTCGGCGGTGGCCCGGTCGAGGTCGATCTGGTCGAGGACGACGATGTCGCCGGGTCGCAGCCTGCGCAGCAACGCATCGGTGCGGCGATCCACCCGGGCGACGCCGGCGAGCCCGGGCAGCTCCGGTCGGGATCGGTGCAGCAGGCCGGACAGCTTCATGCACGCACTGTGACAGCTGAGGCCCATGTTGCCCGGAAGGCACGCCGCAGTGTGATTGCGGAGTCACCGGGGTCGGGGCGCGGCGGCAGTGCTGTGGCAGTGCTGCGGCAGGGGCGACCCGGCTCGTCCTACCCCGTCGCCGCCGCCTTCGCGGCGGCCTTCCGCGGCTTGCGGGCCGGCTTCCCGGCCGCACCGCTGCGCCCGCCGGCCCGGTCGGCCTCCCGGTGGGCCCGGGCCGAGGCGAGCAACTCCTCGGCGTGCGCCCGCCCGGTATCGGTGTCGTCGAGCCCGGCCAGCATCCGGGCCAGCTCGACGATCCGGTCACCGTCGGCGAGGGTCCGCACCCGGCTGCGCGTCACGCCGCCGTCACCGGCCTTGTGCACCACGAGGTGCCGGTCTGCGTACGCGGCGACCTGCGGCAGGTGGGTCACGACGATCACCTGGTGGCTGGCGGCCAGCCGCGCCAGCCGGCGGCCGATCTCCACCGCGGCCCGCCCACCCACGCCGGCGTCGACCTCGTCGAACACCATCGTGGGCACCGGGTCGGCCCCGGCCAACGCGACCTCGAGGGCGAGCATCACCCGGGACAGCTCGCCGCCCGACGCCCCCTTGTGCAGCGGCTGCGGCGCCGACCCGGCGTGCGGCACCAGCCGCAGTTCCACCTCGTCGACCCCGTCGCCGCCCGCGACCAGGGCCACCCCGTCGACGACGACCGCGTCGGCGGCATCCGGGCCGGTGGCCGTCCGCGGCGACACCGCGACGGTCAGCACGGCGTCCCGCATCGCGAGCCCGGCCAGCTCAGCGGTGGCCTCGGTGGCCAGCCGGGTGGCGGCCTCGGTGCGGGCGGCGGTGACCGCGGCGGCGTGACCGGCCAGCTCCACCGCGAGCTCGTCGCGGTGGGCGGCCAGCGCCGCGAGGGCCTCATCGGAGGTGTCGAGCCGCTCCAGCCGCTCCCGGGCCTGCTCGGCCCAGGCCAGCACGCCGTCCGTGTCCGCGGCGTACTTGCGGGTCAGTGCCTTGAGCTCGGCCTGCCGGGACAGCACGACGGCCAGCCGTTCGGGGTCGGCGTCGAGCCGGTCGAGATAGCCGGACAGCTCCCCGGCGACGTCGCCGAGCACGGCTAGGGCCTCGCCGAGCCGCGGGTCGAGTGCGGCGAGCTCCGGATCGCCCGTCGCGGCCAGCCGGTGCCGCGCCTCCCCGATCAGGCCGAGCGCCCCGAGCGCCCCCGGGTCGGTCATCGACCCGGCGTCGTCGGCGCCGGCCAGCGCCGCCCTGGCGATCGACGCCGCCTCCCGCAGGTCGTCCGCGGCGGCGAGCCGGCGGGCCTGCTCGACGAGTTCGCGGTCCTCCCCCGGCTGCGGGTCGACCGCTTCGATCTCGGTGAGCCCGTGGCGCAGCATGTCGGCCTCCTGGGCCAACCGGCGCGCGCCGTCGCGCCGCTCGACGAGCTCAGCCGAAACCCGCTGCCACTCGGCCCGCACCTCCCGGTACGCCGCGAGCGGCTTGCCGACCACGTCGCCGGCGTACCGGTCGAGCAGGGCGCGCTGGTCGGCGGGCCGTAACAGCCGCAGCTGGTCGTTCTGCCCGTGCACCGCGAGCGTCGCTTCCGACAACCGCCCGAGCACCCCCACGGGCACCGAGCGGCCACCCAGGTGCGCTCGCGACCGCCCGTCGGCCGACACGGTGCGCACCGCGATCAGCGCGCCGTCGTCGTCGGGCTCGGCGCCGACCTCCTCGGCCAGCGCGAGCGCCTGCCCCCCCGCGGTGAACCGGCCCTCCACGACGGCCCGGCGGGCCCCCTCGGCCACCCGCGACGCCTCCGCGCGGCCGCCGCCCAGCAGCGACAGTCCGGTGACCACCATCGTCTTGCCCGCACCGGTCTCCCCGGTGAGCACGGTCAGGCCGGGATCGAGCTCGAGCGTCGCGTCGTCGATCACGCCGAGGCCCTGGATCCGCATCTCGGCCAGCATGGTCCGCAGGGTACGTCGCCGGTCGGACAGCCGGTGGCCCGACGTCCCGATCAGGTCCGCGGGTCCCGGTCATGGTCGTCGGTGGGCTCGTCCTCGGGGTGGGGCGGTGCGCCGCGCCAGCCGCGCACGGGCAGGTCGAACTTGCGGACCAGCCGGTCGGCGAACGGCTGGCCGTCCAGCCGGACCAATCGCACCGGCTGCTCGCCGCGGGACAGCTCGACCCGGGCCCCCGGCGGCAGCGTGATCGTGCGCCGGCCGTCGGCGTCGAGCACCGCCGGCGGTCCGTTGGCGTCGACCTCGATGGCGACCTCGCTGTCGGGCGCGATCATCATCGGCCGCGCGAACAGGGCGTGCGCGTTGCTCGGCACCACCAGCAGCGCCTGCACCTGCGGCCACACCACCGGGCCCCCGGCGGAGAACGCGTACGCGGTCGATCCTGTCGGCGTGGCGCAGATGACGCCGTCGCAGCCGAAGCTCGACACCGGCCGGCCGTCGATCTCCAGCACCACCTCGAGGATCCGCTCGCGGGTGCTCTTCTCCACACTGATCTCGTTGAGCGCCCAGGTGCGGCCGAGCACGGACCCGTTGGACCGGACGACGGCCTCGATCGTCATGCGCTCCTCGACGTCGTAGTCGGCGGCGACGATCGTGTCGAGGGCGTGGTCGAGCGACTCCTGCTCGGCCTCGGCCAGGAAACCCACCCGGCCCAGGTTCACACCGAGCAGCGGGGCCCCGGACGGCCGGGCGAGCGCGGCGGCCCGCAGGAACGTGCCGTCGCCACCCAGCACCAGCACGACCTCGGCGCCCTCGGCCGACTCGGGCGTGTCCTCGACCGGGACGGGCTCCAGCCCGGGCGGCAGGTCGGCACCGACCTCGGACAGCTCCGAGCCGAGCATCCGCATCCGGATCCCCTCGGCGGCGAGCCGCTTCGCGACCGTCGCCGCGGTACGCCGGTTGGTCTCCCGACCGGCGTGCAGTACCAGTAGTACTTGCCTCACCCTGCCGTCCCTGCTGTTCTCGCGGTACTCACCGGGGCCCGTCCGCGACGGCCTGCGCCAACACCGCGTCCCCGACGTCCGTTCCCCCGTGTTGTGGGCCCCCCAGCCACAGGAAGTACTCGACGTTGCCCGACGGCCCAGGCAACGGGCTCGCGGCGGCCCCGAGCAATGTCAGGTCCAGCGCCCGCGCGGCGCCAGTGACCTCGGTCAGCGCGGCCAGGCGCAGCTGTGGGTCCCGCACGACACCGCCCGCCCCGAGTCGCTCACGGCCCACCTCGAACTGCGGCTTCACCATCGGCAGCAGGACGCCCTCGGGCGTCGTGCACGCGGCCAATGCGGGCAGCACGGTGCGCAGCGAGATGAACGACAGGTCCGCGACGGTGACGGCGGCCGGACCGCCGATCTCGTCCGGGGTCAGCGAGCGGACGTTGGTGCGGTCGTGCACGCGCACCCGCTCGTCGTTGCGCAGCCGCCAGATGAGTTGCCCGTAGCCGACGTCGACCGCGACGACCTGTGCGGCGCCGTGAATTAGCAGCACGTCGGTGAAGCCACCGGTCGACGCGCCGGCGTCCAGGCAGCGCGCACCGCGGACGTCGACCTCGAAGGCCTCCAGCGCGCCGAGCAGCTTCTTGGCGCCGCGCGACGCCCACTCGGGGCCGTCGTCCTCCGTCACGACGACGGGGGTGTCGCGGTCGATCTGCGTGGCGGGCTTGCCGGCGGGGACGCCGCGCACCGCGACCCGGCCCTGCTCGATCAGCTCGGCCGCCTGCTGCCGGGACCGGGCAAGGCCCCGGCGGACGAGTTCGGCGTCGAGACGGGCCCGGGTGACCACCGTCCTCACGCCCGGCCGGCAGCCTGCTCGCCGGGGGTGCCGGCGGCCAGCGCCTCACCCAGCGCGGCGTGCACCCGCTCGAAGGCCTGGACGTGCTCCCCGGCGGGGCGGCCCGCGAGGTCGTCGAGACCGGCCATCGCAGCGTCCACGTCGGCCCGCACGACCTCCAGCGGCCGCGTCGCGGCAGGCCGGGGGTCGCCCGGGCGCAGCCCGTCGTGCGCGGGCCGCGGCGGGTGCTGCGGTGGGACGGTCATCAGCGTGCTCCCGGTGCGGTGTCGGCGGTTCCCACGGTAGACGAGCCCGGCGCCGCCGAATCCGTCGGCAGCCCGAGCTCACGCACCGCCCGTTGCGCCGCGTCGCCGTGGGCGCGGACGGTCACCTCGCCGCCGTCGCCGGCCCAGTGCTCGGCGCACAGCGCGCGCAGCGCGTCGAGAGCGGGCTCGGACCCCGCCCCGGCACCGGACAGCACGAGCATGCCCGGCTCGTCGCGGTGCACCTGCCAGCCGGGCCGCGGGGCGACGGCGAGCTCCTCCGCGGGGCGGGTGAGCGCCGAGAGGTCGCCCGCGAGGTAGTCCGGGCGCAGCGCGGCCGGCGCGGCCAGTACCTCGGCGGCGTCCGAGACACCGGTCAGGACGAGCAGCGTGGGCAGGTCCACCGACCGGCCGCCCTCGATGTCGGTGTCGAGCCGGTCGCCGATCACCAGGGCGTCGCGGGCGCTGCTGCGCGCCACGGCGTCGCGCAGCAGCCGTGGAGCCGGCTTGCCGGCGACCTGCGGTTCCCGACCGGATGCCGTCCGCACCGCGGCGACCATCGAGCCGTTGCCGGGCAGCGGGCCGCGTTCGGTCGGCAACGTCGGGTCGACGTTGCACGCCACCCAGACCGCGCCCGCCCGCAACGCGACGGTCGCGTCGGCCAGCTTGCGCCACCCCGTGTCCGGGGAGTGGCCCTGCACCACGGCGACGGCCTCGTCGGGGTCCTCGGTGACGGCCAGACCGACCCCGGTGACCTCCTCGGCGAGCGCCTCGGTGCCGACGACCAGGACGGGCGATCCGGCGGGCAACTGCTCGGCCAGCATCGCCGCCGCAGCCTGCGAGCTGGTCATCACGTCCTGCTCGGTGGCAGGGAAACCCAGTTCGGCGAGGTGCGCTGCCACCTCGGCCGGACGGCGCGACGCGTTGTTCGTGACATAGACGGTTCGGGTACCGCGCCGGGCGGCGCCACCCACCGCGTCCACGGCACCGGGAACCGCGGACCGGCCGCGGTACAGGGTGCCGTCCAGGTCCACGAGCAGCACGTCGTGCTGTGCCAGCAGGTCGGTCACGAGCCGCTGCCGTCCCGGTCGGACGAGCCGGCGTCGGTGGCGGTGGACACGTCCCCGCCGTCGGCAGACGCCGCAGGCGAGACGACGTCGTCCCCGGCAACCGCGGCTCCGGTGGGCCCGGCGACGTCCTCCCCGGCCTGCCCCGTCTCCGCGGCATCGGCAGCGCCGGTGCGGTCCTCATCGGTCCCCGCATCGGCGGTACCGGTGCCGGTACCGCCCTGATCAGACCTCGCATCAGCGGAGCCGATTCCGTCCTCATCGGCCCCCGCACCGACAGAGCCGGTGACGTCCTCATCGGCTTCCCCGACAGCACAGCCGGTGACGTCCCGAGGGGCGTCGCCCGCTGGGCTGGTGATGTCCTCATCAGTCCCCGCAGCAGCAGAGTGGGTGTCGTCGTGCGAAGCGTCGTCGGCTGGACCGTCGGTCTGGGCAGCGCCAGGCTCCACGGCTTCAGCGGCCCCTGCTTCTGCAGGGTCTCCGGCGACCTCAGCATGCCCCGCATCGGAGGCGACCGTGTCGCCCGACGCCTCTGCGCCGGCCGCGGCCGCGTCGTCGGTGAGCTCCTCCTCGCCGAAGACGACGTCGTCCTCGGGGACGGGCTCTCCGGTCAGCTCGGCGATCCGGACGGCGACGTCGGTCTCGCCCTCGGTGTCGGCGTCGGCGGTGTGCACGAACCACTCCAGCGCGTCGGACTCGCGCCCGGCGGCGAGGAGGTTGTCCGCGTAGGCGTAGAAGAGCCGCCCGCTCCACGGATCCCGCCGGGACGGGTCGAGCGCCGGGATCTGCAGTCCGACGACCGCCGCGTCCAGCTCACCCAGATCGCGCCGCGCACCGGCAGCCACGATCGCGAGCTCGATCTGCTCGGCCGAGCCCAGCTCGGCCACCTCGGGGCCACGGGCGAGCTCGAGAGCTCGCTCGGGACGTCCGAGCGCCCGCTCGATATCCGCCATCACCGCGATGTGGCCGGGCCCTCCGCCCATGCGCCGGGCAGCCCGCAGTTCGCCGAGCGCCTCGCTCCACTCACCTGCGTGATAGGCCGCGATGCCCGCTGCCTCGCGCACGACGGCGATCCGGGACGCCCGGCGCCGCGCGTACCGCGCGTGCTGAAGTGCGAGCTCGGGGTCCTCATCGACCAGCGTGCCCGCAGCGACGAGGTGTCGCGCCACACTTTCCGCGGTGTCCTTCTGCAGACCCCGCAGATCCCGGCGCACCTCGGCGTCCAGGTCGCTCGCGGCGACGTCGTCGGGCAGCGCGGGTTCCGGAACGAAGGTGCTCTCCGCGCTCTCGGGCACTCGACGCGGACGGCTCTCCTCGCGGTTCCATCGACCCTGCCCCGCACCGCCGGCAGTCGCATCACGGTCCCGGTGCCGGCCCGGAGCCGAGGACCGGTCACCACTGCGCCGATCCGTGCCGGGCCGCTGCTCGTGCCGGGAGCCCCGCTCCTCACGCCGGGACGACCCGTCGCCGCCCCGGTCGGCCCGGTACGCCGGACGGTCCGTACCCCGCTCCTCACGCCGGGACGGCCGGTCCGCATCACGGTCTGTCCGGTACGCCGGACGGTCCGTACCCCGCTCCTCACGCCGGGACGACCCGTCGCCGCCCCGGTCGGCCCGGTACGCCGGACGGTCGTCACGCCCGAACGGCCGACCCGATCCACGCGCGTCGCGCTTTCCGGTTCCCCGGTCGGGCCGGGCGCTCCGGTCCCGGTCGTCTCGGCGGAAACCCCGGTCCTGCCGATTCCGGTCGTCGAACCGGTCACGCCCCTGGTTCCCGCCGGATCGGCCTTCCGCCCGGTCCCGACGGGGCCGGGTGCTCTCCGACCGGCGGTCGCCACTACGAGGGCTGTCACCGGCGCTGCGATCGTCGCTACCGCGCCAACCACCGCGTCGCTCGTCCCCGGACCGTCCTGTCCCGCTCCGCTCAGCGCCCGTGCCGCTGTCTCGGTCACGCCGGGGACCGCCACGCTCCCCGCGCTGACCCCCGGACTCCGCACCGTCGGCCCGGCGGTTGCGATCCTGACGGTCCCGCGGGGCGTCGGTGTCACCACGGCGGAAGGGGCGGCGATCATCGCCACGCCGATCGTCAGTGCGCCGGTCCTCACGCCGGTCGTAGCCACGGCCGCCGGCGGGAGCGTCACCGCCCCGCGAGGGTCCCCCGCGGCGCTGATCGCTCCGCTGGCGGTCAGCGCGCGATCGGTCGCCCTCGGGACGCCGGCGGTCATCCGCTCCCGCGCCACGCGAATAACCGCCGGAATCACCCCCGCGGCGGAAACCGCCCTCACCACGCCCACGATCGGGCCGTGAGTCCGAACGGGCGGGGCGGTCGTCCGTGCGCCCACCCCAACCGCTGCCGACCCGGCCTGCTCCGCCCGACGACCGGTCTCGTCCCGGCGTGCCGCTGCGACGTGACGCGTCGAAGCCTCCGGAACGGCCGCTCTCGCCGCGCTTGTCACCCCGGGGGGCGTAACCACCCCGGTCGTCCTGCCGTCCGCCGCGTGCCGAGCGATCGGAACGCCGGATCTCGCCGCGTGCCGGCTTGTCAGTGCGGCTCCGGGAACCATCGCGCTCGTCGCGTTGCGGACGGTTATCGCCGGAACCATCCGCGATACTCATATGTTCAGAATACAAAAGTGGGCCCCTGCCTGCCTGCAGGGGCCCACTTTGATTTTTTGATGTTTGATGTCGGCGGCGACCTACTCTCCCACACCCTGGCGGGTGCAGTACCATCGGCGCTGGAGGGCTTAGCTTCCGGGTTCGGGATGGGACCGGGCGTTACCCCTCCGCCATGACCACCGACAACA
>NZ_JAHDTG010000091.1 GCF_018531475.1 Pseudonocardia mahuensis
CACACCAAGCCGGGCGGCCATCGGCTGCATCGACTTACGCTTGCCGTCCAGCAGCAGCCCGCGCAGATACAGTTGCCCCTTCGCCCGCTGGTCCGCCCGGGCCAGCCCACCGAGCATCTCGGCCGCGTACGCCTCCAGCCGCGGCCGGACCGGGGCCCGACGGTCGGTCTGGGCGGGGCCGGCGCTGGCTCCCCGGAGCGCGAGCCGCTCCTAGGAGCGGGCGCCGTGAACACCGCACCGGGCCGCCATGCGGCAGGGGCGGTGTCCGGGTGGTGACCTTCGCCGCCGCGCGGGGTGGGCACGACCGCGACCGGCCCGGTGGGGGCACGGCCTGGTCGTCGCGACGGGTGATCAGCGGCATGCTGGCGTCGAGCGGCGGCCGCTTGCGCCCGGTCACCGCGCGGAGGCGGCGTTCGGACGGGGGCGCGGCCTTACCACGGGCGTGGAGGCAGGACGCTGACCAGGGTGACCAGGGTGACCAGGGTGACCAGGGTGACCAGGGTGACCAGGGTGACCAGGGTGAGTCACCACCCAGAATCGGCCGATTGATGCATTACCACCTCCACCCCACCGGGAAGGATGACGGGCATGCGGTTCCCACCGTCGTCTACCGCGAGCCCGGTGATCCCGTCTCCACGATCCCCGGTCGAGTACTCCCCCGCGGGCATGCCGAGCGCGGAGAGAGCCGGGGCGGACACCGGCAGCCGGACCTGGGCGGGTGACCAGTCCGAGGCGCCGTTCGTGGGGCGCCAGAACGAGCTCGCCGTGCTGGGCGCGATGCTCCAGGAGGTGCGATCCGGCCACCCGCGCGTGGTGCTCGTGGAGGGCCCGGCAGGGATCGGGAAGACGTCACTGGCCGAGCGGTTCCTGCAGGGCGAAAGTGATCTCCAGGTGCTGCGGGGCGGCGGGGAGCAGTGGGAGGCGCTGGTCTCCTTCGGAGTGGTCGATCAGCTCGTCCGCGGGGCCGGTCTGTCCAGCGCACGACTGCTCGCCTGCACCAACACGGGGCTCCCCGCCGACGAGCCCAACCGGGTCGGGGCGCAGATCCTGACGCTGCTCGCCGAGCTGGAGGGGAAGGGCCCGGTCGTCCTGGTCGTCGACGACGTGCAGTGGGCGGACACGGACTCGCTGCGGGCGGTGTTGTTCGCCCTGCGGAGGCTGGTGTCGGAGCGGGTGCTGACGCTGCTCACGGTTCGCGACGCGGATGCAGCGAGGCTGCCGGACGGCTTGCGGCGGCTGGCGGCGGGCACGATCGGGCTGACCATACGTCTGCAGGCGCTCGAACCCTCGGAGGTTCAGGAGCTGGCGACGGTGCTCGGGGTGCCGGAGTTCTCCGCGCGGAGCGCGCACCGGCTGCAGGCGCATACGCGGGGCAACCCGCTGTATGTGCGGGCGTTGCTGGCCGAGCTGCCCCCGGACCGGTGGCGGACCTGGGAGCCGGTGCTGCCGGCCCCGCGGGCCTTCGCGGTGCAGATCGTGCGCCGGCTGGAGGCCTGCGGTCCGGCGTCGCGCCGGCTCGTCGAGGCGGCTTCTGCGCTGGGCGCCAACGTCCGGCTGGCAACGGCGGCGGCGCTTGCGGAGGTGGAGGATCCGCTGGCGGCGTTGGAGGAGGCGAGCGCCGTCGGTCTGCTGGAGATGCGTGACGAGCCGGGCCGCCGGGATGTGGTGTTTCCGCACCCGCTGGTGCAGGCGACGGTGTACGAGCAGTTGGGGCCGGCCCGGCGGGTCCGGTTGCATCTGGGGGCGGCGGAGTTGGTGGAGGACCCGGGGGCGGCGTTGTGGCACCGGGTGGCGGCGGTGGATCCGCCGGACGAGGGGTTGGCGGGGGAGTTGTCGGCGTTCGCCGAGCGGCAGGCGGCGGCGGGAGCGTGGGCGGGAGCGGCGTCGGCGCTGGTGGCGGCGTCGCGGATGAGCCCGGCCCGGGAGCAGCGCGAGCGGCGGCTGCTGCGGGCGCTCGAGATACTGGCCGGGGCAGGCGATCTCTCCCAGGTGACGGCGTTCGCCCCCGAGATCGGCGGTCTCACCACGTGCCCGTTGCGCGACGCCGTGCTGGGCTTCCTCGCGATCCTGCGGGGTCGGCCCGAGGAGGCCGAGAGGTTGCTGCGCAGCGCGTGGGAGCACTGTGCTGCGGGATCGGACGCCCGGCTGGCGGCGGCCGTGGCGCAGCGGTGGGCCCTGCACTCGGTCGGCCGGCTGCGGGCTGCGGACGTCGTCGACTGGGCCTGCCGGGCGCGGGCGCTCGCGACGTCCGACAGGCGGGTCTGGGCCGAGGCCGGCATCCTGCTCGGCGTCGGTCTGGGCTGGTCGGGCCGCGTCCCGGAGGGCACGGCCGTCCAGGAGTCGGTTCTCGCCGCCCTGGCCGGCGATTCCGACAGCGCCGTGGCGCAGCAGGCCACGATCACCCACGCCGCGCTGCGGGTGGCCGCCGAGGACCTCGTCGGCGCCCGGGCCGAACTGGCGGAGGCGACGAGGGCGGACGACCGGATCGGCTCGATCGAGCACGCGGTGTGGGCGTATGTGTGGTTGTCGCGGGCGGAGTTCCTGGTCGGGGCGTGGGACGAGGCGGCGGTGGCGGCGGAGCGGGCGGTGGCGCTGCTGGAGGAGACCGGGCACGAGTGGTTGCGGCCGTTGGCGCGGTGGGTGGCGGTGGGGGTGCCGGCAGCGCGGGGGGAGTGGGGGGCGGCGGAGGAGCATGCCCGGCTGGCGTCGGCGCAGGCGGGGGATTACGAGTTGATGGTGGTGGCGGCGGCGTTGGCGCGGGCTCAGTTGGCGGCGGCCCGGGGGGATCACGAGGCGGTGCTGCGGGCGTTGGAGCCGGTGCTGGCGGTCCGGCCGCGGGACGGGGTCGACGAGCCGGGGTTCTGGCCGTGGCAGGGTCTGTATGGGGATGCGTTGGTGAGTGCGGCCCGGTTGGAGCAGGCGGCGGTGTTCCTGGCGCCGCACGAGGAGTTGGCTGCGGCGCGGGGGCGGCGGTCGAGCATCGCTGTGCTGGCCCGGGTGCGAGGGCGGCTGGAGGCGGCGGCGGGTCGGCCGGAGGCAGCGGAGGCGGCGTTCGGGCGGGGGTTGGAGCAGTTGGAGCAGCTTCCGCTGCCGTTCCCGCGGGCGTTGTTGGAGCTGGCTTACGGTCAGGTGCTGCGGCGGAACGGGCATCGGCGGGCGGCTGCGGAGCAGTTGCGGGCTGCGCATGATCGGTTGGTCGGGTTGGGGGCGCGGCCCTATTTGGAGCGGTGTGAGCGGGAGTTGAGTGCGTGCGGGCTGGCGCCGGCCAAGCGGCATAGTTTTGATCCGGGCCGGTTGACCGCCCAGGAGCTTGCGGTGGCCCGGTTGGTGGCGGCCGGGATGAGCAACCGTCAGGTGGCTTCCGAGCTGTTCGTCAGCATCAAGACCGTGCAGTTCCATCTCACCCGCATCTACTCCAAGCTGCACGTCAACTCCCGCACCGAACTCGCGGCGAACTACGACACGATCCGGGAGGCGCAGGCGCCCGAGAGGGTGTGACCTCGCGGGCGGCGACGGTCCGCCGACCCGGCCCCCACGGCTGCGACCCAGCCGGGCGACGAGTTCGTCGCGGTTGCCCGGAGGCGGCGCGCTCGGCCCGCCGGGGCGAACCGTCGCACCCCTGCGGAGCCCTTGGCGTTCGGCGACACCCTGGGTCTCGCCCACGACCGAACGGGCCGGCACGCCGGGGCCGTCCGCGGCACCGTGGCGGCCCGACGCTCACCCTGACCGTCCCTCCCGTAGGGAGCCGTCGCCGTCAACGCCGTGCGACGGACCTGTCCGCAAGGGGGCCCCCGGGGAAGCCCTAGGTGCACCCCCGGCGCGAAGCACGCGGGCCCAGGCCGACGATCGATCCAGCCGGTCGGCACCAGGACGCGGGAGACCGGACACCACGACGCCGGCACGACTCCGGCTGAGCGGGTGCGAGACGACCGCTGAGCGGGTGCGGGCCGACCGGGTACGGGCCGTCGCCCTTCGTGCGGCCCGGGACCGCCGCCGGCCACCAACCGCTCCAGACGCGCAGGACAACGGGTCCGACCAGGCGGAGGGGCACACGGGAGGACACCGCATGACGAGCACGCTGGACGAGGTCAGGGCGAAGATCGACACAATCCTGGTCGAGGACCCCGACCGTGGAATCTACCGCGCCAGGCGGGACATGTTCACCGATCCCGAGCTGTTCGAGATCGAGATGAAGTACATCTTCGAGGGCAACTGGATCTACCTGGCGCACGAGAGCCAGCTACCGAACAACAACGACTACCTGACGACGTGGATGGGCCGGCAGCCGGTGATCATCTCCCGGACCCGCACCGGCGAGATCACCGCGGTCCTCAACGCGTGCGCGCACCGCGGTGCGATGGTCTGCCGGCGCAAGAAGGACAACAGGTCCACCTGGACCTGCCCGTTCCACGGCTGGACCTACAGCAACAACGGCAAGCTCCTCAAGGTCAAGGAGGCGAAGGGCGCCGGCTACCCGGAGCAGTTCAACAAGGACGGCTCGCACGACATGCCCAAGGTCCCGCGCTTCCAGTCGTACCGCGGGTTCCTCTTCGGCAGCCTCAACCCGGATGTGCTGCCACTCGAGCAGCACCTCGGGGAGACCACGAAGCTCATCGACCTGGTGGTCGACGCGTCGCCGGAGGGCCTGGAGGTCCTGAAGGGCGCCTCCACCTACACCTACGACGGGAACTGGAAGGTGCAGGCGGAGAACGGCGCGGACGGCTACCACGTCGCCGCGACCCACTGGAACTACGCCGCGACCACCGCCCGGCGCACGACCGGTGAGTCGGTCACCGAGACCAGGGCGATGGACGCGGGGAGCTACGGGAAGACGAAGGGTGGGTTCTATGCCTTCGAGCACGGCCACGTTCTGCTCTGGACGACGCGGTCGAACCCGGAGGACGAGCCGCTGTACGAGCGCCGGCAGGAGCTGATCGACCAGTACGGCCAGGCGAAGGCCGACTGGATGATCGGGGTGGCGCGCAACCTGTGCCTCTATCCCAACGTCTACCTGATGGACCAGTTCAGCTCGCAGATCCGGCAGTACCGGCCGATCGCGGTGGACCAGACCGAGGTCACCATCCACTGCATCGCGCCGAAGGGCGAGAGCACGCAGGCCCGGGCGGCCCGCATCCGCCGCTACGAGGACTTCTTCAACGCCACCGGCATGGCGACCCCTGACGACCTGGAGGAATTCCGGTCCTCGCAGCGGGGCTTCATGGCCGCGAACGCACCGTGGAACGACATGAGCCGCGGCGCAACGCACTGGATCAAGGGGCCGGATGAGGACGCGAAGGCACTCGGTATCACCCCGGTGCTCAGCGGCGCCCGCGTCGAGGACGAGGGCCTCTACCCCGTCCAGCACGGCTACTGGGTGAAGGCGATGCAGCACGCGGTCGACGCCGCGTCCAAGGCACAGGTTCAGTAACCGGATCGGGGGGATCGATGAGCATCACTGTTGGTGAGGCCGAGCAGTTCCTCTACGCCGAGGCGCGCATGCTCGACGACCGCGACTTCGAGGGCTGGCTGGAGTGCTACGCCCCGGACGCCGAGTTCTGGATGCCGGCCTGGGACGACGACGACACGCTGGTTACTGACCCGCAGCGGGAGATCTCGCTGATCTGGTACGAGAACCGGGGAGGCCTGGAGGACCGCGTCTTCCGCATCCGGACCGACCGGTCGAGCGCGACGAGCCTCCCCGAGCCGAGGACGGGCCACAACATCACGAACGTGGAGATCCTGCGGCAGGAGGGCGACACCGTCGAGGTGCGGTTCAACTGGTTCACGCTCTATTTCCGCTACGACATCGTCGACACCTACTTCGGGACGTCGTTCTACACCCTCGACGTCTCGGGTCCCCAGCCGCTCATCAAGAAGAAGAAGGTCATCCTCAAGAACGACTACATCCACCACGTCGTCGACATCTACCACGTCTAGCGGGCGACGTCATCGCCGTGAGCTGGAGCTGAGACATGAGCTATCAGATCGCGCTGACCTTCGAAGACGGGGTCACGCGCTTCATCGAGGGCCGCGAAGGCGAGACGGTCGCCGACGCGTCGTACCGGTCCCGCATCAACATCCCGTTGGACTGTCGCGACGGGGTCTGCGGAACGTGCAAGAGCTTCTGCGAGTCGGGCCGGTACGAACTCGGGGACTACGTCCCGGACGAGGCGATGACCGAGGACGAGGAGCAGGCCGGCTACGTGCTGACCTGTCAGATGTTCCCCCGGTCGGACCTCGTCATCCAGATCCCCGTCACCTCTGACATCGCCAAGGCCGGAGTGTCTGCGTACAGCGGTCGGATCACGGGGATCGACCACCTGTCCGACACGACGATGGGTTTCTCGATCGCGCTCGACAACCGCGATGCTCTGGGCTTCCTTCCGGGCCAGTACGTCAACGTCGTCGTGCCGGGAACGGACCAGACCCGGTCGTACTCGTTCAGCTCCGGGCCGGGGGCCGACCACGTCGGCTTCCTGCTGCGCAACACCCCGACCGGGGCGCTGCCCAGCTACCTACGGGAGAAGGCGAAGGCCGGGGACCGGATCGAGTTCACGGGGCCGCTGGGCAGCTTCTACCTGCGCGACGTCAAGCGGCCACTGCTGTTCCTGGCCGGCGGCACCGGTCTCGCCCCGTTCCTGGCGATGCTGGAGAAGATCAGCGGCAGCGGCACCGACCACCCGGTCCACCTGATCTACGGCGTGACCAACGACGCCGACCTCATCAAGGTCGACGAGCTCGAGCAGTACGCCAAGCAGCTGCCGAACTTCACGTTCACCTGCTGCGTCGCCGACGAAGGCTGCTCGTACCCGAACAAGGGCTACGTCACCCGCTACATCGAGCCGCAGCACGTCAACGGCGGCGACGTCGACATCTACCTCTGCGGTCCGCCGCCCATGGTCGACGCCGTGCGCCAGTGGCTGGAGAGCCAGGGCATCGCGCCGCTGAACTTCTACTACGAGAAGTTCTCCGGCAGCACCGGGCTCGTCACCGAGACCGGCGCGGTGCACCTGAAGGTCGGCGACGTCGAGGAGGCGTTCGACGCCCGGATGGCGCTCGAGCTGGGGGCGGCGCAGCTGACGGTCGGGCGGCTGAGCGAGGAGCAGATCGCCGAGTACCGCCGGCTGGCGGAGGCGACGGTGTCGCACGTCGGCGGCGGTCACTTCACCGACGTGGCCGGCTTCCGGGAGACCAACGCGGCGTTCCACCTGTTCCCGATCCAGGCGACGGGCAACGCGACGATGATCGACACCTACCGGCGGCTCCAGGTCCAGGAGTACATGGCCCAGGCGCTGACCCCGTCGGTGGAACTGACCGCGGACATCGCGCAGGACCACCGCGACATGGTCGACGCGTCCGCGCGCGGGGATCTGGACGCCGCGCGCACCGCCATCGTCACCCACACCGAGCACGCCAAGGCGACGATGCGCGCCGGGATCGAGGCCCAGTCGGAGCGGGCGGGGAGCACGGGATGACCCGGGCCGGTGGGGGTGCTGCGACATGATCCACGCAGGCCGTTTCGACGGCAGGACCGCGGTCGTGACCGGCGCGGCGCAGGGCATCGGGGAGGCCGTCGCGACCGGGCTCGCCAAGGAGGGCGCGATGGTGGCCCTCGTCGACCGGTCGGAGCTGGTCCAGGAACTCAGCGACAAGCTCGCGGCCGGCGGGGCCCGGACGACAGCCCTGCTCGGCGATCTCGAGCAGTACGCGGACTGCTCGCGGGTGATGGACGAAGCCCGGGAGCAGCTCGGGCGGATCGACGTCCTCATCAACAACGTCGGCGGCACCATCTGGACCAAGCCCTACGCCGAGTACAGCGAGGACGAGATCCAGGCCGAGGTCCGGCGCTCGCTCTTCCCGACGCTCTGGTGCTGCCGAGCCGTGCTCCCACACATGCTGGACCAGGGCCGCGGCACGATCGTGAACGTGTCGTCGGTCGCCACGCGCGGCGTGAACCGGGCCCCCTACGCCGCGGCCAAAGGCGGCGTCAACGCGCTCACGGCGTCCCTGGCGCTCGAGTACGCGCACCAGGGCATCCGGGTGGTCGCCACGGCGCCGGGCGGTACGGAGGCGCCCGAGCGACGCATCCCGCGAGGGCCCACCACCGAGAAGAGCGAGCAGGAGAACGCTTGGTACCAGGAGATCGTCGACCAGACCGTCGACTCGTCGCTGATGAAGCGGTACGGAACCCTCGAGGAGCAGGCGGCGCCGATCCTGTTCCTCGCATCGGACGAAGCGTCCTACATCACCGGAGTGACCCTGCCGGTGGCCGGCGGCGATCTCGGTTGATCCACCACCGCGGTTGATCCACCACGGCGGCGGTGATCCTCGCCGGGACCCGTCCGCGTGCCGCCGACTCCACACACTCCACGAAAGCTCTCAACGGGGGGCCCACATGACCAGACGTACCCGAACGAGCACCGCGGCACCTCGTCGAGCAGGCTCGCGGAACGCGGTCCCGGACGACCTGGGGCAGACGGCGGAACAGAGGGCCGACTTCATCATGGCCCCGACCGCCACCCTGGCGGCGGCGCAGCGCGCCCTCGCCGCGGCGGTCGAGGAGGCGGAGCGGCTCGCGGTGGACGTGTGCATCGCGGTGTCCGACAACGCCGGACACCTGCTGGCCTTCGCGCGGATGGACCGAGCACCGCTGCTGTGCGGGCAGATCGCCGAGGACAAGGCGTTCTCGGTCGCCTCGTTCGGCGGGCTGCCCACCGGCGAGTGGTGGCGCCTGCTCGAGTCCGAGCCCGCGCTGCTGCACGGCATCGTGAAGACCGATCGCCTGATCGTCTTCGGTGGAGGAGTACCGCTCGTGTCCGAGGGCCGCACCATCGGGGGGATCGGTGTGTCGGGCGGGTCCAGTGAACAGGATGTGCGGATCGCCGAGGCCGGGGCGGGCGTCCTGTCCTGACGCCGGCCCGGCCATGTCCCGCACGATGTGGACGGAGGAGCGATGACTGGCTACTTCCAGGCTTTCGAGCTGGACGAACTCGAGAAGCAGCAGAACGAGGCGAACCAAGCGTACTTCGAGTTCCTGCGGCGCCGCGGGATGTCGGTCGGCCTGTACTCGCTGCCGGTCGGCGGGGAGGACCAGCAGCACCCGCACGCCGCCGACGAGATGTACCTCGTCCTGCGCGGCCGCGCGACGCTGCGGGTCGGCGACCAGCAGCGGGAGGTGCGCCCCGGCAGCGTGGTCTCGGTCGACCACGGCGAGGAGCACCGCTTCGTCGACATCGCCGAGGACCTGCACCTCCTGGTGGTCTTCGCGCCCCCAGAGTCGCCGGAGGACTAGCGGAACCGACGTGCGGGTCGCTCGCGACCGGCCCGGACGTAGGCCGGGACCCGGCGCAACCGAAGGCCACCGGACGACCCTCCGGAACGGCCTCTGCAGCGGTCGTGGACCGCCACGACGCATCCGCCGGCACCCGGCGCATACCGAAGGAGAATCGCAATGACGACGGCCACGGACACACAGCCGGATGCGCGGCGGGACGCCCTGCGCCGCCGCACCGTCGTGTGGGTCGTTGCACTCGCCACCCTCGGCCTGATCTTCGACGGGTACGACCTCGTCGTCTACGGCGTGGTGGTGTCGACCTTCCTCCGCAACCCGGGCGAGATCGGGGAGGTGACTCCGGAGGTGGCCGGGGCACTGGGCAGCTACGCGCTGATCGGCGTGTTGGTCGGGGCCCTGCTCGCCGGCAGCGTCGGTGACGTCGTCGGGCGGCGCAAGATCATGCTCGTCAGCTACGCATGGTTCGCCGTCTTCATGGCGTTCACCGCGCTGGCGACCACCACGACCATGTTCGGGCTCGGCCGGTTCCTGACCGGGCTCGGCGTCGGCGCGCTGGTCGGGACGACGGGCGCCATCGTGTCCGAGTTCGCGCCCCCGGGGAAGAAGAACCTCTGCAACGCCATCACGTACTCGGGCGTCCCGTTCGGCAGCCTGCTTGCCGCGCTGCTCGGCATCCTCCTGCTCGGTGCCATCGGGTGGCGCGGGCTGTTCTGGATCGGCGCGCTTCCACTGGTGACGCTGTTGCCGCTCGCCTACTTCAAGATGCCCGAGTCGGTGTCCTGGCTGGTGAGCCGGGGCCGCATCGAGGAGGCCCGAGCGGTCTCCGCCAGGACCGGCATGCCCATGCCCGACGAGGTCCAGCCTGCCCCCGCGGCAGCACCCACCATCGCGGCGGCCCCCACCACCGCAGCGGCCCCCACCACCGGGCGCGCCGGGTTCGCCGGGCTCTTCGACCGCCACAACTGGCTGCCCACGGTGCTGCTCGGGCTGACGAGCGCCGCGTGCCTGCTGCTCGTCTACTCGCTGAACACCTGGCTGCCCGAGCTCATGCTCCGTGCCGGGTTCGACGCGAAGGGTTCGCTGGCCTTCCTGCTGGTGCTCAACGGCGGCGCGATCCTCGGCGCGGTGCTCGGGTCCCGGGTGGCAGACCGGTTCGGGCCCAAGTTCGTGACGTCCGCCTTCCTCCTGACCGGGGCCGTGTCCATCGCGTTGCTCACGCTCAGCGTCCCGCTGGGTGTGCTCCTGCTGTTCGTCGCGATCGCCGGGCTCGGCACCAGCGGCACCCAGATCCTGCTGTTCGGCTTCGTGGCGAACTACTACCGGACCAACGTCCGAGCGGCCGCGGTGGCTTGGTGCGCCGGGTTCGGTCGCCTGGGCGGCATCGGTGGTCCGTTGGTCGGAGGCATCCTGATCGGGGCGGGCCTCGGCGTCCAGCAGATCTTCCTGATCCTGGCGGGGGCGGCCCTGCTCGGCCTGATGTTCGTCCTGATGGTTCCCGTCCGGCGGCGGGAACGGCCGCAGATCGTGGTGGTGGAGGCGCCGCAGCCGCGCGCGGGGGAGGCCAGGACCGAGCCGAGCCGGCCGTGACGAGGACGCGCGTGTCCCCGAGTTCCCGAGTGCGTGGAGGTAGGAGATGTACGACCGGATACTGGTCGCGATCGACGCGACGCCCAGCCACAACAACATCACCCTGCAGCGCGCCGAGACGTTCGCCCAGAGGTGGGCCTCGATCGTGCACCTGCTGCACGTGGGGCGCGGGCACATCGTCCCCGGGGACATCACCGGTGGGACCGGGCTGAGCGTCTCCGGGCACGGCGTGGTGTCGGCGGCGGACGACACGGACGTCCGCGAGAGGGAGATCGTCCAACAGGCCGTCGACAAGCTGAGCGCTGCAGGTATCGAGGCCCACGGCGAGCTGGTGAACGCGACCGAGCACGACATCGCCGAGGTCATCCTCCAGCGGGCCGAGGAGTTGAAGGCCGACCTGATCGTGCTCGGACACGAGCACCACCGCGGCCCGGGGAACGTGTTCCGGGCCAGCGTCGCCGAGCAGGTGATCCGGCACCACCCGCCGTGCTCGATCCTGCTCGCCCGGCCCCCGCACTCGGTGTGACCGCGGGTGCCGGGGCCGGCTCCGGTCCGCACGCGTGATCACTCGCCGATCGGCGCCTCGAACCGAACCCCGGGAGAGGACATGACAGACCGCACCTACGTGGTGAACGAGATCGTCGGCACGTCGGCCGGGAGCGTCGACGACGCCATCGCGAACGCCGTCCGACGGGCTTCCCGGACGCTGCGGAACCTCGACTGGTTCGAGGTGGTCGAGGTCCGTGGCGCGATCTCCGACGGCGAGGTCGGCCAGTACCAGGTCACGATGAAGGTCGGGTTCCGGCTCGAGGACCGCGAGGAGACGTAGCACTGCCGTACCGGTCGACGAGGCCGCCGCGTTGACCCGCGGTGTTGCGGCGTCACCCGGCGGCCAGAGACCCGCGGGAGCACCATGATGGTTCCGCCACCGGACCCGGGCCGGGAGCCGAGGGGACGTCCGCCCGCACCGCGGCCCGTGCTCGGCGGCCGCACGGCGTGGGTCGTGCTCACGGTCGGGCAGTTCGCTGCGGTCATCGCTGTTCTGCAACGGTCCTCGCTGGGCGTCGCGACGACCGATGCGTTCGCCCGGTTCGGCATCGCCGCTGCGACGCTCGCGACGTTCTCCGTGGTGCAACTGCTGGTCTACGCGGCGATGCAGGTGCCGGTCGGGGTGCTGATCGATCGGTACGGCTCCAAGCGTCTGATCGTCGCGGGGTCCCTCGTCCTGGCCGCAGCGCAGACGATGTTCGCCTTCGCGCAGTCGCTGCCGCTGGCGTTCGCGGCGCGGATCGTGCTCGGCATCGGTGATGCGCTGACCTTCATCAGCGTGATGCGCTTGGTGCCGGCGTGGTTTCCGGCACATCGCAGTGGGCAGATCACCACCGCGGTCGGGCCGCTGAACCAGCTGGGCTTCATCGTCTCCGGGGTCGGGTTCGCCGCGGTACTGGCGGCGGCGGGTTGGACGCCGTCGTTCCTGCTCGCCGCGCTGATCAGCGTGCTCGCCGCCGGCGTCGTGCTGCTGCTCCTGCGGGACGCACCGCACGGCCGGCGGCCGTGCGTCCCGCTCGGCCGCGCGCTGGCGGTGGCGGGCCATGACATCAGCGAAGCGTGGGCCGAGCCGGGCACCCGGCTGGCCTTCTGGCTGGGCTTCCTGACCCTGTTCCCCGGGATGATGTTCGGCGTGATGTGGGGCTACCCGTTCCTCGTCGTGGGGCAGGGGCTGTCCCCGGGAGCCGCGGGGGCCCTGATGACGGTGCTCGCGCTGTCGGGGCTGGTGTACGGCGTGAGCGTGGGAGCGCTGATGAACCGGCACCCGTACTACCGCAGCCGCATCGGTATCGGCCTGGCGGGCCTGGCTGCGGCCGTCTGGGCCGCGGTGCTGCTCTGGCCGGGTGCGGCGCCGCTGTGGCTGCTCGTCGTCCTGGTCCTGGTGCTGCCTCCCACCGGGGTGGCCGCAATCATGTCCTTCGACTTCGCCAGGACGTTCAACCCCGCGAGCCGCTTGGGCAGCGCCATCGGGCTGGTCAACGTGGGTGGCTTCACCGGAACCCTGCTCGCGGTGCTGGCGATCGGGCTCGTGCTCCAGCTCGTCACGCCGGGCGGATCGACCGCCTACTCCCTGGCCGCCTTCAAGTGGGCGTTCGCCACCCAGTACGCGCTGTGGGCGGTCGGCACGGTGCAGACGCTGCGGTACCGCCGCCGGGTCGAGCGGGATCTCGCAGAACGCGACCCCGAGGCGTTGGCCGCGCTGCGCCGCGGCGTCCACCTGCCGCCGCCGGCCTGAGCGCGACCGCAACTGCCACGGACAGCCGACCGGAACGGATGGCCATGAGACACGAGGACGGGGGCGCGAGCGCCTCAGCCGGATTGGCGATGCGCGAGCACCTGATCGAGCGTCCCGTCCGGCCGCTGCCCGGTCCGCGCCGGCTGGTGCGGGACATCGGTCCGGCCTACGCCGCGAACGGCCTCATCGGGCTGATCTTCGCTGCCACGGGCCCGGTCGCGGTGATCCTCGCGGTCGGCGACCAGGGCGGGCTCTCCCAGGAGCAGCTCGCCTCGTGGATCTTCGGTGCCTTCTTCCTCAACGGGATCCTCACCATTCTCGCCTGCTGGCTCTACCGCCAGCCGCTGGCCTTCTTCTGGACGATCCCGGGCACGGTCCTGGTGGGACCGGCGCTCGGGCACCTGGCCTGGCCGGAGGTGGTCGGCGCCTTCTTGGCCACCGGACTGTTGATCACCGTCCTCGGGCTGACCGGATGGGTCCGTCGGGCGATGGCCGCCGTTCCGATGCCGATCGTGATGGCCATGGTCGCCGGCGTGTTCCTCCGCTTCGGAGTCGACCTCGTGCGCTTGCTGGTCGACGACATCGCGATCGCTGCACCGATGGTGGGGGCGTTCCTGCTGCTCAGCGCTCTGCCCGCACTCGGCCGCCTGCTACCGCCGATCATCGGCGCGCTGGGGGCCGGAGCCGGCGCCGTGGCGCTGTTCGGGCGCTTCCAACCCGCGCAAGCAGGGGCGGAGTGGGTCGCCGCACCGCTGTTCCAGGCGCCGCAGTGGTCGCTGCAAGCCATGCTCGAGCTCGTCATCCCCCTGGCGATCACGGTTCTGGTCGTCCAGAACGGGCAAGGGGTCGCGGTGCTGCGCTCCGCCGGGCACGCGCCGCCGATCAACCTGATCACAGTCGCCTGCGGCGCGTGGTCGCTGCTGACCGCGGCGGTCGGGACGGTGTCGACCTGCCTGACCGGACCGACGAACGCCCTGCTCGTCGCATCGGGCGAGCGCTCGCGCCACTACACCGCCGGCGTCGTCTGCGGGCTGCTCGCGATGCTGTTCGGGCTCTTCGCACCGCTGTTCACGCGGCTGATGCTGGCCACTCCGGTCGCCTTCATCGCCACCCTCGGCGGGCTGGCCATGCTGCGGGTGCTGCAGTCCTCCTTCGTCGCGGCGTTCAGTAGCCGCTTCACGCTCGGCGCACTGGTCACCTTCGTAGTGACGGTCGCCGACGTGAAGATATTCAACATCGGTGCGGCGTTCTGGGGGCTGCTCGCCGGGTTCGCCGTCGCCTGGCTGCTGGAGCGACCCGACTTCACGCCGGACGAGGACTGAGCTGAGTCGACCCGTCAGCGGTCGATGGCCCGTCCCGACGCCGTCTCGATCCCCAGCGCCGCGTTCACCGCGTCGATCGAGTGCCTGACGGCCACGCCGACCCACTCGCCATCGGCGATCTCCCGCATCCGGTGCCGGATCGCCCGTCGGTCGGACCTCGGGAACAGGCACTGCTCCAGCCCGACCGCGAGCGCCAGCGACACGAGGGCGGCGATCTCCTGCGCGGGCGGACGTCCGAGGATCACGACGTCGTGCAGGCGGTCGACGAGCTCGTGCTCGATCCGGGTGTCGGTCTGGTGCCTGTGGTGCACCGGGATCAACCCGAGCACGCGGTGGTCGTCGACCTGCAGGACGCCCGACGAGACCAGGCGGTTCTCGACGGCGGACCGGGCTCCCCTGGCCAGGTGCCGCACCCAGTGGTCCGGCTCGCGCGGCTTCGGATCGCCGGACACCTCGGCCAGTGCGCGGTCCAGCAACGGGTCGGCCAGCGGTGTGCGATCGACGACGGCGACGTGCCGGTCGACGAGCGCTATCCGCCCGTCCAGCACCAACTCGAGCAGCAGCGCTCCGCCCAGCCCGAGGTCGAGATGGGTCGCCGGGATCCGCGTCCTGCCGGTCACCTCGTGGCAGGTGACCAGAAACAGCTCCGCGGCGAGCGGAAGGCGGCTCACGGCCGTACGACGGTGGCAGTCCGTTCGATGTGGCCGACGACGTCGCCGACCGTCTCGAAGCGCGCCACGTTGTCGGGGGCGAGCACGCCGGAGCGGTCCTCGGCCGCGACGACGACGTCTACCATCGTCAGCGAGTCGATGCCGAGGTCGTCGGCGAACCTCCGGTTCGGCGTCACCTCGGCGAGGTCGGCGCCGGTGAGGGCGGCGAGGACCCTGGCCGGCCCGGCGAGCACGTCGTCCTGCGCCATCAGCGACCTCCTGTTCGAGTCGTCGGGCTACCGCTGGCCCTCCGCGAGGACCGCGGAACGCGGCTCAGCCGTTCGCGTGAGCGCCTGCTGCACGTCGTACTCGTGGATCCAGGCGAAGTCGTGCGGGAACCTCGACACCTTCTCGTCGCGCCGGGCGATGGTCGGACCGTCGGGCAGGTGCAGCAGGTCGTTGGTCACCCAGGAGCTCCGCTGGATCTTCCGCGTGCGTGCTCGCCGTAAGTGCTGGTACCGGGAGAACACCGCCTCGAGGTCGGACGGCCTCGCGTCGGCGAGCAGTGCGCCCAGCGCGAAGGCGTCCTCGATCGTGGTGTTCGCACCCTGGCCGTGGTGCGGCAGCATCCCGTGGGCGGCGTCCCCGACCAGGACCGCTCGGCCCCGGTACCACCGCAGCAGGGGCCGCACCCCGAACAAGCCCCAGCGAACGCTGTGCGGCACGGCGTCGACGATCTCGATGACCGCGGGGTGCCAGCGTTCGAACGCGGCGGCCGGGACGTCCTCGTCGATCTCGGCCATCCAGCTGTCCTCGCGGGTCCAGACCGGAGGTCCCTCCACAACCGCGAAGAAGTTGACCGCGTCACCGCTGCCGCCGATGGCGTAGTGCAGCAGGTGGGCGTCAGGACCCATCCAGAACTGGATGGCGTGCGGGTCCGGCAGTGACGGCAGCTTCTCAACGGGCACGATCCCGCGGAAGGCGCTGGTGCCGGAGTAGACGGTGTCGTCGGTGCCGGTGATGAAGCGGCGGACGGTGGAGCGCACACCATCGGCGCCGACGACGAGGTCAGCGTGCTCGACGCGGCCGTTGGCGAACTCCAGAACGATCGAGTCGGCCTGCTCGAACAGGTTGACGAGGCGACATCCCAGGTGCAGGCCGTCGTTGCCGAACGCGCCGCCCAGGATGCCCTGGAGATGGGCCCGGTGGACCCCGTAGTAGGGCGCCCCGAACCGTTCCACGTAACACCCGCCGTCCCGCACCGGATGTGCGGCGATCCGGCGGCCATCCTGCCAGTGCCGGTAGATCAGCTCGGTGGGGATCGTGGCCACCGCCTCGAGCTGGTCGCCCAGACCCAACCGTGCGAACTCCCGCGTCGCGTTGGCGGACAACGCGATCGCGGCCCCGATCTCGGTCAGTTCGGGGGCCTGCTCGAACACGTCCGCCCGCAGGCCCCGTTCCCGCAGCGCGAGGCCGAGGGAGAGCCCACCGATCCCGCCGCCCACGATCGCCACGCGCAAACCAGCCGCCGTCATGGCGCACGACCGTATGGTTCGCGGCCCCGGTTTCGCGCCGGGAGAAGTCCTAGTCGTCGGTACGTGCCACCTTACGCCCGAGGCAGTCCTGCGTCATCGAGACCTTCGCGTGGCCGAGCCGGCCCGCAGCTTGCCGAGCCGTGAGGTCTGCGGCGTCCATCAGCGTCGCCGCGACCCGGTGAGCGGAGTTGAGGACGGAGGAGCGTCACCGTCCCAGCCGGAGCAGGCCCCGTCGACCCCGGTATCCGGCTACCCTCGGCTCCTCACTCAGGCCCCGCAAAGGTGGGGTCATCCTTGACGGTAAGTCATAAAGATGCTATACGGAGACATCTTCGCGGGGGTGGTGCGTGCTCCTGTCGCAGAGGCTGTGGTGTCGCCGGCATGTGCTTCGAGAGCAGGTCCACGAGGCGTTGCGCAGGGTGCGTTGACCCCCGAGCGGATATCGGGCGGCGTCGCGATCACAGCGTCCGTTTCGCCCCGAGCCGTCCTGCGTTTGCCATCGACTGGGAAGCGACCAGACAGGAGTGTCCCACATGGTGGATTACGAGATCTATGAGTTGAGCGACGTCCGGCTCAGTACCGGGCAGACGCTGCGCGATGCCAAACTCGCCTACAAGACGTACGGGACGCTGAACGAGGACAAGTCAAACGCCATCGTCTACCCGACATGGTACTCGGGACAGCACTACGACAATGAGTGGTTGATCGGTGAGGGCATGGCCCTCGATCCCTCGAAGTACTTCATCATCGTCCCCAATATGCTGGGCAATGGATTGTCGTCGTCGCCGAGCAATACCCCGCCGCCGCACGATGGAGGTCGGTTCCCCAACGTCACGTTCTACGACAACGTCGAGCAGCAGCACCGTCTGGTGACCGATCACTTCGGTATTGAGTCACTCGCTCTCGTCACCGGTTGGTCGATGGGTGCTGGCCAGACCTACCAGTGGGCGGTCAGCTACCCCGACATGGTGCAGCGGATTCTTCCCTTCTGCGGTTCCTCCAAGACGGCCGAGCACAACATCGTGTTCCTCGAGGGCGTCAGATACGCGATCATGACCGACGCGGCCTGGCAAGAGGGAATGTACGACAAGCAGCCCGTCAAAGGGCTGCGTGCCGTGGGGCGGGTCTACGCCGGTTGGGGGCTCTCGCAGGCCTTCTACTGGCAGCAGCTCTACAAACAGGCTCCCTTCGACTTCGCCACGCTAGAGGATTTCCTCGTCGGATTCTGGGAGAGGTTCTTCTTGGCCAAGGACGCCAACAATCTGTTGACGATGGCGTGGACCTGGCAGAACGGCGACATCGGTCAGACGCCGGGGTTCGAAGGAGACCATCAGCGAGCGCTGGCCTCGATCCGGGCGAAGGCGATCGTGATGCCGGCTCAGAAGGACCTGTACTTCCCGCCCGAGGATGAGGAGTACGCCGTCTCGCACATGCCCAACGCCGAGTTGCGGGTCATCCCGGGTGTGTGGGGGCACTTCGCCGGGGGCGGCGTGAACCCCGCCGACATCAAGTTCATCGATGAGGCTCTCAAGGAGCTTCTGGCAAGCTAGGGGGTTCGGGATGTCGACGCAGACCGCGGGCGCCGCGCCGCCGGATGAACGCAGCCTCGGTTTCAAGCCCGAAGCCGGCGTGGGGACGCCGCTCGCGGTCGGGACCTTCGGGTTCTCCGTCCTCATGCTCGGCATTCCCAACTCAGGACTCATCACCGCCGACGCAGCCGCGGCCTTCACCGCGGTCGCGTTCGGCACAGGTGCGTTCGGGCTGCTCATTGGCGGACTCATGGAGTTTCGCGCCAACAACGTCTTCGGTGGCAGCTTCGCGCTGTTCTACTCGGCGTTCCTGCTGACCACCGCCTTGATGCTCAGGTTCCTGGCTGTCGAGATGGACGCCGCAGCTTTCGCGGCGGCTTTCGGGACATGGCTGCTCCTGTGGTGCGTCTTCACGTTTATGCTGTCGTGGGGGGCCTGGTACATCAACATGCCAGCATTTATCGCGTTCATATTGTTGGCCGTGGGTTACTTGTTCTTCGGCCTCGCCAACTTCGTCGATTCGCCCGCCACCGCGCAGACACTCAGCACCGTAGGTGGTTGGGTCTTGATCGCCGATGGTTTGGTCGCCTGGTACCTGGGCTGGGGGCTCGCGGTCAACACCATGGTCGGCAACAAGGTCCCGTTGTGGCCACACCCCTACCGGTCGCGCTGAGGCGCGGCATTCCGATGCGGTTCCCCCGAAGCGTGGACACCTTCGGTGTGGGGTCAGCAGTGAGCCCTCCAGTAGCGGGAGCGGTGGCTCGGGCCGACACGTCGGGGACGTGAGGATGATCGGCTCGGGGTGCAGGACCTCGGTGGGAGGACGGTCCTTCCACAGATCGTCGTTTCGACACCGAGGTCCTGCGTGCCCGATCCGGTCAGCTACTCCGCGGTGCTCCCCGTCCGGGAGGACACCGCGTTGTTCGTCTCCGGTCTGCTCGCCGCCGGGCGGGTCCACCGCGGCCCTGGCGACATGGTGTGCGATGACTCTCCACGATCGGAGTCCCGAGGTGTCATGATCACGGCGCGGACGCCGGCCTCGGCGGCTCCGTGCTCATGGGTCGTCGAGCTCATCGGAGGGGACCGTGACCGGTCGCGTGCCGCGGAACGGGTTGTCGCGTTCGGCGCGGCTGGTGTCGCTGCCGCTGGGCTTCGCGGGCCGTGCGATGGCGGGGTGGGGTCGCACCCTGTCCGGTGCCGACCGCGACGACGTCGCGGCGGCCACCGTGGCGCGCAACGCCGAGCAACTCTTCGCCGTGCTCGGCAGCCTCAAGGGTGGCGCGATGAAGCTCGGGCAGGCGCTGAGCGTCTACGACGCGATGGTCCCGGCGGAACTGCTGGGGCCGTACCACGACGCGCTGGCCACGCTGCAGACCGCGGGGCCGCCGATGCCGGTTCGCGACGCCCACCGGATGCTCGCCGAGCAGCTGGGCCGTGGCTGGTCCTCGCGGTTCCGGGAGTTCGACGACGACCCGGTGGCCGCGGCGAGCCTCGGGCAGGTGCACCGCGCCGTGTGGCGGGACGGCCGCGCGGTGGCCGTCAAGATCCAGTACCCGGGTGCGGACGTGGCACTGGACGCCGACCTGCGCCAGCTGCGGCGCTTCTCGCGGCTGTTCGCGGCGGTGCTGCCGGGGTTGGACGCGCGCGCCCTCATCGCCGAGTTGCACGAGCGGATGATGGAGGAGGTCGACTACCGGATCGAGGCCGGCCGCCAGCGCGCCTTCGCAGCCGGATTCGCCGACGCGCCCGGCCTGCGGGTCCCGGCGGTCGTGGCGTGGGCGCCGAAGGTGCTGGTCTCCGAGTGGCTCGACGGGGTACCGCTGCGGTCGCTGCTCGACACCCCGGCCGACGCGGATGAGCAGCGGGCGCGGGACCGGCACGCGCACACCATCGTGGAGACGATGTTCGCCTCGCCGGGCAGGATCGGGCTGTTGCACGCCGATCCGCATCCGGGGAACTTCCTCGTCCTCGACGACAGGCGGCTCGGGATGGTCGACTTCGGGGCCGTCGCGTCGCTGCCCGGCGGGATACCGCCGGTCCTGGCGCAGATTCTGAACCTCACGGCCCGCGGCGAGGGCGAGGCGCTGACCGAGCTGCTGGTCGCCGGGGGCTTCCTCGCGGCGGACGCCGAGGAGGCGGACGTCCTGCGCTGGATCGGGGCGCTCGCGGACCCGCTGCGGCACGAGATCTTCCACTTCGACCGGACCTGGATGGCCCGGCAGGGCACGCGGGTGGCCAACCCCGGGAACCAGGCGTTCGCCCGGACCGGACGCGCGCTGAACCTGCCGTCGGACCACGTGCTCGTGGTGCGGGTGCTGACGGGCTGGATGAACATCCTCGCTCAGCTCGACTGCACGGTGGCAGCCCGCGGCGTGGCCGCCGCACACATCCCCGGCTTCGCGGCCGACTGACTCGCTCGCGGGTCTCCCGGATCCTGTCGGACGTCGCGGCCGAGGGCACCTGCAACCCGGCGCTGGCCGACGCGGTACGGGACGCGATCGGCGCCGCCACGGCGTTCCCTCGGCGCGGCGATGTTGCGCCGGGCCATCGATCGAGGCGCTCCCTGCGGACACCGAAGTCGAATTGTCTCTGGAGCTGCTGGGAGCACCGATCTGCTGGCGCAACGTCCGGCACGCGGCGGCCGCGCCCGAGTATCGGGAACATCTGGCAGATGTCATTCTGCGCGCGCTCGGAGCGCCCACATCGGGTCCGTGACCTGTTCCGCCGCTGCCGGGTCGAGTGGTCCACCAGGGCCTCCCGTTCATCGGGGTGGACTCGAAGCGCCGGGCATCGCCATGCGACAGTGCAGGTTCTGCGTATCTGAGGCCCGACTCCAACGTCTGTGGTGTGAATGACCCGGCGAGTCACTTGCGATGTGCGACGTTCACTGGACAATTGACGTTGCCCCTATCAAGCACAATGTGAAACGGAAGTGCCCGTGGCCCAGCAAGTGAGTGTGGTTCTCGTCGACGATCTCGACGGTTCCGAGGCGTCCGACACGGTCTCCTTCGGGCTCGGCGGACGCACCTACGAGATCGACCTGTCGGACAGCAACGCCGCCAAGTTGCGCGACATCCTGGCTCCGTTCGTCGGCGCCGCGCGTCGGGCCGGTGGCGGGCGCCGCCGATCCGTCAGTAGCTCGAGTGCTCCTCGCGCAGCTCGGCCGACGGGTGGCCGCGAGCGGACCGTCGCCATCCGGGAGTGGGCTCGGGAGCACGGTCACGAGGTGTCTGAGCGTGGACGCATCCCGAACGCCGTGATCCAGGCCTACGAACAGCGACACTCGACGCCGACGCCGGTTGCCGAGGCGCCGAAGAAGCGCGAGCGGGTGCTGAAGATCGCCGACCCCTTCAACCCGGAGCAGGAAGCGAGCTGACCTGCGACACGCGGCGGCAGCGGGTCAGGGCGTCGCCTCTGGCCCGCTGCTCATGCCCCGTGAGTTTCCACGGCCGTGGTCCCGACAGGAGTTCAGCGGTCCTGCCGCTGCCGTCTCGGTGAGCGTGATCGACCCTCGGCGTTGAGCCGGCTCCGGTGGCTCGGCTACGGGCTTTCCTGGGCTGTCCTTGGTACCCGGCCTCAATATTTGCGCTCTCGTTGACGGTCAGGCGCAGCGCGACGCGGTGATGCTGCCCTACTTCCGCGCCGGGTTGCGGGCCGGAGACAAGTGCGTGGTCGTACCGGACATGGCCGACCCTTCGCCGGTGGTCGCCGAACCCGGTCGGGCAGCGGACGTCGCCACGTGGGAAGGATCGAAGTTGCTCGACGTGCTGCCGGGGCCCGGTCCAGGCCGATCTCCTGATGGTCCCCCGGGGGAGATGCGGGGCATGTGGAGTGGCGCCGCCCGCGAGGTTCCGGCTCCCTCCTACGACATGCGCCGCTTCGACGTGCGGTCCTGTTCGACGCCGTTCGGACCCATCCGATCGTGCTGTTCGCCGGACGCCCGACGGAAGGGATGACGGTGGACAATCCGTACTGCGTACCTCCCTTCGAACTCCATTTCGCCCGCAGTGACTCGACATGCCAGCCGCTGACGTACGACGCTCTGTGGGACGCTCTGGGGAGCGAGCCCGGCGATACGTAGATCGTCCCGATCGGGCTACGCCGATAACGATCGACGTCGTGGCCCACCACGAGATCACGTTCCTGTCGATGTGGAACCTCGGTGCACGGTGGCCCGGGAGGCGGGCCGGACCCACGGCTGGCCCGGCGACGGTGATCAAGCCGGATAGTGCCCGAAAAGCAGCCGATCGTGGTCGGATGGCTGGTTTACGGCCGACCGCAACCGGGAACAAACTCTTGGCTCATTCCAAAAAATGCGGGAGGGTGGTCGCGTTATGGCTTTCGCCGCCGTCGACCCGGACGGCGTGGCGCTGCGGGCGTTGCGCGCGGCCAGGCTGCGCGTGACCACCCCGCGCCGCGCCGTCCTGGCGTGGCTGGCCGAGCATCCCCACTCCACCGCCGACGCGATCGGTGCGGCCGTGCGGGAGCAGCTCGGTTCGGTGTCCACCCAGGCCGTCTACGACGTCGTCGCCGCGTGCACCGACGCGGGCCTGCTGCGGCGCATCGAACCCGCCGGGCATCCCGCCCGGTACGAGCGGCGCGTCGGCGACAACCACCACCACCTCGTGTGCCGCCGATGCGGCCGCACCGAGGACGTCGACTGCGTGGTCGGGGCCCGGCCCTGCCTCACCCCGAGCGACGACCGCGGCTTCGCGGTCGACGAGGCCGAGGTGGTGTTCTGGGGCGTGTGCCCCACCTGTATGGCCGCGGGCAGCCCCGCGGACGGAGTCCACCACCACGAGGAGGCACGACAGTGACGTCAACGCAACCGGAACCGACGACCACGGATGCCGGTATCCCGGTCGAGAGCGACGAGCACTCGCTCACCGTCGGCCCGGACGGACCGATCCTCCTGCAGGACCACTACCTCATCGAGCAGATGGCGCAGTTCAACCGTGAACGCGTTCCGGAGCGCCAGCCGCACGCCAAAGGTGGCGGCGCCTTCGGCCGGTTCGAGGTGACCAACGACGTCAGCGCCTACACCAAGGCCGCGGTGTTCCAGCCGGGCACCACCACCGAGACGTTGATCCGGTTCTCCACGGTGGCCGGCGAGCGGGGCAGCCCCGACACGTGGCGCGACCCGCGCGGCTTCGCGCTGAAGTTCTACACCACCGAGGGCGTCTACGACATGGTCGGGAACAACACCCCGGTGTTCTTCGTCCGCGATCCCATGAAGTTCCAGCATTTCATCCGCTCGCAGAAGCGCCGCGCGAGCAACAATCTGCGTGATCACGACATGCAGTGGGACTTCTGGACGCTGTCGCCGGAGTCCGCGCACCAGGTGACGTGGCTGATGGGCGACCGGGGGATCCCGCGCACCTGGCGGCACATGAACGGCTACAGCTCGCACACGTACCTGTGGGTCAATGCGGCCGGTGAGAAGTTCTGGGTGAAATACCATTTCAAGACCGACCAGGGCGTCGAGTTCTTCACCCAGCACGAGGCCGACCAGATGGCGTCGGCGGACACCGACTATCACACCCGTGACCTGTACGAGGCGATCGAGCGCGGCGAGCACCCGAGCTGGACGCTGAAGATGCAGATCATGCCGTTCGAGGACGCCAAGACCTACCGGTTCAACCCGTTCGACCTGACCAAGGTGTGGCCGCACGGCGACTACCCGCTCATCGAGGTCGGCCGGCTGACGCTGGACCGCAACCCGACCGACTACCACACCGAGATCGAGCAGGCGGCCTTCGAACCCAACAACCTCGTGCCGGGCATCGGACCGAGCCCGGACAAGATGCTGCTCGCCCGGTTGTTCTCCTACGCGGACGCCCACCGCTATCGCATCGGCGCGAACTACAAGCAGCTACCGGTGAACGCGTCGACGTCGCCCGTGCACAGCTACAGCAAGGACGGCGCGATGCGGTACCACAAGGTGTCGGACCCGGTGTACGCGCCGAACTCCTACGGTGGCCCGGCCGCCGACACCGCGCGCTACGGTGAGCCGGCGGGCTGGCACACCGACGGGGACATGGTGCGTACCGCTTACACGCTTCGCGCGGAGGACGACGACTGGGGCCAGGCCGGCACGATGGTCCGCGAGGTGCTCGACGACGCGGCCCGGGAGCGGCTGGTCGACAACATCGTCGGCCACCTGCTCAACGGCGTGAGCGAACCGATCCTGCAGCGCGCCTTCGAGTACTGGCGCAACGTGGACAAGAGCCTGGGCGACAAGGTCGAGGCCGGTGTCCGCGCCAAGCAGGGGGAGAAGGACCCGAAGGCGGCCGAGCAGGCCAACCCGGCCAGGGAGAGCATGCAGGCCAAGGCCTGAGCACCGGTTGCAGGGCCCGGCACCCACGGCGGTGCCGGGCCCTCGTGCAGCCGTCGGTTCAAACCCTCACTCGGCGGTGAAGGTCGGGGGCAGGGGGGTCGACGGGGCTGCGGCGTCGAAGTCGGCACGGCGGAGGCGGAACACCTGCAGGTTCAGCCCGAAGTACTTGCCGGTCTCCCCGACCCATTCCATGCCGTTGCGGCGTACGGTCGCCGCGGCACGCGTGTTGCCCGGCCTGACCACCGCGAAGATCTCGCTGACGTCCTGACTGAACGCCCAGGCCGCGATGGCGTGCGTGGTCTCGGTGGCGTAGCCGTGACCCCATACGTCCGGGTGGAGTTGCCAACCGACCTCGAGGTCCTCTTCGCCCGGTGGCAGCGGCAACAGGATCGCCCCGCCCAGCAACCGCCCGTCCTGCTTGCGATCAATGGCCCAGCGGCCCGCCGGCGGCGACATCCGGGCGTCCTCGGCGATCCACTGCTGCAACAGCAATCGCATGGCCGACAGGTCGGGGACGTGGTCCATCGCCGGGCTCAGCCAGCG
This sequence comes from Pseudonocardia mahuensis, assembly GCF_018531475.1. GTDB lineage: Bacteria > Actinomycetota > Actinomycetes > Mycobacteriales > Pseudonocardiaceae > Pseudonocardia. The sequence continues at coordinate 25,080 of NZ_JAHDTG010000091.1, forward strand.
CGCGACATCGGGATGTCCGTAGATGCCCAGTGCCTCAGGGGCGTCCTCGATCCGCCAAGGCCGCAAGATCAACCGGTCGGTGACCAGTCGCTGTGCCACGAACCCATGCTAATGCTCGAAACGCGGGCCGTGATCTTTCGCGCGGTGTCTTTGTGCGGGATCGCCCCTGCACTGCGCCAAACCGAGTACCGGTCGTCCGACGATGGCCCTCTCAGGTCCTGTTCTGCACCACGCCCGCGTTGGGGATCAGGTCTCGCTCCAGCAGGGCGTACGCCTCGGCCAGATCGCGGATTCCTGACGGGCTGTTGCCGACGGTCGGGGCTGACTTGATGATCGCTCGGAGGACGGCCTCACGGGCCTGCTCGCTGAGACTCTGATCGGCCATGCGGCCCGACGCTACTCGTCGGGGCTGCCCGATGCGACGCCCGCGATCCGAGCGCAGGCCGTGGAGCGTGCCCGCCGGATCTGGTTTCCGTCGGCCGATCAGCCCACCCACCGCAGGGACAGGATGAGGTAACGGCGGCGGTCCGATCGGCGCTGGGGGCATCGTCGAGGCTTGGGCCGATCGAACCAAGCGGGGCTCGGCCACCAGCCGGCGGGACACCCGCGTGGACCGAGGAGACATCGTGATTGGCTTCGTCGTCAAAGCGGCGGTCGGGCTCCTGGCCGTCGGCGGGGTCGGGACGGCGGTCGTGACCACCTGGTCGACGGCGACACGTTCGACGTCGGCATCGACGGCCGCAGCGAGCGGATCCGGATGCTCAACATCGACACCCCCGAGACCAAGGACCCGAACGAGGACGTGCAGTGCCTCGGCCCGGAGGCCTCAGCGTTCCTGGCGTCGCTGATCCCGGTCGGGACGACCGTCACGCTGGAGTACGACGAGGAGCGGACCGACCCCTACGGGCGCACTCTGGCCGGCGTCTTCACCGCCGGCGGAACCCTGGCCAACGCCGAGGTGGCCCGCGCAGATCTGCCCAGGCCGAAGCGAGGAGGAGGGCGGCCACCGCGGCCAAGCCGAACATCCAGGCTGCCGACCCCGCGCCCCGGCGCGCCCCCGCGCGCCCCCGCCCCTGGCCCGGCGCGACCCCGCCCCTGCGCCGGCTCCCGGCGCGAACCCGTACCCGGGGTACACCGGACCCCGCTGCTACGCGCCCGGCGGCAAGACCTCGAGGCCCTGTTGGGAGGGCGTGAGGGTCGGGGTGGCCAGGAGCTGTGCCGCGCGAGCATCATGGCGGGCCGGAGGCGGCGGTCATGGTGGAGTCGAGAACCGAGAAGATCCAGAAGCAGGTCGGCGCGGTCGTCGAGGTGCCCGTCCTGGGCTCGGTGGTCGTCCCGCCGCCCGAGAAGCTGGCCTTCTACGCCGGGCTCGGTCTCCTCGCCGTGTGCGAGGTGGTCGAATGGCCGGTCGTGCTGATCATGGCGGCCGGGCATGTGCTGGCCGACCAGCAGCATTTTCGCCTCGCCCGGGGCGTGGGCGAGGCGCTCGAGGAGGTCTGAGCCCGGAGGAAGCGGGTGAGTGCTCCCACCCGCCCGGTGCACTCACTCGGCCAGCATCCCCGGCGCGTCGACCTAGAGCCGCACCGAGCGCCAGTCGCTCAGCTGGTGGAAGCGACGCAACTCGGCGACACCCGCTGAGCCGGCCCATCCAGGCACCGCCTGGGGCGGGGCGTCGATGAGGATCTGCTCCCGCATCTCCGTGAAGGTGAAATCGCACTTCGGCGTGAGCGCCTCCTCGACGAGGTCGAGCAGGTAGCCGAGGCTCAGCTCGTCCTGCTTCGTGCGCAGGCCGATCCGGCCGACGAGGCTCGGGTTCCCCGCACCGTCTGCGGGTAGGTACGGGACATGCGACGGTATGGTCCCGCCGCCCTGTGGCTCGTCCGGCACGCCGAGAGCACCGGCAACCTGGCCCGCGAGGTGGCCGAGAGCGGCGGTGCCGAGTTGCTCGATCTCGCCGAGCGGGATGCGGACGTGCCGCTCTCCGCCCTGGGACGCCAGCAGGCGAGCGCGCTCGGGAAGTGGCTGGCGGGACTGCCTGCACAGCAGCGGCCGACCGTCGTCATGTCCTCGCCGTACCGCCGGGCCCTGGACACCGCGCGCGAGGCGACGGCGGCGCTGGGGGCGGTCCCGCTGGACGTGGACGAACGGTTGCGCGACCGCGAGCTGGGCATCCTCGACCTGCACACGAAAGCGGGCATCGAGGCCCGGCACCCCGACGAGTCGGCCCGGCGTCGCCGGCTGGGGAAGTTCTACTACCGGCCGCCCGGGGGTGAGTCCTGGGCCGACGTCGCGCTGCGGCTGCGCTCGGTGCTCGGGGACGCGAGTCTCGACCTCACGGGAGAGCGGGTCGTGTGGTTCACCCACGAGGCGCCGATCCTGCTCACCCGCTACATCCTCGAGGAGCTCGTCGAGGACGAGCTGATGACGATCACGCGCTCGACCAGCCTGGCCAACTGCTCCGTGACCATCTTCGAGCGCGAGCCCGGTGACGGCCTGCGGCTCCTCACGTTCAACGCCACCGAGATGCTCGACGAGCACGGTGCCTCACCCACGGCGGAGCCCGATGCCGGATCCGAACCTGACTGAGCGCCGGGTCATCACCCCGGCTGCCCTGCGCGCCTGGGCGTTGCCTGCTCCCGAGCGGGGCGACAAGATCTCGCGTGGCACCGTCCTGGTCGTCGGGGGCAGCCGCGGAACGCCGGGAGCGCTCCTGCTCGCAGGTGTGGGTGCGCTGCGGGTCGGGGCGGGCGTCCTGCAGTTGGCCGGGCCGGAGTCGGTGGCGACGGCGGTGGGGATCACCGTCCCCGAGGCGCTGGCCCTGTCCGTGCCCGAGACGGACAAGGGCTCCGTCGCCGATGCCGCTGTGGACTTCCTGGCCGAGCTGCTCGGTTCGGCGCAGACGGTACTGATCGGCCCGGGCCTGTTCGGCGTCGAGGAGACCCGGCGCCTGGTCGCGCGGCTGGTCGAACGGGTGGGCCAGGAGGCGACACTCGTCCTCGACGCCTACGCCCTGCGCGGCCTGCAGCCGGAGACCGTGGCACGCGTCGCCGGTCGCGTCGTCCTCACCCCCAACACCGGGGAAGCGGCCGCGCTGCTCGAGCGGGACCAGGACGAGCTCGACGACCTCGCGGAGGCGGCACATTCCATCGCGGCGAAGTACGGCGCCGTCGTGTCCCTCTTCGGCCACATCGCCGACCCCGACGGCCGGCTCTGGGTGGACGAGAGCGGGCACATCGGTCTCGGCACCTCAGGCAGCGGTGACGTGCTGTCCGGCATCGTGGCCGGGTTTCTGGCGCGTGGCGCGTCACCGGCGCAGGCGGCGTGCTGGGGTACGCACGTGCACGCAACGGCCGGCGAGCGGCTGGGAGCCCGGATCGCACGGCTGGGGTTCCTGGCCCGGGAACTCCTGGACGAGGCTCCGCTCGTGCTCGCCGAACTGCAACCCTGATCGACCCTGCTCGCAACCGGCTACGACAGGTTGACGATGTTGCCGTCGGCGTCGATGTCGATGCGGTGGGCGGCGGGCTGGGTGCCGAGTCCGGGCATGGTGCGCATGTCGCCGCAGATCGGGTAGACGAACCCGGCGCCGACGGAGGCGCGGACCTCGCGGACGGGCAGCCGCCAGCCGGTCGGGGCGCCCTTCAGCGCCGCGTCCGAGGAGATCGACAGGTGTGTCTTGGCGATGCACACCGGTAGCCGGCCGAAGCCGTTGCGTTCGTAGGTGTCGAGCCGGCGGGCCGCGGCCAGGTCGTAGTCGACGCCGTCGGCGCCGTAGACCTGCCGGGCGACGGTCTCGATCTTCTGCCGTAGCGGTGCGGAGTCGGGGTAGAGGTAGTGGAACCGTGACGGCTCCGCGGCGGCCTCGGTGACGGCTTCGGCCAGTTCGGTGGCTCCGGCGCCGCCGTTGGTGAAGTGGGTGCACACCGCGGCCCGGGTGCCCGTGGACTCGGCGATCTCGGCGATGGCCCGGTGTTCCGACGGGTGGTCGCCGGGGAAGGCGTTGATCG